>NZ_CP104854.1:705000-1305000 GCF_050916235.1 Maridesulfovibrio sp. FT414
TTGAAAGATTGGTTGGGGGAATGGCTTAACGGTGCGGGTTGCAAGTGAAACAAAATACCTTCAAAATGCACTTGCTTTATTCGGAACAAGACACATATTACAGCTCTTCCAAAACCCACTTTAATTGTATATTTTCTAACTCATGAAAAATGAACTTATGAAACGCTTTAGTCTTGGACCACAGAAAGACCATATCATACACGGCCTTAAAACCGGAGTTGCGGCAGTTATTGCCTATTACGCAGCTGAACTCTTTGACCTCAAATACGGCTACTGGGCAGCCCTGTCGGCAGTCATAGTCATGCAGGTTAACGTTGCTGATTCCATAACCATGTGCTGGTACCGCTTTTCAGGAACAGCAATCGGGGCATTCATAGCAATCCTGTTCATGCTAATATTTCCTCCAACCCCGGTAATGAGCGTTCTGGCATTATTTCTTTCGGTTGCTTTCTGTGCGTACATGACCAAGTACAATAACCGATACAAAATGGCCGCAATCACAACAACAATCGTACTAATGGCCAGCCTTGGCGAACCTGACCGCATCCAGTTCGGGATGTTTCGGGTAATTGAAATCAGTCTAGGAGTAGCCAGTGCATTCCTGACAAATATAGCAGTCTGGCCGGTCCGCGCTGCGGAAGCGTTAAAAAAAGACCTGCTTAAACAGTTCGAAGAATGTGCAGACAACTACGAAATGCTTATGCATTGTTTTCTGCAACATCAGACGGGGCTGGCTCCAAGCCTGCTTGATGTCTCCAATGCCCGGATGGCAAAGAACAGGGAAACCTACTCCAAGGTTATCCGGCTCGAAAGTCTCATTTATATGGAAGATACCGAGTTGCTTGGCATGAAAGTGGAGATCCTCGAAAAATGCGCTTCCCATTTACGGTCCATGCTGAACGCCCTGAACAATGTTCAAGGTGAAGGCTATGACATCATAATGAAGAACGAATTAAGTGAGCTGGCTTCAACCACATCCAAGGCAATGAGAGCGATTGGAGCCAAGCGGATACCTGACGAAAAAAAATTGCAGAACGCACTGACCAAAGCGCAAAATAGACTCGAAGAACTGAGAAACGAGGGTGTGACTAAACGCTTTTACCTTCAAAAGCTGATTCAGTTTTTCGCGTTTTACCACAGCGCGGAATTCATCTGCAAAGATATCCTGCGGTATACCCGCGAAAGAAAACGCATCAAGAACACTAAACAGAAGCAGTAGTAACTAGAGACCGATCAGACTCAACAATAACACGTCGGCTTCTGGCTTATCAAATTTGTGCGTCGTCAGCAGCTCTTTGACGCTTACATTTTCGCCGTAATATCTTTTATTGAAATCCGGGCTGACCATGAACGCCCCTGTTCGATAAGCCATGCCGCCGAACATTCCCGCCTGATACACATGTGCGAAGACATTACCCTCTGCGTCAAACGATCCCCGGTGCGAGTTATCGTTCAGATGTCCGATGGCAAGATCAGCCCCCATGGACAACTCAATTTTGCCTGCAATCGCATCATCAAGGGCTTCCTTGTCCATAAGAAAAACCACCACGGTCTTTCCTGCCACGCCACCCTGCAGCCCGATATCAACCCCACCAAGATTAAAAAAAGCCGGCCCGTTCCAAAACCCGGTATCATCTTTCGCACAAAGGACTCCAGGCCCACCTTCAGCCCCAATCATAAATGCGGCCTTGTAAACATCTGGAAAGATGAACACCCCTTTGGCCTGATCAAGAAGGTAGTCTATTGTCGCCCCGTCCGTTGATTTCCTCATCTGGTTCAACGCACATGCTGCCGAATCAACGATCTGCTGAGTAGTGGAATTGGAACGGCTGACGCACGGGCTGCAGGTAATTTTTTTGAATGAATTACATCCCCCGGCAGTCATCAGGACTAAACAGGTCACTATGGCGACGATTGTCTTTATCATGTGCACATACTAAACTTATTAGTCACTTGCATTCAACATGAATCTTTCAGCTCAAATTTCTGTCTCGCATAATTTATATTCGAACATCCGCGTATTCAAAAACATCCAGCACACATCACTCCATTTAACATACTAAAATAACAACTTTTATATTCTAATCTTAAAAACGCATGCAGTGCATAGTCAACACCAGACTAATTCCAAATGATAAAAAATGTCATGACAAGCCCTACTCGAATGTGTTTATTACAACTGAACACAGCAAAACATTAAAGGGAAAATAAATGTCTACGCTTTTGCAGCCATACAACGAGAGGATGATGGAAGTACTGCTCCATATTCAACGCAACCTTGACGGCGACCTGTCTCCTGAAAGACTGTCGGAAATAGCGTGCTTCTCGGTTGCCCATTTTCATCGCACGTTTAAAGGGATGATAGGGGAAAGCCTGAAGGAACATGTCAGGAGGCTCCGCCTTGAGAGAGCAGCCTATAAGTTATGCTACACCGATCTTTCAGTCATGGACATCGCCCTTGATGCAAGATTTGAATCGTCCGAGACTTTCAGCCGGGCCTTCAAGAAAAGGTTCAAAGTACCGCCCAGCGAATACAGGGGAAAATCCCGCGAAATGATAAGTCCTGAGGGCAACGGCAAGATCCACTACAGCCCTGAGCCTAGTGTAAAAGGGTTCAAAATGGATGAGTCACCGCTTCAATGCGAAGTGGATATCCGGATTAGAGAAGAAACCCGAGTCGCCTTCATCCGGCATATAGGTTCATACTATGATGTCATGAAAGCCTGGGACAGACTCTGCTCATGGGGAATCGGACTGGACCTCCTTAGCGAATCCACCGAATACCTTGGACTATGCTACGACGACCCGGACATCACACCGGAAGGCAAAATCAGATATGATGCCTGTCTTTCATGTCAAAGCGAAGAGGATGCACCCGCAGACATCGGATTTCAGATTATTCCGGGCGGTAAATATGCCGTGACCACCTATTACGGAGCATACTCCGGCCTGCACGATGCCTACCGGGAACTATACGGAAAATGGCTGCCATCAAGCGGATACCAGATAAAAAACAGCTTGGTCTCATTTGAAAAATACATCAAAACATCGGATGACATTAACTCTGACGATGTGGTTACTGAAATATGGCTAGGAGTCTATTAACTTAAAACAGATACAACGGAGAAACAAAATGGACGTAAAAATCTGGACACTGGATCCTGAAAAAATGGCATATGTGGAACATGTCGGTCCTTATACTGAAGTGGGCAAGGCCTGGGAAAAACTCTGTGACTGGGCAGGTCCTAAAGGTCTTTTCAATGAAAAAACCAAATTCTATGGCGTATACTATGACGACCCGGGACAGGTAGCCCCCGAAGATCTGCGTTCTGAAGCTTGCATTACCGTGGAAAAAGAAGAGGATGCGCCTTCTGATGTCAAGTTCAGGGATTTTCCCGGCGGCAGGTATGCAGTGACCGTGCATCTGGGACCATATGAAAATCTGATGGAATCGTGGACAAAATTCTATATGGAGTGGCTGCCGCAGAGTGGAATGGAGCACGCAGACTCCCCCTGTTTTGAGCAGTACATGAACTGCCCCAAGAGCACAAAACCCGAACATCTGGTAACAATTCTTCTTATGCCCCTGAAGTAATCAGGACAAAAAAGCGCCCCGCTGCCATACTCTCTGGCTGCGGGGCGCTATAATTCGGTACTATTTCAGGCCGACTATCAGCAGTTTATTTTCCAACATCATCGGAATCCAGAGCCTTTTTCCTTTTGCATCAAGATAAAAATCAGCCGGTCCGCCAATTTTTTCTTCCAGCTCCAGAGTGGATGACTTTCCATTTTTGGGGTCAACTTGGATAAGAACACCCGACTTTTTAAATTCGATCCAGTCAGAAACAATTACTTTACCGTCATGCAGGGCAATCCCATCATAGAACCCGTCTTTGAAAAAAACCTTCTCACCCTTAATTTTCCCAGCAACAATACGCCCCTTGCTTACAAAGCCGTTTGGCTTGTGATCCTTTCCGAAGGAAGCAATATAAACATCGCCGTTTTCCTGATCGACTGCAATTCCGTTTGGTCCGAAGAGATCCATATCTGATTCAAGCTTGCTAAAAGAAGGATTTTCCCCGGTATTGACCAGATAGACATTGCCGGTATCGGTGGCTGAAACAAGCAATTGTTTGTCCGCGTAGACGGCTATGTCATTGAGGAACGAAGTGCCATCTGCGGAGAAATCCAGCTCGAATACCTTTTTACCGTCTGAAAGATCAAATCCTTTGATGCGGTCAATATCCGCTACATAAAGAATACCGTCCTGAACGGCCATGCCTTTGGGAGCATTCAGCCCTGTTACATACCGACGTTCAACAACACTGCCCTCGGCTGTGAGTTTGGAGATATATCCATCCCCATCGCGATCCGTGGGGTTCAGTTTTTCACCGACATTGGAAACATAAAAATAAGTTCCGTCAGAAGTTACGCTTTCCGGAGAGGAAAACCCGTCCACTTTGACTGTTTTTGTTGTACATGCAGCGAACTGCACCACGACCATTACAATAATTAAAGCTAAAACATGCCTGCGCATAGTTTCCTCCTTGGTTTGTGTTGGAGAAAACCTAGCGGAAACAGAATTTCGCTGCTTCTGTTTACAGTCCAGATTTTGATGAATTCAGTTCAGAACGATATTCGCTGGGAGTCATCCCATAACGTTTACGAAACAGGCTGCTGAAATGGGAAAGGCTGTCATAGCCGGATTCAAAGGAAATTTCGGTGATATTCTTACGGGAATTGCGAATAAGCTGGGCCGCCCACGATAGACGCCGTTCCCGAATCCAGCGGGCGGGAGTGGTACTGTAAGTCCTGCTGAACTCACGCTTGAATGAAGAAAGGCTGCGTCCGGACAGTTCAGCAATATCTTCAATGCTGATATTTTTATTGAAATATTCCTCCATAAGCGAGGAAAGGTCGCTCCTGATCTCATTGCGACATGAACGCAGAAAGGAAACGAATTCGTCGTTCCCCTCAGAAGAACAGAGGTAATGCAGCAATTCCCTGACCTTGAGTCTCAGGAAATCGTCATCGCGCCCCAGGGCAGAGCCGAAAAGCTGAACCATGGAAGAAAGGAATGTCCTGATCTGTTCGCTGACTGCAATGCGGAACACTGCCCTGCTTTCCGTTAGAGCAGGTCCGGGTGCAGAATCAAGCTGATCAACAAACCCGGAAAACATGGAGTCGTCAAAGAAAAAAAGGACCGTATCAAAAGATCCCCCACCCTTCGGAACCATTTCCGACATAAGATGGCAACCCTTGCGGCAGAAAAAAGCCTCCCCCTTTTCCAGAACAATATCCCCGTCTGCTGAATGTATATATTTTGTACCTTCGAGAATAAAAACCAGCGAATGCTGTGATACACATACCTCATGGCGGACTTCCGACTCTATGCTGCGGTATTGGACAAAAGTAATCCCGCCCAGAGCAATGCTCGGAATGCTGTTGGAACGATGTATGTGGCGAGGTATGGTAATCATATAAAAAAGGGCCGCACATGGCGGCCCCTTGTATGTCTAAAATTCAAGGTTCTTGGGAGTTCTGGGGAACGGAATGACGTCACGGATGTTTGTCACACCGGTCAGGAGCATGAGCATACGCTCAAAGCCCATTCCGAACCCGGCATGAGGCACGGTTCCGAAGCGGCGGCTGTCGAGATACCACCAGTAATCTTCACTTGCCATACCGATTTCGGCAATTCTTCTTTCAAGAACATCGAGACGTTCCTCGCGCTGTGATCCACCGACGAGTTCACCGATTCTGGGGACCAGCAGGTCCATAGCAGCAACTGTTTTGTTGTCGTCGTTTACGCGCATGTAGAACGGTTTGATCTCTTTGGGATAATTGTAAACGATGACCGGTTTCTTGAAATGATTCTCGGTAAGGTATCTTTCGTGCTCGGTCTGGAGGTCTTCGCCATATTCCGGCCGATACTCGAACTTCTTGGCATCCTTACAATTCTGGAGCAGGTTGACTGCATCTGTGTATTCAATACGCTCAAATTCATTATCAAGCGTGTTGCGCAGCGTATCCATGAGAGTCTTGTCCACAAAGTTGGCGAAAAGAGCTATGTCGTCCTCACACTTTTCAAGGACATGGCTGATCAGGTATTTCACCATCTCTTCGCCCAAGTCCATATTGTCGTCGAGATCGGCAAAAGCAACTTCGGGCTCAATCATCCAGAACTCTGCAGCATGGCGCGGAGTGTTTGACTTTTCAGCACGGAAAGTCGGTCCGAATGTGTATACCTGTCCCAATGAAAGCGCATACATCTCAGCTGAAAGCTGGCCGGAAACAGTAAGGCTTGCCTGTTTGCCGAAGAAATCGTCGGCAAGCTGCTCTTCCTTTTTCCTGGTCAGCCCTGCATAATCAAGGGAAGTCACCCTGAACATTTCACCGGCACCTTCGCAGTCGGAACCGGTTATGATCGGAGTATGAACATAGAAGAATCCCTTGTCGCGGAAAAATTTGTGAATGGCATAGGATAATTCTGAACGAACGCGGAACATGGCGCCGAACTTGTTGGTACGCGGGCGCAGATGGGCGATGGTCCTCAGGAATTCGTCGGAATGGCGTTTTTTCTGCAGCGGGAAAGTTTCCGGATCGGCATAGCCGAGCATTTCAATTGCTTTGCCCCGAACTTCCCATTTCTGGCCCTTACCGGGAGACTCGATAAGTTCTCCGAGCACTGACACGGAAGCCCCGGTAGAAATTTTCTCCAGCTCAGCTTCAATCTCCGGGGTATGGTCAATGATGACCTGCACGTTCTTCAGGCAGGAACCATCGTTAATTTCCAGAAATGAAAAACCTTTACTGTCCCTTTTGGTGCGCACCCAACCCTTGACCAGAATCTCGGACACAGAGTTTTCAGCATTCAGGATATCCTTTACGCATGTTCTTCTCATAAAAAGTCTCCAATCACTTCGTTTTGCAAAAGATGTAGCTTCAAGCCGTGCAAATTTCAACAAACTTATTTGCACTTGAGCTGGCTTGATCAATAATGATACTGACACCAGTATCATGATCCTAGTTTTTGCTTCAGAGATATAGATTGATAGCGAATTTTAAAAAAATAACTTTTCTTAAATTTTATGCTTGACCTCTTTATCAGTAATCGTTACTAATACCTTCAAGCAACAAGGAAATTATTTTTAACTCATATACCACTGTAACTAAAAGGAGAATACCAATGTCCAAGACTCTCGAAAATCTGAAAGCAGCATTCGCAGGTGAATCCCAGGCCAACCGCAAGTACCTCGCATTTGCAGAAAAAGCAGAAGCAGAAGGTAAACCCGGTGTAGCAAAACTCTTCCGTGCAGCGGCAGCCGCAGAAACCATTCATGCTCACGCACATCTCAGACTCATGAAAGGCATAGGCTCCACAGAAGAAAACCTGAAGCAGGCAATCGAAGGCGAATCTTACGAATTCAGCTCCATGTATCCTGAAATGATGGAAGATGCCAAGGCAGAAGGTGAAAATGCTGTACTTCGCTACTTCGGTTTTGCCAATGAAGCTGAAAAAGTTCACGCTGAACTTTACACCAAGGCTCTTGATGCAGAAGGAGACGTTTTTGCTGAAGCCGAGTTCTACATCTGTTCCGTATGCGGCCACACTCAGGATGGTCCCGCTAATGAAAAGTGTCCCATCTGCGGAGCTGCAGCCAAGGCATACAGCAAAGTAGACTAGACTTTTCCTCAATTTTCACATCTATTCAGCCCCTCACGCTACACCGCGTGAGGGGCTGAACCAGTTTAAACCGTCCCCGATACCGCCGATTCTCATTACCTACATTATTAGATAGAACAAAGGGCCTATTGCTGCCGCAAGACTGGACGGATTCAATCCAGTTCTTATATAAAACGTGCTGAGAAAAAGGCCTGCTTCAGACGGTTGCGCATCCTGAGCTACTGCGCTATCTTCGCCTGTTCAAAATAGACTGCAAAGGGGATTTCAATGGGATTCTTTTCTAAAGTAAAAAAATTATGGACCAGCCCGGAAAAAAGGGCTGAACAAGCCCTGAAAGATTATCTTGGTGATGATTACAGTGAATCAAAGGAAGAAGCACAACCGGAGGCAAAGGCCACGCCAGAGCCTGCCCCGGCACCTGACCCCGCCCCCATCCCAGATCCGGAACCGGTAGTAAAACCGGAACCGGAAGAGCCGGCAATTACTAAACCAGCGCATACCCCGGCACCTGAAATTTCGCCCGAAATCCCGGAAGAACCGGTTGCAGTTGCACCCGCGCCGGAAACTGAGCCGGAAGCAGCCTCCAAAAAGGAAGAATCAACTGCAACAGAAGAACCTGTTGATGAAATTGCTGCTGCAACCGCCATTCCTGAAGAGCCGAAGGCACAAGAAATTTCCGAGCAAGCAGCTGAAGCAGTTGTTGAAAAGGAACCTGTAGCAGCTCCTGCTTCCGAGTCAGAACCGCAAGCAGCTCCGGAAGTGAAACCGGAACCAAAACCTGTTGCAGCAAGGCCGACTATTCTTGAGCCGGTGATGCAGACCGAAGCAAGGCCAGAAGAAGACAAACCCCAGTGGCAGCGCGACCTGACCAAAGCTCTGCAGCAGGCCGAACCGCGCCTGTCCGTATGGCTGGGTCTCATTCTTGAGGGAATCGAAGAAGCTGGTGACGACCTTTGGAACCGCCTGTCCTTCCTGCTGACAGCTCTTGAAGCTCCCAAGGAGGAAGCTGTAGACTTCATCAGCCGTTTCAAGGACTGGCTGGAAGAAATGGACTACGAGTATGTAGAAGAATTCCGCTCCGAACTCCAGTATCGCCTGGCTCTCGCCCTTGAACTTGAGGATGAGGAAGATGAGCGCAGCAGACTCTTCATCAAGCTTTCCGAAGGACTGAATAAGACACGCGAGCAGATAACCAAGCGTATCGACTCCATGCTTACCACCCACTCGGCATTTGATGACGGCTTCTGGGAAGAATTTGAAGAAATCCTGATCATGGCCGATGTGGGATACGAAGCGTCCATGGAACTGGTTGAACGCATGAAGGACCGGGTCCGCAAGTCAGGTGAAACCAACCCGGAAAACTTCAAGAACCTCCTGCGCGATGAACTTGATGAAATTTTCAAGGTTCCCAGACGCATCAAGGCCTTCAACCCGCCCGAAGTCGTCATGATGATCGGAGTTAACGGTGTCGGAAAAACCACCACCATTGCCAAGCTGGCACACCGAGCTCAGATGCAGGGCCGCAAGGTTCTTATCGTTGCAGGTGATACCTTCCGTGCTGCGGCCATCGGCCAGCTTGAAGTCTGGGCCCGCCGTGTGGGTGCCGGATTCTACTCCAAGGAGGAAGGTTCCGATCCCGCTGCAGTAGCCTATGAGGCCATCGACTACGCAATCAAGAACGGTTACGACCTGATGCTTCTTGATACTGCCGGACGACTTCATACCAAGACCAACCTTATGGAAGAGCTGCACAAGATTCGCCGGGTACTCGGCAAGAAGCACGATGAAGCTCCGCACCGCAGTGTACTGGTCATTGATGCCACCACCGGTCAGAATGCACTGTCACAGACCAAGCTCTTCAATGAGGCAATCGGTGTTGACGAACTTATCCTGACCAAACTTGACGGAACAGCCAAGGGAGGGGTCATGATTGCAGTGACCATGCAGCACAAAATACCAATCACCCACGTGGGTCTTGGAGAAAAGATGGAAGACCTCAGGCCATTCAACGGTGAGGACTTCGCAAAAGCCCTGCTCCTTTCATAAGTATTCCCGATCCAATAAACACAAATTCCCCCTGAAGCCTGCTTCAGGGGGAATTCTATTTATTCGAAACTAGCCAAGTTCCTTGACTCGAACATGTAATCAAACGAATAAATAGTCATAGCCAAAACAATCTACCATTCAGGGTCGCACTCCGCCTCAAAACCGGGAAAGGCAATGCGTCGATGATGCAGGTACATCCGCCCGCTTTCTCCGTCAGCACCATACAGTGGATCTCCGACAATCGGATAACCGGCATGGGCCAGATGTGCCCTTATCTGGTGACGCGCCCCCTTGGAGATGCGAACCCCAAGCACAGCGGTTCCGTCCCCATCAACGTTCAGGATCTCAGCCCTGGTCCAGCGCAACGGTTCATCCTCTTCATCCAGAACCTTTGTGCGTTTACGGTCTGCTGTATCAAGCCTGTTCTTCACGGTAAAATTTCTTTCTGGCGCTCCGTGCACGCGTGCAAGGTAGAACTTTTCCACCTGCCCGGCATCCTCATATTCCCGAAACATTGTCTCCCTTTCCGCACCAAAAGCCACCAGCAGCAAACCAGAAGTCAGCATGTCCAGCCGATTGACCAGAATAGCTTTCGAATTATGCAAAAGGTCGTTAAGGCATTCTTCCGCAGTGGGCTCAGGACTTCCAGCCACCCGCGCTGAATGGATGAGATCTGGCTTAAAGACCGCTGCGTAAGCATCGGTTTGAGCTATAACGGCAAGCCGGGAGGCAATCTCCGCAGCACAACTGCGGGTATCCTCTTTCAACAATGCAACTTCTGCCCCGGAAAAGATTTTGAATCCGGTCTTCCGAGGTCTTCCGTTAACAAGGACAAAGCCGTTTTCAATAAGCCTTCTGCGCTGACGTAATCCACTTTCAGGAAGCAGCTCGGTCAAAAATTTATCAAGCCTCATCCCTTCGTGGAAATCCAAGGCCGTTTTTACGTCAATTTTCTTCAATTTTTCTTTGTCCCAACATGCTAAAAAATTTGTATTGCTACCGCTTAACGCCGGGCTTTACGCAGATAGTAAAAGAGCCTACAACTTCCGGGAGCGGTTTCTAATAACAGAAATCAGACCACCAGAACACGGGCCCTCCTAAACAGTGCACCCCGGTTCAGCAAGTATAAAAATCCTTTTATAAAACGAGACATGCCGTGAACATCAAGGGTTGCCTCCTCATTCTCACCGCCGCCGTCATGTGGGGACTGATCGGTCCCGTTTCCAAATTTCCACTTGAACAGGGAGTCGCTCCGCTTGAAAACTCATTCTGGCGGGCCATTTTTGCATGGATGCTTTTCGCTGTCCACGCCTGCCGCATCCGTGCCATTAAAATTGAACGCAAAGATATTCCGCAGATCATCGTCTTCGGGTTTGTGGGGGTTACCATTTTCTATGGATCATACCAGTTTGCAGTACAAGAGGTCGGAGCAGCGCTATCTTCGGTACTGCTGTACACTGCACCGGCCTGGGTTGCAGTTATGTCGTGGCTGCTGCTGGGGGAAAAAATGGGCCCGATCAAGATCGCCGCGCTGGTCATAACCATCAGCGGAGTGGCCTGTGTTTCACTCGGTCCGCAGATTTTCGGAACCGGTGGGGATATAAAATTCACCTGGTTCGGAATCATCTGCGGGCTTACAACCGGGTTCACCTACGCCCTCTACTACATCTACGGCAAGACAATTTTTGCCCGCTACACAACTCCGACCATATTTCTCTACGCGCTCCCCATCGGGGCCCTGTGCATGACCCCGTTCTTTGAATTCACCACCAAAACAACAACCTCGTGGCTGAGCCTTATTGCACTGGCCCTCATCTGCACCTACGGGGCCTACTCCGTCTACTATGCGGGGCTTAAGTACCTTGAGGCAACCACTGCCTCGGTTATTGCAACCATCGAACCGGTCATGGCCGCTCTTCTGGCCTGGCTGTGGTGGAATGAAAGCTTTGACTGGACCGGTTATCTCGGCAGCGCAATGATCATTTCCGCCGTACTCATGATGGTCATGGAGCAAAGAATCGAATCAGGTTTCCGTAAACTTTCCTTGTGCCGGATGCAGGCCTGATCCTCACACGCTATACTCAACCAAGAGAGATTGCTGTGGAAGGAAGGTAACAATTTTATTCCAGAAACTTCTGACAAATAAAAAAGGCGTCCCGAAAGGAACGCCTTTTTTATTTATTCTGGGCATATCCGTTTTCTAGCGGCCACAGGCCCTATCGAATTCGGATTTAAGATCGGAGAACAGTTGCTGAACGGAAATGATTTTTTCGGTTCTCCAGGCATTTGAACCGGCAAAGGCAAAACCGTTCTTCAGCTTTCCGCGCTGAGCATTGATAAGCGCGGATGCAATGCAGTATGGGCTATCTTCAACTTTACAACTCTTGATGCAGTGGAACGGGCATTTGAAGGGAGATTTTTTACCGTCACTGACAGCCTGCAGGAAATCGTTCTTTACAGCTCTTCCGGGAAGTCCGACCGGACTCTGGATGATCGCCATGTCCTCCTTGGTGGATTTGACGTAAGCCTGCTTGAACTCATCATCGGCATCACACTCATGGGTGGCCACGAAACGGGTACCCATCTGGACTCCTGCTGCACCCATATTGAGGTACTTGCAGATGTCCTCGCCGGAATAAACACCGCCGGCTGCGATTACGGGAATGGTTCTGCCGGTCTTTTCTTCAAAGGGCTTAACTGCCTTGATAACTTCAGGGAGGATATTTTCAAGGGCGAACTGAGGATCGTCGAGCTGCTCACGCTTGAAACCGAGGTGACCGCCAGCCATGGGGCCTTCCACGACAAAAGCGTCAGGAATATAATCGAATTTGGAAATCCATTTTTTGCAGATAAGAGATGCTGCACGACCGGAGGAAACGATGGGGACCAGTTTGGTCTTTGCTCCTTCGGTGAGATATTTAGGCAGATCCAGAGGCAGACCGGCACCGGAGAAGATCACGTCAGCGCCTTCCTTAACGGAAGTGGAAACCATATCGGCAAAATTGGACAGGGCAACCATGATGTTTACCCCGAGAATGCCGGAAGTCATTTCCTTGGCTTTTCTGATTTCTTCGGTAAGCGCATCGATGTGTGCTTTGGCGTGGTCCCTACCGCCGTTCTTGCTGGTAAGGCCGATCATGGCTGCGGCAATAACGCCGATACCGCCCTCTTTGGCCACTGCGGAAGCAAGGCCGGAGAGAGAGATTCCCACACCCATACCACCCTGAATTACAGGCACTTTGGCAACGAGGTCGCCAATTTTGAGCTGAGGAAGATTCATACTTAAGTTCTCCTGTTGCAGTATATGTTAAAGCTGCCCCTTCCCTGTAGCAATGCTAAAGTGAAACAACTACGGGGTGATGATCTCCCTAGATACATACACCCCTGTATTTATTGCTTTCGAGCAGCTTTTATTTCCGAAGAAAGTATTTTCCTGTCTGGAGATTTAAGTCAAGTCTTTTTTATTGTTACAGTTAAGCAACAACAATGTTACTTCACACCTGTAGCAATGCATTTTCACTTACATACTTTACTGTATGTATTTCTCCACAATCATTTCAGCAAAATACATGGAGCTGGTAAATGCAGGAGAAATTGCATTCAGTACATGCACGCTCTTACTGTCACTTTCGACCAGAAAATCCATGACAAGTTCATTGCGCTTAATATCAACCAACTGTGGTCTGATACCTACTTTCGGTGAACCTTCAATGTCGTCAGGGCTGAGTTCCTTGACCAGTTCCTTAGCGTCGTTGAAAAAGCACTTGAAAAAGTACTTGCGTGGTTCCTCAAAAGCAATGGACCGAAACTTCGGATTCCTGAAAAACAGGATAGCATCCCTGAGCATTATATCAAAGGCTTCTTTATCCAGACCGCTCAATATTCCGTAATTCTCGCGCCCGAAAGCGGGGATGGCTGTGGGACCGAGGTACACATCACCGGAAGCCCCGCGGGTAAAATGGATTCCCAGAAAGGGATTCTTGATGTTCGGAACCGGATAGATACTACCGCGGATGGTGTGGGCCTTTTCCTTTTTGAGTTTTTTGTATATGCCCTTGAAGGGAATGAGCTGGTAACCTTCGCCGAACCCGAAAGGACTGGCAACCTGATCGCTGTATGCCCCGGCGGCGTTGATGAACAGGCCGCAGCTGATTTCGCCCTTGTCTGTAACTATGACGTTATTATTTGCAGTTATAAAGCGCGTCCCAAGCATAAAAGAGACTTTCCCACTCAGTTGCAGATCATTATACAATGACTTCATCACTGCTTTGGGGTCAACCACAGCGGTGTAATGGGAAAAAAGGGCTTTGCCGGCTGTTTTTGCATTGGGTTCTATTTCGGAAAGCTGCCGTTCATCGATGATTTCTACTTTTGCGCCGTTTGCAGTTGCTCGATTGTATAATTCATGCAGAGTGGGCAGTTCTGATTCATTGCGGGCAACAATCACCTTCCCGGTTTGCAGAAGGGGCAGGTTCCTTTCCCTGCAATATTCCTTCATTCTGAAATTACCGGAAAGGCAGGATACAGCCCGCAGACTTCCGGGAGCATAGTATATTCCGGCATGCAGAACGCCGCTGTTACGGCCGGAAGCATGTTTGGCGATGTCAGTTTCCTTATCAATAATCAAAATATCCTTGTATCCTCTGGAAACAAGCTCCCGGGCCACTGTCAACCCGACAACGCCCGCTCCACAGATGAGAATTTCAGCAGTCTTCATTATATTTCCTTTTTTCGTATTACGGAAACGTCAATGCAACAATCAAAGTTACATTGATTTATCGGTTGAAATCACGCCCCGCAGGCATCCCTGTAGGGGCACCACTGACACTGCCCGGACCTGATGGGCCGGAACGACTCTTCCTTGAGCATATTGTTGATGATCAGCGAGGTCAGGGCCGGAATCCCTGTTTCAATCAGATCCTCCCGATCTCCGTCGCTCATCTTGGAATCAAAAAGTTCTTTTTCCTGCCCGTCCTTGACCAGTTCCACAAGTGCAGCCTGCCGTGGTATTTCCTCTGAAGTCTGGTGGTCCATAATCAGGTAAAGAGGAAGCTGCAAACTGTCGGCACCAGCCTTGATTTTTTCGAACAGGGGGATGCCGTCATAATACATGGCCTGCGGATCATCCAGAACAGGCCCCCAGACGAACTCATCTTCCCAGAACGCCTTCCGGGGCAGATGCAACCTTCCGGTCTTGTAATCAAGCACATGGCGTTCACCAGCCCGCAGGTCCACCCGGTCTATGCGCCCGCGGATACATACCGGAAAGTCATCCAGATCGATTACGGCCCGGGATTCCGACTCCAGCGACACAATGTGGGTTTCCCCCAGATTCCCAAGGAACAGGGACAACCTGTTCTGCCCGGCCCGGGATAGGGACTTCTTTATATCATAGGGAAGATTCGGATACAGGGAATCCCGTTCCAGCCTGCAAAGGAAAAGCTCATTCAGCTCTGCGACACTCAGGTCTTTACCGCATATGTCCTTTCCGACATGCGGAGCCAGAAAGTCCTTGAGGACTGAGTGGATAAGATCCCCGAAACCGGCCCGGTCGCCGTCCTGATCCACAGTCGCGCTTTCACGCACATTCGACAGGTAACGGAAGAAAAAGTTCTTCGGGCAGCCCACATAACAGTCGATGGCCGAAGGAGAAAGGCCCTTGTTTTTAAGCATGCTGCGCAGCTTTCCGAGCACCGGTTCCTTGGGAATCGCAACAGGAGCATTGGTAATTGAGCCGACAGGAAAACTTACCGCCTTCAGGGGGAACCTATCTGAGGGAGTAATTATCTCCTTGCGCTGCTGCTCAATCTCCCAGAGAAGCTGCTCAACAAATCGGGAACGCACGCTTTTGGAATCCAGCAATCCGGGCTGCACCCCGCTCTGATAAAAAATGCAGGACTCCTCGCTGCCCATGATCAGCCTGTAGAAGTTGTATGTCGCAACCGACTCCCTCTCCCGCGAATCAGGCAGGTCCAGCAGATGCCGCAGCTGGTCGGGCAGCAACGGATCATAAGGGTCAGTACCGGGCAGCTTTTCATCGACAGTATCGAGGATGAAAGTGCGCTTGAAATTCAACAGACGGCTTTCAAGCATCCCCAGAACCTGCATGCCTGAAATGGGGTCCGGTTCAAATGAGACCCGCTGTGCGGAAAGCAGCTGCCTGAATATGGCAAAACAGAGTGACCTGCCGAAGACTTCATTGCTGATTGAACTTTCCCTGAGTTCCGGAATGACCTCATTCAAAAGCCGGAACAGGCACTCGGAGTCCATGAGGTAACGATTCCAGAGCGTACCGCCCCGGCGGCGCAGCATCTCCCCCAGTTCCTGCATACTGTCGGCAAGCTCGGACAGGGTCTCAATGTCACGGAAACCGTCCATGCAGATGTGCACAACCTCCGCCCGCAGCTCCTCCGTAATATCCGGGTTATCCACCAGATTGCCGTTGTCGTCACTGTAGACCGGAACAAAATCAGCAGCAGACACAAAGGGAGCACCATTACGCAACACGGTTTCCCACTGGTGGAAAATCGTACGCAGGGGCTGGTCCCCGTCAACCTCCAGCATCTTCAGGTAAGGGTGACGGATCAGGGTCAGGATATCCTTCCAGTGATAGTCGCGACCGTTGCGGTTTTCCTGCAGCCTGAGGACCGCCTGCAGCAGACCGTTCAAAGCGGACCGCTCAAGGGGATAGCCCATACTGATGTTAACGTCCTGTTCAGGCAGGTGGTGCATTACCGGAAGTAGCAGGGACGTGTCCGGCAGGACCACGGCACAATCCTCCACCTTCCTTGAGCACAGTTCAGTGCGCATGGCCGCAAGCTGGGAATGCCGGTCAAAGCCCTCAAAAAATTTCAGTTCCGGCAGTGCACAGCTTCCCTCTGCCGGATGATCGCTGACGGCATCGGCCTTCCAGTCTCGCAGCCAGAAGCGATGCTCGCGAACGGCGAAATGCCCCTTGCCGCCAGCAGCAAGAGCGGGGTCGCTGTGCCAGACGATCCGGAGCCCCTCCTCTTCCCAGAGGTGGCGGAAAAAGAGCTCTTCCACTCCGCTCATGCCGTAAAATCCGGCCAGATACAGCTGCCTGTCACCCAGAACATCCTGCAGCCGGTCGAGATTCTTTACCAGCGTCTGGCTTTCCAGCCCTGCTGTGGTCCAGCCCCGCTTATCAAGTTCCTCGAGATAACGAACGTAAATGATTTCGATCTCAGCCAGCAGTGCGGCGGCCCACTCCAGCACCTCGCCCTGAAGCATGGTCAGGTTGCGGGGCCTGATGTCCTGCCGCAGCAGTTCCTCCAGCAGCGAAGCCAGCCGTGTGCCCCAGGGGAAAAAGAGCTGCAGGTCTGCCGGCATCCTGGAAAGCGGTCCCTTTGACTCTGTACGCAGTTTCCCAATTATATCAAAGAGCAGCCCGACCTGATCAAGCCGCCCTATCCTGCGCGAAAACTCGCCGGTGAGCTTCGGAATCAGCCGGGAAACGAAATCTGAAAAGGAATATATCTCCGGCAGGATGCACGGCTTGGGCAGGTTTTCCGCTGCGGCAAGGGCTTTCTTCAGATACCGCGCCGGGCGATGGTGCGGTACTATGACCGTAACCCGGCCCAGATCCCCGCCCGACTCATCAATTATGAGCGAACTGAGATTGCCGATAAAATCTTCCTTCCACGAAATGATGCGGATCGGTGCGCGGCTGCTCACAATGTCACCTCCCGGGTAAATCTGCCGTCGAGATAGACAAGCACACCTTTGAGTTTTTTGGAATCTGCATACATTTCATGCAACAGCTTCAGATACCTTTTGACCTGAGCCTCGTTTTCCGGGCTTGGCTGGCCGGTCTTGTATTCAACAACCAGTGCCTGCCCTTCTTCCAGAAGCAGCAGGTCGGCGCGATGGGTTTCCCCGTTCCGGTCCATGATGGCAACTTCCGGCCTGCCGTTGGCGATGGCCCGGCGCACCTCGGGAATGGACAGAGCCCAGATTCCCATGGCCGCCACTTCCGGCACCAGCACATCATGCTCTTCAGTCACCGCCGGAAATTTTGCGAATGCGGCCTCGGCACTGCGCAGGCAGTCGGCTTCATCGTCGCCGGTCAGGATCAGATTCTCCATTGCATTGTGGGCCAACTCTCCTCGCATGCGGGCATCGTAGGAATAATCCTCAAGGTTGTGCCGGTAGACACGCAACCTCGGCAGCCAGCCCATAAGTTCGGACGAAGCCGGTTCATCGATCTCAACGGAGCATTCATCGGGAACATCGGTCCTTGTTTCGTCAGTCATCTGCACCCGGTCTTCAACCTTGCCGCCCTGCGGTTCAACGCCGTACTCAAGAGTCCCCTTGTCGTTGAAATCCTCAGCAAGGATCATTTCAACAGCCGCAAGAGCAGGAGTAACCCCTTTGATCTTTTCCGAGGGCAGGAAACCGTACAGTTCCTCCCCGGCCCGGGTCCAGGCCACGTAAAGAAGGTTCAACTGTTCCGTGAACATGCGGGTGCGGTTCTCGTAATAAATATCACCCAGCGCGCTGCTCATGGTGGTCAGCATCCGCCTGCCGTCTATTTCTATATCGGTAAAATCAGTATCCGAACCGGAAACAGCCCAGTTGTGGAAGGGAACCACAATAACCGGGAACTCCAGCCCCTTGGATTTATGAATGGTCATGATGCGCACCGCATTGACCGATTCCGGCAGGGGCACTTTCTCCTCGGCAGATGAGGTTTCCCAGAAATCAAGAAAGGCTGCCAGAGACGTTCCTCGCTTCTCCTCGGCAAGATGGACCACTTCCAAAAAACGGCGGATATAAAGTTCATCCTGCGGATTCTCTTTAATCAGCCCGAAACGGGAGACCATTTCGCTGGCAAGGTCGTACGGGGTCATCAGCCCGGATTTCCTGAGAAACGGCGACAGGTGCTGTCCCCAGAAATCAGGAAACTGCTCGGCGAAACGAATATACAAGACTCCCCTGTCCCTTTCGGCAAGCCACTTGAAAAGCTCCTCGTGGGATATGCCGGAGACGGAACCGAAAATTTCCTTTCCGCAGATGAATTCAAGGAAAGCAAGATCATCCTGCGGATAGTCGAGGAACTTGAGCAGGGAAACCATCTGGCGCACCAGCGGATGGCGGTCCAGCTGCAGGCTGTTCTCGGTTATCACCGGAATGGCTTTGTCCACCAGCCAGTCACAGACCAGTTGTGCATGGGTATTGGAACGCACAAGGACGCAGATGTCCTCGTATTCCCTGCGTCCGGTCAAATCGTCCATGAGCAGGTCAAAGTTGCGCCTGGTCTCCTCCAATATTTCCGGTGCGGTGGCGGCAAAGACCTTCTGCAGTCGCACGTATCCGCCGGTACGGTCCTGTCCGGGCGGCAGCTTCTGGGAAGCCCCCTCAAAGGAGTGGGCTATCTTACCGGCAAGCTCAATCTGCTCCTCTTCCGGGGCATTGGGATAAAGCACTTCGGAAAGATCAAGCGCAAGGTCATAGTCGGCCAGCGCATCAAAGAACCTGTTGTTGAAACCGATGATGTGCTCAAGGCTTCGCCAGTTGTATTCGAGGTTTCCGGGAATGAATTCCGACAGGCCGGCAAGATCGGGGTCCTGCCCGACTCCGTCGAACAATTCGGACCGCCCGCCGCGCCAGCTGTAGATGGCCTGCTTCACATCGCCCACGTAAAAAAGGCTGCCGCGTTTGGAAAGACATTCGATCGCCAGCGGAATCATGGCCTGCCACTGGGCAAGGCTGGTATCCTGAAATTCATCAATCAGCAGGTGATGCAACCGGGAACCCATGCGGCAGAAGGCATCGGGCAGGGCACTGCCGCCTTCAAGCACGTAGCTGGCAACCTTCGGCAGGTCGGAGCTCAACAACATTCCGTTGCGGGTCTGGTATTCGATGATGTCTGCACGGATTTCATCGACAATGCGCACAAAAGGAGCCAGCGCGTAAGCCCCGCGCAGGATCATGGCCTTGTCGCGGTAGTTCTCATGGGCGGCTTTCAGGTCGAAATAAACCTTTTCGTGGTAGGACCCCACATCCTCCTTGGACTTCTTGTTCACGCAGTCACGGAAGCTGTCCTTGGCGAGCATGGTCGAATCCTTGGGCTCACCCATGAACTCCAGCCCGGCGGCATGGTCGAGATATTTTACCAGATGCGCAGAAGCCGCCAGCTTGTCGGTTTTAATCACCTTCTGCATGGCCGCGACAGCTTTCTGGAAGGCATCAAAATGAACCTGCAGAAATCCGGCGATTTCCTCCTGATCCGTGACCCGTTCTGCAGGATTGTCGATCACATATTCCAGTATGGAATTAAGACGCAGGCGCATCTGCTCGGCCAGCCAGAATCCCTGCTTATCCTCGTTGAGGATCAGGCTTTCAACGGCGTCGTCCATCAGTTCCCTGCACCGTTCATCCCCGTCCTCGCACTGAGCCAAAAATTTGTTGAAATTCGGCTCAAAGAGAACTGCGGGATCAAAATGCAGCTCAAATTCGGGGCTGAGACCAAGCTCA
Organism: Maridesulfovibrio sp. FT414; assembly: GCF_050916235.1. Lineage (GTDB taxonomy): Bacteria > Desulfobacterota > Desulfovibrionia > Desulfovibrionales > Desulfovibrionaceae > Maridesulfovibrio. The sequence continues at coordinate 725,231 of NZ_CP104854.1, forward strand.
AGTGCGAAAATGCGTACCAGCAGATTGAGCAGGCTGTCGATGGTACGGATGTTCAGCCGGTTGTAACGCTGGAGAATGGGAGTGAGCTGCCGGGCGGCAGCCTGCGGGGTCCAATCTCTCCCAAGTCCGTCGCCGGGAACATCAAGTGCCCTGTTCTTGAGGGAACGTATCACACGCTCCTTCATCTCGGCAGCGGCCTTGTTGGTGAAGGTCACAGCCATTATTTCAGGCCAGCAGTATCCACGGGCCTGCGAAGATTTGCAGACCGGAACCGTCCCCTCCTCCTGTGCCCCGGCGAGCAGGGACAGGAAACGGGCTGTAAGTTCGTAAGTCTTTCCCGACCCGGCGGATGCTTTGACCTGTTTGAGCATATTGATCCTTTATAATTCCATCACGCCGGAGCATTCGGTGCGCCACTGCTAAAAGCCGGAGGCATCATTTAATCCTTCGGCTTTTCGACTTCAACGGCCTCTTCTTTCGGAGCCGAAGCGGCCTTCTTGGGCGCTGCTTTCTTGGGCGCAGGTTTCTTGCGCTTGGCAGTCATTATGGATTCGAGTTTTTCTGCGGCAGCCTGAGTATCAGCGGCATCGCCCAGATAGTGCATTTCACCCTGAGGGGAAATCCAGTGCCAGCCTTCCGGTTTCTTGAGAATTCTTGCCCCTTTTGAATCAAGAAAATCCTTATATGAAGCCTTTTCCAGACTGTCTTCAATCTGCTGATTCAGTTTGCGGCTTTCTGCAATGATCTGGGTATGGCGGAAAATTTCAAAAGCGCTGTGGATAAGATCAAAGGCCGGATCTTCCATTTCAATTTTCTTGGAGGTAAGGTCCTTTTCAAGCTGGGCCAGATCCTTTTTCAGAGTACGTATTTCAAAAAGGGCATCCTTTCTGGCCTCCTCACTCTTGGCTTCAATGGCATTGGTCACAGTGGCTGCGGTCTGCTTTTTCATGGAACTTCCTCCGATGTTGATGAATTAACGAATTGTTTTCCGGTTCAAAACTTTAAAAACTGATCCTCATCCTCTTCCTTTGGAGAATCCGGCGACTGATTCCCCGCCAACGGGTGGGCCCTGTCATATACGTTCATTATCTGCTGCAGGTTGAGATGCGTATATCGCTGGGTAGTACTTAGATGCTCATGTCCCAGCAGTTCCTGAACGGAACGCATGTCCGCCCCGGACTGGAGCATATGCGAGGCAAAGCTGTGCCTGAGCATATGCGGATGCACCCCGCCGTAAACCCCGGCCTGATCCGCCATGCGGGCCAGAATGCGGTTGACCTGCCTGCGGTTGATGCGCCCGCCCCGGTTGCCGACAAACATAGCCTGTTCCTCAAGGGCAGGACCAAGCTCGTTGCGCACGGCCAGATAATCATTGATGGCTCTGCGGGCGGCATCGCTGAGTGGAGAAAGACGCTCCTTGTTGCCTTTACCGGACACCCGGACAACCCCGCTTGAGGTATCGGCGTCAAACAGGTTCAGGGAAATAGCTTCGCTGACCCGCAGCCCGGAACCGTAAAGCAGCTCAACAATGGCAATATCCCGCTTACCCTCAGGCTCGGCCCCCACATGGGAATCCATGATACTTATCGCCTGATCCACATTCAGGGAACGCGGATGCCTGATCTCCTGCTTGGGATTGCGGATTCCCACCATGGGGTCGCGGTCAATGAACTTGTGCCGGACCATGTACTTGAAAAAGGAACGCAGTGAAGAAAGCTTGCGGGACATGGAAGACTTGGCCAGCCGCTGACCATGCAATTTCGCCAGCCATGCCCTGATGTGATCCGGCTCTATGCTTCCGGGAGCGGAAAGGCTTTTACGGCGTTCCTTGAGAAAATCCTCGAACTGGCCCAAATCCTTTTCATAGGAGATAAGTGTAGCCTTGGATGCTCTTTTTTCGACATCCATATAAGCCATGAAAACCTGAACAGGCTCAGGCAACGCATCAGTTCTTGCGGCGGTCGAGGACATAGCTGCTCTTCGGGTTTTCCTTGGCTTTCTTTTTGAGTCCCATGGCAATGGCCGAAGCTTCGCCGTAATGTTTGAGGCTTCCATCAAGATTGAAGACTACGGCAATGGAAATGGCCATAAGCGGGAATGTCTGAATATTTCCCTGCCTGTCCGTGGACACAATGGATTTCCGCTTGCGGTCCTCCATATCATAAAAATTCGGGACAATCCCGTCGAAGGAAAAAATGATGCGCTGACAGACTTCTTCTATGATGTCCGGTGAGGTTATTACAACAAAGTCATCTCCACCGACATGACCGACAAAAGTCTGCTCTCCGGCAAAACTTTTAACCGTATTCACGATAATTCTGGCACTCATCATGAGCACCTCATCACCGCGCGAAAAGCCGTATTTATCGTTGAAAGATTTGAAGTAGTCCAGATCGCAATAAGCCAGGGCAAAGTCCTGCCTGCGATCAATAAGACTCTGGATGCGCTGAATAATGGACGTGTTTCCGGGAAGCTTTGACAACGGGTTTGCGTCCAGGGCCCGTGTGGCGCGGCACAGGGTCAGGTTCACCCGCTCCCTGACAACAGGTTCAAAGAAAGGACGGAGCAGGAAATCATCCACCTCCACCTTGTCCCAGTCCCAAGGCTTCTCAAAATCGGAATCATCAAGGCAGACAATGACAGGCAACTGACGATAGACGTTTTCGCTCTTCACCAGCCGGGCGAGCTCAACCGCAGGGACATCATCAAGTCTGTTGTCAACTATAAGCAGATCAGGCGGATCATTAAAAAGGTGCTCTACGGCACCCTTCGCTTTTGAATAATAAGTAAATTCGAGCACATCCTCAGGCCAGATACTCAAGATCAGCTCTCTAAGCTTTTCATCTGGCGAAACTAGGATGGCTCTCTGCCTGGAGAGGCCCAACAGGCCGTGATTCTTATTCTTGTCCATGGGCTACGCTTACCACTGCTACAAGGCAACGTCAAAGGCTGACTGCAGTTTCAGGCCCAGCCGAATACAGACAAGAAGATGGATCAGACCGGATTATTAAAAGGAAAAACCGGAAATTTCCACAAACTGATCGGACAATTCATCCATGACCGGCTCAAGATCCTTCATCTTGAGTTTCAGGATTTTCATTGCCGCAGGCTTGAAGTAGGCAATCTGGTCATCCCCTCCGTTGCCGTACTCAAAAAGACGGACCATGAAATCGGCAACGTGGACCACGGCAGAGGTCTGCTGATAAAACTGGGCCCGGTCTGGGTGATGGTGATAGGTCATGGCTTCGCGCACGTTGGGGGGCAGATTCCAGTGCCTTGCAAGCCATGCGTTGATGCGGTCGTGCCCGAATCCAAGAATCAGGCGCTCTGCTTCGTAATATGAAACATCATTCTGCTTGACGGTCATGCGGATGGCTTCATTGAGTTCCGGCAGCTGGACTGCGGTAACAACCTTCCCGAGGTCATGAAGCAGCCCGGCTACGGTGAATTCTTCCGGGTCTTCAAACCCGGCGGCCTTGGCGATGGCACCACTGGCAATGGCGCATCCGAGACTGTGCTCCCAAAGTCCGGACATGGCCTGCTGAATCATGTCGAAAACAGAAGTGGAGATGATGATCCCGCGGATAACGTTCAGTCCCAGCAGAACCAGCGCATGCTGAATGGTGGTGATCCTGCCCGGGAATCCGTAGATAGGCGAGTTTACCATTTTCAGGACCTTGGCTGAAAGAACCTGGTCCTGAGAAATAACTTTTGCAACCTGCTCGGTTGAGGAGTTGGGGTCGTCCACAAGCTTGGAGACTTCATCAAGGACGGAAGGAAGAGTGGGCAGGTCCGAGGTGGAAAGGATCTGTCCTTTTACGCTTGTTTTGAGATCCTGGGACATGAACTATGCCTCCCCGCCATTTTTGGCTGCTTCTGCAGCCTCTGCTTCCGCTGCTGCGGCTGCAGCCTGTTCCTCAGCCAGCCTTTCGGCCTCTTCAGCAGCTTTCTGCGCCGCGGCCTTGAGGTTGAAATACTCCCGGAAAAACCCTTTTACCCGGAACATCCATTTATCCTTTGAGTAGCGGCGGAACAGAAAATCCAGCCGTTCGGCCTTCTGAGCCCATGAGGAATTACCGGCATCGCCAAGATCTACAGGATTGCCCTGAACCACAATCCGCTCGACATTCATCGATTCCAATTTCTTGATTATGCCCTCGGTCAATTCAAGCCCTTCCGCAAGAACAACCATTCCGTTATCGCGGGTTACAGGCTTTGCAAGCTTCATCCCCGGTGCTGCAAGCTTAACTGGAATTTTCTGCATCAGTCGAATATCTCCTCATGAAAATCGAAAAGTGGCCGTAACAATTCAGCAACGCTTGAGATCATAATACATGCCGGGAAAGCGCACAACAATTCCCTTTACCTCCATGCCCACTAATGATGCACTCAGGACAGGCACGGGAACACCTGTTTTAAAAGCAATTTCGTCAATATGAAGCCTGCCTGAGTCGGCAATAATATTGGCTATGTCGCATTCCGGTGGTTCCAGACCGGAAATATCCACGGCAACTTCAACAGGCTGTTGCGGCGAAAGTACATTATTTTTACTTTGGCGCTGTACACTCTTTTGAGAAATGGACGGTTTTACAGCTCGGGGCGCAACTGCAACATTACCTTGGGAATCAAACACATGCCGGATATTAAGCAATACATCGTCGGCCGTTTCAACCAATGCCGCTCCGTCCTTGATCAGACGCAGGCAGCCGGAAAAACATTTGTCCCCCAGAGGTCCGGGCATAGCCATGACTTCGCGCCCCTGCTCCGCGGCAAGGCGTGCCGTGATCAGACTGCCGCTGGCGATATCCGCTTCAACGACAAGAACCCCTACGCATAGCCCGCTGATAATCCGGTTTCGAAAAGGGAAATTATTCGCATACGGCCTTGTTCCGGGAGGGAACTCGGATAGGATCAGTCCGCTGTCGATCATTTCCGAACGCAGATCACCACTGTCAGCAGGATAATCATCAATATCCAGACCGGTCCCCAGCACGGCGATGGAAGATCCGACTTCTCCAAGTGCGGCCCTGTGAACACAACTGTCTATGCCTCTTGCAAAGCCCGACACAACGGTAATGCCCTTTGCGGACAGATCCCGCGAAATTCTGCGGGCATAGTCCAGTCCCAGTCTGCTGCTTTTGCGAGAACCTACAACAGCTACAGCCGGATTAGAGAGCAGGGACGGATTTCCGTAGTAATACAGATAGGCTGGAGGATCGGGAATTTCCTTCAGGGCGGAGGGGAATACAGGGTGCGTCCAGGGCAGAATTCCAAATCCTTCCCTCATGGCCTCACGATACTCACTCTCCGCTTTCGGACGCCAGAGTTCTCGTGAAGCATTTTCTGCACATTTTTCAGAAGCCAGATTCAGGACCGGCCAATTGGAACTGTCTTTAACCGCTTCATATGCTCCGTGGTAGTGATTAAGAATAGCGGCCCAGGTCCGCGGACCTATACCCGGAGTATGCCGAAGGGCAAGACAGGCAAAATATTCTTCCTTGATGGAGCTCAAATTGGTCCGCCGCAGCCTTACTGTCCCCCGATTTCCTGAAGTCTGGATTTTGCTATTTTTGCCGGATCGGACTTCGGATAATCATCAATAAGGGTCTTAAGATAAAAGGAAGCATTCTCGCGATCACCGAGCTTGTCATAAGCAAGGCCGATCTTGAGCAGGGAGTCGGGCACCTTGGAAGCCTTGGGGAAACGTCTTCCGACTTCCTTGAACTTGAGAATGGACTGCGCGAAACTCTTATCCGTGTAATATGTTTCGCCTATCCAGTATAAGGCATTGGGAGCAAGCTTTGCCTCAGGATTTTCACTGAGATACTGGGTAAGAATATCTCTGGCCTTGAGGGGCTGATCATTCATGACCAGCCGGACACCTTCCTGATACAATGCATCACCACTGAGTCCTGAAACCTTTGCTGTTTTTGCGGGTTCTGCAGCAGAAGAAGTTTGAGCTGCTGCCGGGGTCTCCGCGGAGGAGGCCGGGCCGGGAATAGTCATCCACGGCTTTTCTTCGCTGCTCTGCGAACCACCCATTACAACCTGCTCCGTAACTTCGACCGGGACAGGGACCGGAACAATCTCCTGCTCCGTCTTCATGGCCAGCATTTTCTGCTGATTTTCCTTCAACTCCGCAAGCGTGCTGTCCATCTCATTCATGCGCTGCTGGAGTTTATCAATCTGTGCGGTTGTTTCACCATGGTTGCGCTCTATCTGATCATTCTGTTCGCGCAGTCCTTCCTTGAAATTGAGGAAATTTTCTTCAAGGCTTTTCAGACGCCACTCTTCACTGCCGCCCCAGGCAGGCTTGTCCGGTTCGGTATTCTTGGCACCCAAACAGCCACTCAAGGCCAACGCGAGCATCAAAACAGGTACGATGCGAATATAGTTCATCAATAATTTCTCCGAATGACTGGTAGAGACCGTAGGCTCCGCACGAAAAAGCCGCCAGCAACAATTCAAGCTGTAAATTTGGCTCAAGTTTCAACGGGTTTAAAGTAGGACAGTTGCGCACATTTGGCAAGCATATCGCCGCTTTTACGGAATGTACGCCGCAGGCCCCTTGCTTCCGGGCCGAAATTAAGGCAAAAGTTCACACAAAAGTAGCTGAAGTTATGCCATAAGCATCACCGGAGGACTGCCCCGAAAGGGTTGAATGATTAATACACGAAAATCAATCCTTCCGAAACAGCCCGCCCGGAACAGATGCGTGTACTGCGCCTCCGGAAGCTTGCTTTTTACTGAAAGGAACTTACCTGTAAGGCGACACAACATTCAAGGAAACAGAAAATGAACATTCCCATGGAACCGATTCGACTTGCGGGCCTTTTAACCGTCCAGATGCTGCCCAAGGCGGTTGTGGATTTCACGACCCTTGCCGCCATTGGCGCTCCGATTCTGGCGGTGATCCTTGAGATCACGGCCAAGGCCCGTAAAAAGATTTTTTATGACAAACTGGCCCAGCAGGTAACAGCCCTGTCGCTGATCCTGTATACCCTATTCATCCTCTGTATCGGCGGCGCGGCAGCTTATTTCTGCCAGAAACTGCCATGGCTCAAGGACTGGTTCATAAATCCGTCTTCGCCGGTGATGATGTTCTACGTCACCCTTGCCGTAGCCCTTCTTGGTCTCATTCCATATAAATATACATGGAAAGCACTCAAGAAAAACAAACCTGCACATGTATCGCTGGGAATTTTGGGCATGCTTGGAGGAACAGCGTCAATCCATGTGGCAACAGTAATAATGAAGCAATTTTTCACCATGCAGACCCAGAGTGCCACTCCGGAAGTGCCGCAGATACCCTTCTACACCCATTTCTGCCAGATGCCGGATAACGCATCCCTTTGCCTGGCCGGAATCTATCTGATCATGGCTTTGTCATTTGCTGCGACTGCATCAGGTTTTTACCTCGTGCTCCGCCGGAACAAAGACGATTTCGGACGTGATTATTACAAGTTTTCACTCCCGGTAATATCCAGATGCGCTCTGGCACCGACCATTGTGCTTCTGACCGCTGTGGCCGGGGTTATCTATTACATGGTCAATCCCAACTTCGATCTCCTTTACAAGGATCTAACTTCTGCGGTCACCTTGGGTTCTTCCCTGTTCCTCATTCTGGTCTGCTGTGCCGTCTGGGTGGTTACATGGAAAAGCGAAACACCCATGCGCCACAAGATCGGTCTGAGCTTTGCTCCGTTCCTGATCATAATTGCACATGCCGCACTGCTCGGCGGAGCCATGAAAGTCTACCTGACGATGGCCCAGTAGAACGCTTCCAGAGCACAAAAAAGCCCCCTGAAGTCTTCGACTTCAGGGGGCTTTTTTTGTGCTCATTCATTCTCTATGACTGCATGGACGATCCCTTGACCGTTGCCATACTGTACAGTTCGTGAGGATCAAGAATAAGGACTACACTTCCGTCGCCCATGATGGTGGCACCGGAAACACCCTTGAGGTCAAAACTGTTAAGGTAATTACCAAGCGGTTTGATAACTATCTCCTGCCGTTCCAGCAGCCTGTCCACAACCAGTCCAAGCCTGCGCTCGTTGTCGTGAATAATTACAACAGGCAGGACCTCGCGGTCAGGATCACTCACAGGCTGATCCAGAAGCTCGGCCAGTTCCGCAATACCGAGAACCTCACCACGCAGGGTTACGGCCTTGCGGTTGTTGACTTCTGTAAGCCTTTCAGCCTCGATCTTGGTAGTTTCGGAGACGGCATCAAGCGGAATCGCGTAGTTGGCTCCGTTGATCTGAACCATCAGGGCGTCGATAATTGCCAGAGTAAGCGGCAGAGTCAGGGTAAACTTGGAGCCCTTTCCGACTTCGGAAGCAATGTGAACGCTTCCCTTGAGATCCTTAATGTTGTTACGCACAACATCCATTCCCACACCACGGCCGGAAATGTCAGTGACTTTTTCTGCCGAGGAGAATCCGGGAGCAAAGATCAGTTCAATGGCTTCACGGTCATCAAGGCTTCTGGCCTCTTCAGGAGAAATGATTCCCTTCTTGATTGCGACATTGCGCATCTTTTCAGGATCAATTCCGCGTCCGTCGTCTTCAACCTCAATGGCAACGGAGTTACCCTTGTGGTATGCACGCAGCCAGACGTGGCCCTGCGGTGGCTTTCCGCTGGCAATGCGCTCTTCTTCCGGCTCAAGGCCGTGGTCGACGGAGTTCCTGATCAGGTGAACCAGCGGATCACCGATTTCCTCGACTACGCTCTTATCGAGTTCAGTCTCTTCGCCTTCGGTAATCAGGTCCACTCTCTTTCCGCTCTTGCGGCTAAGATCACGAACCAGACGGGGGAACCGGGAAAATACAGTCTGAACCGCAACCATTCTAACCTTCATGATGGTATCCTGAAGATCATCGGAAATACGGGACAGGGCATAGGTGGTCTCGGTCAGTTGCTGTGCAACAACCGGCACTTCAAGATGCCCTTCTTCCAGACCGCGAGCCAGCATAGTGTAGCGTCCGCGGCTGATAATCAGTTCACCGATCAGGTTCATCAGGTGGTCAAGCTTCTGATGATCGACCCTGATAGTGGACATGGCCTTAGGCTTGGCATTCTTTACCGGCTGGGCACTGGCAGCTGCAGGCTTTGGTTTGGCGACAGGCTTCACCGCAGCCTTGGCTTCCGGCTTCCTGACCTGTGCAGGCTTTACTTCAGCCTTCGGCTCAGGCTTCGGAGCCGGTTTCGGTTCGATCTTAGGCTCGGGTTTTGGCTCAGGCTTCGGAGCTGGCTTGGGTTCAGGTTTAGGTGCCGGTTTCGCCTCGGCCTTTGGCTCAGGCTTCGGAGCTGGTTTGGGGGCTGGGGCAGACGTGGACGCAGGAGCACTTGCAGCCCCTCCACCCTTGAGATCATTAACAGCCTTGTCGATCATCTCAGAGATAATTCCACATTCCTGACGCAGCAGGTCGAGCATTAACGAGAAATCCATATCGGAATTACGGGCCTGATCAACAAGGTTTGCGGTACGCTCTGCGTATTCACGCAAGTCATCAAACCCCATGTATCCGCCGGAATTCTGGATCGAGACCAGACTTCTATACAGTCCGTCAATATAATCCTTCTGCCCTGAATCCTCGCCAAGAGTTTTCAAAGCAAGATGTATATTGTCGATCTGCTGCTGAACAGTCTGTTGAAAAATTGAAATATCTTCGGAGTCGAATCCGTCTATGGAATCATCGGCAAGAGTCTCTTCTTCGAGAGCATACTCTTCTTCATCGTCCGGAACTTCATCAATATCGTCGCCTTCAGGAGGAATGACCTCACCCTTTTCAACTGCATCCTGCAGTGGATCAATCAGTTGAATTATATCAAGGGGCTGGACTTCTCCGGTGGTTGGAACCACATGGGCGATAAGAGCTTCAATGCCGTCCACAACTGCGAGCAGCAGGTCAATCATGTACCTGTTCGCGTGAATTTCACCCTTTCTAACCCGGTTGAGCAGGGTTTCCGATTCATGAGTCAGCGAATTAAGCTCACGGAAACCAATGATTCCGCTATTCCCCTTGAGGTTATGGAAATACCTGAAAATATCGTTGATGAGATCGTCATTGCCTTCGGGGTCCTGTTCAAGTTCAAGCAGACCGTTAGTCAAATTTTCAATAATCTCATGAGCTTCCTCAAGAAAATCAGCCAGATGCCCTTCACCAACGGTTGTAAGCTTGTATGGCTCAGCTTCTTCGTTGACTACTGCTACAAACTGAAAAGATTGCTTACGGCCAGAAGATTCATTTGAATTCTGCACCATTTCGCCCTCCGACAATTCAATTTCAGGTTCTTCTGTTTCGTCTTCGTCGTCATATTCGTATTCAGGTTCCGAATCGAATTCGATCTCGGTCTCCGCTTCAGGCTCAGGTTCTGCTTCCGGTTCATATTCCGGTTCATATTCCGGTTCATATTCCGGTTCTGATTCCACCTCTGGCTCCGGTTCCGGCTCTGGTTCCGGTTCGGGCTGGACGTCATCTGCCGGAGCGGCTTTTGCAGCCACAAAATCGCCGGCCATAATCGCATCAATGCGATCAATGACAATCGATGTATCCACGGTCCCTTCGTTACCAAGCTCGTCCAGATTATCAATGAGCTGTCTCAGCAGGTCGGTAGCGGCAAGGATTACATCCATTATTTCCGGGTTTACTGCAATTTCACCCTTGCGCAATTCATCAAGAATATTTTCCGCCCTATGCGCAAGGCCATTGATAATATTCAACCCAAGAAATCCCGACGCTCCCTTGAGAGAATGCATCGGTCTGAAAATTTCATTGAGAAGATCAAGATTCTCGGGATTGTTCTCAAGCTCAAGCAGGTTGGGCTCGATAGTTTCGAGATGCTCTTTAGCTTCAATGATGAAATCCGCAAAAATTTCAGGATCCAAGAAATCCTGGCTCATCTAGAGACCCCTGTATTAAAAGTTCTTCTGCAATCATTTACAGCATGCATAATCAATTAGTCCCCGTTCAGAAGACTGCTGTCATCAGCCCAGAAGCATCTTAATGTTCTTAACCATCTTTTCGGGCTGCGCCGGTTTTACCATATACAGGTTGGCCCCAAGACTCAAACCGGTCTGAATATCCTTTTCCTGGCCTTCTGTTGAAAGCACGATGATAGGGATATCCTTATAGGCCTCCTGTTCACGTACGGTCTTGATATACGTAAATCCGTCCATTCTCGGCATGTTGACATCAGAAATAATCAGGTCGACATGATCAAGACTGTACAGCTTCTCAAGCCCGTCAAGGCCGTCTTCAGCCGTGGTAACCTTGAATCCTTCTTTTTTCATGATGAAGGCGACGAGATTTCTTACAGTCTTAGAATCGTCCACTATCAGAATATGTTTAGGCATTTCCCTCTCCTTCACTCTTTAAAATTTGCTCAACCAACCTGTCGACGGAAAGGATGTTGACCAGTTTGTCACCATTTTTATAAAGGCCAAGTAAGAATTCAGATGCCACACCAACTTCAGACTCAACCCCCCAGACCAGATCTTTTTTGTCGGCCCGGTACATAGTGCGGACAGCGCTGATGGCCAGTCCTATCTGAAGTCCCTTATGCTTGCAGACAACAACAAACTTATCTTTTACGCCCTTACCGTTATGGAGCAGATGCCTCAGGTCAAGGACCGGGGTAACCCTGCCCCTGAGGTTGATGATTCCCTGCATGAACCGAGGGGCTGCAGGAAGAAGTGTCACCGGAATTTTCCGTACCACTTCCTGAATCAGCATAATGGGCAGACCGTACTCGCGATCGCCGACAACAAAACTTACAAGCTGGACTTCATCGTCTTCCTTGAGCTTTTCTTCAAAATCGTCGGCAAGATTGTTCTCAACATAGTCACTGGATGAAGGCGCTGCCCCGAATCCAGGCAGAACAACATTCCCGCGGGGATCAACCCGCTTCATGCCATCGAAGGCCCTTTTCCCGCCTATCCCCATGTACTTGTCCATGAAGGCCGATTCGGCGTCGGTGTAGCCCCCGGACTGCCTTTCCTCACTCGGTAGGTTTACATTCTCAACGAAATATTCTTCAGGCGTCTTCATTTCTGATAATCTCTCTTGCCAACTGCATGTATTCAATTGCGCCTCTGGTTTTAGGATCTATGTCAAATATGATCCTGCCACTGGCACAGGCCTCTCTAAATTTCGTGTCCATATGTATTATGGTGCTGAAAACCCTGTCACCGAGCTTCCTCCTGATCAAGTTCAGGATCTTCCTGCATGCCCCGGCCCTGCCGTCATACATAGTCGGCAGTGCCCGAAACTTAACTGGGCTGGGAAGAACCTTGTTCAGAATCTTGATCGTGTCAAAGAGCAGCCGGATTCCGTAAAGTGCCAGAAAATCCGTCTGGATCGGAATAAGCACACAATCTGATGCCACTATGGCATTGACCAGCAATACCCCCACATGGGGAGGACAGTCTATCAGAATGTAGTCATAGATATCTTTCACCTCGTCGAGGGCTGTTGAAAGAACCATTCCCTTATTCTTTCTGTCCTTAAGGTCAACCTCCAGCTCAGAAAGCCTGATGCTTGCCGGGACAAAATCAAACCCGGCCCTGTCGCGCTTCTGAACTATTTTCGGCCAGACTGTCTTGAAATCTGCATCATCAAAAAACAGATCATGCGCCGAGACCGTTACGTTTTCCGGAAAGAAGGACATATGAACCGAAGCGTTGGCATGGGGATCAAGGTCTATAACGAGAACCTTTTTCGAAAGCCTGCTTAAGGCCTCCCCCAGACTCAATGCGGTGGTTGTCTTGCCCACTCCTCCCTTCTGGTTGGCAATGGCCAGCACCCTGGCTTTGCCCGCAGTACTTTCAGACTGCATTTCTTTTTCTATTTCCATATATATACGCAGAGTTCCCTACAAGTACGCTGCTACTCCAACTTCTGGTAAATAATGGCTCCCGGATGATGCACAGGCTTGAAGGCCCTTGTGATGTTGTGCAGCGACTCCGAGTGCCCGATGATCAGAAATCCTCCGGGGGCGAGGTTGTCATAGAAAGCGTTGATGACCTTCTTTTTCATTGCTTCATCAAAGTAGATGATTACGTTGCGGCAAAAGACAATTTCCGATCTTTCAACCCTTTTAACCTGCATACGGTCGCTCAGGTTGATCTGGCCGAAACTGACCAGTTGCTTGATTGCAGGCTTGACCTTGAACTGCTTGCCGTCCTGATCAAAATACTTGCTTACAATCTCCTTGGGAGTGGTCCGCAGGGAATACTCACTGTAGACTGCACGCCGTGCCGATGTAAGAACCCTTTCGGAAAGGTCATTGGCGGTAATCTTCACGTCCCATGTCGCAAGCTCGGTTCCCAGGACTTCATGGATGATCATGGCAAGAGTGTACGGCTCCTCACCGGTAGAACACCCTGCAGACCATATACGGAGCCTTTTTCTACCCTTCTTGCGCAGCTCATTGAGTACATCAGGAAGTACCTTGGTCTGAAAGACCTTGAGCTGTGGCGGATTGCGATAAAAACTGGTCTCGTTGGTCGTTATGACTTCGAACAGCTTATTCATTTCCGCCTTTTTGCCGGAATCATACTGCAGATAATAATAGTACTCCCCAAAACTCTTGAGATTAAGTTCCTTCAAACGGTTGGAGAGCCTGTTTTCAAGCAGGTACTTGCGGTTGCCTGCAATGAAGATTCCGGCCTGATCGTAGATAAAATCCCGTAACTGGGTAAACTCCAGCTCGGAGATCTTCAACTCTTTGCGCAGTGATATTGTCTTTGAAAAAAGAGAAGACATCTAGTCTCCAGCTCCTTGCTCTTCCTGGATTCTTGAAATGGCCTCTTCGGCAGCCTGGAGGATCTCCGGATCGGCATCGGCATTAGACACTTCAAGCAGAGCCTGAAACGCCATGGTGCCGCCGATGGTTCCGAGAACCTCTATAACCTTCATAACCACGAGTTTGTGCGAAGAATCCAGCATTGTTATTAATTGAGGCAGCGCACTTTCTTCACGATGCTCACCCAGGGCTTCCGCAGCGCGGATCTGGACCCAGTCATCGTCATCCTGAAGAGCCTGAATAAGGTACGGAATAACGTCCTGTTTGTAGCAGTTGCCCAAAAGCTCCACTACGGTCAAACGAACATCCCGGTTTTCGTCATGCAGACGTGAAAAGACCAGAGACATGCTGTCCCCATCTGAGCCGCAGTCATTCAGGGCTTCAAGAGCAATCTTCCTGACATCCGGCAGCTCGTCCTCAAGGGCCATTTTTATGTAGTTCAGGTTGAGCCTTGCATCCAGCTTGCCCATTGCGAAGACAGCCATGAGCCGGTCTATGGGCTCATCACTGTTGTACAGTTCAACAAACCGGCTGTTGACCTCTTCTCCGCCGATGGCCACGCAGGCATCAAGGGCTGCTTCCTTAACATCGTCATATGGATGGCTGAGCAGGGCAAAAATCGAATCGACAGCTTTCTCGTCGCGAAGCTTTCCGCCGAGAAAATGAATAGCCGACTTGAGCATTGACCCATCCTGCTCAATTTCAAGAACACCTTCAAAAAATTCACGTGCTTCATCCCCGGCCGTGACAACAAGAGCTTCAAGGATTCCACGTTTTATATCCCTGTCTCCGTTCTCGAACGCCTTCATAAGGATACCGGGAACCCTCTCGTCATCAAGCCTTGAAAGTAACTGGACAGCCAAAGACGCCTTATTGACGTTATCACTAACAAGTGCAGCTTCCATTGCCGGGTTAAAACTGAGATTGGACATGTCGTCCACAATCTTGGCCAGCCTGTCACGATCGCGGTCGGGGTCAAGCTCACAGGCGATGTTGAATACTTCCTGAGTCGCTTTCTCACCGCCCACGTAACTGAGGCCGCTTATTGCTGCATCCTGAACTTCCTCATCCTCATCCTTGAGGGCGATCAGCATGTACTCACGGAGTTTTTCCCGTTCGGTAGCCGAAAGAAGCTTGAGGGACTTGCCGCCGAGAATGCTCACGATGGCCTTGACGATCTTGTTACGCAGGGCTGTGGGAGCTTTGTCCAGATGACGCAGCAGCATGGTGACGGCCTTGATATTACCCATCTCGCCTAGAGCGTCCACGATCATGGAGGCAACAAGGTCAGAGCTTGTATTCAGTGCCTTTACCAGCGCGTCAACAGAACTGGAGTGCTTGATCTTGGCCAGAGCCTCAATAACTGCATACTGGACCCACTCGTCATCGAGCATCGCCTTGTTAAGACAACGGGCAGCAGCCGGATTGGCAAGATCGCCGAGACTTACAGCGGCCTGATAGCGAACGTTTACTTCCGGATCCTTCAGGAGTGCATCACATAGTGGATCAACCGCCATGAAACTGTCTGTGGAGCCCAGGATGTCAGTAGCAAAGATTCTTATGTCCGGATCATTATCGTGGACAAGTTCCACGAGAGAAGGAAAGTCCTGAGCCCCGACTTCGCGCAGGATATCCATGGATAAGTTGCGAACAGGAGCCTCGTCGGAACGCAGCAGTGGAACAACAGCCTGCACTGCTCCCTTGCCGCCGATACTGCGCAGGGCATGGTCGGCAGCCTCCTGCAGCCCGAGATGATTTGATTTCAGGAGCTCCGCAAGCATGGGCACGGCCTCTGCACAGCCCATCTCTCCGGCCTGAAAAGCAGCCTCACGGATAATTTCATTGTCATCGCTTTTAAGGTCTTGCAGAACCTTCGAACAATCCGTCATTGCCAGTTCCCCATTTTTTTTAAAGCCGCAAAACAGCTTACGGTTGCACGCTGTCAAAATTCCTTAAAGATAAAGATTGTTGATGATCGCTGCGGCCATGTCGTCAATATCAACTATTTCATCCGCAAGTCCGTCATCCACAATTGCCTTGGGCATGCCGTATACTACACAGGAAGAGTCACTCTGGGCAATGGCCCTTCCGCCCTTACTTTTCAGCTCCCTGATTCCGTCACGTCCGTCATTTCCCATCCCGGTCAGAATAACTCCCAGCGCCCGCCTGCCAACTGCATTGGCAACAGAGGAAACCAGAACGTTTGCTGAAGGCTTGTACAAGGCTTCCCGCGGTTCGGGAGTCACAATCAGATCAATCCTGCTCACTTTCTGGTCAATAATCAGGTGCGATCCTCCGGGAGCTACGAAAGCATGTCCGGGAAGCAGCCTGTCTCCTGTCTCGGCCTCTTTTACCGTCAGCGGGCTTACGCCATTAAGACGATTGGCAAACGGTCCTGTGAAAGCTTTCGGCATATGCTGCGCAATAACAATACCGGCCGGGAAATCCTTGGGCAGGGAGGAAAGAATCTTCTGAACAGCCGGGGGGCCTCCGGTGGAAACTCCGATAACAACGACATCACGCTTGGGTCTTCCGACAGGAGTCCTTATGGGAACAACAGGACGGCGGGACAAGGCGGTAGAACGAAGACGGGGCACAGGACGCATCTTGCGCATGGCTACCGTCTTAACCTTTGAAATAAGATCCTGCTCAATTTTTACTATGTCCAGAGATACCTTGGAAAGCTGCTTGGGAATAAAATCAACTGCGCCCAGATCCATAGCTTTGAGAGTAGCTTCTGCACCCTCTGTTGTAAGAGAACTGACCATCAGCACAGGGCGCGGCATTTCCATCATAATGTGCCGTAGAGCAGTAAGGCCGTCCATCTTGGGCATTTCAATATCAAGGGTAACCACATCGGGATTATGCTGTCTGATAATCCTGAGTCCCTCTTCTCCGTCACGGGCAGTGGCCACAACCTTTATGCCCGGATCTTTTTCCAGCATCGTGCTGATGGCTTTACGCATGAAAGCGGAATCATCTACAACAACAACTTTTATCACTAGCCCAGTCTCCTTTTCCTACCACATCAGCATCTAAAAAATTCTTAAGGGTTTGTATAAAAAGGCGATTTAAAATCTATGAACAAGATATTCCGACAAAACACCTGATTCCCTGCACCTCAACCGTAGATAAAACTTCGCACAGATAAGAGTTTTTGTCCAACAAACTGCCTGAATTTCACCCAAAAATCATGTTATATTTTTCCAGGGACCACAACTTATATCATTCGGCAGTTAATTTTAAATTAATGAGTTAATCTGCGCAAGGCTATTAAAAAAATATCCTGAGAGGATTTGAAATTATTTTTTTCTACATTTTTTACTTGCTATTGCCGCAATCTTTGGCTAACTACCCTCTTCGCAAGACGGGATGTGGCTCAGTCTGGTAGAGCGCTGCGTTCGGGACGCAGAGACCGGAGGTTCAAATCCTCTCATCCCGACCAGATATCACAGGCACTTACGGTATAATATCGTAAGTGCCTTTTTCTCGGTCTACACCGAACAAAGGGGCAGAAGCCCGATATTTGGTAATTACATGCGATAGCAGTATTTCTCAGCATTCCACGCCCAGAAGGCGAATGATTGTTTCGCGATCAAATCTTCTCTTATTCAGCGTTGAAAAACTAAGGGACCGCAACTCCAATTGGAATTGCGGTCCCTTAGCTTTCTGAAATCAATTGGGTCTACACCGAACAAAGGGGCAGAAGCCCGACTGATCAAATTTCCAACCGTTGATTCAAATCTCGACTACCCGCACAAAACCCGCACACGCAGCCGATAAGTTTTCAAAGTTTCTAAACCCGTATGCCCGCCTCTGGATAAGCTTCATCTTGCGATGAAATCCTTCGGTTGTTCCGTTGCTTTTGCCGTAGCGAAACATTCGAGCCACTTCCTCTTTCCAACTGTTCAGAGTTCTGCCCAGCGTTCTAAGCGGAGCAAAAGGACTCTGCTGAAGTTGATTGATTTTATCAAGCAATTCGAAAATGTATTTTTTGCAACTACTACCATTTTGTGCCCTGATCCTGAGCAAATCGTTAAGCTCATGGCAGAAATGGTAAATACTTTCGATAGCCGGTTGTACCTCAAAATATTTGGATAAAAGATCTTTCCTTTTATCGGTTAAACGGTCCTGCCGACACAGCATGGCCCGCATAATTCCACCTCGACCATATGAAATATTTTCTTCATCGATCAGCTTGCATGTCTTGGTGAAATGCTGGTTTACCAGCCGAATAACGTGGAAACGATCCGAGACAATTCGAGCATTCGGAAACCAAGTTTTGACCATATGCCGATAAGCAGAATTCATATCGATGCAGACTACTTTTACCTTACTCCGTCCTTTAAGATTCCTGAGAAAAGGGAGCAATTCAGCAGCACTACGGCCCATAGCTATGTCAAAAATCTTGTTGTTTGCAAGGTCGCAAAACGTTGTTGAAAAACCGACTTTACGGGTGAAACGATGTTCATCAATTCCGAGATAACGAGGACATTTCCAGTTGCTGCGTTGCCGGGCTTTCAGGTCGATGACCTGATGATAAAATCGCTCCACGCTGGAAACGCCGATCCCGTTTTCGCGGGCAATTGTCTTGTTACATGAGCCGTTGTTGTACTGCCGAAAAACTTCGTGTTTAAGCAACTCTGTTGAACGGCTCCACTTCTTGATTCCGTCCATGTGGGTGTTGTAATAGCGACCGCAACCCATGCAGTGATGCTTGTGGCATTTTACTCGCAAAATCGATGCTCGGCCGTTATGCGGGATGCTCTTGATGAATCGTTGGAATGTATCCTTGATACGAAAAGAAGAACTTCTGCATCGCGGGCAAACGGGCTTACCCGTCCATGCTACCTCAAGAATTATAGGAAAATACGAAACCACCTTTTTGATTGCAAAATCGGGAAGACCTATTAAAATCCGATCCATAAATTGACCTCTTTTCTGTGGTAGGAAATTTGGTCATTTATAGGGCATATCGAGTCGGTTCGGTATGCCTTTCTTTTTGTCAGGATTCTTCATCGCCCCTTTCTTTGAGGTAGAGCCAATCAATTTCAAACAAAAAAACTCAAACCAAATTGATCACAGATTAAAACGATTTCCTGCTGCTGGCTTGAACCATTACAAAATCCCAGCCCCGACCCTGTTTTTCTTCAATGCTAATGTAAGCACCCAGCAAATCAGAATTGAGCATGCGAATAGCAGCGGTGCCTTGATGAAAGGTGAAACATTAAACTCAAGCAGAAAATAAGCCCCATAATACACGGTCAGAGAATGGAAGAAGTATATTCCATAGGAACTTGCTGCTAACGACCTCCAGACAGGCTGCCCGCTGTTCAAATACTTTTTGAAAGCCGCAACTCCGCCCATCAGGCAGGAGAAGCCGAGCACGTTGAATCCCAGAGCGTTACCAAGTTGCATAAGAATCTCTCCACCACGCGGAACCATCTGCATCTTGAAGTGAAGATAAAACATGGCTGATATAATGATCGCTCCAAGCCACGGCAGAAGACGCGGGTTGTATCCCTGTCTGGCGAACCAGTTGCGTTTCCAGGCCAGTATGCCAAGCCAGAAATACAACAAATAAACCGCCACTCTTAACGGCTGAAAAGCAAGAACATAATAGTCTGTCACCCAAGTATCTACAGGATAAAAACGGTTCATGAAAAGAAATAAGGAGGTACAGGACGCAACAAACAATACCGGCAGAAGCGGAGATGGGATTCTGCTGCGCCCGGCAGGGCTGCGCAGGTCAGGAAATAACGTGTAACAGGCACTCAGGATCAGATAGAAAACCGTAAGCAGTCCCAAAAACCAGAAAACAGACTGACTGTACATGGTCGTCCAGAACTGTCCGCCCCAGAACTCAAGATATCCTGGGGCCTTGCCCCGCGAAAGAAGAATCATGTACATGGCCGGAGGCGCAAGAAATAGTACCCCCAGCACCCATGGAATAATTATCCGCTTGAACTTTGCCGCCCAGAACCCGGACAGACCGTGCTTCTGCAGGGAAGCTAGTGCAAAATACCCTGAAAGGAAAAACATGATCGGCATTACCGGAACATCGGCCAGCACCACCACATAGGTAAAAAAAATGCTCTGCCCGGGATCAACCACGAACCACCATGACGGAGCAAATTTCATATAACAAAGGGAGACATGAAGCAGCACGACTGCAAAAATAGCCGCTGCACGTAGGTTATCTAAAAAATACATTCTGCTGTTCATAATTAGATCCACATCTTTCTTCTAAAAACGTTTGAACGATAATCAGGTAGTTATTCCGGCTGAAGTTGTAAGTCAAACAGAACAGGGCATATCTCCCTACAAATAAAAAAGGCCGGAAAAAACATCCCGGCCCTTGAGCAACTGAATGAACACAGAAACTACGCCTTGCGCAGCTCTTCTATCACCGCGGTCAGCTGTTCACCCAACCCCATAAGCTCTTCAACTGCAGCAGCTGATTCCCGCATGGACTTGGCATTGTCGCCAGCAATAACGTTGACTTCCTCTATGCCCCTGTTGATCTGCTCACTTGCGGCGGACTGTTCCTCGGAAGCTGTAGCGATGCTGCGCACCTGCGATGCCGTCTCCTCAACAATCTCTACGATACGGCTGAGAGCATCACCTGCCTTGCCAGCGTACTCGGTACCCTGCTCCACTTGTGCAGCCGCCTTGGACATGCCCTCTATGTTATCACGGGTACCTCTCTGAATGGCCCGTATGAAATCGCCAACCTGATTTGTGGCATCCATGGTTTTTTCGGCCAGCTTACGGACCTCATCGGCAACTACCGCAAATCCCCGACCGGCCTCACCAGCCCTTGCAGCTTCAATTGCCGCATTCAGGGCCAGCAGGTTGGTCTGGTCGGCAATATCGGAAATGACACCCATTATCTGGCCGATGCCTTCCGCCTGTTCGCCGAGCATTGCCAGACCTTTTTCCATCTCCACAGTCATGGCCTGTATGCGATTTATGCGCTCGACAACGTCATTGACAACTGCCCCTCCGTTCTCGGCCTCAAAGCGTGCCTTTTCGGCAGACTCGGCAGCTTCGGAAGCATTACGGGCCACTTCAAGAACGCTCGCATTCATCTGCTCCATGGCAGTGGCGGATTCCGAGGTCCGGTCACGCTGCACATCTGAACCGCGGCTGGACTCATCAATTTCAGCAGTCAGCTGCCGTGAGGCACTCATTACCTGCGAGACAATACCGGATAACTGATCTGCTGCATGAAGCATCCCCTCACGTCTGGCATTCTCCGCCTCGGCACGGGCCTCATCAGCTTCCCGCAAGGCCTCCTGCGCTCTGGAAGTCTGCGCCTGCGCTTCTTCAGCCATTTTCCCGGACCGGGCAATATTGTCCACAAGGGCTGCCAGCATATCACGCAGGGAAATATTCAGGTCGTAAAGTTCCCCTCCGAACTGGGACTCATCAGCCTGAACCTCAAAATTGCCCCCCGCCACTTCTCTGGCTGCGTCAGTTATAGCCACGATAGGCTTGGAAATGGAGCGGGCAACCAGATAAATTGCGATCATCACCAGCACAAGGGCGGCCACACCTACAAGAAGCAGATCTCTGGTCAGAGTGCTCGCATCGGCCAGAATCCGGTCCATTGGAGCACTTACGGCAAGATACCAGAACTGACCGGAATCCTTGAACTCAACAGGGACGTACTGAACAAGGGACTTAAACCCGGTTGCCGATGCGACCCGGACCTCCTGAAACGGGCGTCCCTCCCTCATAGCCATTTTTAGTCCGGACTCATCTTCTAATTCAGCTGCGTCAAATATATTCTTGCCCTGAAGGTCTTCATCCGGGTGGTAGATAATATTGCCGTCCGGCATCATCAGCCATGCATAACCTTCCTCATACGGCCTTAGCCCGGCGACGAGGTTGTTGACGGTGGTAATGGGCATATCAACACAGACAACACCAAGAGGCCTTCCGGACACAATTACAGGCACACCGATGGTTGTCAGCATAAGAGTCTGCCCATCCACTTCATAGGAATACGGAGGTGTAATATAAGGCCTGCGGGTTTCAATCGGCTTGAGATAGTAATCACCGTCACCGGGGATATTGTACTCGGCAAGTGGAACGACCTTTATTCCGCCGCCAGCCCGGAACGCGTATGGTATCAGACGCCCGGTCTTATCATGGAGCTCCGTTCCGGCAAATTCAGCATCGCGCCCGTCAAAGGCATCAGGCTCCCAGCCGTTGCTGCCGCCGATAAAATTATTGTCACCATTTATGAGTCCGACCAGCATCGCGATGGCTGAATCACGGCTCAGAGGGATATTCTGCCTGCGCATTTCGGCAAAAGAACTGGCCAACCCCTGAGCCTGCCCCTGTGCATAAGTCATGTAATTCATGATCTTGCCGCTATAATTTTCAGCAAGGGCGGCGAGCTCTTTCCTGGCGACCTTTTCTATGGCATCCGAACTTTTTTTGGCGGAGATTGACTCAATGCCCGCAAGGGTCAAAATCAGCAATGCTCCCACCGGCAGCATCACCTTATGCATCATCCTGAGATTTCTAAACCACTTCATAATAACACAAACCTCATTAATGTATTCTACGTATAACCGCTCTACTTACCCACACTTTCGGTTTTGTCTATTTCAATTTTGTATGCATGACAATTCATTTCCTAAAACATGAATATTGATGATACAAAATTACGTTTACAGGGTTTTAAGTGCATCTTTTTATCGCACACATCATCTTTACCTGACCTGTTATCTATTTTAGAATCAGATATTCAAAACAAAGGACTGGCAATGATATCAGGACGGATAGCCGTGGTTGCGGCAATGGAACAGGAAGCCCGTGCACTGTTTCCGAATGCGGAGACAGGCATGAACGGCAGGTACAAGACTCTTACGGGAAAATTGAGCTCTACATTTGATTACAAATGCATTATTGCCGGCATCGGCCATGAACGCGCGGCCGAGGCAGCGGAAAAACTCTGCCTTGAAAAGCCTGCACTGCTCATGAGCATCGGTGTATCAGGAGGACTTGCTCCGGGACTGAATGCAGGAAGCCTTATCATGGCATCGGCAATCGTGTCCGATCAGGATGAATACAAGACATGGAGGGAAAGCGATTTCGATGCAGCGGCACGCATGGAACTTTTTCCGGCCTGCGGGGAAATACAGTGCGGGAAACTGGTGACTGCCGAAAGCCCGGTTCTGACTCCGCAGGACAAACTGGCGATGCACGAGCGGACCGGAGCTCTGGCCGTAGACATGGAATCAGCTGCCGTGGCAAGTGTTGCAATGCATCACCAGACGCCTTTTGCCTGCATCAGAGCCATCAGCGATGATTACTCACGCGGGATTCCCCCGGAATCACTGGGCGGGGTAAACGAACAGGGAAAAACCGAAATAGCGCCGATACTAAAGGCAATTTGCAGACGTCCATCCCTGATATTTCAACTGATCCCCATGGGCATGGACTATTCAAAGGCCCTGAAGGCGCTCGGAACAATTTTCATGAATTAGCTGAGCTTCGCGCTTTTGACTATCTGATTTCGCCGCTGGCGGCCAAAGGGCCCGCGGCCCTTTCCTCTTTATCAAACAAAACGCGTTAAAAACTGAAAAGGACAATCACAGATTTTAAAAACTGAGATTGTCCTTTTCATACAAAAACTTGCTAATAACTTTGATTAACTTACTTTTACACCCTTAAGTGCAAGCATCAGCCCTTTGAGGGGGCGCTTCACTGAATCGGCCACGGCTGTGGGTTCAAAACCGCAGTGCACCATGCAGTTTGCGCAACGGGGATCGTTGCCCACGCCGAACTTATCCCAGTCGGTCTGCTCCATGAGCTCCTTGTAGGTAGGAACAAATCCGTCTTCAAGCAGGTAGCAGGGACGCTGCCAGCCGTGCACGGAGCGGCAGGGGTTGCCCCACGGGGAGCATTTGTAATCCTGATTACCGGCGAGGAAATCGAGATAAAAGCTGCTGTGGCTGAAATCCCATTTTCTGTTCTTGCCGATCCTGAAAATCTCTCGGAAGAGCTTCTTGCTCTGGTCACGGGTCAGGAAGCTGTCCTGATCCTCTGCTGCCTCATAGCTGAATGCAGCTGAAAGAGTCATGCCGTCCACACCGAGTCCCATCAGGAAATCGAAAAATTCAGCGGCATTCTCGGCAGTCTGTCCACCAAAGAGCGTCGTGTTCGTGTTCACACGGAATCCTTTGGACTTGAGCAGCTTGATTGCACGCACAGCAGACTGGAAAACGCCCTGTTTGCATACTATGCGATCGTGCACCTCTTCCTGACCGTCCAGATGAATATTGAAAGTCAGGTATGGGCTGGGCTTGAATTCGTTGATACGCTCGGGAATAAGAATTCCGTTGGTGCAGAGGTAGACAAACTTCTTGCGTTTGACCAGTTCCCTGACGATGGTCGGCATATCAGGATGCAGGAGCGGCTCTCCACCGGGAATGGAAACAATCGGTGCACCGCACTCTTCAACCGCAGCAATGCACTCGTCCACGGAAAGACGCTTGTTGAGTACGCTGGCCGGCTGGTTTACCTTGCCGCAACCCTTGCAGCGCAGGTTGCACTGAAAAAGTGGCTCCAGCATGAGTACCAGCGGATAATGTTTGTTACCCTTGATGGTCTGGGTAAGGATATATTTACCGAGTCTAGCTATTTGAATTGCGGGAATTGCCAAGGAATCAACCTCTTTTCCGCTTCTGAGTCAGCGGGTTTATTTTTCAGCAGTGCATGCTTTGACAAGCTTGTCGCATGCATCCACCTTCAATAGTTTTTCATGATAACTTTTGCTGGCAAGGGCCTTCCGGTACTGTACGCAGGCATCCTCAGTTTCGTCATCTTCCAGCAGGGCTGTCGCCAGCCCCAGCCTGTTCATGGCGAAATCAGGGGCTACGTCAACAGCCTTTGTGTAAAATTCAAGGGCCTTATCAAGATCCCCCACACAGATAGGTGCTGATGGAGCCTTGAGATACAGCTCGCCAAGCATCCGATCCGGGCCGCCGAAGTCAACTTCCGGGGCCAGCCGGGACGCAAGAAGTGCTTCTTGCTCCATGACGGGCACAAGGTCAAGCCCTCTTACCGGAGCAAGTTGAGCCTCTTTAGCAACTAAATAAGCTAAAAGATAGTGTCCCAGCCCTGAATCAGGGTTATTTTGCAGATAGTTGCGCAGCACGGTCTGGCTGTCTTTGGCATAATCCGAACTTTTTACCGCCCCGCTTTCAAGAAGCCATGCCGAGCATGCGGCAGAACGAAGTTCATCACCTTCACGGCCCCCGGAAGAAAGAATATCCGCCTGAGCACGGGAGCAGGGCTTCCAGAGGACTACCCCCCCCGCATCATATTCAAACAGCGGAAGATCGTATCGTGCCGTCGAACAACCGCAACATGCAGCAATCAGGAACAACAGCAAAAGGCGGACGCAGCCCATTATTCAAGCTCCGCATCAGCCGGGTTGAACCCAGAAGTCTGCAGCAGCTTGAGCAGCCCGGCTGCTGACGGATCCTTGGACATATCCAGCAATACGGCCTGCAAGCGCAGGGCATCGTCAGAGGTGTCACCGAACCAGACCACCGGGCTGGTCGGAAGTTTCTCAGATGTAAAAATAACCTTTGTATTGCCGTACCTGCCGGAGCCTTCAATGACCGAATACTGAACGGCATCAAGGCAGACACCCGCTACCCGGCCCTTGTCCACCTTGCGCAGCATGCGCAACGACTGGTGGGTTCCCTCCATGGGGAAGGAAGGCCCCTTCTTTCCATTGAAAAGAATATTGCGCGCTTCAGGGGTATAAAGCATGGAACCGTAGACAGTATCTTTTATCCCGGCAGCGGAGTCCGGCCCGTCGGCAGGTACCACCAGCCGCCAGACATCCTTATCCTGCCCCTGCGGCAGGGTTGCGGCAACCGGAACCATTTTATATTTTTTCCCGAAACTTTTATAAAAAGTCAGGTCGGTTATTCCCCATGCAGGCCTGTTTTTATCGAGATACCCAAGGGATTCCTGAAGATCGTTAAAATAGACTCCCTTCACCGGTTCGCCAAGTTTGTTACCCAGATATGCGGCCAGTTCATCCATCACCGGCTGGGCCTCGGCAGTATTTCCCGGTTGTCCGGGCTGAATCATGGCAAAATCAAATCTTCCCCCGGCCAACACGTCCGTTGCCAGAGTCACCATAAGGAGCAGCGCAGTAAGCAAGATTCGTCTGAACATAAACTATCTTCCCTTGATCTTTTCAATCAGTCTGAACACGGCCGGAAGAACGACCATGCATCCAACAAGACAGGTAGCTGAACCTGCAACCATAATTCCGCCCAGCGAAGCCAGTCCACGGTGATGAGCCAGCAACAGCCCCCCGAACCCGATCATGGTTGTGCAGAAACTCAATCCCACCGCCACAGGTGTACTGGTATGGTAGAGTCTTTCTCCGGGTGCCAGTTCTTTCCAGCGTGCCAGAAAATGGACTCCCCCGTCCACGCCGATGGCTATAAGAACAGGAATAGCAAAGAAGTTCGCCAAATTGAAGCTCAGGCCCGTTAGTCCCATAATTTCGAGCAGCCAGAAAATCCCTGCAACCAGCGGCACCAGAGTAAGCAGCACATAGCTGATGCTGAAGGAGGTAAGGAAAAGAATCGCGGCAACAAGAACAAGGGTCAGCCCGGCGGCCTGCAGAAAGGTCTCACGCATAAGCAGTGAGGATTCCAGAACAACCACGGGTACTCCAGTAACATCCGGGTCGATCTTGCGCAGGTCAGCGACGAAAGAGGTAAGCTTGTCAAAATCCCAGACGTTATCCACCGGTGAGACCTTGACCATGAACATTCCGTCCTTGCCGATGTACATGGAACGCAGCTGTTCCGGCAGGGAGTCAGGTGTAACCGACCGCACTTCCAGAATCTCTTTCAGCCATTTAAACGAATCCGATAGTTCCGCAACCAGCCTGCTCTGCATGGGGGCAAGGTTCAGAGTTACTGAAGGGTTCTCTTCGATCAGATCAATGCACTTCTCAGCTTTTCCGATAATCGCTGAAACCATATTCAGCTCATCCTTGGCCCCGGCTGAAAAAAGCTTTTCCTCCAGCCCCTCAAGAGCTTCAATGAGGTTTGCAAGCGCGACTTGCAGCTTGGCAGGCTCAAGTGTTGTGAATTCGGACCGGTCAAAATCGATACCATCCAGAACCTTTGCCTCACCACGCAGAATTTCGGCCTTTTCCTTCTGCCCTTCCGGCAGATAATCGAGAATGGATTCCACGCGCCCTACGGAGGGAACCTTTTTCAGCTCGGCTATCAGCGAACGGACACCTTCAAGGTCCGGTCTGGTCATGACCGCAAACCACGTTGACTCATCGGATTCATTAATGAGCACGTGTTCGTATTCCACGGATTCAAGACCCTTGGCCTGAAGCTCCAGTAGATTGTAATTGAATCCTGCCTTCTTTATGCCCGGAACGGCCAGCACGGTAACAACCGCAAAGAACAGCAGTACCGCGACCGGACGGGATACAATCTTTTCCATGAACGGCATTGTTGCCATTCGCGGACGGGAAGACGGGAAAAGGTTGCGCCGTCCGGCAATAAGCAGCATGGCCGGAAGAACGGTCAGCATGGAAATCAGGCAGAATATGATTCCGGTTCCGCCCACCAGTCCGAGTTCGGCAAGGCCCACAAAATCCTGCCCCAATACAGCATAAAAAGCACAGACCGAGGTCAGAGCACCAAGCAGCACTCCGGGTCCGGTATGGATGAGAGACTCCTCAACAGCCTCGTCCGGCGTCATTCCGGCATTGGTCGCCTCAACATAGCGCATAACTACATGGATACCGAAATCCACTCCGATACCGACCAGAACCAGTGCAAAAACAATGGACAGCAGGTTAAGGCTGCCCAGCGTCACCAGTGTGAACCCGAAAGTCCAGGCCATGGCGCAGAAAAGGGAGGCCATAACCAGCATGGGACGCAGCCAGCCGTGAAGAATTACCATGAACAGCAGCCCCACCACCAGAATCGAGATTATGGCTGCAATGGTCATATCCTGATCGGTAGTGTGCATTTCGTCTGCAGACAGGACCGGGCGTCCGGTCAGACCGGCTTCAATCTCCGGGAATTCGGCTCTTGTCTGGTCCAGAGCTTCGCGCACAAAGGTCAAGGAAGGCCCGATAACATCCATGGCCCCGAAATCCTTCTTGGGCAGAATGCGCATTATCAGAAGCTTTCCATTGCGGGTGTAGAAATAATGAATTCCGGCCTTATCCAGCCCCAGAACAGGATCAGCAGCAATCGCTGGATCAGCGCCGCTGGTCAGGGTTCTCTCCATTTGCCCCACAAAGAAATCGAGGGAACTCATCACAGGCCAGAACATCTCCGGTCCCGCACTTCCTGAGCCGGATTTCCCGGAGAGGAGCTCCGAGGTCATGTTCAGAAATTTCGGCAGGCCCGGTTCCTCGAACCACTGGCGTCCCAGCGGCCCGAAATCGCGGGCCAGATTCACGAATTCACGCAACTCGTCCTGACTGGCGAACATGAGCACACCGGGCCCCATATCCCGCGCGGACATGGCGTAATGAACTTCTTTGACCAGCTCAGGATGTTTTTCCAGTCTTTTAGCCATGGCAACAGCAAATCTGGCAGCATTTTCCCTGCCGGACTCAGTGTCGCCGGTCCTGATGACCACAAACATGTATTCCTGATCGCCGAAATTCCTGATCTGCTCCAGATTTCTCTTCTGGAACGGCAGCTCATGGGAAATGAGATTGTCCTGATCGCTGTCAAGGCGCAGCCAGAGAGCCGAGGAAATCCCGCAGACCGCAGCCAGCAGAATCCCGAGGATAACTATCATTGCCGGGGCCTTGCGGACCATGCTCCATAGCCCACGAATCAGCGAAACTTGTATGTCTTTGTAAAATTTCACTTAATACCATGCCCGTATCAATCAACACGGGGCTTTTCTTGAAAATATACAAACGAAAGAAGGCAAACCATAACACAGTCTGCCTTCCTTGATAAACTGATTGCCCGCCGTACAAGCGGAATCATGTCGGCTAAGAAGTCTTTGCAGTGCGAATACCAAGATCCTTGACGGTCTTCCATGCCGACCCGGTAATCTTGTGTGCTTCCTTAAGCACGTCGTCCATCGCGGCGATGAACTTGTCCACGTCCTCATCATTGATCATGAGCGGAGGCAGAATCTTGACTGTATCCAGTCCGTGTCCGGCAACCTGGCTCAGAATGTTATGCTTCTCAAGAAGTGGCATGGTTATCATCTGGCAGAACAGGTCCGCATTCATCTTGTGCAGCAGTTTCCAGCTGGCTTTCAGAGTCATGGATTTGGGTTCGCCGAACTGCATGCCTACCATCAAGCCCTTTCCACGGACCTCGGCAAGCATCTCATATTTTTCGACCAGCTTCTGCATGCCTTCCAGAATACGCTCACCCATTCTGGAGGCATTCTCCACAAGGTTCTCGTTCTCAAGGACTTCAATGGTGGCAAGCCCCGCAGCCATAGCCAGATCATTCTGGCCAAAGGTATTGGAGTGAGCAAAGCAGCGTTCCATGGAATCAAAGATCTTGCCGTGAATCTCCCGGGTGGTGATAATCGCGCCCACCGGGATAAACCCTCCGGAAAGAGCCTTGGAAATGACCAGCAGATCAGGCTTGACTCCCCAGTGCTCGACCGCGAACATTTTTCCGGTCCGTCCCATGCCGCACTGAACTTCATCAGCAATCATGTAGGTGCCGTAGCGGTCACAGAGTTCACGCGCACCCTGCAGGTAACCGTCCTCGGGAACGAAAACGCCCTTACCCTGGACCGTTTCAAATATAAATGCCCCGACATCTCCGCCGCGAAGGGCCTCTTCAAGGGCTTCAAGATCGTTGAACGGGACCGCCTTGCAGTCGGGCAGAAGAGGTTCGTTGCGGTCACGGAACTCACGGTTTGCGTTTACGGACAGGGAGCCGAGCGTAAGTCCATGAAAAGCATGATGACAATGCACAACTTTATGTTTGCCACTGGCCTGACGGGCAAATTTAAGCGCGCCTTCCACCCCTTCGGTTCCGGAGTTGGTGAAGAACACGGCATCTAGGTCGCCGGGAGCTATCTGAGCCAGCTTTTCCGCCAGCATACCGGATAGCACGCCAATATCCATCTGCACAAGGCTGGCGGTCTTGGCATCGATTGTTTCGTGCAGCACCTGCGCCACATGCGGATGGTTACGGCCGATGTTGTAGACGCCAAACCCGGAGAGAAAGTCGAGAACCTTGACGCCATTCGGATCGGTCAGGTACGCGCCCTCGGCCGAAACATAATTCCTGTTGTAGCCTATAACTTCAAGAACCCGCACAAACTGGGGGTTCACGTATTTCCGGTGAAGATCGTAAACTTCAGCTATTCTTTCCTTATATTTCCTAACAATCTCAGTACTCATTTTCAGGCTCCAATATCCTATTAAGTGCAATTGAATACGAATTTTCCGAGAAATACTCCCCTTCCTTTTTGCGGTCAATGGATTATGGCCGATACAAGTCCACATTCACACATTGCCAAATACGGGGATGGGCTGTAACTTGACCCGGATAAACCGGACGATTATTGCGAAAACACGCAACAAATAAATCAGGAGGCCATTAGATGGTTGAAGTAATCAGAGCCGAAACCGCAGGATTCTGCATGGGCGTTGACCTTGCCCTCAACAAACTCGACTCTCTCATCGATAAAAACGAACACGGAAAAATATATATTCTGGGACCGATCATCCACAACCCGCAGGTTCTGGAAGACTACGAAAAAAGAGGCGTAATCACCGCCAACAGCCCGGAAGAAGTTCCAGAAGGCGCTTTCGTGGTCATCAGAGCCCACGGGATACCCAAAATGGCTGAAGAAGAACTCCGCTCCCGGGGAGTGAAGGTCATTGACGCAACCTGCCCCAAGGTAAAAAAAGCCCAGTTGCTGATCAAGAGAAACACTGAGGATGACCGCATTCTGCTCCTCTACGGCGAAGACAGTCACCCGGAAGTAAAAGGGCTGCTGAGCTACGCTCCTTCCGGCACCCATCTTTTCGACTCCATGGAAGAACTTGCGGAAATCGAGCTTGATCCTTCCAAAAAATACTGTCTGGCAGCACAGACCACGCAGGACCGGATCATCTACGAGGAAAGCATCAAGTTCCTTGAGAGCAAGGGCATTGATTTCGTGACCCTCAACACCATCTGCGATGCCACCCGCCAGCGTCAGGAAGAAGCAATCGCCCTGTCCGCCGAAGTTGACCATATGATTGTTGTCGGTGGGCGGATAAGCGGAAACACCCGCCGTCTGGTACAGGTGGTTGAAACCGCAGGCACCAAGTGCACACATGTTGAGGTTGCAGACGAACTGCCTCTCGATGAGCTCAAGGACCTGAAAAGGATCGGACTCACAGCCGGGGCTTCCACCCCCAAACACCTGGTGGACGGAATTCAGCAGATTCTGGAAGAGCTTTAATCTCCGCGAATCCCGGAGAACCGGTTCATAAACAGATGAACATCCAGTTCCGCCCGGACTTCAGCCTGATCTCTCTGACGGCTTACAGTGCGGAATAGAAAATGAAAAAGGCCTGCAATATATTTCGATATTTGCAGGCCTTACCTTTTACTATCTTGTTGAATAGAGCTTGATTTACCGGGATTTTTTCAATCTTTGCCCTGCTCAATAACCGCCGGATTCCACTCATACTTCTTAAATCCCTGCTTGAAGAACATGGAGTAAAGAACCGGGCAGAGAATCAGAGTCAGCACGGTTGCGAAGGAGAGTCCGGACATGATGCAGTTGGCCATGGGCCGCCACATCTCGCCGCCCTGCAATGAGAGCGGCACCATCCCGATGATGGTGGTGGTAGCAGTCATGATGATCGGACGTGCGCGCTCAAGAGAGGCGAGCACAATGGAATCATTAAGGGCCATCCCCCTGTTGCGCTGAATCTCGATGCGGTCAATGAGCATGATGGCGTTGTTGACGATGATCCCCAGCAGACTGATCATACCCAGCATGGGCATGAACCCGAACGGAGAATTAGTCAGGATCATTCCCGGAGTGATCCCGCACATCATGGGCGGCAGGGTCAGCAGGATGATTAGCGGACGCCGGAAGGAGTTGAACTGGAAGATCAGCACCAGTACGAGCAGCCCCATGGCAAGGGGCATGTTGGCATTGATTGCCGCCTGACTTTCCTCACTCTTCTCGAACTCACCTCCGTAAGCGACAGAGTAACCCATCGGCCATTCCGGGGACTGCATCATCCTGTTGATTTCAGGCCGTACCGCATCAAGGGTCTTCATGGCAAAGTAACCGTCAAACAGGTCGGCCTTGACGGTCATGGTCCGGGTCTGGTCCCTACGCCGTATATCCGAAGGCTGCCAGACCATTTTGGAAGACGCTATCTGGCTCAGGGGTACCGACTTGCCGTCCGTGTAGGAGTAGATGTTGATGCTTTCAAGCTTGTCCAGCCTGTTACGGAAAGCCTCTTCACTGCGCAGCAGGATGGGTATGTTTATATCTCCTTCGCGATAGGTCGAAGCCTGATAGCCACTCATTGACGACTGAAGCGACGCTGCAACGTCAAAGCTTGAAAGCCCTGCCTGACGGGCCTTGTTCTGGTCCACGTCCACGACCATCTTCTTGGTCCACTGTCCCCAGTCGTCCCATACACGGGCAACTCCGGGTGTATGTTCAAGCAGTGCGGCAATCCTGTCACGCAGTTTATAAAGAGTTGCCTGATCCGAACCGGAAATACGAATCTGGACCGGGGCACCAACCGGAGGACCGTTCATCAGCTTTTTAAGGCTGAAATCGGCATCAGGAAACTTTGCCTTGATTTCCTGACGGGTGCGTTCAATCACCGCATCAGTGTCAGGAACGCTTTTGGTGTTTACGACGAACGTTGCAAGGTTATCGTTGCGCTGCTCAAGGTTGAGCGGCAGATACCAGCGGGGTCCGCCGTGCCCTATGAACGTTCCGACACTGTCAACGCCCTCGTCTGCAAGCAGGAATTGTTCAAGCCTGCCCACCTCTTCAGCAGTGGTGGTAATGTCAGATCCGAACGGCTGCCAGAAATCAATGGTGAACTGAGCCCTTTCGTTGGGCGGAAAGAACATCTTGGGAACAAACTTGAATCCCCAGAATGCGACAACGCATCCGGCCAGCACCACGGCAAGAAAGGCAGGGCGATGCTTGAGGCAGAAGATCAGCATACCCCGGTACGCCCTGTACAGGCGACTGGAAAATGTCTGAATCATTACTTTCGGCTTAAGGACGTAATAGCAGAGCATCGGAACCATGGACATGGACAGGCCCCAGGAACAGAGCAGAGTCAGGCTGACCACGATGAAAAGGGAAAAGCAGTATTCCCCGGTTGTGTTTTCCGCCAGCGGAATGGGCAGGAAGGCGAATACAGTAGTCAGGGACGCGGCAAGAAGCGGCATCCACAATTCGGATACCGATCCGACCACGGCCTTCATGCGATCCTCCCCTGCTGCAAGGCGCACCAGAATAGCTTCCGAAACAACAACCCCGTTATCAACAAGAATACCGAGAGATATTATCAGGGAGGCAATGGAAATCCTCTGCATGCCGACATCAAAGAGCGGCATCAGCCCGATACAGCCGAGCATGGCCATGGGAACCAGTGAACCGGCAACAAGGCCTGTCCTGAATCCGGCAAACGCCAGAATTACGACAACAACGAAGACAAATGACTCCAGCAGGTTGAGCATGAAGTCGGAAACTGCTGTCTCAACGTAATCCGGCTGATAGACAACAATGTTGTACTCCATGCCGTGATAGAGATCCTTGGAAAGCTCATCGAGCTTTGCAGTAACAAGCTCACCTACTTCCATGATGTTGTTGCCGTCTGCCATGGACACGGCCAGCATGATGGCCGGTTCACCGTTGTAGCGGGCAAGAACTCCCGGAGGATCGGCAAAACCGCGGGTAACCTTGGTCACATCGGAAAGCTTGAGAGACGATTTCATGCCCTCAATCCGCATGGAAAGATTGGCAATGTCGTCAACGGACTGGAATTCCCCGGTGGGCTCAATATAGATCCGCTCCGGTCCGACCTTGGACGAACCGCTGGGCCTGATCGAGTTCTGGTGGTCGATCATCTGCCCCAGAGCAAAAGGGCTGATCCCTGCAGCGGCCATGCGCGAGTTGGAAAAGTCTACAAAGATACGCTCGTCCTGCAAGCCCCAGCGCTCGACCTTGCCTACACTTGGAATCTCCAGAAGCTTGTCGCGGGTGTAGTCGGCGACATCCTTTAATTCCCGGTAGGAAAAACCATCCCCGGTCAGGGCCACAAGAATACCGTAAACATCACCGAACTCGTCGTTGATGCTCGGAGTCATGGCTTCGGGGGGCAACGAAGAAGCAGCATCGGAAACCTTGTTGCGCAGTTTCTGCCAGATGGGTTTCATGTCCTTCTGGTTATCCTGAAACTCGACCTCAATAATTGAAAGACCGGTCATAGACTGAGAGCGGACGTTCTTGATTACGTCGATCTCCCTGATCTTCTCCTCAAGCTTGTCGGTAACCAGCTCCTCCACCCGCTGAGGCGATGCACCGGGAAATGCGGTTATGACTACAGCCGTGCGGATGGTGAAATCCGGGTCCTCAGCCTTGGGAATGTTCATAAAGGTCATCACCCCGCCGAGGGCGATAAGCAGAAACAGGGCTATGGAAGTGCGGTTGTTTTCAATGCACCATCTGGCAAGGTTCACGACAGTCCTCCCAGCTTACGGACCTGCATACCGTCCTTGAGGGAATGAACACCCCGGATAACAACCGTCTCACCGGAACGGAGTCCGCCGGTAATCTGGATGCCCTGCGTGGACAGCGGTCCCACGGTGACGTCCCTGCGCCGTACAACTGTGCCGTTCTCAAGAACCCAGACATACTTGCTGCCATCGGACGCACCGACCACGGCGGAAGGAGCAACAAAGACATTGCTGCTGGCTGAACGACCAAGGAACTTGACGTTGCCGGACATCCCGCTGCGCACAAGCTGCTCGGTATTGTCCAGATAAACCTTCACGGGGAAAGAAGAGCCTTCGTTGGTTCCGATACCCACTTCCATGATGACACCGTCCATGACCTTTCCGGGAAGGGCGTCAAAAGAGACCTGCACCTTCTCCCCTTCGCTGACATCGGAAATAAGGGTATCCGGCAAGGCGATGTACATCTTCATCTGCTTACCGGCATTAAAGCCCACTACGGTCTGACCGGACTGCACGTTCTGGTGAATATTCACCGCTACAGCACCTACCCAGCCGTCAAAAGGAGCCTGAAGCACAGTGTAGCGCAGACGCTTGCGGGCTATATCCAGCATCTTGGCCGAAGCATTCAACTGGGCCTGGTAGGACTTGAAATCCGCGTCGGCCTGATCAAGTTCGGACTTGGAAACAACCTTGCGTTCGTACAAAGTACGGATACGGTCAACATCAGCCTTGGCACGGACAAAATTGGCGCGCACCTGCTCAAGGTTGGACTCGCTCTGGCGGACTTCAAGTTCGTAGTCTGCAGGGTCCAGACGAGCAATAACCTCACCTGCGCGGAATTTGCGTCCGATCTGATCACCGGGGAAAGAGATTATCTTCCCGCCGACCCGGAAAGAAAGATCGGACTGCAGGGCATCCTCAGCTGTTCCGGAAAATACCCACTGCCTGCTGGAAACACCCTCGCCGACCTGCATGGTCTTCACAGGGCGCAGAACGTCCTGCACCTGAGCGGTCTTTTCATTGCAGCCGCTCAGGGCAAAACTCAGCACCACGACTAAAACAAGTATAAATCTTTGCATTTTAATATGCCTCCTGACAGCAGACGAATGCTGCTGCCCTTCTGCACAGAATTTCTGTTACTTCCTCAATTCGTCCCGGAGTCATTTCATCCCAGCCGACCCTATCGGTAAAAGCCTTAGGGTTCACAAACTTGAGTGCAATTCCGACCAGAGCGGTGCCAACGGCCATAATCTCGGTAAAGGATGTCTCTGCAGGCATGACAGCCTTCAGCAGCAGATTCATTGCATTTATGGACGGGTCGAAAAATTCCTCATCCAGCATACGGTACGATTCACTTGGTGCTGCAAGCTCGCGGTTGATAAGCATTACCCCCCACAACGATGCCGGGTTATTGAGCATTCCAAGCATCAATCCTCTGAAAAACCATGACACAAGCTCCTGACGGCTGCGCTTCCCGGCTTCATACAGCTCCAACTGGGCTTGAACTGCATCCATGCCGGGCATAACCTCGTCTCTGAAGGCTATAATTTCACGCAGGATGGCATCATAAAGCCCCTGCTTTCCGCCAAAGTGATAACCGACGGTAGCAAGGTTCACTTCCGCCTCGGCAGCCAGGTTACGCATGCTCACACCGTTGAACCCGTTCATTGCGAACATCCGCAATCCGACCTCTACCAACTTCTCGCGAGTCTCTTCGCCTCTGGCTTTATTGGTCCTGCCTTTGGAGTTTGATGTCATATCTGATAAACCTCTTAGCTGGGAGAATATGAAATAAATATAAAATATGCCTGAAACCCTTCTTCCAGATGCAAGAGAAATAACCACCCATTTCCACAAAGTCAAACGTTTGTTTAAAAGCTTTGTTTAAATAGTTATCAGCAAATGAAGAGATCCCAGAACACGAACAACCGACAGGTTCTGGGGCTGTCCTGCAGGTTCGTGGGCTATCCTTCAGGGATGAATTAATGTATGGAACAAACGAACGTTAACGATCAGAAATAGACCATGAGAACGGGGCTGAATATGAGAGCACTGTTGGTTATTGATATGCAGCGGGCGCTGTTTGAAAACTCACGCAGATATGATGCGCAGGGTGTAGTCAGAAGAATAAACCGCCTTATCGGAACGGCACGGGACACCGGAGTGCCCATCATATTCGTAAGGCATTGCGGTTGCGACGGCGACAGTCTTGAACCGCACACCCCCGGCTGGCAGATACTGCCGGAACTGGATTACCGGGAAACTGATCTGACCGTGGAAAAAAACTGCTGCGACTCTTTCGTAAATACCGATCTGCTTGAGAAACTGACCAAAATCCACGCCGAGGAGCTCATCATCACCGGATGCTGTACGGATTTCTGTGTGGACACCACAGTGCGTCAGGCTGCAAGCAAGGGGTATACAGTTCTCGTTGCCTCCGATGCGCACACCACGGCCGACAAGCCCTACCTTGAGGCAAAAATCATCATAGAGCACCATAACTACGTATGGTCTGAATTCTACAGTCCGTCACCGGTTAAGGTTCTGACCACGGACGAGATTGTCGGGCTAATACAGCCATAGTGCAGAACAAAAAAATCCCGCTGTCATCAGTCAGCGGGATTTTTTTATTGGTCTTAGCGGATTTTAGCTCAAACGCGTGGCTTCAAGCACACCTTCGATAGTCTTGAGCTTGTTCAGGGAACGGTGCAGATGTCCGAGGTCGGTGACCTCCACGGTAAACTCGAGGACGGAACTGCCGTCCACATCCGATTTGAAGTTACCGGAATCGATATTCACATCCATATTCGTAAGAATTGTGCAGATTTCCGCCAGCATACCCTTGCGGTTGCGGCACCGGATCCTGATCTGGGCCGGGTGGGAGGATTCCTCCTGACCGCCGACCCATGAAACGTTAAGCAGTCTCTCGGCCTCAAGGCTCTTGATATTTGGACAGGTGGCAGAGTGGATTACAACCCCCCTGCCACGGCTGATGTAGCCGATGATCGGCTCACCGGGCAGCGGAGTACAGCAGCCGGCAAAACGGATCAGAACATTGTCCACACCTTCAATATTGATGGAGTTGGCTGCACCCTTGCTGCCGGCCTCTTCGACTCCATGCTGTTCTACCTGCTTCGGTTCCTCGGCAAGCCCTTCAGCCTCATTGATGACGGCATAAAGGCGACGCAGCACTTTCTTGGGCGTGATTCTGGAATAACCGATATTTGAAAGGAGATCGTCCACACTTCCGCATGAAAACTCATCGGCCAGAATTACAAAATAGCCGTCCTTCATGGCCTTGGCCACGTTGAGGTTCATGCGACGCCCTTCTTTCTCCAGCATCTCCTTTGCGAGCATGATGGAGCTGGTGCGTTCCTCAGTACGGATATAGTGTTTGATTCTGGTCCGGGCCTTGGCGGTCTTTACGAACTTGAGCCAGTCCCTGCTGGGCTTGCGCTTCTTGTCGGTGATGACCTCAATGGTATCGCCGTTCTTGAGCGAGGTGTTCAGCGGAACCAGCCGCCCGTTGACCTTGGCCCCGGCGCAATGGTTTCCCAATTCGGAATGGATCGAGTATGCGAAATCAACCGGAGTGGACCCGTCAGGCAACTCCTTGATCTCACCGGCCGGGGTGAACACGTAGACCTCTTCATTGAAAAGATCGAAACGCAGCGAAGCCATGAACTCGCGAGGGTCTTCAAGCTCCCTCTGCCAGTCCATGATCTGACGCAACCATGAAAAACGTTCAGCATCGCGATTCTGCTTGGCCGTACTTGTTCCGGTCTCCTTGTACTGCCAGTGGGCGGCAACACCGTATTCCGCAACCTGCTGCATCTCACTGGTACGGATCTGAATCTCAATACGCTCCCCTTCAGGACCGATGACCGTAGTGTGCAGACTCTGGTACATGTTGGCCTTGGGGATGGAAATATAATCCTTGAACCGACCGGAAACAGGCTTCCACATGGAGTGGACAAGCCCGAGCACGGAATAGCAGTCCTTGACAGTATCAGTGATGACCCTGAAGGCGATTATGTCATGGACTTCCTCAAAATCCAGTCCCTGACGAGTCATCTTCTTGTGGATGCTGTACTTGTGCTTGGTCCTTCCGTAGACTGTCCCCTTGATCTCGTTGTCCTTAAGGATGTCGGTCAGCAGCCCCACGACCTTATCGACGTACTCCTTGCCGATGGTGGTGTGCCTTGCCAATCCGTCCGTAATATCCTGATAGACATCTGGCTTCAGGTAAGAAAGGCACAGATCCTCCAGATCCCTTTTGACCATGTACAGCCCGAGCCTGTTAGCAAGCGGGGAGTAGATATCCATGGTTTCCTGAGCAATAAGGATCTGCTTATAGCTCTTCTGGAAATCAAGGGTGCGCATGTTGTGGAGACGGTCGGCCAGCTTGACCATGAGCACGCGGATATCCTCGGCCATGGCGAGAATCATCTTGCGGATGTTCTCGGCCTTGGCAATGGCCTTTGACTCAAAATCCATCATGCTGATCTTGGTCACACCGTCGACGATGTCAGCAACTTCCTCTCCGAAAAGGTCGGCAATTTCGTCGATGGTGGTATCGGTATCCTCTACAGTATCGTGCAGAAGACCGGCAGCAATTGTCGGTTCGTCAAGTCGCATATCCGCCAGAATTTTAGCAACATGCAGGGGATGGGCGAGATACGGTTCACCGGACAGGCGCACCTGTCCTTCATGGGCACGGGCGGAGAAAACGTAAGCCCGCTGGATCAGGGCCAGATCGGGGTCGTCAATATAGCTGCTGACAATGTCAGTGATTTCGTTGATGCGTATCATAAATGTTATTGCTGCAAACTCGGTTTCTTCTGTAATGCGGAGGGAATCCACCACTCATTGGCGTTATAATCCAGACCGGCAGGGGCTACTTCAAGTCCCTTGATCCGTTTCTGGTACACAGGCAGAGCCATGGGAACATAAAGGAAACAGTACGGCTGTTCTTCGTGCATAATCTCCTGAATCCGGTCATAAATAACCTTCCGCTCAGCCTGATCCAGAGTGGAACGCCCCTTTTCAAGCAGCTCATCGAGCTCACTGTTCTTGTATTTGATGAAGTTCAATCCGCCGGGAACAGCCTTGGAAGAATGCCATACGGAATAAATATCAGGATCCTGAAGGATATTCCAACCAAGAACAGTGGCATCGAAACGGCCTTTCAGAATAAAGTCATTCAGAAAAGCAGCCCACTCCAGAGTTCTGATCTTAA
This sequence comes from Maridesulfovibrio sp. FT414, assembly GCF_050916235.1. Lineage (GTDB taxonomy): Bacteria > Desulfobacterota > Desulfovibrionia > Desulfovibrionales > Desulfovibrionaceae > Maridesulfovibrio. The sequence continues at coordinate 765,017 of NZ_CP104854.1, forward strand.
CATCGATGCCGACTCCTTTCAGACGGTTCTGAATAATTGTTGCCGACTTAATACGCAAGGTATTTCCTTGGTTGGTGATGATGGTAAATGAAAAAGGCTTTCCGTCACGGTCAATAATGCCGTCACCGTCAGTATCGACCCAGCCGGCTTCCTTGAGCAGGGCCCTGGCCTTTTCCGGCTGATAGCCATAAGGCTTCAGCTTGTCGTTATAAACCCATGTTCCGGGTTTATAGGGTCCCATAGCCGGATAACCGAGTCCCAGAAGCACACCCTTGACGATTTCTTCCTTGTCGATGGCGTAGTTGATTGCCTTCCGTACCCGGACATCCTTGAAGAAAGGACTTTCCATGTTGAACCCGAGGTAGGCATAGGAAAATGACAGGTACTTGAACTTCTGGAAATTCCGGTCCCAGTCGCCGCCGCTTGTCTGGAACAGGTACTGCTGCGGGGTAAGTCCCATAGTGTCGACAGCACCGCTCTTGAGTTCCAGAAACTGGGTGGAAAGGTCGGGGATGATCCTGTAGACGATTTGGTCAATGTAGGGACGACCCTCGAAGTAATCATCATTGGCTTCCAGAACCAGCCTGCGCCCGGGCACCCATTCCTTGAGTTTGTAGGGACCGGCCCCGACAGGTTCACGGCGGTATCTGGTTTCATTAAGGTTCTCGCTTTCAAGTATATGCTTGGGCAGAATGTCTGACGCCCAGGTGATCAGGGAACGGGCAAAGACCTTGTCGTAACGGACTTCAAAAGAGTATTTCCCGGTCAGCCTGAATTCCTTGATGTTCTGAAAATCCCCTGCATAAGCCGTGGGGGTATTCGGATCAATCATCATCTTATAGGTAAATTCAACATCTTCGGCAGTAAGGGGTTTTCCATCAAACCAGCGAATATCCTCACGCAGTTTGAAACGCAGCAGCTTGCCTCCTTCCAGTATTTCAAAAGACTCGGCAGCTTCCGGCACCAACTCAATATCCTTGTTGTACTTGAGCAGAGCAACAAAAATCTTGCTGGCGACTGTGCTGCTTGCAGAATCTGAAGACAGAGCGGAAATAAGGCACATCGGCTCTGCAAGGGTGGGTTCGGTATAGCGCCCGCCGTACACAGGCTTGGAATCCTCAACCACTGCAGCAACCGGCTTCCCGGCCCCGCTCTTCTCTTCAGTGCCCTGCTGCTGACCGCAACCGTAAACCGGGGCAAGACACATGAAAATCAGGAAAAAGAGTGATGATCTGCGCATGTTTTCCTTTTTTTTTGCATAAAAAACTTCCATAAAGCCAACTACATTGCTAATATTGGCACTATGGACTATTGTTGAAGAAAAGCCAAGTAATGTGCCGAGACTGATTGACCACAAAGCCGATTTACTTTACGGAAACCACGTAACTGGCAAAACTAAGAATAATTACCATTATAACAAAAACAGATTTATATATAATCGCATACTGAAGTTTATAGTTCGGGGGAACGTGTAAGTATGTCTCAAAACGAAGAAGCCGTAGTTAAGTCAATTCTCAAGTCATTTGTATCCGGAACCGTACCAGAATATATTCTGGACGGGTCCCATTCCATTGTGGCCTCCGACGGGGTCCAGCGGCTTGAATTGAAAAAACGTGAAAGATACTGGGACGTGGACGCTGCCATACAGGGGGACGACTTCCAGATATATACCTCGGAGCTGGGCCTCAACCTGGCCGAGGAAAGTATCAATTTTTACTGCAACTGCCCTGAGTCATTTTCCGGCGTTTGCAAACACGTCGGTGCTGCCGCACTGAAGCTGCTTCAGTCGCTGGATAAGGACGAAGACCAGCCTGAAGTGCAGAAACAGGTGGACTGGAGACAGAATTTCCGCTCATTTTTTGCCACAGCACTGGAGCCGGAAGCAGGCAAGCATTACATCATCTACCGCATGTTCCCGGAACCGGAACGGTTGCAGGTGGCCTTTTTCCGTGCCCGGCAGAACAAGTCCGGGCTCTCTCAGGTCCAGAACGAAATTGAGCTGCAGGATATCATAGACAAGCACGACTGGTGTGAAACATCGCCGGGGCTTCCCCATGTGGCTGAACAGATCGGCCATTATCTGGACTATCGCGGCCATCGCGTGGAAATCCCCTCAGGACTTCACGCATGGTTCTTCACGGCCATCAAGGACGAATACTACATGTTCCTGCGGGAAACGGACACACCCATCCGTATTGAAAGCAGGACCATGCAGCTCAGACTTTCACCCGAGCTCTCCGAGGACGGCCTGAGATTTGATATTCTCCTGTCCGACGAAGGCAAGCCTCCGTTCTCCATTATGGACGACGACGAGGTCTTCTTCTACGGCAGACTGCCCCTGTGGGTTTACTGGAAACACGGCTTCTATCCGGTGCAGACCACCCTCGCTCCCAAGCTCGTTCAGGAAATGCGCATCCAGAATCCGATCATTCCTCCGGCCGACATTCCGGAATTCCTTGATCGCGTCTGGACCCAGATTCCTGTTTCAGACCTGCATGACCACGAGGAATTTCTCGAAAAGATGCAGCCCTTCTTTGTTCCGGCAACCTTCAATCCGAAGCTCTACCTCAATGAAGAAGGTTCTCTGCTGACCATAAAGATCGACAATATTTACGAAACTGAGCATGGCGAAGTTCCCATGGGCGACCCCAATCCCGACCTGCAGACCGGCAGCTACAGGGACGGGGAGAAGTCCTATCTGGTCCGTCGCGCTCAGGACGAAGAAGCCCAGCTGTTCTCGGAACTGCGCGATATGGGCTTCCAGCCCAGAAGCAATTCCGTGTGGTTCATGGAACAGGAAGCTGCAATCACCTTTCTGCTCGACCACTATCCGCAACTGGTGGAAGCATACAGAATATACGGGGAGAAGAACCTCACCCGCTACAAGGTAAGGCTGACCAACCCGCAGATCATCGCCGAGATCGAAACTGACGAAGAGAACAAGTGGTTCAACCTCGACATCACCGTGGAATACGACGACCAGCGCGTACCCATCGACAAGATCTGGGAAGCATGGAGTCAGGGCAAACGCTATGTGCAGCTCAAGGACGGCTCCTACACCAGCCTCCCCGAATCATGGCTCAAGAAACTCAGCCACAAGCTCAAGGCCCTTGGTTATGACCCCGAGCAGCCGCCCAGACAGAAGTTCGAGCAGTATGAGACCCCGGTTCTTGACAAGATCATTGAAGATCTCCCAGACACCAAGACTGACGAACATTTCGTCAAACTCAGGGAAAAGATCCACAACTTTGATGAAATCAAAATGATCGAGCAGCCGAAGGCCCTTAATGCAACCCTGCGCCCCTATCAGGTACAGGGACTTAGCTACCTGAACTTCCTGCGCGAATACCATTTCGGCGGAATTCTGGCGGATGAGATGGGTCTTGGTAAAACCATCCAGACCCTGTCGTTCATCCTCTCGCTGCATGAACGCGGCATCACCGGCCCGAACCTGATCATCGTCCCCACTTCGGTTATGCCCAACTGGGAACGTGAAGCGCAGAAATTCTGCCCGCATCTGCCGATTCTGACCATTTACGGTTCCAGACGCGAGGACCTTTTCAAGCAGATTCCGGAGTCCACCATCGTAATCACGACCTATGCGCTGCTGCGCCGTGATCTGGAGGAACTCCTCAAACACGAATATACATCGGTTATCCTTGACGAAGCACAGAACATCAAGAACCCGAACACCATCACCGCCAAGTCGGTCCGCAAGCTCAAGAGTGATATGAGATTGTGCCTCTCCGGTACGCCCATTGAGAACAACCTCTTCGAGTTGTGGTCTCTGTTCGAATTCCTCATGCCCGGATTCCTGAGCTCTCAGCACGCCTTCCAGCGCGGCATAGTCAAGCCCATCAAGGACGGAGACGAGGAAACCCTCAACTACCTGCGCACAAGGGTGAAACCGTTCATCCTGCGCCGCACGAAGTCCGAGGTTGCCAAGGACCTGCCGCCCAAGATCGAAACCGTACATTACTGTGATCTCATCGAAGAGCAGCGCGAGCTTTACAACGCGCTTGCCAAGAGGCTCAAGGATCAGGTGCTCAAGGATGTCGATGAAAAAGGCATGGCCAAGAGCCAGATGTCCATTCTCGACGCTCTGCTCAAACTCAGACAGATCTGCTGCCATCCAAGGCTGCTCAAACTGGATATGCCCGGCCTGTCCACCAACCTGCCTTCCGGCAAGTTTGATGCCTTCAAAGACCTTGTCTTTGACATCGTCGAAGGCGGACACAAGGTACTGGTCTTCTCCCAGTTCGTGCAGATGCTGCATGTGATCCGCTCCTGGCTGACCATCAAGGATATCCCGTTCGCCTATCTCGACGGCTCCAGCAAGGACCGCTTCGATCAGGTCGACCGCTTCAACGACAGCCCGGACATCCCGATCTTCCTTATTTCGCTGAAGGCAGGCGGAACCGGACTCAACCTGACGTCCGCCGACTACGTCATCCACTACGACCCGTGGTGGAACCCTGCGGTAGAAAGTCAGGCAACAGACCGAACACACCGTATCGGCCAGAAGCGGCAGGTTTTTGCATACAAAATGATCTGCCAGAACACTGTTGAGGAAAAAATCCTCAAGCTGCAGGAAATGAAGAAGAACGTCGCAGATGCCATAATTCCCGGGCAGTCCGCTCTCAAGTCGCTCACCAGAGACGACCTTGAAATGCTGTTCGAGATTTAACCTGCGTGTAACAAGACTGCCACCGACGCAGTTTACATTGCCCGGAGCCCGAAAATGGGTTCCGGGCATTTTTTTTATGGAGGATAAAAGATGAACCTCGGCTCCAGACTTCCTGTGCTTGCCTTTGCAGATAACCATATCCCGTACAATGATCTGGGACTTCACTCTGAGCTCGACATCAAATTCTGCTGCGAGCTTGACTCCTTCTTCACAGAAGCTCTCAGCAAAAATTACTGTGGCGTGATCATGGAAATGAAGAAAGTCATGCAGCTTCCAGCCAAGGACAGAAACAACATATTCAACGTTGCAGCAGATGTTCCCCTGCTAAGAACCAAGGCCAGCAAATATACCGTTCAGTTGGTAGACAACCCGGATATTTTCCGTGACAACTGCAAGTCGCAAAAAGTGACTAACCTGCGCCAATTTGAACGCGCCGAAGTAAACATTCAGGTTCTTGTAAGCCCGGAGGACGACCACGCCATGGCAAGAATAGTTTTGGCGGATGTAATAAATCTATCCGAGGCCGGTTGCCTGATACGGACCAGAGCCGACCTCTCAGCAAACCGATTCATTCATATCAAATTTCATGCGCTTTCCAACAAGCTCCCGATATACGGAGCTATACGCTGGACCGAAAGTTCCCGAAGCTCTTTCCGCGGCTACGGCATTCAGTTTGTCAGCATCCGACAGGATCAACGCACGGAACTTGTGGATCGGTATATAAGACCATATCTGGACGCAAACCCAGCAACTCATGATTTCTCAGCCGCATAATACTGTAGGCTATCATTTGTCATTCTTTGTCCCATATTTTGCTTTGCTGGCATTTTTGACCAGTTCACAATACCACCGAACAGTCTGTCATTATGTAAATAAAAAGAAGGACGACTTCCTGAACTGCTTATTGCTACGGTACAGACAAACAAGACAACAACCAAGTTTTTCTGTCTGCTCAGCTTTACCGATTCACTCCGCCCAGCCATCTGCAATATTATTCATTTATCTCATCTTGATATTTAAAACATCGCTGATATTCCAATTTGTGTTGACTTCCATCTGCACTCATTTTATTGAAAACGAAATTCAATATCAAAATCGTTTAGTTCCGAAAAAGGAGAACAGTATGTTTTTAGATGAATCCATGTGCGGCTGCGGTGGAAAAGTTCAGCTTAACCAGAGGATGGCACGCAGGGTGTCCCTTTTTGAGGTTCACTTCAAACAGGAAGCAATGGTCCTCATCGGCATGGGAATTAAGAAACTATCCGCCATGCACGGGCTCCCTGAAGGAATCATCAAGAAGCACATGAAAGGCAACCTGTTCACCGCGCCCCCGTCAAAACATCTCTACTTTCTATTTCACGTACCTGAAATAGATGCGGACATGCACATCGCAATTCCGCCCTGCCATTTCGATTTTCTGTAAAAACACGCTCAGAATAAGAATTACAATGTGCTTCCCTGACAGTACGCTCACGCTGACAGGGAAGCACCCTTTGCCAAAGAAAGCATACACAGTTCACCATTACCTACGACATCAAACCTATAAAGATCAACTGCCATGCTACAAGATGCCAAACGAATCCTCGTATATACAGACAAACCGGATTCATACCGTTATTGCGTTCTCGCAGACATGCTTAACGTGGACTGCTGTTCCTGCCCTGATGAGTTTTGCTGCTCCATGCTGAAGAACAACTACTCAGGACAGATTCTGGATATGCGAAAAATGATGAATACCCCCTGTTGTGCCCGCAACAGAATACTGTCATTTGCAGCCACCACTCCGACATTGAGGGCTGTTGTTGAATTTATGGAGCCGGTTTTCCTGGATAATGAAGACAATTTCCTGTGCGCCTGCCGCGAAAAAGGCTGCACCGGCAATGCGACAGCGTGTCTCATTTCAGTAAATATCCCCATAAAAATAAGTCTTGAAGACGATCCGGCCATGGTCAATCCTGTCACAGGAACCATCCACCACATTGATGAACTGGGCTGTGACTTTCACAGCGAGACAGAAATAGCCGGAAACAGCTTTTTATACCTTAAAATCCCATGCCTGAGAAACAGCCTGCCCATCTACGCAGGAGTTTGCGTTGAACAATGCGGCTGTCAGCACAACTGCGGGCACAGGGTGCGCTTCCTCTATGTAAAAGACGATCAGATCAAAGAAATACAGGAAAGGTTCATCAAGCTGTAAAAAATGAACCTGGCAGAAGCAGAGCCGCAATGGACATTGCACTCAGGCATGTGCAATAATGACAGCATGATGAAAGAATTCAGCACCCGGACCTGCACTGCAGTAATTCTGCTTCTGCTCCTGCTTGCACAGGGTTGTGCTGTTTTCACCGGGTCGCTGGATAAAGCCATGCAATACAGCAGAGAATCCAGACACAGCGAAGCTGTAGGACAATTGGACAGTGTCATAAAATCCAACGCCTCAGAGTCAGACAAAGCCCAGGCCTTCCTTCTGCGAGCAAAAAAATACAAGGCGTTACGGGAATATCGCTATGCCTACCGAGACCTGCAGGTAGCCTGGAAACTGAGTTGTTACCTGTATCAGACAGAAACAACTCCCACCGCACCCGGCTCCGAGCCATTCAACTCAGCACAAGCCTGCACTGAACATATTCCGTTGCTTATAGATGACCTCAAGCCTTTTGTCAGCGATTTCAGTGCAATCATGGCAACTCAGGAAGCTTCTGCCCTTGTAAAACAGCTGTTCCCGGAGTTGCCCAGATAACCCTGCACAGCATTTACAATTTCGTCACATAGCGTGCAGATACTACTTTTTTTGAAATATTTTACCCATAAAAAGCTCACTATACTCACTACATTTTTGTACTCTATTTTCAAATATTCAAATTTATTTTCTTATTTCATCATAAATCACTAAAAAACCATCCATAAATATTTTTTTGCGCAATATCTTCTGAATTCACGTCTTAAAATCGGCCCACACGCTTCCAATTGACAGATATGTTACCTTTTTGTAGCTATCTACAAATTTGAATCACCTTCATATGACAATTTTGAAACATGCCGTCCAAAGACTGGACGACAGCAAATCCTGCCAGCCGGGAGCAATCCTACCCGGCAAGATCATATCCGGAAAGAAAAGGAGACAATTTCAATGATAAACACCGGAGATACCGCATTCATTCTTATTTCAGCAGCACTTGTACTGCTGATGACCCCCGGACTGGCGCTTTTCTATGCCGGGATGGTACGCAGCAAAAACGTACTTGGCACTATTATGCAGAGCTTCATAATGATCTCTGTCATCAGCGTGGAATGGATCTATCTGGGCTACACCATGTCATTCGGCCCGGACATCGGGGGAATTATCGGGGACCTGTCATTTTTCGCCCTTAACGGCGTTACTGCAGCTCCCAGTGAAACATACGCAACCACCATCCCCCAGATCGTGTTCATGATTTATCAGTGTATGTTCGCCGTCATTACCCCGGCGCTCATTACCGGAGCTTTTGCGGAGCGGGTCCGTTTTGCTCCCTTCATCGCATTCAGCGTACTCTGGGCGGTCCTTGTCTACAACCCGGTCTGCCACTGGATATGGGGCGGAGGCTTTCTGGCCGCAATGGGTGTGCAGGACTTTGCCGGAGGGCTGGTGGTCCACCTGACCTGCGGTGTAGCCGCACTTGTGGCCTGCATTGTAATCGGCCCGCGCACCGGATATGGGAAGAGAATGTTCATTCCCCACAATCTGCCCATGACCCTGCTCGGAACCGGGCTGCTGTGGTTCGGGTGGTTCGGATTCAACGGAGGCAGCGCCCTTGCAGCTGACGGCATTGCCGGTGGGGCATTCGTTGCCACCCACATTGCCGGGATGGTCGGCATGGCGGCATGGTGTGCGGTGGAATGGTACCACACCGGTAAACCGACATCACTCGGAGCGGCATCCGGAGCCATTGCAGGACTTGCCACAATCACCCCTGCTGCCGGATTCGTCAGCCCCAACTCTGCCGTTTTCATCGGCCTGCTTGGCGGCCTTATCTGCTACGGCGCTGTCATGTTCAAAACAAAATTCGGATATGATGACAGCCTCGACGTTGTCGGCATACACGGCGTGGGTGGACTCATCGGAACCATATGCCTGGGCATATTCGCTTCCGCAGCCATCAACCCTGCAGGCGCTGACGGACTTCTCCACGGCAACATCGGCTTGCTGATCGCCCAGTTCAAGGGTATTCTGATTGTTGGCGGCTACACTCTTGTCATCAGCTACGGCCTGCTCAAGATTATCAATGCCGTCTCACCGCTGCGCATGTCCCAGAAAGCCGAAGAGGAAGGAATGGACACCAGCGAACACAACGAAAGTGCCTATCAGAATTAATCGCCAGCTATCATTCGTACGGAGTAAGCCATGAAAAAAGTAGAAATAATCATCCGCCCCTTCAAACTGGAAGAAATCAAGGAATGCCTGCGTGAAATAGGCATAAAGGGTATGACTGTCACGGACGTTAAGGGCTTCGGCCGTCAGGGCGGACACAAAGAAGTATACCGCGGCGCGGAATATCAGGTGGACTTCCTGCCGAAGGTAAAAATAGAAGTGGTCATTGATGAAGACATCGTCGACGATGTAATCGAAGCGGTAAGCAATTCCGCACGCACCGGACAGGTCGGCGATGGGAAGATTTTCATTTACCCGGTCGAGGAAGTTGTCAGAATCCGCACCGGAGAATCCGGGGTTGACGCGCTTTAATAGTTTGATTTAAAATTGAGAGAGGACACACAGGTGTCCTCTCTCAGACAAAATCCTTTCCTGTCCGGCAAAGGCAGTCCAACCGTTACGGAAATACCAACGACGCACCGAGGAAAGATGTCGCAAGAGATTCCAAGGCTATAGGCAACTTCAGAATGAGTGTACGCTGAGTCTTCGTTTAAAGTGTACTCACTCTTGTCCTAGGATCAGCAGATCGAGAACTCATGGCTAAAGACCGCGTATAGCCTTACTCGTAAAATTTTGCCACAACCAGCGTCATGTCATCATGTACGCGTGCACCACGCGAAAACTGCTGTACGGCTTCGAAAACCCTGTCCCTGATGGTGTGGGCATCCTCCGCCGCATTACGCCGTATCACATCCATACAGCGCTCCTTCCCGAACATTTTTCCATTAATGTCATGACACTCCCATATACCATCCGTACCAATTATGATAATTGCATTTTTGGGGCGCACATCAAGTCTGTAGGCAGTGTAACGGGTGTCTTCAAGCACACCTAAAGGCAGTCCCTGACCTTCAAGAGTCTGGAATGTGTCCTCGTCAGGATCATAGACCCAGGCCGGATCATGCCCGGCCCTCACCCAGACAAGTTCACCTGACCGGGAATCAGCCAGAAGATGGAAAAGAGTCACAAATCTGGCTGTCTGCCAGACATCTTTCGCCAGTTGCGCATTCAGGCTGGAAACCATCTCTCCGAGGTTATCCTTATCGGTCGGGTGGCTGCGCAGATAGGTCCGCACAGAACTGACCAGAAGAGAAGCGTCCACTCCATGACCTGAAACATCAGCAACCACCAGAGAACATGAACCTTCATTCGTACAGATGTAATCAAAGTAATCCCCGCCGACCTCATCGCAGGGGTCTGAGCGACCTGCCAGTTCCAAACCAGGAATATCGGGGGCCTCTGATGGAAGAAGGCTCTGCTGGAATTGCCCGGCAAGCAACAGAGCCCTTTTTTGTTCAGTAAGGTCTGTGGTAAAAGAGAAATAGCCCATCAACTCCCCGGAATCACTCGTAAGAGCATTGGAGTTGATAACAACCGGAACATGCTGCCCTTTTTTATGAATAAGGGCCGTTTCACGGGTATGCCCTTTCAAACTCTTGAACTGGCCCGGATCAATCCCCATGACTCCGTCAAGCGTATAGGATTCCGGGGAAGTCCCGATTACTTCATCCCGTGTAAAACCGGTAAGCTTAAGCCATGCATCGTTGACATACGTAATGAGGCAGTCCTTGCCCATAAGCAGAAATCCCTCAGTGCAGCTTTCAACGACACGTCGGTATTTCTCCTCACTTTTCCTGAGCCCGGCCTGAAGATTGAGCATAAGCGTCAAACCGGCAGTCCGGTGGTTTTCCATGTTCTTCAGATTGAACTCGGCACGTGCAAGCTTACGAACCAGAAACTTATTTTCACTCTGCAACCCTTCAATTGAGGGAGTGTGTTCTTTTATCAGTTTTTTGCAGCATGAATCTGGTCTGGATATGGCCCTGCCATTCTCTTCCCCAAGCAAAACTGAGATCAGAGTGTGGTTATGCAGGAAGCTGCGCCCATTGCAAACAACAGGGCCTATTTCTCCGAAGCTGTAAAAACCGACCAGGGGAAAATCACAGGGCAGCGCATGCTTGATGGCGGCTATCTCCTGATGAGCTTTGGTACCGAGCATCCACCGGCGTGCTCCGCACGAAAAGGCCAGTGCAATTGTCGACTTTTCTATTACTTCGCGCGGAATATCACGAAATTTGCTGTGAACCCCTTCCAGCAGGAATTGCGGCTTGGACTTGGTCAACCTCAACGTTGACTCCACAGGAATGTCATCACTGAGAGTAATAGAACCAGTTGCTTCGTTAATACCCAAAACACCGCGTATGGAAAAATTACTTTGCCCCTTTTCCCGGACACTCAAAGGAAATTCCGGCAATGGGGGAGCTTCAGAGCCCAGATGTTCCCGATAGAATTCAACTGCAGGACGGGCATCGATTGTATGAATCTCCGGACCGTTGGAAGCTGTCACAGTCCCGGAACGTCCGATTTCCTCCCAGTTACGGCAGGCCAGGCTATGCACGGAAAGAGGTCCGCCGATAAGCAGGAAGGCAACACCCTCCGCGACCGGACCGGATTCATGAAACAAGGCCGGGGGGTGAGGACTGCCTGGTCCACGGTCCGCAATACCTCCCGCAAGGGCACAGTTTCCGTTCCCGCCCATTTCCGAAAACAACCGTAAAATATGTCCTACATTACTGACCCCGGATTCAGGGAAAATGAGACATAATTTCGGTTCTTGTCCCAGATCAACCACTGCATCTTTCCAGGCCCGCTGAACAGCTGTCTGCGGATCATTCTTCAGATCGGTTGCCACCCCGGAAGCGAAGCAGATCGAATCGGAAACAAAGGCCGTGACAATGATCGAGTCGTCACTCAGCCCACAATCGGAACTGAATTCCCCGAGGGTAGTCCCTCCAGCCACCGGAGTATTCGGAAAAACGGCTGTCAGTTCTTTCAACATAAGAGAATGGTCAAACTCGCTGCTGGCGAATACAAGCAGCGCTGCGGGAAGTGTTCCGCCGAGCTTTTCAGTCAGCTGTCCAATTACCTGACTGACAACCTGAGCGGTGTCCATGCCCTCTGCATGACCGATGGCACTTTGAAACATGTAATTACTCCTTTAGCAAAACCGGACCTGAACTTATTTCAACCGCTTTCATAAAAGCCTACGCCCCATCTATGATCAGTCATGCCCCAAATACCACAACAGCCGACTTTAAACCATACTCATAAAAGATGAAATAAATTGCGATTCACATAGAACATCCCGGCTTTACAAACAAAACCTGGCTGATATTAATTTTACCCAATGCGTGGGCTTCTGAAGTTCAAAATTCATGGATTACCTCCTTAATGAATGTCGGTTTTGACTTTCATTACGTCATGCAAAGGGGTTATTTTGGTAGAGAGACCGATTGTAACAAATTCCTGCCAGATCCTACGAACTGAAGACACATGTTTTGTCCACGAAGATTGGAGACTGCCAAGAGGAAGGAAACTCATAAATCAGCTGCACCAGTCAGCTTATCCGGAAGGAGCGTCCTGAAAGCCTAAACTGCGGGTTTAGACTTAAACGCAGATAGAACAGCAGCAACCAACGAAAAAGGCGAAGTCAAATCAATGACTTCGCCTTTCTTATTTACTCTTTTAATTTGAAGACTGCTAGAACGGTACTTCGTCCATTCCGCTTGCTTCGGAGGGAAATGCAGGACCGAGATCCTCGTCGTCAGGATATCCGCCATACGGCTGGGACTGCTGGTTATTATACTGCTGCCCCTGCTGCTGGTTAGGCTGCTGATAACCGCCCTGCTGATTATTGTTGTAGTTCCCATTTCCCTGTGGCTGATTCTGATAGCCGCCTTCCTGCTTGCTGTCGAGCCCTTGAATGACGTTGGCTACAATTTCAGTTGTGTAGCGTTCCTGACCGTTCTGGTCCTGCCATTTACGGGTCTGCAGCTTTCCTTCGACCATAACCAGGCGGCCCTTGGAAAGGAACTTGCCTGCAAATTCCGCGGTCTGACGCCATGCCACAACACGGTGCCACTCTGTTCTGTCAACACGCTGGCCGGTATTACGATCCTTGTAGCCCTCGTCGGTGGCAACTGACAGGTTTGCAAACGCCTGACCGGATGTTGTGTAAGAAAGTTTCGGGTCCTGCCCGAGGCGTCCTATCAATATTACTTTGTTCATGCTTCCTGCCATTTACGGCCCCCATTTATCTGTATTTTCTTTTTGCCGCGATTTTTTCCGCGACACTCAACTCTTCTTCAAGGTCATAGCTGACGGTATTCGCTTCCGAAGCCTTCCAGTCCCCCAGCGCTTTTTCCAACCTTAATTTAAGGTCGTAAGCCCTCCGGATGGAATCGGCCATAGCTGCGGCTTTTTCTTCGGGAATCATACCCAGCTCCAGCCTGTCTTTCAGATCTTCCACAAGCTCAATAACACCGTGAGGCCGCCCTTTTACCTGCGGTTCTTCCCACGCTGTCCTGACCAGATGGGGCCAGTTTTTCTCTACCTCGGCCTCATTATATGTCTGAGCCATAACCCTGATCTGAAGTACGTTACCCATTGCAAAAGTCCTTTACTAATACGGAAAAAAAGAGTCCGTCAATGGCGAAGCTGCAGCTTTTAATCGCGCTCTTCCCATTCGCTCTGAACACGGTTGACCACTTCCTGAATCAGCTTGAGCTGATCTGCAGGGCAGATACCCACAAGAGGCTGACCGGCATCAATGTTGTCTCCGTTATGGAAATAAACGGAATAAATAAGGCCTTCAGGGCCGCTGTAGCTGAGCGGGGTTTCACGCTTCATACGGGAAACAATCAGCAGGTCCATGCCCTCGTGAACTTTGACGGAACGGGCACCAGCACCTTTGATCTTGCTGTCCACTTCGGGAGTGAAATAATACTTGGCCTTCTCCGGTGCATTAAACAGGAAAAGCGCTTTTTTGAGGATCTGTTCGATGACCTCTTCCTTGGACAGGAAATGGCGGATTTTTATCAGCACTTCGCCTGCTTCTACAAACTGCCCTTCAAGGTCCTGCCTGATGGAAACAATTTCACCCTTTTCCGGAGCGGTAATGGTCTTGGTATTACGTTCACGAGTAAGCTTGGCCAGCACGGTTCCGGTCTTTTCTTTCCACTCACCGGTGGGGCCTTTAACCTTGTCGCCAACTTTCAGCCCGGCATATTCAACCAATCCGGTATGGGGAACGGATATTTCTATCTCCTCGTAGGGAGAAGCCTTTATTTCTTCAAGCAACTCTTTGATATTAAGCATTATATTAACCTCGATTTATTTCAGACTCATGCAATTCGCAACTTGGCGGCAGTCCATTATATACACTTTTTAAAATCCGGGCAGCACTGTGAGCAGCCCAAAAAACACGGCACCGGGAAATTTGCAGACAATAACCCCAAAGTCAACAGCTTCATGCAGTCCCTAGCACAGAAAGCATATTAAGATAAACACATACACAAACGAAGGTAAAATTATCTGTAATACAGATTTCTGCCGCCCATGGTAATAAGTGCCTGATGTATATTGTCAGCCATTTCGCGGCGGTCCCAGATACCCTGAATGTGTCCCCGCGACAATGCATTCCAAGCGCTATGGTAATCAGGCGGTACACTGATGCCCGTTGTTTCCAATATGACCCGCGGACCTGCGAAACCTATGTTTGATGAGCGGATACCGAACTGATAGGCCGAGCATCCCAGAAAACTGGCTACGGACCCGCCGTAGGAGTTGGTATCATATATTACAAGATACAGGCCCCCGGCATCCACATAACGACGCAGGGCCATGGTGCAGCGCGGCATCTGGAGAACCCCGCTCGTACCTTCCTGAATTCTGATTCCGGCAGTTCCGTGCACGTAGGTAATAAGCGGAAGCTGCTTTCTCTGGGCCCGTTCAGCAGCGCGAATAATCTTTTCACCTTCCGCTGCGCCGACTGACCCGCCACGGAAAGGAGCGGCAAGGCAGACAACAACAGCGTTAATATCGTTCAGGCGGGTTTCAAACGTGATGCATGCGGACCGCAATCCGGTTTTCTTGCGCGCTTCATCAAGCTTCAGGTCAAAGCCCTCGTAATCGAGAGGATTTGCCGACTCAATGCCGGAGTTGAACTCGAACCCCTCGGCATAATTGAAAACATTATACAGATACCACTGATATTCCATCGGAAAATGGTGACCGCAGGAGCTGCAGACCCCGGCAAAATCTCCGAACAGATCCGGCCCCCAGAGATCAAGACAGCCTTCGGATACGGAATTAGGACAGCTGTAAGTTCGGTCCTCGCGCACCCGCGGGCTGTTGTATTTCCAGCGCCCTTCATCAAAGCAGGGACTTCCTTCCTCACTTGAAAGGCAGAAAAGTTTTTCACGAATATCAGATGATACAGTCGCCGTCCCCCCAGACTGCCCATTACTTCCCCTGAGCAGCCGGGCCGTTCTTTCCCTTACCAGATGGGCCTCGGCCTGAATTTCTTCCATACCGAGCTTGGCTGCACGGATTGCACGACCGACAAGATTATATACCACCCATGAACGTGTCGCCCAGGCAACGCCCTGAATTGCAGCCCCGGCACGCAGGAAAATAGAGCGGTGGTCCATATAGGCCCCGGTAGAAAGCCGACGAAACTTTTCATACCGCTTTTCCACCAACCGGGCTCTTGCCCCGGGCGTAAGTGCCCAGCGCATGAAAACATCCTCTTCGCTGTTTCCTTTGCCCTGCTTCAGCGCCATGGCCCGGAAGAGCTTCAGTCCCTTGACGGAAACGCATGCTTCGTTGGTGGCCCTGATTACTTCGGAACGCAATGTCCTGAAAAATTCATAGCTGTTCGGCTTGGCACCGAGATCAGGCTCCTTAATGATGCGGTCCACATACCCCATTCGAAGATTATCCGCCGCCGTAATGCAAAGCTTGCGGGCACATTCTGAAATCATCCGATCACCCACACGATTTCCCGTGGCAAGATTGGCCTCGATAGCTGCCGCGCCTTCCGGAGAAATTACCGAATAGTATCCATGTGACAGCATCAGTCTGCGGTCGGCGAGACCGATAGCCTCTGCTCCCCCTGAACCGCCTTCGGAAATAATGGAGACGATGGGAACATCTATGCGGGCCATTTCGTAAATGTTGCGTGCAATCTGCTGCGCTGCTCCGGGATAATCCTCAACCGGATAGGAGCCGGGGGTAAAAATATAGGTATGAATCGGAATTCCTTCCGCCTGTGCAACCTTCATATAGTGCAGAGCCCGCGCGTTACCCCAGGGTTTGGCGGACCCGCCGTTGCGGAATTCCTGCCCGTGCCCCTTCTCCTGCCCGATGACCATGACCGGCTGATGAATTACCTTATTGCCGACCCTGCGGGTTATATACGCCTGCGCAATAAGCATTGCCGGATCAATACTGAACTCTCCAAGCCCGCCGAGCTCGGTGTAGTTGTCGTAAACGTTTTCCAGAATGTCGGTAAGGCTGATGCGTTGAGGATGGCGGACAATACGCACCCGGTCCATCGGCGTAAGCTCTTTTTCCAGCTTGGATTCAAGAAAAGCGAAAAGATCTTCAAGCCGTGAAAGCCGCCGCAGTGATTCGGAACGTTCAAGCTCTCTGAAGGAGGACCGGAATTCATCAAGTTCGGTGCGCAACATGGTGATGTTGGCATTTTCGGAATTACCGAAAATATCCCGGATATAGTTTAACCGCTCCACCAGAGCGTCTATGCGCTTATTGATATTCATCCTAGAATTCCAGCAGGCGGGTTGTCCTTTCAATCAGATAGGATATATTGGACTCAAGCGACCGGCCATGACGATCGGCACCATTCAACTTCAAACCCTTGAGAAACTGGACTCCCCTTTCCCTGACCTGCCGCAAAGAATCACCGCGGACTATGGCCAGCGCGAGGTTGGGATCGAATTCGGTGGGAATCTCATAAGGCCGGTCAGTGGGTACCTGGGTATGAACCTGCAGCCAGTCGGTTTTCTGCCAGCCGAATTCAGTAATGGTTCCCACCCACGGACAAAAGTCTTCAGCCGGATTTTCCGCGATAATCCTGTACTCCAGTGCAACGCCTGACAATGAAATTTCCTGCTGGGAATAATCCATGCCCCCGCCAAGGCCGAGCCTGATCTGCTCCCTGACAATGTCCACTCCATCGTTACCCTTGAGGGAAGCAATGGCAGCCGAGACACCGTTTTCAACCTGAATGCGGGTATTGACTTCCATGAGGAAAGGTTCCCCTCTTGGAGTGACAATCCATTCCCATGTCCCCACACTGTCGTACCCGACTTCACGGGCCATGGACAGGGAATGGCCGGTTATACTTTCAAGCAGGTCTCCGGCATCAAAAATATAATGAATTTCATCAGGGGCAAAACCTGGGGCAACCTCAATGCGTTTCTGGTTTCCGCTGCTCTGAACCGAGCAGTTGCGCGTACCGAAATGGACATGCTTCTTCCCGCTTCTTTCAGATACCACCTGAACTTCGAGATGATTGAACCCGTAAATTCGCTGCTCTATCAGAACGCCTTCATCATTGAATTGGCGTTTGGCGTAATTTCGAATGCGCCGGTAGACGGAACGGAACTCATCAGGATCGCCGACCTCCTCAATGCCCATGCCGCCGCCTCCGGCGGACGCCTTGACCATGATTGCCGGAGCCTGAAGGCCCTGTTCATGCTGAAAGGCAAAAAGGCTTTCCGCCAGTTCCACGGCTTCAAGCTCGTCATAGATGGGACGATCTGAGCCAGGAACAGTAGGGACACCGAGGCTGCGGGCCAGACGCTTGGTATTGATCTTGTCGCCAAGCTCCTGAATGACCCACCATGAGGGGCCTATGAAAATGAGGGGATTATTGCGCTCGACAACCCGGCGGGCAAATCGGAAATCCTCAGCGAAAAAGCCATAGCCGGGATGGATTGCGGTCGCCATGACTTTATCCGCCACACTGAAAATCTCATTGGCATCACGATAGGAGCTGATTTTGAACAGAGCACCGCTTCCACCGTTTTCAACAGCAAAACGGACGTGCCCACTCTCCCGGTCCGCTTCGGTAAAAACACATACGAACTCATGCCCGAGCTCAATACAAGCCCGGGCAATGCGGATGGCGATTTCGCCCCTGTTGGCGATCAGGATTTTATGAGGTCTGTTCAGCACACTAAAACCGCTGCCGGCAATCAGCCATTGGCTCCCTTCTTCTTGCGCAGCATGATCATACGCTTCTGCACTTCAAGTACGAGCTTATCGAGGCGTTCTTCCTGATACTTATCCAGGTCAACATAGATACAGCCCATCAGCCCTTCGCCGATGTCCCTGACCACTTTGATGGTCAGTCCGGCCAGCAGAACTTTCGGCCCCAGAACAAAATCAACCTTGAACTGGTCGCCGACGTTATACCTTCTGCCTCCCGAAGCAAAAGCAAGGCCGCCTACGCTGAAATCCTTGACCACAAGCGGTGCAGGATGACCGGAAATTTTAATCACAAGTCCCGGAATACTTGTGCGGAAAGCTCCGCGAGACTGATTCTTGCTGTCAAAAGAAATATCCATATTTCTCTCCCAAAAATGCCCGGCATCGCTGACTCGGGCAACCGTTTCCCTTACGGTCCTGTCATTATCTTATCCAGAACGAACTCTACCCTGCGGTTACGCTGACGGTTTGCCGGGGAATTGTTCGGAACCAGCGGGTCCATTTCTCCAAGTCCAGTGGCAGTAAGCCTGTTCGGCTTAATGCCCATCTTCATCAAATATCTCAAGACATTCACAGCGCGCAAAGATGAAATCTCCCAGTTGTCCTTCAACCGGCTGCCTTTGCCGGGCTGTGAATTGTCCGTATAACCTTTTATATTGATGTACTGATCAGGATGTTTCAGGAAAAAATCCTTCAAAGCCCGGACCGCAGCCTCGCCTCTCTCGTTGAGTTCCACCTGTCCCGGGTCAAACAGCACATCGGAGGGCAGCTTGATCGTAACCTTGCCGTCCTCAAACTTTGCACTCATTATCCCCTCCACGCCCTTGGTGGTCTGGAGATATTTTACATCTTCGAAAACCTTGCGTTGAGCCTTGATTATCTGCCTGCGGGTCATGACCTGATTAAGGATGGCCCCGGCTTCCTCTCGCTCGGTCCTGCTTGTTGCCACCTTGTCCATCTTTCCGTGGATAGCCTTTGTCACGGACTGAAAAGTCATGTCGAACTTTTTGGCATCAATCTCGGACATAGAATAAAGGAGAATGAAGAAAACCAGCAGCAGCATCGACATATCTGCAAAAGTGGTTATCCACTCATTGGAATCCTCATCGTCATCGGCTTCGTCGGCAATAAGCGAACCTTTAAGGAGTTCATCATCCATGGTCTAATCTCCGGTCCGGTCCTTGGGAGCCTGAAAAGAGGACAGCTTTTCATATACAAGTCTGGGGTTGTTATTCTCAAGGATTGATTTCGCCCCTTCAAAAATGATTTCAAGATGCAGTTGTTCCTGAAGAGTCCTTGCCTTGAGTTTAGCCCCGATAGGAATGAACAGAAGAGTGGCAAGCAGCGAGCCGTAAAATGTCGTAAGGATCGCTACAGCCATCGCCGGGCCGATGGAGGACGGGTCCTCCAGATTCGAAAGCATCTGCACAAGACCTATCAGAGTTCCGAGCATCCCGAATGCAGGTGCAAGCCCAGCAAGACGCTTATAAACATCCTGAGCAATCTTGTGCCTTCTTTTCATGGCCGAAATTTCAATGGAGAGAGTGGCCCGAATCAATTCCGGGTCGGCGTTATCCGCAATCAGCTGGCAGGATTTTCTCAGAACGACGTTTTCAGTCTGTACATTCTCAAGAGCGATCAGACCTTCGCGACGGCTGATTTCAGCAACCTTGACCATGATGTTTACCACATCATTGACCCGCACCTTTCTGGATGAAAAGGCCTTGAAGCCTGCAAGGATCGCCTGCAGAACCTCTTCAAACGGGTGCGCAACGCAGATTGACGCAAGAGTACCGCCAAGAACAATCATCATGCCGGGGATATTGACAAAAACATCAACAGCTCCGCCGATAAAAATCGCTCCCACAACAAGGGAAAGCCCCACCAGCATGCCGATTAAAGTGGAAAAATCCATAGAATCCCGTTCTCTTTTCAGTTAGTAGTGAAGCAGGCGGACAGGGACTGTCCCAGACCCCGGTCCTGCCCTCCATACGTATCAACCTCATAACCAAGAGTTAAAGACTATGACCTCCCCCGAATCCATATCTATTATTAACAGGCATATACTAGAAAAGATAGATAATTTTCAACCCCATGCAACAGGAATAATTCTGGGCTCCGGCCTCGGGGAAGCCATAACCAGACTTGAGGACAGTACAGAGATCCCGTACAGCGACATTTCGGGTCTTCCGCAATCCACGGTCAAAGGGCATAGCGGCCGGATTGTATACGGATTTATGCAAGAAAAGCCGGTACTTGTCTTCAGCGGGCGATTTCACCTGTATGAAGGATACACTGCAGCCGAAGCCTGTACGCCGGTCCGGGTTATGGGTGGACTCGGCCTGAAAAGAGTATTCATCACCAATGCCGCCGGGGCTCTGAATCCCCAGTTTGACGCCGGAGATCTCATGCTCATTACTGACCACATCAATTTCACCGGACATTCTCCACTCACCGGACCGAATTACGAAGAATGGGGGCTTCGCTTTCCGGACATGAGCAGAGTCTACTGTGATGAACTGCGCAGTATTGCCCTTGAGGCTGCGAAATCAGTTTCGGTACGGCTGGAGAGAGGAGTATACGTGCAGGTCAGTGGTCCCAATCTTGAGACACCCGCTGAGACCCGCATGTTCAGAACCCTCGGAGCTGACGCGGTCGGTATGTCCACCGCTATTGAAGCCATCGCGGCGGTACACATGGGACTGAAAGTAATGGGTATTGCCTGCCTGACCAATAAGAATCTTCCTGACTGCATGGCCGAAACAACACACGAAGCGGTAATTGAACAGGCAGCTAAATCTTCAGCCGCCATGTCCGCACTGATTAGAGAAATTATTTCCCGGCTGGATTAACCAACAGTCATTTTACCGTCCATATTCACCTGAATTGCTGGAACAAATTCCTATGCCACGAGGTCAAGGGGCCGTATAAACACCTCTTTTCTTTCGTGGCATCTTCATTGCTAACCATTGAGCGCAGGCAATTCCTGCACTCTGCAGTTACCAAAAACGGGGAATTTCAATGAAATCCAAGTCCATATCATTATTACTGGCCGGCACAATGCTTCTGTCTGTCGCAGCCTGTTCCGGCTGGGAAGACCGCACACTTGACTATCTTGGCAAACGCCCCACAACAGGGTCCTTTTTCAAGGAAGACGAGACACCCATGGTGGAACTCAACTACAAGGCAGGCAACATCATCGCCAATCAGCTTGAAGAAAGACTTCCGCCGGGATCACCGATCACCGTGACAATGTTTCGTATGCGTGGAAGCGATGTTCAAACCGATTTTGCCAAAGTTCTTACCGAACAGGTGGCATCCAGAATTGCTCAGGAAGGCTTTGCTGTCGTAGCGGACAGCTCTCAATTTCCGACCAGACCTATGGACGACGGACTGCCTGCCCCGATCAAGTGTGTTCTGGCAGGAGCCTATTCCGTGGGCTCTGAACAGATAACAATCACTGCTGCGGTCTCGACCTTAAGAGATGGGGAAATAATGGGCTCTTACGACTGGACTGTACCGCTCAACGCAAAAACCCGCTCGTTGCTGCCTATTGAAGAATCACCGTATATTGATCCGCTGGTGAACACATCCGGACCGGTGGAGAGAAAAGAGGATGCCAGTTTCGAGAGCAACTTCGTTCCCGAGCAGCAACATCAGACTCCGAGCTTCGAGCAGAACATAATGGAATAATCCAGCAACATCGATTCAATCAGTTCATCATGCTGGCGTACAGACGCCGGGCATGTCGTTTGGATATTCCCAGACGCTGGGCAATTTCTCCCGTTTCAAGACCATCGTTCCGCAATTTGAGGACCTTGGCTGCCAGCCCTGCATGCCTGAGATACCTTGTTGAAACATATACACTTTCCTTTGAAAATTCCCCCATCACGGATAATGCTGCCTTTTCAGGGCATTTATGCCCCTCCTTCACCTTTACCATCTCCCTCAGGATCACATCGTACAAATCATTATCTCTCATTCAAACCTCCCTCATTAAAATCCATAAAGATATATTAAAATCTATACATGTCATCCTCTGGCAGATCATGGCGGATAAAACACAAAAAGCCGCTCTCCACAAAGGACAGCGGCTTTAGCAACAATATAACTATTTATGATTAAAACAGTTTCTTGATAGTATTACCCAGTTCCTGAACAGGATTCTTATCCTGTGTCTTACCGGATTTCGGCTGTTTCTTTCCGGTTATTGTGTTGCCTATACCTTCCAGCACATCACCGACACCTTCAATAACACTACCCACAAGCTTGAACCCGGACTTGGCGAGAACTGCGGCAAACTTCGGAAGATCGACCATGATGGACGGATCAGCCACGTCACCCTTCACCGTTACCGGAACAGTCAGACCGACCAGATCCTGCATGCTTTTTCCGCCCTGTCCTTCAAGGGTACCGACGATCTTTGCATCAAGGGCATAATCGATAGTCATAGTGTTCAAATCAACTGTCCCGGCCCCTTCAGCGCGCAGGAGAGGGGATTTCATAATCAGGTCGCGGTTTACTGCAACGCCTTTCTTGATTGTTGCAGTGGCCGAGACCTCACCGAACTCAGTCCTCTGGCTGTCACGGTTACCGAATGCCCCGCCGGTCAAAACAGAAAAGGCATCTCCGGCCATATAGAGAATGTCAAAACCTGAGACATAGCCATCAAGGAATTTAAATCCGAGATTACCGTCAAGATTGGCATAGATGGTTTTCATGTCGTTCCCGACGGTCTTCAGACTGGTATTGAAATCACCTTTACCGGAAAAACTGTCCTTTCCGGTCATATCCTGCGCCAGCACAGCCCCATCCAGCCCGCTGAGTGAAGCGGTCATGGACATGGCCGGAACCTTGCCACTGGCATCTACCACCGCAGTAGAGGTAAATGCTCCCTTGGCAACATTCAGCGAAGCAGGTTTAACTGTCAAAACGCCGTCCTTTGAACGAACTTTGACCACAACATCACTGATTTTGGCTTTTGCGGCAACAAGCTGATCAACAGTAAGATCGACCTTGAGAGTCAGCTTACGCAGGAGATCAACCGGGATGAGTTCTTTACTTCCGGATGCACCATCTGTTTTTTCTTCGGCCTTTTCTGCTTTCTTTTCCTGCTTTGCCTCCTCCTTTGGAGGCAGATACCTGTCCACATCAATCTTATCCACTCCAAGCTGGGCAACAATGTCCGGCCTGTCAGGATTGGCAAAGGAGAACAGCCCCTTGATTACGGTTTCGTCAAGGTTCACCAGCAGGTTCTTTATCTCAGCCGAACTCTTTGTCCCGGCGAAAGTCATATTCATGCCGACAGAGGTTAGAGCCTTGCTGTCAGCCGTTTTCATGGGCATGCCCATCTGTTCAAGAGAATTTTTCAGGTTAAAAGCAGGTATGCTCAGGTCTCCGGAAAAGGCTGGAGCCTTTCCGGTAAACCCGGAGGCTTTAAGACTGCTTTCAGCCCTTACTCCGTAAGCTTCAAGCACAAGTCCGGCCACATCCGCAGTATCCTTAAGCATATCCAGCGCGACGTCTGCAGAAACCTTCACCTGTCCCTTTCCGCCTGGAACAGCCTTACCGGAGGCATCGACGACAACATTGAGCCCCATGACGCTGATCTGCTTGAAATCTCCGGAGATAATTCCTTCACCGGCAAGGTCAATATCCGCATTTACTTCAGGCTTGGTCGAGGAGGCGGCCACATGCACTGAAAATTTAAACGGGCTTCCCGGTGCAAATCCGTCCACCTTGATGTCGCAATCATCCACTGCCTGACGAACATTCTCCATGCGGTCATCCCAGACAATTTTGGCATTCTCGATATTAACTCCAGCCACGGAAAGATTTAACTCGGAATGGCCGGTTCCTGAAGAGGACTCCGTCTTCTCCTGCTTCTTTTCCTCTCCGGTCAGGTCAGCCCAGTTGGTCACCCCTTTCTTGTTCCGCATGAGATAAAGCTGGAGATCCGCTACGTCTACGGCCTTAAGTTCAACCTTTCCTGTGAGCAGGGGGAGCAACTTTACACTCACATCTGCCGACTTGAGGCTGAACATATTCTTTCCATCGAATCCAGGAGCATTGGAAAAACTTATTCCCCCGGTACTGACCCCTATCCACGGAAAGACTGAAAGTTCAAGCTTTCCGTCAAAGACAAGCTCTCGCCCGGTTTTTTCCCGAACAAGCTTGGATATATCATCTTTATAATCATTAGGATCAATCAGGATGGTTGCCAGCACCATTGCAGCGACGACAACGACCAGCAGTCCAGCCACAACCGAGATTATGATTTTCGATCCCTTACCCATAAACACTCCGCTTGGTATTGGCCTTTAAGACCGGATAGTTTCACAAATAATCTAACATCAAAAATCTAAATGAATTATCTAAACATCTCCTTAAGTATATATCCTCGACAAATAAAATCAAACTATAATTGGGACAAAGACACTTCCTTGATGAATAATTCCTGCCGGACCACCTTAAAATCATTTGGAGTTGCCAACATCCCCGGAATCAGGCAATAAGGCCTCATGAAAAACAAGTGGCTCTTACTGTTCGCAAGCCTTACGGCATACGCATTATACCTGCTTACCATGATCAAGCTACCGGGATTTTTAGATCAATTGCTAGGTTTCTGGCCTGATCAATTTGGTTACAGGTTTGCCGTAAAGTTCAAAGAAACTACGCTGCTGTACTTCTGTCTGGGCCATATGGCCATATTCGGAGCAGCAATACCTCTCGTCATCGCTAAGAAATTCAATTTAAAACCCCACCGCAAGGTGCCGGGCGCGCTACTATGGCCGAGCATCATCGTCCTTGTCGGCTCATTTCTTTTCTACGCCCACTATCAGGGATTCCTGCCCAACATGCTTAATCCCGACCCCGACCCACCGTATATGACGGAAGCCTTCTTCTACATCTTCTCCTTTTCGCTGGGGCTGTGTGTTTATTCCTGTTTCCTGCTGCCAAGGTCAGTTATGTACCTGCTCGACCAGAATCGCTTTTCGCCGATTCTTGAAGCAATTACAGCGGCCGGGACCATGTTTCTTTCATGGCAGGTTTACATTGTTGAACCACATATTCTTCCGGAAAAGATCTTCTGGACCGGGATGGTCATTGCCGCGGCGGGCGCACTGTCGCGCTCGTTCTACCTGTCCCTGATCGCCTGCTTTGCGGCCCTGTACGGCTCCGCCATGGTCCATCCTGTATTTTACAAAATTCCGTGGGAACCAATTCTTCCGGGATTTATCGCTTCTTTTGCGGCCTTCTGCCTATATCTGAACTCTCGCGACACCCGAGAGTTTCCGCCAATCAAGTAATTCCACAAAAAAGGGAGCCTCAGACTTTTACGGTCAGAGACTCCCTTTTTCATTCAATTCAAAACAGGTCAGGAAAGCAGTTTCCTTATTTCAAGCAACGCGGCATGGATCTCATGAAGCGTAGCCTTCCTGGGTGATTCTTCGGATTCTGCATCATGCTTGAACAGAGGAAGATCTTCAACTCTGGGGGCAGGTAATTCTACGGTGCTGACGGCATCTCCGACCCTGCTTTCAGGCATATCCAATCGTTTGCGTGCGCCTTCAATGGTAAGACCTTCATCATGCAGCAGGGCCTTTATCCTGCTGATCAAAGCAATATGGCCGTCATTGTACAAACGCTGTCCGGATGGAGTGCGAATAGGCTCAAGCTGTTCAAACTCTCCTTCCCAGAAACGCAATACGTACGATTTCAGCCCAACAAGCTTGGCAGCCTGCCCGATTTTATAGATTTTTTCTTCACTCTGCACAGACATAAGAACTTTAGTATCAGAGAGGCAAATCTTAGAAAAGCCCAAAAGATACAAACCTGCCGGCAAAAGGAAATATTCACCGTCGGAAAACGCTATAAACGTCTGCTCTACCGCGATTAGTACCACACCCCGAAGATTATTATGAAAACCAGATAGAATCATGAAACTTTTTCAAAAAAGTTTCTTGACAGACAACACCCTCTCAAGTAGAACCTCTTTCGTCGACAGCGAGTCGGCCCAAAAATAGGCGCGTAGCTCAGGGGTAGAGCACTTGCTTGACATGCAAGGGGTCAGCAGTTCAAAGCTGCTCGTGCCTACCAGTAAAATCAAGGACTTAGGAAGAGATTCTTAAGTCCTTTTTTCGTTATTGAACGCCAACATGTCAGCTTTTTTAATTCTTAAAAATCAGTGAGTGGATAAAGTAAACACTCCCAGGAAAAGCCTACAAAATCAGCCTTTTTTCCTGCAGCAGCATTCAAAATTCTATCCAGAAGCAACTTCTTCGACCAAAACAACTTCCATAATGGCAGGAGCTAAGAGTCTGCCCCTGCATACTCCTTCATCGCTGCAAGCAGTTCCTCGGTCTTTGCCGCCTCTTCCTCAAAGCCCATGTCCTTAAAGCCACGCAAGGCTTCCCGGATAACCCGCACCCCGTCCTCTCGGTTACCGGAAACAAAAAGCAACTGCCCCAACAGCTCTCCGGCAAAGCAATGACCCTGAGCATCCCCCACCTGCTGAAAACGGGAGTATGATTCCATCAAAAGCAGCAGGGCCGCCTCCTGATTGCCTTCGGAAACTTCCTGCTTGGCCAGTTGAAAAAGAGTTTCGGCCCTTCCCTTTGAATCTCCGTTCCTATCCTGTTCTTTAAGCTGGTCATCGTATACTTTTCTTAATACATCGGACTGGGTCATGATCTCTCCTGAAATATATACTTGCAGTACCAATAAGTTATCCGCGCCCGGCATAGCCTGCCGAAACCGGACACGTCAAGCTGATCAGTCTGTCCCGCCCCTGTTCCGCAGATCCCTCTGAATGGCCTTCCAGCCTATTTCAAAACTTGTCAGCTTTCGAATGCTGCGTGCAACGTCTTCATTCTCCGCATTGGCAACAAATGTAGTCTGGTGATAAGGATAAACTGTTTTGAACACGAGCTCCGGATAACGGGAAAAACATTTCTCCAGTTTTATGAAACTTTTTACCCCGTCCACTTTGTGGTAAGAAGCAATTGCAGCCCACGAGCCTTTATTCTCACTTATATAACGAGCCAGATCATCAGCCACAGCCACCTCCGCCCCTTCGATGTCCACTTTGAAAAAATCTATCCCGCCGGGAGCATACTTCGCCGCCAGTTCCCGCAGACCGATGGAAGGAACAACCATTACGCTTCCGCTGGCAATGGAACTCGCCCCGAAATCACGGTGCTGGAACCCGACCTCTCCGCTACGAACGTAAAGAGCCTTTCGAACCAGTTCCGTATTTGAAAAATGGTTCATTTGAATTTCACCGGCCAGATAGTCCGCGCTTTCATTATCCGGTTCTAGAAGGATTACCAGCCCTTTACGAGCGGCAGCACTGAAATACATGCCGGATATACCGTTCCACGGTCCGGCATCGAGGACAACAGCATCTTGCGGAACCGTCCCGGCTAGTGTGTAGCCGCGCAGTTCGCAGATTAGTTCAAAAAAAGGGCATCCACTGGTCAGAAAACGGGCCGTTCCTATTTTGCATTCCCAGGCCTTGTGCTGAAAGCTGTAGCGCACCAGCGGCTCATACTTCCAGACAGGCCTGTAGCCCAGCGCCTGAGTGAAACGGACTGCGTACCAGTCCCCTATCTTTTCAAGATAAAAATCCCGGGCATCAAAGAGTTCCTGAACTTCCCCGAACACGTCAAGGATCTCTCCGGCCACTTGGACCTTAAACTTTTCGATGGCATCTATATCCACTTTTCCTCCAGATACCCCTGCTTAACAAAAAAATGGAAAGTTTTACAACTCCACAGTATTCACGTCGAGCTATTTACTTTTAAAAAAAGAATACTATAATTTCTTGCATTGCCGCCTGCTCCGTTTTCCGGGCGGCAGTTTGAGGAGGTTACATGAAATTGAAACACTACTTAGGCTTACTGACTCTCATCACAGTACTCGTACTCCCGGTCTTCGCACAGGCGGAGGGGCTGCCTTCCTTTGTGGAGCTAGCAAAAAAATGCGGCCCGGCTGTTGTAAACATCAACACCGTGAAAATGGTCGATGTGGGTAATCCCATGGAAGACTTCTTCAGATTTCACGGAGACGGCCTAGACGGAAATCCTTTTGAGGAATTCTTCAAGCAGTTCAACAACAAGGGAAGAGGCAACCAGCCCAAGCAGAAACGCAAGACCGGATCACTTGGATCAGGATTCATCATTTCTGCCGACGGCTACATCGTGACCAACAACCACGTTGTTGCTTCGGCTGATGAAATCAATGTCAAGCTGCAGAATGACGGTCGCGACTATCCGGCCACAATCATCGGCCGCGACAAGGAAACCGACCTTGCCCTGCTGAAAATAGATGCCGGTAAAAAACTGCCTTACCTCGAGTTTGACGACTCCGAGGCTGCACAGGTCGGGGAATGGGTTCTGGCAATCGGCAACCCCTTCGGTCTCGGACACACCGTGACCAAGGGAATAATCAGCGCCAAAGGCCGCATCATCGGAGCCGGTCCGTTTGATAACTTCATTCAGACCGATGCCAGCATCAACCCCGGCAACTCCGGTGGGCCGCTTATCGACCTCAAAGGCAAGGTAATCGGCATAAACACGGCGATTATTGCAAGCGGTCAGGGAATAGGCTTTGCCATACCCAGCAACATGGCTGAAAGCGTCATCAACCAGCTCAAGACCGACCACAAGGTCAGCCGCGGCTGGCTGGGCGTTACCATACAGGATGCTGACGAAAAAACAGCCAAGGCGCTTGGTCTGGAGCAGAAAACCGGAGCACTCGTCAACTCCGTCAACCAGGGCGATCCCGCTGACAAGGGCGGCATAAAGATCGGCGACGTGATTCTCAAGGTCGATGGCCAGCTGATTGATGATACCAACGACCTGCTGCGTACTGTTGCAGCTCTGCCCCCCGGCAAGAAAGTCTCCGTTGAAGTATGGCGTCAGGGAAGCAGCAAAAAGCTCTACGTAACTCTGGGTGACCGCAACGGGAAAACCGCTGTGGCAAAGGCAGAGGAGATCTCGCCCAAGTCTGCAGAAGAAAACCTTGATGAGCTGGGGCTGATCGTTCGCAAGGTTGACCGGGAAGCTGAAGCCAACTCCCTGGAACTGGATAAACCCGAAGGCCTGCTGGTCATTGAAGTAACACAGGGGTCTCCGGCTGAAGAAGCTGCCGTTGCTGTAGGCGACGTAATTCTGGAAGCAAACCAGCACAAGGTCAACTCCATTGCTGAACTCCAGAAAATCATCAATACCGAAGGCAAAAAACGAGGACTGGTCATGCTGCTCCTCAAGCGTCAGGGCAACAACATCTTCCGCACCATAGAGATTAAAAACAAGTAATCCTGACACGTTGTTGACTCTCTCAATAAAAATGGCCCGTCCTGAAAGCCTCAGGACGGGCTTCCTTATTTATAAGCTTTAAGTTAAAGACAGCCCATGAACAAAAAAACGACTACACTGACTGCCCCGGCAAAGGTGAATCTTTACCTTAAGATAGTCTGCAAAAGGGAAGACGGTTACCACGAACTCGACACACTGTTCCTGCCGTTTCCTGCTCTTGCCGACACACTTGAAATAACTGAAACCGGCACAGGCTGTACCATACATTGTCCGGATTTCGATCTGCCTGCCGAGGACAACCTTATATATAAAGCATGGGACCGGTATGCCGATGCAACCGGATTCCGCCCCGGACTGCATGTGGAACTGATCAAGCGCACCCCGACCGGCGCGGGCCTTGGCGGCGGAAGCTCCGATGCAGCAACAATGCTGCGTTTTCTGAATGGACATCCCGGCAGTCCCGGTATGGAACATGGCGCACTCAACGCCCTTGCCGCCAAGCTCGGAGCGGACGTGCCTTTCTTCCTGCTTGACGGTCCGGCCTGGGCCAAAGGAATAGGTGAAATTCTCACCCCCTGCGAGGTTGACCTTTCTGGGCTTACTGGGGTATTGGCCTGTCCGGATGTGCACGTTAACACTGCCTGGGCATACAAGGCATGGAGCAGCAGGGAAAGATCAGATATTCTGAAAAAAATCCCGTCCTTCAGCTTGACAACTTGCACCAACGGTAATATTAAAACGGCCTCTCAAACGAGGGTGACTTTGTTCAATGACTTTGAAGAAGTCGTCCTTCCCGAGTTTCCCGCTATACGGAAAACAAAGGAATATTTATTGAAAAACGGAGCCTGCGGGGCTGTCATGAGCGGAAGCGGTGCCAGTGTAATTTCGTTCTTCAGGAATGATAAAGAAGCTGAAATTGCCGCAGCCGGACTCAGAGCAACCGGAACAGCCTCTGTTCTTCACAGATTTTCATAATTAAAGTATATTTTTCTACATAATCTAGTGCAGGGATGTCGCCAAGTTGGCAAGGCAACGGGTTTTGGTCCCGTCATTCGTGGGTTCGAGTCCTACCATCCCTGCCAAATTCTTTTCCTGTCCCGAGTGGTCAAGGTGGAGACCGACAATGAACGGTGAACTCAAGATTATCAGCGGCTCGTCAAATCTGGCGCTTTCGGAAGCAATCTGCGACCATCTCGGCAGCAAACTCACTCCCTGTCTGCGCGAGAAGTTCAGTGATGGCGAAATCCGCATCGAAATTCAGGACAATGTGCGCGGCTGTGACGTATTCGTAGTCCAGTCTACCTGTGATCCTGTAAACTTTCACTTCATGGAGCTCTGCCTCATGCTGGACGCGCTCAAAAGAGCCAGCGCCCGCCGCGTGACCGCCGTTGTTCCCTACTACGGGTACGCAAGACAGGACCGCAAGGTTTCTCCCCGCGCCCCCATCAGTGCAAAACTCTGTGCCGACTGCCTGACCGTTGCAGGCATGAAGAGACTTGTCACCATCGACCTGCACGCAGGCCAGATTCAGGGCTTCTTCAACCTTCCGGTAGACAATATTTACGCTGCTCCCGTACTTCTCGAAGAACTGCGCACCCGTGAGGAAGACATGGTTATGGTTTCCCCTGATGCAGGTGGAACTGAACGCGCTAGAGCATACGCAAAACGCCTCAACGCCGGACTGGCCATCGTCGACAAACGCCGCGATGCCCCCAACCAGGCCAAGGCCATGCATGTCATCGGCGAAGTAAAGGATAAAACCTGCGTGGTCATGGACGACATGATCGATACCGCAGGCACCATGTGTCAGGCTGCCCGGGTTCTCATGGAACACGGCGCAAAAGATGTAATTGCCTGCGCTACCCACCCGGTTCTTTCCGGGCCTGCAATGGACAGACTGTCTGCAGCACCTTTCTCCGAGGTTATTGTTACAAACACTCTGCCCATTCCCGAAGAGAAAATCGCCAAGTGCAACAAGATCAAGGTTAAATCTGTTGCCGGAATTCTGGCAAAGTGCATCCACAACGTGCACACAGAATCTTCCGTAAGCGTTCTCTTCGTATAAATAAGCCTATTCCCACCCTCTGCCGGTCTATTTCTGAGCGGCAGCAGGTTAAAACATAAGGAGATAACTATGTCTGAGAAAGCAGTTCTCAAAGCGGAACTCCGCACTGAAACCGGCAAGTCCGCTAACCGCAAGATTCGTAACAAGGGTCTGGTTCCCGTTGTTTTCTACTCTCAGGAAGGCGACAACAAGGTTCTGACTGTTAACGAAATCGAATTCGTTAAAATGTACCGTACAACCGGTGCAACCCGTGTTTTCAGCCTCGAAGTTGAAGGCAAAGCCTACGACACCCTGGTCTGGAAAGTTCAGAACGATCCCGTTCGCCCACGTGTTAACCACATCGACTTCCTGGGTGTAACTCCCGGCAAAAACATCAAGGTTGATGTTCCCGTTGTTACCGAAGGCAGAGCTCCCGGTGTAAAGCTCGGCGGCCGCATGGCTGTCTACCGCAACAAACTGTCTGTTTCCTGCACCGCAGAGACCCTGCCCGCAGTTATCTCTGTTGACATCAGCAAGATGAATGTTGGCGACACTCTCTTTGTTAACGAAATCGACCTCGGCGAAGGTGCAAACGTTCAGTTTGACAGCAACTTCGCTCTCGTCCGCTGTGCTGCAGGCCGCGGCTCCGCCAAGGCTGCTGAGGAAGAAGACGGCGGCAAGAAAAAGAAAAAATAGCTTCTCGATACATACGTGTATTCGGGCCCCGGAATTTCCGGGGCCTTTGCTATTTTCAGGACCGGACACAATTTTCAGAATTAAGCTTTTACGGTAGGTTCTCCACATGGAATACAAGGCACTCATCGCCGGTCTCGGCAACCCCGGACCCCAGTATGCCAAAACCAGGCACAACATAGGCTTCATGGCCGTTGATGCCCTGGCTGAAATGGCAGCCTCCCGCAAAAGCATGCGCTACAAGAAAATGGACCTTTCCGGCGACTACGAACTTTTCTCCGTAACCGTGGCCGGAAGCAACGTGCTTGTCACCAAACCGCTGACTTATATGAACCTGAGCGGCAAAGCCGTGGCCGCCATATGCGGCAAATATTCCATCCCGGTCGGAAATGTCTTCGTCATTCACGATGAGCTCGACCTTCCTGCCGGAAAGATGAAATTCAAGAAAGGCGGCGGCAACAACGGACACCGGGGGCTGGAATCAATCCAGCAGACCATGGGCTCACCGGACTTTTTCAGAATACGGGTCGGCATAGGCAGACCGGAATTTTCATCACAGGTGAAAGATTATGTTCTGGAAGAATTCACCACGGAAGAGCTTGATACGGCAGCGCAGATGTCCCAGGCAGCCATAAAGGGCCTGAACCTTTATTTCAGGCGCGGGCAGGGCGATGCAACACAGTTCATGAACTCCTTTGTTCCGGAACCAACTGACAAGCAGTCGTAGACTATTTTCTTCATTTCGGTTAGACTACATTTTCGCAACAATTCCCCCAAATAAAAAGTTCACTAAATCGGGGTTCAAAGGAAATAGAAAGGAATTCGCTGCAACCGCAGGCCAAATGTCCTTTTTGTACTTGATCGCGCCAACATAAAAGCGGAATGGATACAGACAGATGATACTTCCGCCCTGTACAGCATTTCTTTTGCAATTCCAAGGAGCCATGAGTGTTTGAGTTAGAGCAGCTGGTTGTCTACCCCTCACAGGGTGTCGGCAAAGTAGAACGTATTGAGAGTCAGGAAATCGGTGGCGCTACCGCCGAATTTTATATAGTCCGCATTCTGAGCAACAATGTGACGCTCATGGTCCCTGTCATGAACGCCAAGAACGTCGGCCTGCGGGCTGTCTGCGACAAGGAAGCAGGTCTTAAGATATTCGAATGCCTCAAGGACAGATCCGACTTCACCGGTTATACTGGACAGAACTGGAACAGACGCTACCGTGAATACTCTGAAAAGCTGAAAAGCGGCGATCTTCAGGATGTTGCCTACGTGCTGAAAGAACTGTTCCTCATCGGCCGAGACAAAGAGCTTTCCTTTGGCGAACGCAGACTGCTGGAGCAGGCCATGGGACTGGTTTCCATGGAGCTGTCTTTCGCCCTCGGTCTTGAGCAGGAAGAAATCAAGACTGAAATCAATGAACTTTTCAGTGACGTACTTGAGAAGCAGGACGCGGAATCCTGAAAAATACACTCAAACAACTTGTCATAAACGATTCTTTCAGTTAATGCCCTATTAGTTGCAGCCGCAGGAATACGCCCTAATCATTTATCCAGAATATGATGCATGCAAAAGCCTGACTAGCCGACTGCCACAGGGCAATGCGGGAAGAGTTGACGAAAGTTGATTTTTAATATTCGCGCAGAAATTCTGCCCCTCGCTTAGGAAATAAATCCAACACAATACATTCATTAATTTTACGCAGAAGAAACTTGCCGCGTACAGAAAACTCGTGTGCGCTTGGCTGTTCTTTTGCAGTAAAAAATTTAATATTTTATAAACTTTTAACTCCGGTTATACAGTATGGGCCAAGAAAAAAAGACAAACAACCTGAACCTGACTGA
The DNA here is from genome assembly GCF_050916235.1 of Maridesulfovibrio sp. FT414. Lineage (GTDB taxonomy): Bacteria > Desulfobacterota > Desulfovibrionia > Desulfovibrionales > Desulfovibrionaceae > Maridesulfovibrio. The sequence continues at coordinate 799,089 of NZ_CP104854.1, forward strand.
ACTGAAACTAAAGAACATGTCGGATCTAATGGATCTGGCTGCCAAGTTTAAAGTTGAAAACCCCAACGGAATGCGTAAGCAGGAACTCATCTTCGCCCTGCTCCAAGGTTGCGCGCTGCAAAACGGCCAGATATACGGTGAAGGGGTTCTTGAAGTTCTTCCCGACGGATTCGGCTTCCTGCGTTCCCCAACTTACAGCTACATGCCCGGGCCGGACGATATATACGTCTCCCCCTCCCAGATAAGAAGATTCGGCCTCAGAAAAGGAGACATTATTTCCGGGCAGATCCGGCCTCCCAAAGAAGGAGAGAGATACTTCGCTCTGCTCAGGGTAAACGAGATCGGCCTTGAAGCACCTGAGCATTCAAGAAATCTGGTTCTCTTCGACAACCTGACTCCCATCTACCCGGACAGCCGTTTCAAGATGGAAAACGGTCCCACAAATTTCAGCTCACGAGTCATCGATATTCTTTCCCCCATCGGACGCGGACAGCGCGCACTGCTTGTTGCACCGCCCCGCACAGGGAAAACCATGATGCTCCAGAATATCGCCAACTCCATCAACGCAAATCATCCTGACGTAGACCTGATCGTCCTGCTCATTGACGAGCGTCCCGAAGAAGTCACCGACATGGCACGCACCGTTAAGGCAGAAGTTGTCAGCTCCACTTTTGACGAACCTCCGCAGCGCCATGTGCAGGTTACCGAGATGGTGCTTGAAAAGGCCAAACGTCTGGTTGAACGCAAACGCGACGTTGTCATCCTGCTTGATTCCATCACTCGCCTCGGTCGCGCATACAACGCAGTTACTCCCTCTTCCGGCAGAGTCCTGTCCGGAGGTCTGGATGCCAACGCCATGCAGCGCCCCAAAAGATTCTTCGGTGCGGCACGCAACCTTGAAGAAGGCGGCAGTCTGACCATCATAGCCACCGCACTTATTGATACCGGCTCCCGTATGGACGAAGTTATCTTCGAAGAATTCAAGGGAACCGGCAACATGGACCTCTATCTTGACCGCAAGCTGGCTGAAAAGCGCGTTTTCCCGGCTATCGATATCAACCGTTCCGGTACCCGCAAGGAAGAGATGCTGCTTGATCAGGATGTTCTGAACAAGGTATGGATCCTGCGCAAGCTTCTCGCCCCCATGAACACCATCGAGTCCATGGAATTCCTGCTCGACAAGATGAAGGGCACCAAAGATAATGAAGAGTTTTTCGATATGATGGGCAAATAGTATATTGCCATGTATGAACAGACTCAGGCCTCATGATCCGTCATGAGGCCTTTTTCTTTGCCGTTTCCCGAATCCGGGGTTTACAACCCCCCTGTCAGAACTTAATGTTCCTGATAAGAAGTATGACAGATTTATTTATGTCACCACCTGAATTTTCTACATGCCCATGTTGTCAGCAAGACTATCAATCCAATATAAACAACATATTATATCATGATTTTCAGAAACAGGATCCTGCTGCAGGCTACAACCCTACTACTGCTTTTCGTAATGTCTCTCTGGATTACCCCGCAGGCAACGGCTTCCTCCATATTCGGTGATTTCACTGTAAGAGATGAAATTGAGCTGGGTAAGGAATTCGACAAGATGGTACACCAGCGGATGCCAGTAGTTCTCGACCCGCAGGTTACCGACTACGTAAAAAAACTTGTGGCGCGTGTAGCCAGGGAAATGCCTCCCCAGCCGTTTCCGATTACCGCAGCGGTAATTCAGAACAACTCCATGAACGCTTTCGCAGTTCCTGGTGGATATATTTATGTATACACAGGGCTGATCCTGAACCTTAAACATGAATCCGAGCTCGCTGCTGTAATTGGCCACGAACTTGCGCACGTATCCCTGCGCCATGTGGCCCGTCGCATTGAGCAGATGAAATTAGTCAATATTGCCAGCGCCCTCGGTACTCTTGCCGGTATGCTGATCGGCATGTCCGGCGGAAGCAATGCCGGCAACATCGGGAGCGCACTGGCCATCGGATCAATGGGAGCCGGACAGAGTGCTTATCTGTCTTATACTCAGGCCAACGAACGCGAAGCCGACCACCTAGGCATGAACTACCTAATTGCCTCCGGCTTCAACCCCGAAGGTATGGTAAACAGCTTCAAGGTAATGAAACAGAGACAGTGGTATGTGAGCAACAGCAACATCCCGACCTACCTTTCAACTCACCCGGGTCTTGATGCACGCATTGATTACCTGAATGAAAGGTTCCGCAGAATGCCTCCCGCCTACTTCCAGCGCCGCGACGACGATGCCCAGTTTCATAAGATACAGACTCTTATCAGGGCGCGGATGACTGATCCTGAAGTAGCGCTCGCCCATTACAACAATATCCCCGAGGATCAGCGGACCTGCCTTGACCATCTCGGACAGGGAATAATCCTCTCGCGCATGAAGAAAAATCAGGAAGCGGAAAAAGCCTTTGAACAGGCCCACACCGAATGTCCCGGAGACACCCTGATCCTGCGCGAAGAAGGCCGCTTCTACTTCACCATCGGTAAGATGGACAAGGCCGCACCGCTGCTCAGGGAAGCCTACATGCGCGACCCGCAGGACGCCATGACCCTGTTTTTCATTGCCAGGGTTGATGCTGCGCGCAAGAATTACGCGCAGGCAATCCTGACCATGCGCAGGGTAGCTGAAATGGTCCCCAAAGATCAGGAAATACATTACCATCTTGGGCGCATGCTTGGCGAATCCGGGAATTATTTCGAGGCACACATACAGCTAGCTTATGCATCCCTGTACGGCAACAACCCCAAGCAGGCAGAGTTCCACCTGAAGAAAGCCGAAGGACTTGCCCGCACCCCCGAACAGAAAGAGCTGCTGCGCAAACTGCAGGAAACAATCAATCCCCCGGAAAATGGAGGCAGAGGGCCAAAACAATAAAACAGATCAGCCACCGCCCTCTCCCGTCTTGTCCGGTTCACGCTCCATGATAGAGAGCAGCAGAGGATACAGGGAGCAGTGTGAACTTTATGATCTCCCACCTGTTGTCCTGCTGACCATGTTCCGGGCTGATGTGTCTCTCACTCCGAAAATTGTCTGTGGATCCGGTCAGCCATAACCGGACCCATTCTTTTATGGCGAATTAAAACCTTGCCAAACAGCCCTGCATACAATAATCCTCCGTTTCCGAGACTTGTGGTTTAGGGCTACATGGGATAAAGTTTTGTGTTCTTCCGCCATTCAACTCTATTGAACGACTGCACAGCAGCCAGTCGGCCCACGGAAGATACAGGGGGCCCACCCCTTGCGACCGACAAACATTGATCCACAACAATAGAAATCATTTCAAGTGATTATTATACATTGTCACTTGAGAGAGTTAACATACTTTCATAATGATCATTACAAAATCAATCGAAGAAATCATCCGGCCTGAAAATGGAGCCTGTGTAACCATAGGCAATTTTGACGGTGTTCACAAAGGACACCAGAAACTGATCTGCAGCACCTGCCAGAAGGCTAAAGCCAACGGACTGAAAAGCGTTGTGGTAACCTTCGACCCTCACCCCCTGCGGGTGCTGGTCAACAGCAAAACCCCGCCCTTTATTACCCTTACTTCGCAGAAGCTGGAACTAATCGCCCTGCACAACCCGGACATTATTCTGGCTCTGAAGTTCAGCCGGGAAATTGCAGCCCTGTCTCCTGAAGAATTTGTAAAGAAATTCCTTCTCGACCCGCTGAATATGAAAGAGATGGTCGTGGGATACGACTACGCTCTCGGCAAAGGCCGCAGTGGTAATTACAAGGTACTGGCTGAACTCGGCGATAAATACGGATACGGCATAGAACGTCTTGACCCGGTCATAATCATGGATGCGGTGGTCAGTTCCTCGCGTATCCGCGACATGGTTCAGGAAGGCAACGTCTGGGATGTACGCCCGTTGCTGGGCCGGTTCTATCAGGTCCGAGGCGAAGTTGTTCACGGCATGAATCGGGGTGGACGGCTGCTCGGTTTTCCTACCGCCAACATCAAACTTGAAGACGAGCTTTTCCCCAAGACGGGAGTCTATGCCATACGCGTTGAAGTGGACGGCAAGGTCCTGCCCGGAGTTGCCAACATCGGCAAGAACCCGACCTTCGGCAACGATGCCCTTTCGGTCGAAGCACACATCCTTGATTTTTCCCACGACATTTACGGCAAGAATATCAGGGTCCATTTCATCCAGCGCATCCGTTCCGAACGCAAATTCAACGGTCTGGACGAGCTCAAGGAACGCATTGGAATTGATATAGGTCTTGCCAGAGAAATACTTTCATATCCCGAATCCCAGGTGCGTCCCGGACTGCACCTGACTGAATCCGGTTCCGGAGCCTGTTAATGAGTCCTCTCCTCAAACTTCAGATGTGGACCGATCTGGTCCGCTCTTATCGTAATATCAGCCATTTCAGATGGCTGTTGCTTGGAATACTTGTCGGTATCATTTCCGGCATCGTCGCGGTCGCCTTCTTTGCCGCAGTTGAATTCGGCAAATTCATGTTTCTGAACCAGCTTGCAGGTCTTTCCCTGCCCGCTCCCGAAGGCGAAGAACTTTTCCACGGCATACCGGGCCAGTTGCGCACCTGGACTATTCCCATCTGTACCACTGCAGTCGGCCTGATTACCGGATGGCTTGTAAACCGCTACATTCCGGAAACAGTTTCCGGCGGAACTGACGGCACCGATGCTACCATCAGGTGCTTCCACCAGGGCGGCGGACTTATGCGCCCGCTCGTTCCCATAATCAAGGGGACCACCTCAGTGCTGACCATTGCTACTGGCGGCAGTGCCGGGCGTGAAGGCCCTATCACCCAGATGGGAGCCGGCATTGGTTCATGGCTGGCCCAGAAGCTGAAGCTTTCCGCCAAGGAACGGAGAATCCTGCTGCTGGCAGGTGCCGCAGGTGGACTCGGGGCTATTTTCCGTGCTCCGCTCGGGGGCGCGCTTACCGCCATCGAAGTAATCTACCGTGAAGATTTTGAGTCCGAGGCAATCCTGCCTTCGGTCATATCCTCGGTTGTGTCCTATTCCCTGTTCACATTTTTCTACGGGACCGAACCCATCTTCGGTATCCCCAGATTCGTTTTCCACGACCCGCGGGAACTGATTTTCTATACCGCGCTGGCCCTTGCCTGTACACTGGCAGGCTGGATGTATATCCGCACCTTCCGGTTCATCAAGTACTCGGTTTTCTTCAAGATCAAAGACCGCGTCGGCCTCATGTGGGCCACAGGTCTCGGCGGGCTGCTCATGGGAACCATGGGCATGTTCTTCCCGCAGTTGCTTTCCGGCGGTTACGGCTGGCTGGAAATGGCCATCATGGGCGAACTGCCGATCATGATGATGGTAGCCATTGTAATCGGTAAAACCATCGCCACCTCCACTACCATCGGCTCCGGCATGTCCGGGGGGATGTTCGCCCCGGCCCTGTTTGTCGGTGGAATGAGCGGCGGCATCATCGGTCAACTGGCAGGAAAATACTACCCGGACATCGTCACCCAGCCCGGAGGATACGTGCTGGTAGGCATGGCCGCCTTCTTCGCCGGGGTCGCCAAGGCCCCCATCGGGCCGCTGATCATGGTCTGCGAACTGACACAGGGCTACGGCCTGCTCGCCCCGCTGATGCTGGCTTCGGCACTTTGTATCGTGCTCGGCAGAAGCTTCTCGCTTTATGAGAACCAGGTGGAAAGCAAATTCGACTCCCCCGCCCATATCGAGGACAAGACCATCAACATCCTCGAAGGCCTGCACGTGGAAACCCACTACAAGCCCGGCCGGGTTACCACCCTTGAAGAGGGTACTACCCTGAAAGCACTGACGGACATCATTGCCAACACCAACGAACTGTATTTCCCGGTCAAGAACTCAGACGGCGTTATCACCGGTATACTGACCATCCAGAACGTGCGTAACCACCTCTTCAACCCGGACCTCTTCGATCTCATCCTGACCAAGGATCTGGCCACCAAACCGGCCACCCTCAAGAAAGATGACGACCTCTATACCGCCCTGCTGAAGTTTGTTGATACGGACTACGGACAGATCCCGGTTGTAAGTGAAGACGACCCCAACGAAATCATCGGGATCATCAACAGGGAGAACGTATTCCGGGCTTACGCTAAGGCCGTCAGGGAACTTCGCGAGGCAGCGGAGTAGGATGAATGACTGACTCAGGTCATCCTGAACTGATTTGACAGCGATAATAAGGTCCCTCCTTCGACGTTTGTCGGGGGAGGGACCTTATTATTGACAAGCATACACACAACATGCATCATTAAATATAAGTACAACCCAAAAATATAAGAGTGCATTTATGACCAAATTTAGTTTCTTCTCCCTGTTTTGTAGCATCTTCATATTACTACTAACAACAGGATCGGTTTTAGCAGACAAGATCACAGGCGAAGGACTTGTTTGCTTGGGACAAATAAGATCAAAAGCTGAAGTAATTAAGTTAGCAAATATAGCGGCGGAAGAAGATGCATGTAGAAAAATTGGCATTTTAATAGATTCAAAGACAGAAATTAATAATGCTCTACTATCCAATGAGCAAATAACGTCACAATGTTCTCATAAGCTACAAAAGACTACAGTATTATCAGCAGACTGGGTTATACATAAAACAGGATTATCCAGTTCTGACGATTGTTACAAAATTATTATTCAGTATTCTGTAGCCGAAGACATTAATTCGTATGAGAAAGATACTTCGACCCTATTAAACTCTGAAGACAAAGGCCTTGTTTCGCATGAAAACTATGATTCTCCCCAATTTAACTTTGTAAATGTCAAAACACCAACAAAATACATATCTGTATCGGATAAAGAAATCACTCTCGAACAATGGCAAGAAACAGTAGGAAACATCCACTCTCCTTATGATGAGATATATCGCTACACAGACAAGGAGATACCGATTGCATACTTATCCCCTAAGCTAATAAATTCTTTTTTAACTACACTAAGCAAAAAGCACAAAAAATCATTTAGATTGTTAAAGGAAAGTGAATGGGAAAGCATATGCAAATCAGGAACTGATGGACTCGATTTAAATAAAATTGCTCACTTCGAGATGAATCAGGTCCAAACTAGCACAGGAGTAACAAAAGATAATAATGGCCTATATAATATCCTAGGAAATGTATGGGAAATAGTTTCTTCAGACACTAACGATTCGCTAATAATAAAAGGGGGTGGATATGGTAGTAATTCAGACACACTAAATTGCCTTAAGAAAGAAAAATTTCAACCAATCCCACCGAAGCCAAACATTGGCCTCAGAATAGTTCGCGAATAAATAAACTTGGAGACAACAATGAAAAAAATTATACCAATTATTCTCATTCTCCTTCTAACTGCATGTGTAAAAAACTATACCGAAATAGATTCATCAGAGTATACAGAATGGATGGGGGGAGAAGAATATCAACTATACTTTGATTCACAATTAAAAAAACATTACTACCCAGTAGAAGTTGAAGGGAAAACAGACGGAAAATCAAACTATTTTAGAGCCATATTCAAAAAAATACCACGAGGCCCATATTTTATGTTCCGTAGTACCCACGGCTGTATCACTGAAGAATTTGAAGAAATAAATTCAAACACGCTCCTTCAAGGATACAAAAAAATATGGCACCAAGAATTTGAATCTACTTATGGCGATCGGCTGCATCAAGCAACATGGGTTAAACGATAACAAAAATTTATACCGAAGCCCCTCCAACTGAGGGGCTTTATCGTTTCTTTCCCCCCTTGCCATCCCCCCCACAAGACTTATGTTCTGGTAATTCGAAATTCCCCGTCGGGACGGGCTTATTGCCAGACGGAACTTCAAACGCGAATAGCAATTGAACTCAATCTTCACGATGAAAAAGAAGATAAATAGATGAATCAGGAGATGAAAATGGAACTCAGAGGAACTACCATACTGGCCGTCAAAGACGACAAGGGCACTGCCATGATCGGTGACGGTCAGGTCACCATGGGGCAAGCCGTGGTGATGAAGCATTCCGCCGTGAAGGTGCGCACCCTTTATCATGACAAAGTCATGGCCGGATTCGCCGGAGCCACAGCAGACGCCTTCACCCTTTTCGAACGGTTTGAAAAGAAACTCCAGACCTATGCAGGCAACCTTGTGCGCGCTGCAGTTGAAATGGCTACCGACTGGCGCACCGACAAATACCTGCGCAAGCTGGAAGCCATGATCATGGTAGCTGACGCTGAACATATCCTGATCATCAGCGGAAACGGAGATGTTATCGAACCCGACGACGGTGTCGCCGCAATCGGTTCCGGTGGTTCCTATGCCCTCTCCGCAGCACGCGCCCTGCTGCGCAACACTGATATGCCAGCAGCCGAAGTGGCCCGCAAGTCGATGGAAATCGCCAGTGAGATCTGCGTTTACACCAACAGCAACTTCGTTCTCAAAACCCTTGAAAAATAATTCTGCAAAGGTTTCATAATGAGTAATCTTACCCCCAGAGAAATCGTATCGGAACTTGATAAATTCATCATCGGACAGGCGGATGCCAAGCGCATGGTCGCAATAGCCATGCGTAACCGCTGGCGCAGGCAGCAGCTTCCTCCGGAACTGCGCGATGAAATAGCACCCAAGAACATCATCATGATGGGCCCTACCGGGGTCGGTAAAACCGAAATTGCACGCCGTCTGGCCAAGCTGGCAGGCTGCCCCTTCTTCAAGGTCGAAGCCACCAAGTTCACCGAAGTCGGCTACGTGGGCCGCGACGTTGAATCCATGGTCCGCGACCTCATGGAAATCGGCGTCAACCTTGTGCGCAAGGAAGAGATGGACAAGGTCAAGGTCAAGGCGGAAAAGCACGCTGAAGACGCCCTGCTTGACATCCTGCTGCCCAACTCCAAACCGCAGTCATCGGGCATGGGCTTCTTCGGTGCTTCAAGCGAACCGCAGATAGAGGAGAAACCCGCTGCAGACGCAGCATCCACCCGCGAAAAATTTCGCAAGATGTGGCGCGAAGGCAAACTCGACGGACGCGAAGTGGAAATCGAAGTGACCGTACAGGGCGGCGGAGTGGAAATCATGTCCATGCCGGGCATGGAAGGCATGGGAATGCAGGTTTCCGACATGATCGGAAAGATGTTCCCCGGCAAAAAGAAGACCCGCAAGGTCAACATCCGCGAAGCATACGAAATCCTCATACAGCAGGAATCCGACAAGCTCATCGATATGGACAACGTTGCCGAACTGGCCCGTGAACGAGTTGAGCAGACCGGTATACTTTTCCTCGATGAAATCGACAAAATCGCCGGTAAGCATGACGGAGGCGGATCAGCCGATGTTTCCAGAGAAGGTGTTCAGCGCGACCTGCTGCCTGTTGTGGAAGGCTGTGTGGTCAACACCAAATACGGTATGGTCAAGACCGACCACATCCTGTTTATCTCTGCAGGAGCATTCCACTACTCCAAGCCCTCGGACCTCATCCCCGAACTTCAGGGACGCTTCCCCCTGCGTGTGGAGCTCTCCTCCCTGGGTAAAGATGAATTCTACCGTATTCTCACCGAGCCGCAGAACGCTCTCACTGTTCAATACAAGGCCCTGCTGGAAACCGAAAAACTGTCCATCGATTTCAGCAAGGAAGCCCTTGAAGAAGTGGCCGCCAATGCTCAGAAAATAAACGAGGACACTGAAAATATCGGGGCCAGAAGACTCTACACCATTATGGAAAGAATCCTCTCCGACCTTTCATTCGATGCACCGGACCGTTCCGGTGAAACCATCCTGATTGACCGCGAATACGTTAAAGAAAAACTGCAGGATGTAGTGGAAGACCGCGATCTTTCCCGCTACATTCTTTAGAAGAATAAAGACTCATATTGTGTCCGGAAGCGGAGGTTTTATACACAAGCCTCCGCTTTATTTCGCTTTTTTGAATTTGTTACCTGAGATAAAATGTGCTAGTTTTTGAACGCGTGATTTGCGTTCTTCCGTTTGCACCCTTCACCCGAACCTACCACTGGAAAGACATGGATAAAAATTCTTCTCCTCAACCCAGGATCAGAGGGGCATTCTCAACCAAAATAGTTCAGGAAATCGGGACCGGAACAACCAAGCGCAAGGTAATACAGTCCTTCCTGTACTATGCTGAAGAGACTGAGACCGGAGAGATAGAGCTTCGCCCCCTGAATGAAAATGATGTGCCTTCGGGAGAAGCGCAGCTGATCAGCAAGGAAGAACTTCTTGAATCTTTCACACCGGAACTTGAGCTGTACACCGCCAAGGTCTTTCCGGCCATGAAAGAACTGACCAGGACCCTTGCCAAGGCCGACCGCCAGCGCCAGTTGGGAAACACTTTTACTGCGGAAATGGAGTACGGCAAGGCCCTCAACATTGATGAAGACAATATCAGGGCCAACTTCGGTATAGGTCTTTGCTACCTGACCAGAAAGGAAGATGAGAAGGCCGCTGACATATTCAAACGTCTGGTCAAGCTTGATGCAGCATTTGAAAAGCAGCACAAACACCTGTTCAATGATTTCGGCATTTCCCTGCGCAAGAACATGATGTTCGACGAAGCTGTTGAGTTCTATACCCGAGCCATTGTCCTTACTGAAGAAGATGAAAATATCTACTTCAACATTGCGCGCTGCTATTATGAAGACGGCAAACGCAAAGATGCCATGAAATTTGTTGAAAAATGCCTGTCCATCAACCCGGAATCAGTCCCTGCCAGAAAACTCAAGATCCATATGAGCAAGAAGATTTCTGCTTAACCGGCTGGATACGGGCAGTTTTTTCTTTCCCCTTGGGTTACCTCAACCGCTCAAGGAGACTTTTTTTCCTTCTTCCGACTTAATTTTTCCTTATTATTCCTTAAGATACGCCTTCTGTAACTTTAGGCACGCCCTTTGCTTATATTGTGTCGAGCGGATTAATATTCCCGTTCGCACGGTTTAACAGGTTCCGGCGGAGTCAATGACCAGAAGTCGGACCTTCAAGGAGTTACCCATGGCTTTCAGCTCAATGTATACAGGCGTGGCAGGTCTTAAGGCGCACGGATTTCTGATGCAACAGATCGGTGCCAACCTCGCCAACGTGAACACCACAGCCTACAAGAGCGGCGATACCTTTCTTGAAACCCTGAACAGCCAGAGTAAGGTCGGGTCAATATCCGGTGTAGTAGCCGGAGGCGGATCAAATACAGTCGGCCAGATAGGTACGGGAGTACGGGTTTCCACAACAAGGATCAATTTTGCGGAAGGCTCCTATGAGTCCACCAGCAGCAGCACTGACCTCGCCATAGGAGGTCAGGGATTTTTCCGTGTCGCCAAATCGGACGACAGCGGAAGCCTCTACACCCGTGCCGGTAACTTCCACTTTGACAAGAACGGCCAGCTGGTTGATTCACACGGCAACATCCTGCAGGGTTACTCAATAGATAATGACGGCAATATAGGCAGCACCTCCCAGAATATAGCCCTGCCCATGAAGACGGAGACCAATGCCTCCGGTCAGGAAGTGCTTGTGGTCAAGTCCGACCCGAAGCCGACGACTGAAGCCAGTGTCCGAACAAACCTCGACTCCGGCTCCGTGGACAACAGTAACGTTGAAGGATCTCCTTTCTTCTCACTGCTGAAGACATGGGACGGCACCAGCGATACTCCGCTCAACTCAGAAGATTTTGCCTACAGCACATCACTGAAGGTTTATGATCAGAGCGGCACCACCCATGATCTGGTGGTATATTTCGACAAGGTAGTCAACGACGGCGACCCCTCCGACAGAATGTACTGGGAGTACATTGTCACCGTTCCTCCGGCAAGCGACGGCAGGTCAGCGACCGCAGCAACATCCGCCGCAGGTCTGCTCATGACCGGAACCCTGACCTTCTCGGGCGACGGCACCCTGATCAATCAGAGCGCCTACACCCTCGCAGACGGGGCCAGCGATCCCAAATCGCTCAGCAACTGGTCAGTTGCCACCATGAACAGCAACGGATTGCCGGTTATGAATGCAACACTTCTGGGCAATGACGGATCTACCAATCAGCAGACAATATCGCTCAACATGGGCATCCAATCCGGCGACAGTACCTGGACACAGCCCGGTGCAACCGCAGCGAGCGTAGGCAGTAACGCCTCCAATCTGTCGGTTATGAACAGCGGCAGGATCAACGCGCTGAGCACAACAGCTTACTACGGCTCATCCTCAACCATCAGCCAATCGCAGAACGGCTTCGGTGAAGGTTACCTGCACAATGTTGATTTCAACTCCGATGGCATCATGACCGCTCATTTCTCCAACGGACTCAGCCAGCAACTGTATCAGGTAAACCTGTACAACTTCAAAAACGAATTCGGCTTGAGAAGAGAGGGATCAAACTATTTCAGCGCCACTACCGATTCCGGAGATGCGATTCAGGGTGTAGCACGTAAGGAAGGACTTGGCTCCGTAGTAGGAAGCACACTGGAAACCTCCAACGTGGATCTTGCGGAAGAATTTGCCCAGATGATTCTTACCCAGCGCGGATTCCAGGCAAACTCCAAGACCATCAGCACAACTGAGCAGCTCATAAACACAGCTCTCGGAGTGAAGAAGTAACCGGTACTTTTCATAACCCAAAAAGACACCCCCGGAACGATTGTTACGGGGGTGTCTTTCTTATTTCTCTTCGGATTCACCAGATTCATTATCCGAATGGCGCTTTATCATTTCATCCAGCCCTTCACGGGATTTTTTCCTGACCATGTGAAAAACGGCAAAGACAATCACCAGCATCACTACGATGGCTTCTACACCTTCTCCAGTCACATCTTCCTCCTTGGGGCTGAACAATTCTTTAATGGTCGTGTCCTGATCCGGACTTACCCTTCACCAATGCCGATACCTTGGGATAGAGGATCAAGGCAAGAAGAATGAGCGCGCTCACAATGTATAGTACGCCGTGCTCATCGCCAGCCCCGCTCTGCACCCAGTCGGTGACACTTAAGCCGAGAGCAAAATATACCCAATTGACCAGTACACCCAGAAAAAGGGAGCACCCTATGATCGCACCAAGGTAAATGAACGCAGAGCGTCTGCCCAGAAGTCTTGCTATTACAGTAAAGGAGGCCGCATTCGTGGCCGGTCCGGCGAGCAGAAAGACCAGTGCCGCTCCGGGTGAGAGCCCCTTGAGGGCCAGTGCTGCCGCAATAGGGGTAGATGCGGTGGCACATACGTAAAGAGGTACGGCCGCCACCAGCATAATCAGCAGGGAAAGGAAACCGTCTCCAAGATTCTGCTCAATGAAACCGTCCGGAATCAGTGCTCCGAAGATTCCAGCCAGCACCACTCCTCCCAGGAACCAGAGGCCTATATCCTGAAGCAGATTTCCGAAAGAGTAATTCAGTCCTGCTGAAAGCTTCTCAAAAACCGTAGCTGGAATTTTGGTTTCTCCGTGCCCCCCGCAACCGCAATCCGTCCCGGAACAGCCAGTCACAGGCGGTGTAAGCTCAACACTCCCGCAGCAATCTGCAGATGAGCACCCGCAACTGCCCTGGCCCTGAAGCCCTGCGCTGGAGTGCTGATGCAGGACGGCGTCGGGAATCAGCTGTGGGCTGCTTCCATTCTTCTTATCGTTTCTGTCCACCAGTATTCCGGCCACTACCGCGGTGAAAAAAGCTGCAAAGGGACGGAAGAAAGTCATTACCGGGTCCAGGAGTGCGTAGGTCACAGCAATGGAATCCACACCGGTTTCTGGAGTGGAGATTAAGAATGAAGTAGTCGCCCCCTTGCTGGCCCCCTGCTGCCTCAATTGGGCTGCAGCCGGAATTACCCCGCAGCTGCACAGAGGAATAGGCACACCGAGGATTGATGCCTTGAACACATCAGAGACCTTTCCGGAACCAAGATTTCTGCTTATAAATTCCGGCCCCACAAAAGCCTTCAAAAGCCCTGCGACAAAAAATCCAAAAAGCATGAAAGGCGCAGATTCCAACAGCACCTCCCATGACTCGTGGGCAATTTTGATTATAATATCCATTGTTAATCTTCCTTATCAGGCGGGCACCCTGTCCCGTGCATATGATCCAGAGCAGTCCGCATTATGGTTTCCACATGGCTGTCACTGAGACTGTAGACTGCCTTTCGCCCATGCTTCTCAAAACGGACCATCCTGGCGGTACGCAACAGCCTTAGCTGGTGTGACACAGCCGAATGACTCATATCCAGCAGCTCTGCAAGATCGCAGACACATAGGTCGGACATTGAAAGAGCATGCAAAATGGAGATCCTGACCGGGTCTCCCATGAGTTTGAACACTGCTGCAAGATCCTGCATGGCTTCCCTGGAGCAACACTTTTCCTTCACCAGTTCCACTGTCCCTGAGTCCGGGTTGTGTCCGTCACAGCAATCTATATAATTTTCAGACATCACAACTCCACGTGTTTATATATGAACAACTATTCATATGTTAATAAACATGCAAACGTTGTCAAGCAGTCTCAACGGCGAGAAAAACAGAAACTCAGCCTTCAAACGTAATAAATAATATATCTGTGCCGAAAAGAATCGTACTATTAAGCAATAAGCAGGAAGATTGTGTAATCTTATGCAGGCGGGAATTATTCCTGAAAAAACAATTGAACAATCTAGCTGACAGGACACGGATGAAGGTAGCAATAAAAGAGGATCTTATCGATCTGATCCCGGTACTGATGGAATCGCTAAAAAAAGATCTTGATCAGATAAGAATCTCCATCGAAGCCGGTGATCTGGAAGAGGTCAGCGAAAGGGCTCACTCCTCGCGTGGTGCAGCCCTGACTTTTGGCTTCAATGACTATGCGGAAGAACTGAAAGATATGCGCATTGCCGTTGTAAGTAATGATTGGCCAGCTATCAATGAATCCTATGAAAGACTGAACCTGCTGCTCGATAAGGTGGAATTCCACGCCGGGAGATAATTGCCACGCAAAAAAGAAGAGACTCAACAGTTTTTCATCATTTCCGAAAACACTGAAATCAGAAAACCTCTGGTCCGGTTTGAAATTCCCGGACAACCGCTTTCTCTGGGGCCGGCAACATTCAAAATCCTGATTTTTTCCGCACCGATCCAGGCTGCAACAGTCTTTTCAGCTACCATGGAATCCGGTGAGACCACCGCTACAGGCTTCCGATGCTTGCGGGCCATCCGTATGGTCAGCGCTGTCCCTTTTGACTCGCAGTTTGCAGAGAATATCAAGGTTCCGTCGGAATCAAGCACATTGTGTTCAGTTCTCTTCCAATAATGGACATATTCCGTTTCCTGCACATTGTAGCGGGCGGGAATAATCCCGTCCTCCGCCTTTCGTCCACGGGGACACCAGCCCCTGTGCGGAATCCCCAACGCGATCGCTGCATCAAGCGCCCCGCGGTCAACCCCGGTCTGACCACCGGACACAACAGTAAAACCATGCGGCAGCCCGCAGCCGCTGTCTTCGAAAATGCCTGCACCATGGCTTAGCGCAAAGCCGCAGCTGGGACATCTGACAAATGCCATACTTTCAATCAGAGCCGGGATTATTTCAAATTCATCCAGCGGCCCGACCCAAAGACATTTCTCACAGGACTTGTATTTGAAGGCCCCGTATTTTGCTGCATGTTCCATGGATGGAACTGCTATCAGTTTTCTGGTAAAATAACAATCTGCACATCTGGAATTTGCGACAACCGATTCAGGTCAAGACTGGCACTGAGCTCGGCGGTAATGAAAATTGTCCCCTTGAACCCGGAAGTGACCCTGTTCCACAGGTCGGTGGGGGGACAGTAATTGATCTTGCCGGGACACATAACCAGCAGGCTTTCCACCGGAGGATTCTGCTCCTGCCCGAGAACCATGCAGGGATCAGTCATCATGAGATCCTCCTGCAACAGCCCATGGATTGTTTCCACCAGCCTCTTTTCATCAATAGGTTTGATAAGTGCGGCATCTCCACCGGCCTTCTGACCTTCGGCAAGAGCGCTGATGACTATCACCGGGATATGTCTGGTAGAAGGATCCATACGCAGAGCACGTATGGCCTGATCGCCGTTCATGACCGGCATCTTCAGGTCCATGGTGATAAGCTGGGGCATCCTTATCTTGGCCGTTTCAACAGCCTCCTGCCCGTTTGATACCGTTATTACACGGTACCCTTCCTCTTCAAGAACCTGTGATAGAAACTCGTTGAGGGCCGGATCGTCATCTGCAACCATAATGAGCGGACTGTCGGGGCTGCCCGGACGCATTTCCCCGCGGCAGGACCTTACCACAGGAGCATGAACCTGTCCTGTTTCTCCCGGTGAATCTATTGCAAGGGTGAAATGGAAGGAACTTCCCTCGCCGCGCTTGCTGTCCACCCAGATGCGACCCTTGTGATGATCCACAATCTGCTTGCAGATAGGCAGACCAAGGCCGGTGCCTTTGGGCTTTCCGGTCAGAGTGTCCCCGGCCTGTTTGAAACGCTCAAATATTATCTTCTGATCTTCCGGTGAAATACCGCTGCCTGTATCACTGACACTGACCATGATTTCATCAGCGTGGTAGCGCGCAGTACAGGTTATGACCCCGGAGTCTGTAAACTTTACCGCATTGGAAACGAGGTTGACCATTACCTGCAGAACGCGGTCCCGGTCACCGTATATGACCGGGAAGCCGTCTTCGATATCCACAACCATCCTGAGTCCTTTAGGCTGCCACAATGGCATGGTCGTCTGAACCGAGGTATTGATGACCTCCCCTATTTCAACAGGACCTTTCTTCCAGTCGATTTTACCGGACTCCATCTTGGCAATATCAAGAACGTCATTGATCAGGTCGGTAAGGCGCTGCCCCTCCGACACAATAATCCCGATGTTATCCTGAACCTGTGAAATGGACCGCTGGGTTTTCTTGTCAGGAGCCTCACAGAGGGGAAACACACTCTTCTCAAGCTTCTTCTTGATTATCTTTGCAAAACCCAGAATCGAAGTCATCGGGGTCCGCAGCTCATGCGAAACAGTGGAAATAAAGTCCGTCTTGAGGTTATCAACCTCTTTTTCATAAGTAATATCCCGAACAAGTATTACCGCACCCAGACAAATATTATAGCTGTCTTCGGATTCCCACTTATGAATCGGGGTGGCAACAGCCTTCACGGTCCGACGGTCCGGGAGGGTTATCTCGGTTGAATAGACTTCATGCTCACACCCGCGCACGAGGTGGTAAAGGTCAGTCATTTCATTGGAAAAAAGTTCCTTTATATCCTTTCCTTTCAATTCACGCCCGTTCATCCCGAACAACTCACCAAGAGCCGGGTTGGTGAGCGTAATTCGTCCCTTTACATCCACAACCAGCAAGCCGTCTGCAAGGTTGTCCATGATGACTTCCATGTACGTGAGGGTGTCCTGAAGCTCACTGGTGGCATTACCGACAGCCCTCTCAAGCCCGGAAATGAGTGTGGTCAACTCTCCGGCCATATTCTTCATGGTGCGGGCAAGCAGACCGATTTCATCGTTGGAAGTAATTTTAATATCCGCAGTAAAATCGTGGTCGGATAACTTCTTGGCGTATTCGGTAAGCTGGTTCAGTGGCTCTAAAATCTTCTTTACCATGATGTAGAGAATGAAAACGCTGCCCCAGAAAATGAAGAACATGACCACCTGAAGTTTAGCGATGGCAATCCAGACGTATTTGTTGATAATGCCTTTATCCATTCCCACATGAACATACCCGGCCATTCCGGCAAGAATAGGCTTGGTTATGTCTATCACATCGCCGAACTCCGGAATATCCAGTTCCCGGATGGACATGCTCTCCGGGTGAATGTTGCTGGACGCGAGAACAGCAGGCACACAGGGAACAAAAGTATGGGATATGATGTCTCCGTTGGCATCCTGCACATAAACATATGCAGCGCCGTCACTGGCACGGAACTGGTCGATCATGGACTGGATTGTGGAAGAATCACGGTTTAGCAGAATCTCCACGCTCAAGCTGGCAATACTGCCCGCAATGGCTTTGCCCTTGCTGATATACTCATCAACCATATGGTTGTGCAGAGTCAGAGCCGACATGAATGACAGTGAACAGGAAATGACCCCGAAAAGGATAAAATTCAGAAGCATGGTCTTCTGAAAAATTTTGGACATGCGCATCTTTATCGTCATTTGCTCCACCTCTTCCAGTCGCCGAGCGGCACGAATTTCCCGTCAGATACTGTGGTGTAATAAACCTCGTCCAAGCCCTGATGCTTGCCTCTGCCGAAACTGACTTCCGCACCTATGCCTATATCAAGCTTGCGGATCGACAGGGTGGCGGCATAAATATTACCGCTGTACTGGTGCAGACAAAGCCGCTCCAGAATTCTGGTAATTACCTTGGCATTGAGATAGCCTTCAAAGCTGATAAAACTGAATTTGAGCGGGCTGTACCCCCTGTCCACTCCATCCGGCAATGCGGGAGGATGCTCCGTCATAACCTGACGGTATTCGCGTACAGCAGGCAACGAGGTATCCTCGTAACTGGGAACAGTCTGCGTATTGATCAGATCTTCGGTGTAATTGCGGCCGCCATTCTTCTCCAGATCCTGCAGAAGGCTGAGCATATTTTCGCTGCCCACAAAGGAAAGATTGCATATGGGCACATCCAGTCCGGCATCTCGGGCATCCCTGACAAAGGCTGCACATGCTTCGTAAGCGCCGATTGAAATTATCGCATCAGGCTTTGTCGCAGCCAGAATCTCGACCTGCCTTTTCATGGATTCGCCAAATGTTGCTCCGCGCCTGTAGGTTGCCTCCCCCACAAGAGAGAGCTCTTTTTCGGCCAGTGCCTTTCTCACACCGTCCCAGCCGCTGCGACCGTAAGCATCCGCCTGATAGAAAACAGCTATACGGTTGCGCCCGACCATGTAGAGATTGTGGACCAGCCCCCAGGTTTCCTGACGATAGGATGCCCGCAGGTTGAAAACATAATCCTCGTATGGGAATTCACGCTGCGGCTGAGCCCCGGTAAACGGGAAAAAAAGGTATACCGGCTTCTTTGAATTGAAATGCTTGATGACCGGGAGGACCCGCGTAACCGTTGGAGTGCCTACATAGTTGAACAGGCAGGTTACTTCGTCCTGTTCAACCAGCCTGATGGTGTTGCGGATGGCAGGAAGGGGATTGTATCCGTCGTCATAGTACTGAATCACAATCTTCCGCCCGTTGATTCCTCCCCGGGCATTCACCTGATCAAAATAGGCCTGCGATCCCCGGTAAAGTTCAATGCCGAGCCCCTTGCTGGGGCCGGTAAATGCGGCTGACATGCCAAGAATGAAATTTCTCTGTTCTTCGGCAGGAGCAGGAGAGCTACCCAGCATGAATACCAGCAACGTGAGAAGCAACGATTTCAGACCGACTCTTTTCATACCGGATACCCCGGGGATGTTTTCTGCCGAGCATACCGGTTCACCCGGATAGGCAAGGAGCTCATCCTCTTGCCGGGATTCGTCCGGTTATTCGACTAGTTCAGATTGCTTCGAGGTATCTTGCAGAACCTCGGTGACATCGGGCGGTCCAGATTGATGGAATCAGCACCGCTTTCAATTGCAGAAATTTTATCAATAAACAGTTGAACCAGAGCACTGTCCAGCTTGCCTTCCCGCGCTTCAATATCAAGGATCTCAAGGGCCCTTGAACGCGGGGTTGCCGGTTTGTAGTGCCTTTCCTGAGTTATGGCGTCATAGATATCGACAATGGCAAGTATTCTGCTCTGTATGAGAATTTCCTCATCCCTGAGCCCGTTAGGATAACCTGAACCGTCCAGCCGCTCATGATGCTGGCCGATAATTGTCAACAGCTGGGATAGGTCATCCTGAAAAGGTATGTGCTCCAGAATTCGCTGGCTCTCGGCCGGATGGCGCTCAATCTCCATGCGCTCCTCACTGGTCAGATTGCCGCGCTTCACCAGCAGACATTTGCGTTCATCCGGCTGAATCATATGCACGGTGGAACCGTTGACCTTGAATTTCACACTGCTCATCAAATCAACGAAATCCAGATCTTCCTGATCAGGACTGAGAGAAACATTTATCTTCTTGATCCGCTTGTAATCGTCTTCCCATTCCTTCTGGTGATGCAGTCCGAAAAGCTTGAGGCGCATCCCGATAACATCAAGCATGGAAGTTGGAAGTCTGGTTTTCTTGGTCAGGACCTCTTCCTTGATGCCGATCTTGCCGATATCGTGAAGGATGCCGGAATAAAAAATCTCGCGAAGCTGCTCATCGCTGAAACTGATATTCTTGAACGGCCCGTTTTCATGGGAAACCTGCCGTGCAAAAGAAACGGCAAGATGGGCAACCCGTTCGGAATGTCCGGCAGTAAAGGGGTCCCGGGCATCGATAGCTTCCGCCAGCGCCTTGAGCAGAGCATCCATAAGAACTCTTATGGATTCGAAATTATACGCATTGCTTATGGAAATTCCGGCAACAGAGGCCAGAGTGGCAACGTGCTTGAGATGAGCAGCATTGAAAATATTGACGCATGAAGAAAGCAGCACAAGCACGCCTTCGCAGACGCTAGGGGACGGGATGGGCATTATCAGCAGCGACCGTACATTTCCTGGAAGACTGTGACGACAACGGCTGTCCTGATTGACATCATTGATAATTTCACCACGTAGACTGGCAATTACATCTTCAAAAAGAGGACTGTTCACAAGACCGTTGAAAGTTCCGTTCTCAAAATCACCGAAGCTGTCGAAAACACTGAACCCGCCTTCCTCTGGCAGGTAGACAACACCCATCTCGGCAGGCAAGGCCGAGGTCCTGCACTCGTTGGACAGGGCGTGAATTACATCTTTAAGCCGTAACGAATTATTCAGCTCAACAATGGAACGGTGCAAAAGAGCAAGTTCCCGGTATTTGGAAAGCGTTTCCTCTCCGATCAGCCTTCTTGCCGATTCAGATTCTATGTAGTTGGAAATGGAAAAAGCGGTAAGATCAAGAACGGACCTGATCCGGTCCAGCTCTTCGTTTGAAAGGACAACCCCTTTTCCATGGCTGACCCCTATATAAATATTTTCATTGGAGGGATTCTTAACCGGGACAAGTATGGATTCAAGCGACTTGGAAACGGAAGTTTCGGAGCAGAAAATCGGAAGACTGTCCACATAAGCACACAACTGCACCCCTTGAGGAAGCAGGGGTTCAGCCTTATGGAAAAAAGCTTTGAGCTTCTTCGGCTTTATGATTCTTTTAAGCCGTACTTCCGGTTTCAGACTCGAACTCATCTGCTGTACTATCAGTCTTCAAGGTGGAGAATGGATTTGGCCACTTCCAGAATCTCATCCGGATCAAAAGGCTTGGTCATGTAACGCTCGGCACCAAGTTCCAACCCGTGCTTGCGATCAACCTCCTGACCCTTTGCTGTCAGCAGTATTATCTTCACATCCGCCAGTTCCTCTTCCTCGCGCACAGCCTGGCAGACCTCGTAGCCATTCATGTATGGCATCATAATATCTAGAAACACAAGCTCTGGGCGTTCCTCGCGAATACAATCAAGGCCCTCTTCACCGTTTTCGGCGGTAAGAAGTTCCACATCATATTCGTCCTCAAGCTCTTCGAGAGTCTGTTCAAGAAGCATCCTGATGTGAACTTCATCATCCACAACTAGAATTTTTCCGGGCATGTGCACTCCTTTTGTTGCCAAACTGAACTCATATTTACATGTTGTCTTCAAAGTCGGCAAGAGTTAGCGTACCGAAAAAAACAAATTAATTGAAATAATGAAAACTCAGCACTAAGATTAGAATCAGATCTGAAGCATTTACAGCAGGTGCGTCCAACTAAACGCTACAGTGCAGTATGAAATTACTCGATCAACCAATCAAGCAAAGTATCTTCTGAACTGCACACCATTAGAAATATATTATGATTCAATCAAAAGTAGATACAAGGTTTTTGGGAACCATACAAAATACATTTTATGGATTGCCTCCCCTGCCGCAGCCTGTAAAAATTTTCTTTTCCTTTATTGCTCTTGGCATTGTAATCCTTCTGGTCCGCTATGTCGCAATAAAATATAGTCTTGTCCCGTTGATCACCGAGTATCTTAATGCACGGATCTCCGCTGTTACAGACAAGCTGAACGCATTGAAAGGCAGCACCGGCAAATCCAGGTCAGAAACAACTCCGGTACAGAAAACGGATGAATGGAAAGCGAGTACAGACCATGACGTATTGGAAAGACTGGTTCTGGAACAGGCCCAGGCTGATGTGTTCGGAGAAAGATCAGGACAGCGTACACTTGCGGCAGTGGTGAACATCGCCGGAACCGAAGGAATTAATGTTGTCGTAACCTTCAAGGACATGGTTACCGCATCTCTGTTCGTACCGGGCAGCGAGGTGAAGCTGGTTTTCGATGAGTTCCTCAGGGGAGACACCAAAATTAACGCATGTGTGGGCAGGATCAAGAGTTTCACCCCGGACAAGGGAGCCGTCATAACCCGCACATCCTCTTTCGGCTACATCAAGCGCAGGGTGTTCGCCCGCAGAAAAGTCGCAGACCAACGTTTCATAAAGATCAAGGTATGGCGCATACAAGGCGAAGACTACGACATTGATTATCTGCTGGACAACTCCGAGCCTGACATAATTATCGACAACCGCAAAGACCTGCCTGCCAAAACCAGAAAGGCACATGTTGTGGACATCTCCAAAGGAGGACTGGCCATCATCGGTTCCATCAGGGATGGAGGGCATGAAATCTCCCGCAACGACAAAGTAATCCTGTGCATGCTTATATACATGCCGGCACGCAAGACATTCCAGCCCCATCTGATCTATGCCGAAGCCCGGGGATCACGGTCCATGGGACTGGGGATGACCAGGCTGAGCTTCCAGTTCCTGCGAAGCCTCAAAATTCCCCCGCGCAAGCGCAGCACACTTTTCAAGGGACAGGCGGTCATGGCCATGACCCTTGCGAATCCGGAATAAGGACTTTTCATGAGAAAAACTGTTTTCATCCTTGCACTGCTGCTTCTGGCTGCCTGTGAAAGATCCGTTGATGTAAAAGTTCAGGAAGAAATCAATCCCGGTGTCTATCCTGACAAAGTAGTGCTTGGATCGTCTCTGGCCCTCGAAGGCCATGCAAGTTACCTCGGAACCCAGACTTTGCATGGAGCCCTGTCGTACATCAATCATATCAACGATCAAGGCGGAATTCATGACAGAAGGATTGAGGTGGTCGCGTATGACGACTCTTACGATCCTCCGGAATGCCTTATAAACACTCAGAAACTCATTATCGACGACAAGATTTTCGCCCTGTTCTGCTACGTGGGAACTCCGACCACTGTAAAAATTCTTCCACTGGTGGACGATGCCCGCATCCCCCTGCTGGGGATGTTCACCGGAGCCAATGCCCTGCGCAAACCGTTCAACCGCTACGTAATCAATATCCGACCTTCCTACTATCAGGAAACAAAGGAAGCTGTCCGACACATGGTCAAAGATCTCGGCATAACCCGCATTGCCGTTTTCTACCAGTATGATGCCTTCGGATTCGACGGACTGACCGGAACAGAACTGGCGCTCAAGGAATTCGATCTGGAACCTGTCGCCAGAGGATCATATACGCGAGGTTCCCTTGATGTTCAGGAGGGAGTCCAGAAGATCAAGTATTCCGGAGCACAGGCCGTTTTCATGATCGGCACCAGCGGACCTTGCATCAAGTTCATGGAACAGATGGGCAAAGAAGGAGCGCATCCTGTCTTTTACACGGTGTCATTTATGGGCGCCCGCCAGTTCGCACAGGAACTTGGCAACGACAATTCATTAGTAATAATGTCGCAGGTGGTTCCGCCCTTCAGCGAGGACCACGATCTGTCACATTCGGAGGCGGCCAGCTACATAAGACTCATGAAGCAATACTATCCCGACGAGACCCCCAACCTTGTCGGTCTTGAAGGATTCTTCAACGCAAGAATACTGGTTGAGGGCCTGCGTAGAAGCGGACGTGAGCTTAACCGCGAAAAGTTCATTGAAGCAGTGGAATCAATGGATAAATACGAAATTGCCCCCGGAATCACTGTCTCTTATGGGAATCAGGATCATCAGGGGATGGATAAAGTATATTTCACCCGTTTCCGGGACGGAAGATTTGAGCTTATCCGGGACTGGGCTGCCCTGAAAGGGAGCATCAAACCATGAACATTTTCCACATAGATGCACTTACAGAGCGCTTTTCCGGGCTTACGCTCAAGAACAAGATATTCCTGTCCACACTCGGCGTAATTCTGATCATCAGTGCAATAATCGCCCTGTTGGCCCGCTGGATACTGGTATCATCCCTGACAAAGGAACTTGAGCTGCGCGGAGTGGCCATTGCCTACTCAATTGCCGAACGCGGGGCCGGTTACATCCTTGACCGCAACTACCCGAAACTGCTCAGCCTTGCCTTTGAAGAAGCAAAACTGAGGGAAAGGCAGCACCTCATCACCTATATCTTTGTACTCAGCAAAGACGGCCAGGTCCTTTGCCATACATTCACGAAACCATTCCCGGAAAAACTCGACCAGGCCAACCCGATCCCCGAAGGCACGGACAAGTCCGTACGCCTGATTGATCTGGGCAAGACCTCCGCCTACGACATAGCTGTCCCCATCCGTGAAGGTCTTTATAGAATCGGCACCGTCCACGTTGGACTGAACAAGATACATATCGATCAACTGGTCTCTACCCTGCGCTTTACATTTCTGGGCTTCATCTCATTTGTCGTCGTCATCATCTTCATCATCAGCCACAGGCTGGCGAAATATATCACCAAGCCGGTCAGCAGACTGACCCAGCTTTCGGACGAGTTGTCGCGAGGCAACTTCGACCTGAGCCTCGACATACTCACCGGGGGAACGGACTGGAATCCCGCCAGTTGCCCGGCCTACTACAATACCGACTTCCCCTGCTGGCACTTCGACCTGTCCAATAACAACTACGAGAACGGCCTTGACGGAAAGAATAAAATGCAGCAGTGCCGCAACTGCCACTTCTATTTCAAACGGGAAGGGGACGAGGTTATCCAGTTGGCGGACAGTTTCAGAAACATGGTCTGGTCCATCAAGCTGTACCGCCGCAGACTGCGTGAATCAGAAGAAAAGTACAAATCCCTGTTTGACAGCGGCCCGGACCCAATTCTGGTGGTTTCCTGCGCCGAATTCAGGATCATCGATGCAAACCCCAGAGTTAGCGAATTGTACGGCTACACACACGGCGAACTGATCGGCGAACCATTCCTCATGCTCGGCCCGGAAGCTAACAAAGAATGCATCAAGGCTTTTGAGGAGTACGGAGGGCCTTCCGGCTGCATCTACTATCCGAAAATAATGCACCTGAAGAAAGGCGGAATTCCCGTTTACGTGAACATGCACGCCTGCCCCATCACCTACAAAAGCAAACCCTCCATCATCGTTGCCATAAACGACATCACTGAAATCATTGAGAAGGATGCTCAACTGGTGCAGGCGGCCAAAATGAAATCACTGGGCGAAATGTCCGCCGGAGTTGCGCACGAGGTCAACCAGCCCCTGAATGCCATCAAGATGGGAAGCGAATTTCTTGCTCTTATGGCCGAACGGGGCAAGGATGTACCAGCCACCCAGTTGCAGGAAGTCGCACGGGAAGTGAGCACACAGGTTGACCGGGCAGCGGAAATCATCTCCGCCCTGCGCGCCTTCGGACGCAAATCCGGGTTCAAGACGGACAGGGTTGACATAAACAGCCCCATCCGTAGCGTACTCACGTTGGTGACTCGGCAGTTTGAGCTGCTGAACATAACTTTTGAAATGGACCTGACCGATGGAATGCCGCATATTGTCGCTCAGGATAACAGGCTGCAACAGGTCTTCTTCAACCTTGTGAACAATGCCAAGGATGCCATTGCCGAGAAAAGGGACTCCTCAGGGGTTGAAAGCGAAGAGTTCATCCGCATCAGCACCTACCAGAAGGGAGATAATATCGTAATCAGGGTTGCCGACACCGGAGCGGGCATAACCGGAGAGGTGCGCAACAAGATGTTTGAGCCCTTCTTTAGTACCAAAGAAGTAGGATATGGCATGGGGTTGGGACTGGCCATAACATATGGCATAGTACGTGATTATAAGGGAATCATTGAAATCGAAAGTGAACCGGGAAAAGGAGCTGCATTCATCATTGCTTTTCCCTCAGTTAAAGAAGATGATTTATAAAATCAACCTATACAGAGGTTAGGCGTGAGTAGAATTCTTGTAATTGATGACGAAAAAGCAACATTGAACATGTTCAGGATGCTGCTGAGTGCGTACGGACATGAAGTCATGACGGCTGAAAACGGCGAAAAGGGTATTGAACTCTTTGATGCCGAACACCCCGAACTGGTCATGACTGACATAAAAATGCCCGGAATGGATGGGCTGGAAGTATTGCGCAGAATCAAGGCTATCTCGCCGGATTCGGAGGTGATTGTCATCACCGGCCACGGCGACATGGATCTGGCGATTCAGGCACTGAATCTGGACGCAACGGATTTTCTAAACAAGCCAGTCAAACGCGAGGATCTTGAAAAGGCCCTGCAACTTTCCAGCGACAGGCGTGCCTTTGCACGTCAGAAAAAAGACGAGGTTCAGCTCAGCCTTGAAGACAATCTGGCGGTAATAAGGATAACAGGGAACCTGACCTCCAAATCCGAAGGGTTGCTGCTGGATACCTTCGACGAAGCCCTGGCAACATCCAAGCCGAACCTGCTGCTGGCTTTTCAGGAAAAGGCTTCCATCAACGGTGCGGCCATGGACACCCTTTACAGTGTAGTGGAGAAAGCACGCATCAAAGGGATGAACGTATTCATTGCCGGACTCTCGGACAACTTCCGGGCCGTGCTTGATTCAATGAGCATCAGCCAGATGGCTGCGGTCCACACATCCGAGGATGAGGCAAGAAACTGCCTGCCTATGTAGCAAGCGGGCAGTCTAGGATACCAGCAGGTAGTGCTGGCCCATGACATAGCCTTTTTCGTCGAGAAACCTGATTATCTCATCTCTGGCTCCGCGGGTCGCAACATAGGAAAGGATAAAAGTGTCGCCTGGCGGCGGCATTTCTTTGCGTGACAGAACCCGGCATCCATGTATGACCTGCCCTACTTTACGTGGATCAATATCCACGTAGAATGAGGTTTTGACTCCCATTTTTTCAAGCATCTCATAGCGTTTGCGTGAAACACGTCCTGCACCGATGACCCCTACGCGGGGGTGGGTTGAGCTGTTGCGCTCAAGCCAGCGATAAAGATACCGACTCTTGATGTTATAGAATGCATCAACCGTGTATTTGGGATGGTTGCGCGAAAGCCTGTCAGGAGGATCGTTCCAGATCAGCAGCTCCTCATCCACCTTCTGCATCCGCACACCGGCTTCCAGCCACCGCAGCACCAGCTCGTAATCTTCAGGGAAGTCTCCATCACGGAAAGGACCATGCTCAGTGAGAAGCCCCCTGCGCATCATTATGGACGGATTGGCAAACGGGAATTCAACAAACCGGTTGAGTGCAATATCATCCGCATCAACCAGTGTATTGATCCAGTCCACATAGTGGGCATATCCCGCGCTGTCTTCACGGTTCCCGCCGAAACCGACCCGGCAGGCAGTCAGGCCTACGCAGGGATGTTCATCCAGCAGCCGGGCCTGTCTTGCGATGCGGTCCGGCAGGGATATGTCATCGGCGTCCATGCGGGCAACATATTCTCCGGAGGCGGCACTGATAGCAGCGTTGGCCGCACCGACCACCCCCTGATGATCAAGAAAAAGCGGCTTCAGACGTGAGTCCTTTGCCGCATATTCTCTAAGTACCGATGCTGTCCCGTCACTGGACCCGTCATCTGCCGCAATCAACTCAAGATCTCCGAAGGACTGGCCAAGAATACTCTCAATGGCCTGTCCGACGGTATCTTCGCAATTGTAGCAGGGCATGGTCACCGAGACCTTGGGAAAACTCACTTTCCGCTTTCCTCAATGGACTGTCTGAGCTGTTCCTTGAGCCTGCATACATTACAGGTCACTGCGGAGGTGGGACACCCGCATTCAATGCAGGGTTTTACTTCATTGCTCTTCTCATCCTGTGCAATGGCAGCAAATGCAGGCTGACCGCGATCAAGAAAACCCTTGTAAAAGGCTCGCTTGGAACCGGGGCTGCGCAGTTCCAGATCCCTCCAGAGCAGCTTGTGCCCGGTAAAACTGGCACCTCCGCTGTATGGACAGGGAAGATGATGGTAAGGAATACCCATCAGAAATGAAAAGTTGGCCGACTCGAACTCGCTTACACGGAACAGGGGCTTGACCTTCTTGGCAAATCCGTTTTCCGCAGGCAGCACCGGGCCCTGATCGGAAAGGTATGCCTGATCCCAGCGCAGGGTATTGGCAAAAAGGCGGGCGACTTCGTCATCAAGGTTGTGTCCGGTTGCAAGAGCGGTATATCCGTCCTCAAGAGCGACCTTGTTGAAATAGTGGCGCTTGAACTTTCCGCAGATGGAGCAGATTGGACGGCGGATGTGCTTCTTGATCAGCGGCATGGGCACGCCCTCTTTCTCCAGCTCCACCACCTTCAGAGGATAGCCCTTGTCGCGGCAGAAGTCCTCAACCACGGCTCTGGCTTTTTGTGAGGATTCGAAAATTCCGAGGTCGATATGCAGGCCGGTCACGTCATATCCGAGTTCGGACAGAGCATACATGAGCCCAAGGGAATCCTTGCCCCCGGAAAGGGCTACCAGCACCTTGTCGTCACGTTCAAGAAGACTGCGTTTCCGTATACCTTCGGAAACAAGCTTCAGATAAAATTTAGTAAAATGTTCCTTGCAGAACGCTGTATTGTGGCTCGGCAGTGAAACCACTGCATCCGCTTTGCAAACCTTGCATTTCATATATATTACCCGACTGAAATCACTTTTCTTATGGTTATCTCATCATCCTTGTATATGCGCAGATCCTGGGTCAGCAACTGTCCGTCGCGGATGACCAGGGCATCAGTGTGATGAAGTCCGAGTTTATTGAGAAGCTGCAGAACAGTGTTTAGCGAGGAGAACTCGACAACCTTGTCCTCAGGTTCAAGTCTGACAGTTACCATGAGCAGACTCCTTGAATTCATATTTATAGGTGTTAGACACGTCTTGGGAAATGTGCATGTAGCTTTTAAGCCGGCTTTCATCAAGCTTTTCAGACCGCAATGAAGGGATATTTTTCCATATCCAAACTTATCGTGACGAAAATTTAATACTTTTCCCGTGAAGAATGGGTTTTTTGTTTTTTTTATGCTATGGTGAAATCGAAATCAAATTAAAGAGGCTTTCAGGAAGACTGTCCCGGAGCAATAAAAGGACTCCAAAACCTAACGCATCAGCATAAAAGATAATTAAATGGGAAATTGCGGAAACAGATTAAAATGTAACCAAAAAAAGGCCTATAAATGTTGACCGGAAGTTGATTGTTGAACTAATGTAAGTAAAGAAAACCACGCCTTCCAAGGAGTTGAAAATGACTCAACATACAATTTTGGTCGTAGACGATGAAAAACATATACGGATGCTGTATAGAGAGGAACTGGAAGCAGGAGGCTATAAAGTAGCAACTTCTGACGGTTCCGAGGACATTCTGACCGTAATCAGACGCGAAGCTCCCGACCTCGTCATTCTGGACATCAAACTCGGCATAGACCGTTCCGGATTGGACCTGCTGCAGGAAATCCGTCAGGAATACCCAAGCATCCCGGTCATCCTCAGCACTGCATACGACAGTTTCAAGCACGACATGAAATCCATAGCGGCCGATCACTATGTGGTTAAATCTGTTGACCTGAGCGAACTGAAGTCCAAGGTCAGGGAGGCTCTTGGGTAGTTTCAGCCTCTAAAAACAAACAATATCTGCTATTATTTTAATTTTTTTTAGGAGTTTGCTAAAAACAGGCTCCTTTTTTCTTGCCAAGCACCTTCACCCGTGGTAGCACCCACTTGGCTTTGGCGCACAGGAGTCATTAGCCAATAAATGCAGGCCAGTAGTTCCAACGGCTAGAACGCCGGTCTCCAAAACCGGATGCTGGGGGTTCGAATCCCTCCTGGCCTGCCATTTATTCACTTCTAAATTGCGGAAACGCAGATCCCAATGTTCGATATCGCCAACATAATCAAAGAAATCAGCATCCTTGCTGTTCCTTTTTTACTCGCTATCACCTGCCATGAAGCCGCTCACGGCTATGTCGCCTACCTTCTCGGCGATCCGACCGCCAAAATAGCCGGTCGACTGACTTTGAATCCCCTGAAACACCTCGATCCTCTGGGCACGTTAGCCCTTGTGCTCACCCGCATGATCGGCTGGGCCAAACCTGTTCCGGTCAACCCCATGTATTTCAAGAATCCCCAGCGGGACATGATGTTCGTGGCCCTGGCCGGTCCTGCTGCCAATATGCTGCTTGCAGTCATATTCGCGTTCGTACTGAAGACCATACTCGGACTGGACCTCCACGGATACTCAGAAACAACACTCAGGGTGCTGGAACCGACAGCCCTAATCGCCAAAGCCGGAGTTATCATCAATCTGGCCTTGTGTTTTTTCAATCTTCTGCCTATCCCTCCTCTTGACGGCAGCAAAATAATCGCCGGATTCATGCCCCGGGAGGCAGCATACAGATTCATGTCTTTCAGGTACGGATTTGTTATTGTCATCGTTCTGGCCATGCTGGGACTGCTTGGCAAGATAATATCTCCGGCGTTGAGCTATTTCTACAATCTGCTGATTTTTTAAAAATCATCTAACCGCAATTTTCAATATGACTATGACAAACAACCGCATCGTTTCAGGCATGAGGCCCACCGGACGCCTGCACCTAGGTCACTATTTCGGCGTTCTGGTAAACTGGGTCAGAATTCAGGAAAATAACGAATGTTACTTCTTTGTAGCCGACTGGCACGCCATGACCAGCGAATATTCAGATCCCAGACGAATTCAGGGATTTGTTCCCGAACTGGTCAAAGACTGGGTCGCAGCAGGACTCGATCCTGAAAAATGCGTAATTTTCCACCAGTCACAGGTCAAAGAGCACGCCGAACTGCACCTGATCCTTTCCATGCTGACCCCGCTGGGCTGGCTGGAACGCAACCCCACTTACAAGGAACTGCGTCAGGAGCTCATCCAGAAGGAACTCAACACTTACGGTTTCCTCGGCTACCCGGTGCTGATGGCTTCAGACATTCTCATGTACAAGCCCTCACTCGTGCCTGT
Organism: Maridesulfovibrio sp. FT414; assembly: GCF_050916235.1. GTDB lineage: Bacteria > Desulfobacterota > Desulfovibrionia > Desulfovibrionales > Desulfovibrionaceae > Maridesulfovibrio. Next base: position 830,308 of record NZ_CP104854.1, read on the forward strand.
CGGACAGGACCAGCTTCCGCACCTTGAACTTGCCCGCGAAATCGCGCGCCGCTTCAACTTTCTGAACGGTGAACATTTCCCTGAGCCGCAGGCCATGCTCACCGAAGATGCCAAGCTTCCCGGTCTTGACGGACGCAAGATGTCCAAGAGCTACAATAACGGCATTTTCCTCGGCGAACCCATGGAAGAAGTTCTGCCCAAGATCATGTCCATGCTCACCGACAAGAACAGGCTCAGAAAGGCTGATCCGGGTGACCCGGAGATCTGCAACCTCTACCCCTACCATAAACTGCTCACCGACAGCGATAAGTGTGCAGAGATCGAAGAAGGCTGCCGCAATGCATCCTGGGGTTGCGTGAACTGCAAGAAGCTGCTTGCCGAAAGCATGGCCAGATTCCTTGAGCCCATGCAGGAACGCCGCCGCAAAATGGACGAGAACCCCGATCTGGTATGGCAGATTCTTGCTGAAGGCACTGCAAAGGCCAGAGCAAAGGCCGCCCAGAATATGGAAGAAATCCGCGAAAAAATCGGTTTCAAATTCTAGAAAAGACCTTTACCTATCCAAAAGAAATCCCCCGTTGCATAGCAGCGGGGGATTTTTTACGTCTTATGCCAGACAAATTAAATATCAAAGGATTTGATGACCTTTGCGAGATCAGACTTGCAGTCACCGTCGAAACTTTCAAACTTCAATCCCAAGGACAACCTGCTCCCGGCCTGAATCAGATTCCTGATAACCCCGACCCCGCTGATTGTGTTATAACTCTGCGCATAATCAAACCGGTATCGTATTCTTTCATTCTCAACAAAGCTCCCAACATCCGATTCCCTTGGAAAAGTGCACTCAATCCGTCCGCCGCCTTCGGAAATATCCCTGAAAACTCCGGTAAGCTCGCACGCTTCATTACATAAGGAAACCAGTTGGAAACACTCAACCCGCTTGCTTTTGCGCAGGTTGATTTTTTCAAATTTTCGGGGGTAGGACAGAAAAAGGAGAGGATATGGATACAGCTGAACACGGGTAACGGAGCTTTTAAATCCACAAAGATAGCATCCGTCACACTTTGCACGTACTGTGACTTCCGGATAGTCGGTAAAATATTTCTTGTAGTCCGCTTCTTTCAGGTCTGGAACCCACACAGACAGGAAATAGCCAAGTTTCACACCGACAATTTCACTCCACATCCGCTCGCCTGAGGCCAACTCTAGGTTTGCCCTTTCACCGAGTCTCAAGCGCAGATTATCAACCTCTCCGCAAGAAATTACTGAATAATCCATCTGACACCTTTAAAAAAACGCAACTGCTTCTATATCTTGAAATCCGCCATGGTAGAAATTACCAGAATAACATTTACACGTTGCGTAAGATTAACTGAGCAGACCTATCAATCAAATTATAATTCAGAAAAAAATCACTCTACGAGCAGTATGGTCCGGGCAATCCTGCGTGCTGTCAGATGATCTGCGGAGAAAGAAAAGTCGCCGACAGCGGTGACCGGAATCATCCCACCGAGGGAGTTCAAGGCATAAACATGCTCAAACTTTTCCATATCGGCAAGGTTGATCTCCGCAGGCTGAATAAGGATATGTTCTCCGGCGATTTCCTGTGCCGTGCTGGGAAGCTTATACTGGGTGTCGGGCGCGAAGAAGGCCTCACCCTTGCGGAAAAGCAGTGCAGCGAAGGATGATTCAAGCACATTACCATCAAAATCAGTCAGAAGCGCGTCATCAAAGCCGCTTTCCACTGCTTCCTGCCATGCATTAAGGTAGGACATCCGATTTGTTGTTTTGTGCCGCATCAGAGTTGAAAGAAACACATCCTTTGACGGCAGCAGACGCCATTCCCGATCAGCAACATATTCAAAAGGAACTGCCGTGATGATCGGAGAGGTTCGGCCATGCTCTACAGGGAAAAAGATGTTTACCCGCGCAAAGCTGTTTCCCAGATCATTTGCTTCAAGCACCTCATGGATGCTGCGTCCATACTCAACAGCCTCTTCAATTACATCGAACGCTGCAAGACTTGCATGTGCCCTTTTCAAATGCAGGTCCAGATGGCAGATCCTGCTGCCGTTCCAGCAGATTGTTTCAAAAAATCCGTATCCAGTACGAAATGCCGGCTGGGAAAGGTCAAGACCGCCCTCCCCTTCCATCAATTTTCCATTGCGGTAATAGATCACAGCAGCTCCGGGTTGAGTATTTTTCCGGCCTTCGCCAGTGTCTCCAGATACTCCGCCTCCGGATTCGAATCAATAACGATCCCGCTTCCGGCCCAATAGAAAATATTCCCGCCGTCACCGTCATGCACTGCCGTCCTTATAGCGATGGACGAAACCATATCCTGCGGGCCATGAACGACAATCATGCTTCCACAGTATGGTCCACGTGTGTGAGACTCAAGGTTGTCGATAAGTTCCATGGAACTCTTCTTGGGGCAGCCGGTAATGGAGCCCCCAGGAAAGGCATCAAAAAACAGGTCGATACAATCGCTGCCCTCGGCCAGTTCACCACGGACCCGGCTGAACATCTGTAACAGATTATCCACGGCAAAAACCGACTTGTGGTCCTCGACAACAACCGAGCCGTACCTGCAATTGGCGGAAATATCGTTCCTGACCAGATCAACAATCATGGAAAGTTCGGAGTCTTCCTTAACGGAGTCAGTCAGTTTGTGCTTCAAGTCTTCTGAAAAGTCATCAAATCTAAGGGTTCCTTTGATGGGTTCCGAGGTGACAATTCCTCCTTCCACGCGCAGAAACAGCTCCGGGGAGGTGGAAATTACTGTCTTTCCTCCGCTGCGAAACAATGCATAATACGGGGCCGGGTACTTATCGTTAAGTGCAAAAAACCAGCGCACCGGGTCAACATTTTCAGACGGCAGGGTAAATCTTGTAGTCAGGTTGAGCTGATAGGTCAGCCCGTCCCTTATATGTTCAAGCGTCTTGGCAACACCATCTGTATACGCTTCCTTGCCGAGGGACATTTCAATGGAATCTTTTCCGAAAACCGGCAAGTCTGTTTCGGGAATCGGACGGTTTTCAGCCAGAATACGGATAAAAGAATGCAGGCAGGCGTCATCTCCGTACAACAGTCGGACCTCCCCGGAGGTGGCATCGTGGGTAAAAACCGCGTCATACTTTTTCAGATGAACCAGCGGATAATCAATTTTCCTGCTACTGGAAATTCCGCGCAGCACATGCCCGCACTCATAGCTCACGAATCCTATTGCAGGACTTTTGTCAGCAAAGGCGAATTTCTTTATTTCGGCACGAATTTCATCCGCAGTTGAACCGGCTTCCAAAAGCAGCTCATCCACAGGGCCGAGACAAAGATAACTCACAGCAGAACAGTGATAATCAGCAGCCCCCAGCAGCACATCCGCTCCGCATTCATTTACGAAGTAAAAGGCAGCTTCCCGGAACGACTTAAAACTGACGGGATCTGTAAAACTCGAGAGCATAGTGAATGAATTCTCCGGGATTATCGGTCAGGAAGGACTCAGGATGAAACTGGCAGGCTACGAATGGCAGATTTTTATGTGTAACCGCCATGGGGACTCCAGCTGAATTTTTAGCAATCAGCTCAAGCCCTTTACCGAGGACAGAACAATACAGGGAATGATAGCGGGCCACCCCGGTCATTTTCCCGTTAAAAAATATTTTCTCTGACCGCCCGTGAAAACACCCTTCCAGACGTTCAGTGCGGCCTCCGCAATATTCGTTGATAATCTGCATGCCAAGACAGACACCCAAAACAGGCCTACCGGACTCAAGCGCGGGCTCATAACCGGGATAATCTGCCGGGCATCCCGGTCCGGGAGAAATCACCAACAGGTCGTATGCGTGAAAATCTACAGTACTTCCGCACAACGGAAGGGCCTGAGTGTAAGGGACGACATCAATTTCGACACCTGCAATCTCTCTGGCCAGCAGGTGTTCAAGGTTGTTGGTAAAACTGTCGTTGTTATCAATAAGAAGGATTTTCATATTCCGGTTATTCCCGTCATCTTCATTGGCTGCATGCAGCGGAGTAGTTACTTCAGCAGGGAAGCATGGGCAAGCATGATATGCAGACTCAAAATCCTCTTATTGCGATTCCCGCTGACAATCTGTATATAGCTGTAAATACAAACAGACAAACTAGACCCTTGAGGTATTCCCCGCCACACGATCGTCCGACGAGGAAATCAGCTCCGAGCATTATGGCTGAAAGGACACGGTTCAGCTTCTTTGATCCGCGGAGAAGACTCTTCCGGGGCGTCTAGAGCATCAATTATTCCTCACCGTGCGCAGCGCACCAACTTCCAGTACCGCAGGTCCGCCAAAGGCCTACAGACAGAATTTCAGGAGAAAAGCATGGATTGTATTTCTAAACGGGCCTGTGAAATTACCCCGTTTCTGGTTATGGACGTGTTGGAAAAAGCCCAGCAGATGGAGCGCGAGGGCCGCAGCATAATTCACATGGAAATCGGAGAGCCTGATTTCGACACTCCAGAATGCATAAAAAAAGCAGCCTGCACCGCCATGGACAAGGGCGAAACCCATTACACCCATAGTCTTGGTATCCCGGAACTCAGGAATGCCATCAGCAGGTACTACCAAGAGACCTACAATGTGGATGTAGATCCGGGGCGCATCATCGTCACTCAGGGCACCTCACCGGCCATGCTTCTGCTGTTCACATTTATTCTGGATCAGGGAGACAACGTCATTGTTTCAGACCCCTGCTATGCCTGCTACAGTAATTTCATCTCCTTTGCCGGGGCAGAGGCTAATATGGTGCGCACCTTTGAGGAGGACGGCTTCCAGTACCGCCCTGAAGAGATCAAAAAAGCCGTCAACGAACGGACCAAGGCCATCCTGATCAACTCCCCTTCCAACCCGACCGGGACCCTGCTTTCCCCGGAACGGATGGCAAAAATAGCACAAATGGGACCATGGATAATCTCCGACGAAATATACCACGGGCTGGTCTACGGCGAGAAGGAACACACCATCCTTGAATACACCGACCATGCCTTTGTGCTGAACGGTTTCTCCAAACTCTTCGCCATGACCGGCTGGAGGCTGGGCTACATAATCGCGCCGGAAAAATACGTGCGTCCTATGCAGAAGCTCTGCCAGAACTTCTTCATCTCAGCCAACTCCATGGCCCAGTGGGCCGGAGTCGCTGCCCTGACCGAATCCTGGGACGACGTGAACCGCATAAAGGAAACCTACGACGAACGCCGCAAATTCCTGATCAGGAGGCTGCGTGAAATCGGTTTCGACATCAAGGTTGAACCCACCGGAGCCTTTTATGTACTGGTGAATATGAAGCATCTCGCCGCAAAATTTGGCGGCAGTTCCCTAGATCTGGCCTTCGACATCCTCGACAAGGCCGGTGTGGGAGTAACCCCGGGCATTGATTTCGGTCCCGGTGCCGAAGGATACATCCGCCTTTCCTATGCCAATTCAATGGAAAATATCTCCGAGGGAATGGATCGACTTGAGAAGTATGTGAAAGACAGCTGCTGAGCAGAAAGAAACCTGTAAATGACTGACGGATTTCCAACTTATTTCGGGAATACAAAACAAAAGGGTTCGGTTTGCCATTTAAGACAGACCGAACCCTTCCGCATTTATTCTACTGGAGCTCTACGCTTCAGCATCCTCTCCGCCAATCTTCTCCATCTTGATGAAGAACATCAGCAGTGCCGGAATCATGAACACGGTAAATACCGTGGACAGCGCAAGACCGCCGAGCACAACCGCGCCGAGTCCCCGGTAAAGTTCCGAGCCGGGACCGGGAGCAATGGCCAGCGGCAGCATACCGAAGATGGATGTTGTCGCGGACATGTAGATCGGACGAAGGCGGGAGCGTGTGGCATCAAGAACCGCCTCCCGGTGCTCCATCCCTTCATTGCGCACGTTGTTAAGAGACTGGTGCACGATGAGAATCGCGTTGTTAACAACAACCCCGATCAGGATAACGAAACCGAGCATGGTCAGCACGTCCAGAGGCTGGGGCGCAATGAACAGGTTTTCAAGCTTGAGCCCGAGGAAACCTCCCGCACCGGCCAGCGGTACAGTAAGCAGGATGATGAACGGATAGATAAAGTTTCCGAACAGAGCCGCCATTAGCAGATAGGTAATAACCACCGCAAGCAGGAAGTTCCACTGCATGGCCTCACGTGTCTGGGTCAGCTTGTCGGCAGCACCGGACATGCGTACGTTTACGCCGTCCATTAAGCCCATTTCCTTAACCTGCGGAATAAGCTGGTTCTCTACCACATCCATGGCCTGTTCAAGCGGCATGGTCTTGGGCGGGGTTATCTGCAGGGTAACAGTTCTCTGCCGCTCAAGGTGACGAATCTGGGTGATGCCGTAAGTACGTTCCAGAGTTGAGAGGGAAGAAACCGGTACGGCCCAGCCCTGCGGAGTTGCCACCAGAGAATTATACAGATCTTCAGGGGTGCTTACGCCCTTATCCGAAGCCATGATCTTCAGATCGATCTTCTTCTTGCCCTCTTCCTTGAAGTCCCCGATCTTGCGGCCATCCATGAGCACGTCAAGCGCCTCACCGATCTCCTGACTGGACATGCCGGCAGCACGCAGGCGGTCACGGTCGGGAACGATACGAACCTCGGGATAAAGCATTTCAAGGGACGGTATCGGCCGGACCTGCCCGCCGGGGATGGCCTGCCGGGCCATGCCGAACATCGTTCCGGCCGCGGCAATGAGTTTGTCCAGATCGGAACCGCTGAAGTCAACAGCAACCATGCGGCCCTTACCCAGCCCGGATTCGAAGATTGAAGCCTGAATACTTACCCCGAACATACCTGGAATGGAGTTCATGATCCGGTTGAACAACGGAATAAGCTCAGCCGGGCGCTCCTCGTCAGTGGACATGGCTCCGAAAAGGTTGATGTCCGGAGCGGATACGTAAAAAAGCTGGTCTACCTGCGGGAATCCGTCCTTTGCTTCCTTGAGATGCGGGCCGACTTCTGACGCGATATATTCGCCGATGGAATCGCGCTCCTCGTAGGAAAGCCCCGGCGGCGGAATAAGGATGGACAGAATCAGGTTGCGGTTCCCCTGCGGCAGGTACTCCATCTTCGGGAAAAAGGAGACAACCAGCAGCCCGGAAGCAGCAACAAGAATGAAAACTGTAGCAATACGGGTAGCCCAGTTGCGAATGGCAAGTTCGAGCAGTCCCATGATCCAGCCGGAAGACAGTGTACCAAGTTTAGTAAGAATGTTGGTCCTGACTTTTTTCTCACGCTTGGAAAAGGAATAGAACTGCTTGGCAAGCATGGGGATTACCGAGACCGATACGAACAGGGACAGGGTAATGGCACAGGTTACTGCGATGGCAATATCCTTGAACAACTGTCCGGCCTCTTCCTCAATGAAAACAACGGGAAGGAATACAGCAACAGTTGTCAGGGTAGAAGCCAGAACCGCTCCCCAAACCTCGCTTGCTCCGTCATAGGCAGCCCTGTAAGGGGGCTTGCCCATCCCGCGGTGACGGTCGATGTTCTCCAGTACGACGATGGCGTTATCCACCAGCATACCAACCGCAAAGGAAATACCGGACATACTAACGATGTTCAGTGTTCTACCCAGCCCTCCGAACACAATAAAGGAACCGACAACGGAAATGGGGATGGCAATAGCGACGATGATCGTTGCGGAAAACGACTGCAGAAACACAAGAAGGACTATAATCGCCAGCACACCACCGATGATGATATTCTGCTTTACCAGATCAATTGCCCCGTTGATGTAGGGAGCCTGGTCATAAACCCAGTCCAGATGGGTTCCTTCATTTGCAAGAATACCGTCATTGAGATCCTTGACCACGTCTTTCACATTCTGGGTTACTTCCAGAACGTTGGCTCCGGGCTCCGGCTTGATCCCGACTGCAATACCCGGAATACCGTTGTGAAGCATGGCAACCTTGGCCTTTTCAAAACCGGGGACAACCTTGCCCACATCACCGATGGTAACCCTCTGCTGACCTGAAGAAGTGATGACAACGCTCTCAATCTCTTCAGGGCTGCGGAATTCTGAAGTGGTACGGATACGATAGTCACGCCTACCCACTCCAAGGTTACCTGCAGCAACGTTCGCGTTTTCGCTTTTCAGAACATCAATGACCTTGGCAATGGTCAGATTGTAGGCAGCGAGTTTTTCCGGAGCAATGATGACATGCATCTCCCTCTCGGTTCCACCGCCCACGAACAGGTCGGCCACACCGTCAACTCGTTCGAGGTACTGGCGTACATCGTTTTCAAAAAAGGTGGCGTACTCGTCAATGGAGTGCTTGTTTTCCGGCAGGGTCTTGAAAATCATCCAGATGACCGGAGAAGTCGCCGCGCCGGTTGCCGAAATGATCGGGCGGTCGGAATCAGCCGGGTACTTCTTTACTTCATTGAGCTTGTTGGAAACCCTCAGCAGGGCATCGTCAATGTCGGTACCGATCTTGAATCGCAGGGAGATTCGCCCGAAACTGTCAAAGCATTCGGACTCCATCTCCACCAGACCGGTGACACCTTTAAGAACCTTTTCCTGCTCCTCAATGATATCACGCTCGATTTCATAAGGAGTGGCACCGGTCCAGGTGGTTTCCACGGTAATTTCCGGTTCAGTAACCGAGGGTGAAAGCTGGTAGGGAAGATTGGAAAGAGCCAGACTGCCGAACAGGACCAGCAGAATGACCCCAACCAGTATCGATACCGGTTTTTCAATTGAAAATTTAACAAAATCCATTAATTGCTCCGGACAAGTGTCCTACTTGTTATCTATGACCACGGGCTGGCCGGGTCTGAGTCTTTCATTTCCTTTGGTAACGATGTCCATTCCGGGCTTGAGCCCCTGACCACGCACCCCTGCGCTCATCCCCTTGTAGCCTATAACCTGCACAGGGATGGGCTGAGCCTTACCCTCGACTACGGCAATTACCATGGTGGTACCACGCAGGGTGATTACTGCATCACGGGGAACAACCACAGTTTCGCTGGCAAGACCGGAAGGCAGGGAAACCCGTGCCTCCATACCCTGAGCAAGACCGCTGTCTCCGTTGACCCTGATCTTGATGGGAAAGGTTCGGCTGGCAACGTCACCACGCGGGATGACGGCAAATACCTTGCCGGTGTAATCCTTGCCGCCGACATTGATGCCCACTTCAAGACCGGGCTTGACCACCTGGGAAACTTCCTGCGGAACGTTTACAACCACGTCGTAGCTGGTATTCATACCCAGTTTGGCAACCTCGGCACCCACTGCAAGCCATTCGCCGAGATATACGTCACGCTTGATCACGACCCCGTCAAACGGAGCACGGATGGTTTTCTTTTCCAACTGAATCTGAAGCCGATGCAGCTTGGACTGGGATGATGCCAGTTCGCTCTCCATTGCAATGGCCTTAAACCTCTTTGAATCATACTCACCCTCGTGAACCGACCCACTCTTGTAAAGCTGGGTGATTCTACGGTCATCGCGCTTGGCCAGGTCGTAATTGGCCTTGGCTTCGGCATAAGCAGACTGGGCAGCCCGGATCTCGGTGTTGAGCAGGTCGGAGCTGAGCTGAATGAGCACAGCACCTTTTTTGACTATATCCCCCTCTTCAACTTCAACCCGTACGATCTTTCCGCTTACCTCGGAAGCCACATCCGACACCTCAGAAAAGTATACGGTCCCGATATAATTTGATTGCGGAGCAACCTGACCGGCCTGGGACTTGGCTGCCACGACATTGGCAGGAGGCATCTGAGGGGCTTTGTTCTCGGCTGCATAAACCGGAACAGCAATCAGAAGAAAAACAAAAAAAATAGCTATATTGCGCATAAGCTGTCTCCAATATAAATTATAATCCTTCGGGAGGGCCAACTGTACTTAAGTTCACCGTTTAGTCAACACCGTTCACAGAATGATCATACTCGGGGCGGTCACTCACCGAATCATACAAAACGCTGAAATACGCGTCTGTTGCGTCGCCTTATCCGATGTCACTATCTATGGAAGCATTTATAATTACATTTTTAGGGTAAAGTAAGGTACAGTTGAAGGCAAAACAGGACCACACAGAATAAATTCAAAAATAAATCATGATATTTCAATATATTGACAAGGCATACAGAATGAAAAAACTGCTGTTCTTTCTAATATCGGTTTATGTGCTTTGCGCTTCAGTTCCTGCTGAAGCCCTGACTATCCGCAACAAATGTTCCTACCCGGTAGCCGGGTCTCTCAAGAGCGCTGAAAGCAATGTGAATGTTGCCCAATTCAGGCTCGCACCGGGGGAAAAAATCAGGCTGCTCAAGGGATTCAACAAGACAAAACTCATCATGCACATGACTCCGGATGTCCATCAGCTGGATGAACTTGGAGTAAACAAGGCGGAGATAGACAACCCGGATACATACATTGAACTGAAGCCGGGCGAAAAAGGTATAACTATCGAGATATATTAATCCTGACATTTTTTATCAAAAACACATAAAAAACCCTCCCAAGCATACGCAAGGGAGGGGGTCATACTTTCAGTCTCAGTCAGTGCCGGTAATAACTGCGTAATCCTGTTACACAGACTTATTACAGGTTGGCGAGGATGATCTCACCGAACTCTTTACAACCGACCTGCTCGGAACCGCTGATCTGGCTGGCCAGATCCACGGTGACCTTTTTGGCGGAAAGAGCTTTTTCAACAGCATTTTTGACCAGCACTGCAGCTTCGCCCATGCCGTTGTTCTCAAGCAGCATGGCACCGGAAAGAAGAATGCTGCCGGGGTTGGCAAGGTCTTTGCCTGCGATGGTCGGGGCTGTTCCGTGAGTTGCCTCGTAGATTGCCAGCTTGTCACCCATATTCACACCGGGAGCGAGACCAAGACCACCGACCTGAGCGGCAAGCGCATCAGAAAGATAGTCGCCGTTAAGGTTGGTGGTGGCAACAACGCTGTACTGTTCAGGACGCATGAGCAGTTCCTGGAACATTGCATCAGCAATGCGGTCATTGATTATGACTTTGCCGTCTGCTGCTTCGCCTTCCTTCACAACCTTTCCTGCGTACTCCTGCTCGGCAAGGTCATAGCCCCACTGGCGGAAACCGCCTTCAGTGAACTTCATGATGTTGCCCTTGTGGACCAGAGTAACGGTCTTGCGGCCCTGTGCAATGGCATAATCAAGAGCACTCTTGACCAGGCGCTTGGAACCTGCGGGGGTTATCGGCTTGATACCCACGCCTGCGGTAGGATCAACCTTGGCACCCATCTGATCCACGAGGAACTCGATTACTTTCTTTGCTTCGGGAGATTCAGAGCTCCACTCGATACCGGCATAGACGTCTTCGGTGTTTTCACGGAATACCACGATGTCGACCAGATCAGGTCTTTTTACCGGAGATTCAATGCCCTGGAAATAGCGGATGGGACGGATGCAGGCATAGAGATCAAAAACCTGTCTCAGGGTGACGTTAAGGGAACGGATGCCTTTTCCTACCGGGGTCTGCAGGGGACCCTTGATAGCAAGGTCGGCCTTGGCAAGGGTTTCCATGGTGGCCTGAGGCAGATACTCACCGGTTGCAGCATAAGCCTTTTCACCGGCCAGCAGCTCTTTCCATTCAATTTTCTTTTCGCCGTAGGCCTTTTCAAGAGCGGCATCCAGAACGGGACGGGCTGCAGCCCATACTTCAGGACCGATTCCGTCACCTTCAATAAAATATACGGTTTTAACAGACACAAGGATCTCCTTTGTTGATGGGCACAGCTCCGGTTCGATACAGCTGTGCGGTGGATATGCATTAGACAGGGCTGGACGGTATTTAAGATCATTCCTTAAGCTGAATAGAACCGGAATATGCCTGCGCCCGCATGCCGGAACAGCGTAATTGAGCACTGCGCATGGTTCAGCCGTAAGCCATGCCTGACCTGATCAGGTACGGCCATCGAACGGACCGCACCGAACATGAAAGCAACACAATGAATTCCGCTTGAATACAGATTTATCGGGAATACCCGGCAAGAAAATCAAGGCAGTTTCAAGAAAGTTGCAGGAACTGCGTATTGCGCAGCAGTGTCGCTCATTCCCGATTATGAACTTCTACATATTTCAGATCATCGGATAGAGGGAAAAGCGGCAATATTGTTTCCGGACTACCGGATTCAGACCGCAGAGATAAGTCATTCTTGCAAAAAAGTAAAGATATGCCACCACATGCGCGCAATTACGCATATATTTCGCACATGGAATAAAACTGAAAATTTTCGTCAGCAGTACCACTTTCATTCTGCACAGAGTTCAGCATTGCGCAAAATGAAAAGGGAGGCCCGAGATATTCGGACCTCCCTTTCTGAGCTGTATCCGCTCATCCGTGTTAACCACCGATGAGCTGCATTGCCATCCTGGGCATACCGTTTGCCTGGGAGAGCATGGCCACTGCGGACTGAGTAAGGATCTGGTTCCTGGTGAACTCGGTCATTTCAGTCGCTACGTCCACGTCGGAGATTCGGGATTCCGAAGCCTGAACGTTTTCAGCCTGGATTGAGAGGTTGGTAATGGTGTTTTCCAGTCTGTTCTGGAGAGCACCGAGATTGGCGCGGATCTTATCCTTGGATATGATTGCATTCTGCAGCTTCTCCAGGGACTGCTGCGCCAGGGCCTGCGTGGAAACGGAGTTTCCTGCGGCAAGTCCGACACCGAGAGCGGAAGCGGTGGAGGTGTTGATGGAGATGTAGTAGTAGTCTTCCGCGGAGTCGTTACCGGTACCGAAGTGAATCTTCACCGGACCGGTGGAGGTGAGTCCAGCACCACTGTGGGCACTGTTCTGACCGGACATGTTACCGTTGAGCAGGTGGATACCGTTGAAGTCGGTGGCGTTGGCGATACGGGTTATTTCTGAAGCCATGGCCTGATATTCAGAGTCGATGATGAGGCGCTGGTCAGAGTTGTAAGTACCGGTTGCGGCCTGAGTTGCCAATTCCTTCATACGGATAAGCTTTTCGTCGATGACCCCGAGTGCTCCATCAGCAGTCTGGATCATGGAGATGGCATCGTTTGCGTTTCTTATACCCTGGTTCAGGGACTTGATATCCGAACGCATAAGTTCGCGAATTGCGAGACCGGCTGCGTCGTCAGCCGCTGTTCCTACACGAAGACCCGAGGACAGGCGACGGGTTGAAACACCGAGGTTACCATAGGATTCCTGCAGGTTGCGGCTGGCATTCATTGCCATCAAGTTGTGATTGATTACGAGCGACATAATAATTCCTCCTTGAATTATTCGAATAAATTCGCCTGAGCGGTTCCGTCCGCTCCGACCTTGTTACTGGTTCTACACTGGACTGATATAAAATTTTCGGCTTCTGCCACCTACTTCATATACTACCCTCCGGAACAGTTAGACTAATGGCCCTCGGCCAATGAGCCCGGAAAATCGCCATGTTGTTTCGAGCAGTCTCAGGGCATTACCTGCATGGATCAGCGCAGGCTTCAGCTCTTCATTTATGATGCGCTGGACCCCTTTGCGGACCCGCGACTCTGTACAGGCACGACCTTAATGGCGGCGATTCTCACATGTCCCTTCTGGGAAATTTCTCTATGCGGCTTCTATCCCCGCACATTACCAACCTCCGAGAATCTGCCTGGCCCAATGCCTTGCCACGCTCTCCAAAACTTGACTTTTCTTTCCGGGTCCCTCCCGTTACATGGTTACAGTTTTTCTCTGCCAGAGGCTTTGCAATGGGTGTGCCTGTTTACCGTCAAAAAAGAGAGATTCGGGTAAACATATCCTAACATCATGTTTACACAGCCTTTTTAGTTCTAAACTTAATCTTAATATTTCTAGAGAAATGCAAGAGTTATGGAGAATGGGAAACATCTGCCCAACTGCACGGGAAAAAGATTCCGACCATTTGACAGACCGTATACAGCTAAAAGATTGAGCAATAAGAACTGCATAAATAAGTACATCAACAAATACTGCACGTTACACAGTGGCGATTATTGCAAAAACAACTGTTTACTTAAAAATGGATCGATTATATCACGCACACACGGGCATAAAACACCGGCCCGGCTTATTTCGCCTTAAAAATAGCCCTCCCGAATCACCAATAGATGAAAACAAGAAGCATATATAAACTTAACAGCCGCATCAGACATTACATCTGCCTGTTTCTGTGCGTATTTATTGCCAGTTCCTTATTGTCCACTATCCTGTTCTTCTGGTCCGTATTCAATGAAGTGGACGACAAGGTAGACACATGGGCCAATTACTTTCTCGGCCGAATCTCTTTCCTTGAAACTGTGGTCAGTTCCCGCAACAACTTTGACCATGAGCTTTCTTCTATATTAAAGGTTACTTCGGAAGGGGAGATCATCGGCAGCCGACCTTTCCCCACGGAAGAGACCACAATCAGGGATTCCAAAGTATTTCCCCTGCTGGCCGATCTGGCTCCCGGCGAATCCCGAATAGTAAAAACACCCGGTACTGACCGTTTCGCTCTGGACTCAATTTTTCTGATCAAACGCAATGACCACAGTTTCAGCATTGCGCAGGTCCCGTACGAAGAGCTTCTGCCGGTCACCCCGCGCGATCCGGAGCTTTTCATTACTGATATGAACGGCGGATACATCTACCACACCGACGACACGCACTCCCTGCGCAAAGGACATATCAGCGAATTGTCCTTTTCCAACCTGCACGTTTTTGCCACGGCCAAAACGTCAACTTCCAGGTTCGGGGGATTCACCATCGTTCTGGCAAAAGACATCTCCACTGAGTTCTATGCCGGAATCCTGCTGATGGTACTGACTCTTTCATGCAGTGCAGTACTTATCAAACGGTCGGCATTCCTTACATGGGACCTGACCAGCAACGAAAAGGATTTTATACGCATAGGGAAACTGATGGGCAGTGTTTCGGCAAAGCCGGACAATACTATGAACAGCCTAACTGCTATTCAATACACAGCGGAAAAAATACGTGAAGTGAATTGGGAAGAAGAAGTAACGGCCATGTCCTTTTCCGAAAACAGGGACTATGTTGTCGCCACCTCTTTTTTTGCACAGAACATCCTGACTCTGCTCGATAACATCGCCGACTATTCCAGAGAACTGGCCAGCTCAAGACAGCAGTACAGGGATCTTGTCCAGGTTGCCCGCAGTATCATTCTAAGGATGGATACAAATGGACGCTGCACCTTTTTCAACGAGTATGCCCAGAATTTCTTCGGCTTCAGCAAAGAGGAAATGCTCGGCAACAGCATTGTGGGCACGGTTATTCCCAAGACGGAAACAAAGGATTCATTTCTTGAAGGGCTGATGGATGCCCTGCTCAAATCTCCCGAGTCTTTTCCCGTGAGCACCAATCTCAACGTCCGCAAAGATGGATCGGAAGCATGGATTTTCTGGACAAATACTCCCATCTTCGACAAGGACGGCAAACTCTCGGAAATCCTTTCTGTAGGCATCGATGTGACAGAGCAGAAGCTCGCTGAAGAGGAACTCCAGCGCACCAGAAACTATATCCGCAACATCATCGATTCCATGCCCTCCGCCATCATCGGATTGAACGACAGCGGACAGGTCACGCACTTCAATGAGGCAGCTCTGGTTCTAACGACTATGGACAGCGACGAGATTGCGGGAACGGATGTAAGCACGGCATTCCCTGCCATCGCCAGATATGCCGAAAAAATATCCGGAGCGATTGAAACAGGTATTCCGGTAACCGGAATCAGAACTCAGGATATCATTCACAACGGAACGTTTCAGGATATAATCATTTATCCGCTGAACAGCGGCATGAAAGGGGCCGTAATCCGCATTGACGACGCCACCGAGCGCGTGCGCATGGACGAGATGATGATCCAGACCGAGAAAATGATGTCCATCGGCGGTCTGGCGGCAGGCATGGCTCACGAAATCAACAACCCTCTCGGGGGTATTCTGCAGGGAATACAGAACATCGTGCGCCGGATGTCCCCGGATCTGCCCGCAAACGTCAAGGCTGCTGAAAAGGCAGGCTGTACCCTTGAGGCCATGCTGAAATACATGGAAGACAGGAAAATCATCAAGACTCTCAACGGCATTACCGACTCAGGCGTTCGCGCCGCCGAAATTGTCTCCGGTATGCTGGAATTCAGCCGCAAGAGTGATTCCCGCAAGGCCCCGGGAGACCTGCGCAAGATGATGGACAAGGCTGCAGTGCTTGCCGCTCAGGACTACAACCTGAAGAAAAAATACGATTTCAAGAAGATCAATATAATCAAGGAATACGACGAGGACCTGCATCAGGTGAAGTGCACGGAAACCGAGATAGAACAGGTATTCCTTAACCTGCTGCGCAACTCGGCACAGGCCATGTCTGAATGGACTGAAATGGAGCGTGCTCCGGAGTTGACCATAAAAATACACAATCTCGGTAAGATGGTCCGCTGCACGGTTTCGGACAACGGACCGGGAATGAACGAAAATACCCGTAAAAGGGTATTCGAGCCATTCTACACCACCAAGGCTCCGGGTTCCGGCACAGGGCTGGGCCTCTCTGTATCATATTTCATCATCACCCAGAACCACATGGGTAAATTCGATGTGCAGTCCAAAGCAGGCAAAGGAACCACTTTCACAATACTGCTTCCGGCCCTGACGAATTGATGGAGCGCATCAATCAGATCCGATTCTTTGCCCGCATGATCCGCGCATAGGAACTGCGAATGCGTTCCTCGGATATCCGCCCTTCCCCCACAAGCTCCTTCAAGGTCTCAATGGCCCTTATTCCGGGGTTTGGTTCGTAGGACAGGTTGTTACCGATCAGGATTATATCGGCTCCGGCATTAACGGCCCTGAAGACTGCATCCTTGAAACCGTAATGTTCGCTGATGGCCCCCATACCCATATCATCGGTAATTACTATGGAATCATAGCCCATGCCTTCGCGCAGCATTCCGGTGATGACCCTGCGGGAAAGGGTTGCCGGGTATTTCCTGTCCAGCCTGTCGTTAAATATATGCGCAGTCATGACCATATCTGCCTTTCCGGCGCGGATCACCTGTTCGAAAGGAAATAGTTCGTCTGAATTCCATGTTCGTGTCACGTCTGTAAAGCCCTGATGGCTGTCTCCGACCGAGCTTCCGTGACCGGGAAAATGCTTCAGGCAGGACAGAATTCCCTCTGAATGAAGTCCGTCGATAAAGGCTCCGGCAAACTCTGCAACTGTTGCCGGATCATCGGAAAAGCTGCGCTGCAGGCCTGCAATAACCGGGTTCACTGCATTCCGGTTGACGTCTACAACCGGAGCGAAATCCATGTTTATCCCCACGGAACGCAATGTTCTGCCGGTAGTCAGGCCTGCCCTGAATGCAGCGGACAGATCCCCGCTGTTACCGAGTTCAGCTGCGGAAGGAGTCTGCGGAAACCCGGCCTCCCGGGTGAGCCGGGTAATGATTCCCCCTTCCTGATCCACAGCCACAAAAAGGGGCGTGGCTGCGTAGCTTTGCAGAGAGCGGTTCAGCTGACCAAGCTGTTCCGAATTTGAAATATTACGCACGGTACTGTTTGTTACACAGTCCCTGCTGAACAGGATGATCCCGCCCACACCGGCACGAATATCAGAGGCCACCGGGCTTTCAGGCCCAGCCTCCAGCCCCCTGAAACCAACCATGACCATCTGCCCGATCATTTTTTCAAGTTCGCTGGATATGGGAGCGTTTCTATGAAGCGCGCAACCAGCCACACAGGTAATCAAAACAAGAACCATGGGTAGAAATCTTTTCAATGCCGTGCTCCGAATCATTTGGGGTGCGTAATTTTCAAAAAAAGTGTTATATTGGTGATCCTGTCGTTTAGCAAGACGGCATCCCGATATTGCCACACGGGTTGAATTACTATAAACGAAATTTTCCTAGTTTATAACGCGAACCAACCAAGAGGAAACCATATGTCAGAAACAGCGCTGCAAAAAGTACTTGATCACGCTCGTGCCGGACTTGAAGTCAGGGAGGCTTTTTTTGAGCAGTATTCACAGCAGGTGGTGGATGTATCAAGATCCCTGGCAGTACGTCTGGCCCAAGGGGGCAAAATCCTTTTCTGCGGCAACGGCGGCAGTGCAGCCGACTGTCAGCACCTTGCTGCTGAACTCGTCAACCGGTTCAAACTTGAACGTCCTCCCCTGCCGGGAATTGCCCTGACAACCGACAGCTCCATCCTCACTGCCATCGGCAACGATTATTCCTATGAACTGGTTTTTGAAAAACAGGTACAGGCTCTCGGAGCACCCGGAGATGTTCTCATCGGGATCAGCACATCCGGATCAAGCCCCAACGTAATCTGTGCCTTGAAAGAAGCCAGACGAAAAGGGATGCTCACCGTGGGCATGACCGGGCTCAGCGCGGGTGAAATGCTTCCCATATGCGACCACATCATCAGCGTACCCAGCAAAGACACCGCAGTGATTCAGGAAGTTCATATCGCTGTGGGACACCTTTTCTGCCACCTTATCGACCACTTCCTCTTTGAGGCGGTTACAGAACTGGAACCTTACCTCGGCGGGGAGTAAACTCACCTTACAGCCGGAGGAGCCGTAAATCATGAGAATCCTTGTTGTCGAAGACAGCAGCACCAGCAGAATGTACCTCCAGGAAATCCTCAAGGACGTCACCGGCGCAGACGCTGAAATAGACTGCGCCGCAAGCGGAGAGGAAGCCCTGGAAAAATATGAGCAAAAAAGACTTTCCGGCAGAGGGTTCAACCTCATCTTCATGGATATTATCCTGCCGGGAATGGACGGACTGCAGACTCTGGAAAAGATTCGCGACATTGAACTGAAAAACGCGGTATCTGAAGAAAACAAAACCAAAGCGATAATCACAACCGCACTGGATGACGGAGCCAAGGCAACCCGGGCCTTTTTTCAATGCGAAGCAATATCCTACATCACCAAACCCATCACCACTGACAAAATACAGGCGGAAATGAGCAAATTCGGCCTGATTTAAAGGAAACAATCAATGGACGGTCTTACACTGGCGTTCATTCCGGTTGCGGCAATTCTTACCGTCACACCTGGATCGGACACCATGCTGGTTGTCAACAATACACTGACTCGCTCAACTGCTGACGGGCTCTGCACTGTGGCCGGAATCAATGCCGGGCTGCTCATCCATGCCCTGGCATCAGCACTGGGCCTGTCCATGATCCTCATGAACTCGGCAGCAGCCTTTGAACTGGTGAAGCTTGCCGGAGCACTGTACGTCGTATATCTTGGAATTCAGTCCCTGCGCTCAAGCAGACACACTGATGAGTTCGAAATTACTCCATCCAGATGCAGCAAAGGCATCACCACATCTGTTCGCGAGGGCTTTCTAACCAACGTACTCAACCCTAAGGTGGCAGTATTCTATCTGGCCCTGCTGCCGCAATTCATTTCGCCCACTGACGACATCCTGCGCAAATCGTTACTGCTCATGGGGATACATTCATGTATGGGTATAGTGTGGCTCAGCTTTATCTCTTTGGCGCTTGGAAAAACAAGACACCTCATCTCAGGTGGTAAATTCAAACAAAGGCTTATGGCTTTTTCAGGTATTGTTTTTATCGGCCTCGGGCTGCGCATGGCCCTTTCCAAAAATTAGGTCTATTCGAATTCCATCGTAATTTTCAGGGAGAGTCCGGTATTTCCCAGCCCGCGTACTGTTTCCTCGGCACTCTCCCTGCTTTCACAAGTCTTAAGCACCAACTGCGCACACTCGTCCTCATCATAGACCCAGACATTTTCATCAAGGAACACCCCGGCTGCATTCACCCTGCGTAACAGTTCCGCACGGCATTCGTCACGTTCCTCAAATCCGGCTTCACCGAATCCCTCTCCAACTGCAAGAACCCACCACTTTCCTGTTTTCTTCAGACTGCTCATAACACTTCCCCCCCATTCTTTCTTCAAGGCTCACAGTAGCTTGCTCCCTTACCCGGCAAATGCTAAGCTACTTCCATGTCATTGTTTTACACTATACCACTTTCCTCAACCAGAAACAAAATATTGCATATTGCTGCTTTTGTTGTGCTGGCTTCCCTGTTATTTATACCTTATGACGAAATAAGGGCTGAACGATTCAGGGCATTTGGAGAAAAGTCTGCCGTGGGTATAGTGATCGGTAAAAATGTCCGAAACAATGATACTGGCCCGAATGAAGACATTGGCAAGCATATGATCCAATATCGCTTCATAGATCCTTCCGGACTGCCAAGGAAAAGGTCTGCCAGCGTGGAAACTGATTTCTGGGAAAGGGTTGCACTAGGGGATTGTGTAGTTGTGCATTTTGCAAAGGCCGAACCAGGCATTTCCCGCATAGAACATGAACGGGAAAACGGGGTGGTAAAATTTCTTGCCCGGTTCTCCAGACAGCATGCACAATGAAAATGTATAAGCTAGCGTTGAAAAAATTCAGATGAGATCTGAATACTGCCAACAGCCATAAGTTATTCTGCAGGGCCTGCCGGGAAGCCGTCCTGTCGCGAATGATAGAACTTAAAAATGGATCAGGAGTTGTGTATGTTCAGCAAATTGCCTTTCCAGACCAAACTCATGCTCGGCGCAGTCGGTATTATTTTGTCGACCATTGTGTTCATGACAGGAATAAACCTCTACAAGGTACAGCATTCCCTTCAGGGACTCGGGCAGACGACAATGAGTTCCATCGCCAAAAACATACATTCCATTATGGAAATGCAGAACGCAATTCTGCTGGACAAGGTCAAATCTGACATTGATATCCTTGACAAAAAAATATTCTCCATGGGCTTCCCCAAACTTAACAAAAGGGCACCCATCACCACCACGATTACCAATCAGGTAACAAAGGAAAGTGAGACTATCAGCATTCCTTCACTTGAGTTCGGGGGAATCGCAATCAACGGACAATATGACATCGTTGATGATCTGCAGAAAAGCGTAGGTGGAACCGCAACTATTTTCGAAGTGTTACCGGACAAGCTGCTGCGGGTATCCACAAACGTTCTCAAACTTGACGGAAACCGCGCCGTGGGAACATACATTCCTGCCAGCAGCCCAGTTTACAAAGCCGTAATGGAAGGCAAAACATATTTCGGCATGGCTTACGTGGTAAACGGCTGGTACATCGCCGCCTACAAGCCGCTGACAGACCTGCGCGGCAGAATCGTCAGTGTAATCTTCGTAGGCCGTAAAATAATGACTCCAGAATTTCAAAAGGTGGTTTTATCCTCCAATGTCGGCGGCGAAGGTTACGGGGTAATATTCAACTCTAAGGGCGACATCCTGCTCCACCCGACTCTTACTGGAAAAAGCCTGACCGATTTCGATTTCTGGAAAGTTTTTTCAAACACCAAAGAAGGCGAAGTTGACTACCAGTTTGAAGGGATCGAAAAGACTGCTCTGATAACCACCTTCGAACCCTGGCAATGGTCATTCGCATTCATCATGAACAAATCCGACATGTCCCACGGTGTTGACCGGGAGATATTCATAACCAACGTCATCATAGCAGTCATTGCACTTGCCGTTGCCTGTCTGGTAATGCTCCTGCTGCTCAAGGCAACAACCAGACCGCTGCAGCAGCTATCGGACTTCACCGCCCGGGTATCTGACGGTGACTATGATACCGACCTTGAATACGCAGCAAATGACGTTATCGGGAGGACAATCTCCTCCGTAAAAAGCATGGTCCTTGAACTCAAAAATAAACTCGGATTCTCCGGCGGTCTGCTCAAGGGCCTGCCGCAGCCCTGCATAGTTGTCGACCTCGATGAAAAGATCACCTTCATCAACCAACACATGCTGACCCAGTACGAATCCGCTGCAAAGCCTGAAGGCGTAATCGGACAGAAAGTAAACGCCCTGATCAAGGACACCGCCATAACCGGCAACATTGGGAGCTGCATCAGGGAAAACAAAGAATTCTCGAACATTGAAATCAACGGTGCAACCGAAAAGGGGACCGCGTTCTTTGCAGTTATAGATGTGGCACCTCTCCACGACCTCGATAACAGGCTGATAGGTGCTTTCATGATCATGAATGACATCACCGAGATGAAGAACAACGAACAGGCCGTTATTGCCCAGCGTGACAAAATTGCTGACACGGCCCGTGAAGCGGACGACATCTCCGACCAGCTTTCCTCTGCCGCTGACGAGCTTTCAGCACAGGTTGACGAATCACGCAGAGGTGCGGAAGTCCAGCAGCAGCGCGCAAGCGAAACAGCTACCGCCATGGAGCAGATGAATTCCACGGTAATGGAAGTTGCTCGCAGTGCCAGTGAAGCATCCGAAAACGCAAGGGCCACTAAGGAAAAAGCCCTTGAAGGACAGGATCTTGTAGGAATGGTGGTAAAATCAATCAAAGCCCTTGAGGCCAACTCCGAAGAGCTCAGGGTCAGCATGGAACAGCTCGGCCTTCAGACTGATTCCATCGGTAAGGTTATGAACGTCATCACCGACATAGCAGATCAGACCAACCTGCTCGCCCTTAACGCCGCCATTGAAGCAGCCCGGGCCGGAGAGGCCGGCCGAGGTTTCGCCGTGGTCGCAGACGAGGTGCGCAAGCTGGCGGAAAAGACCATGGATGCCACCAAGGAAGTTGGGCAGGCTATCGCTTCAATCCAGAACAGCACCAAGGTAAACATCACTGCAACGGAACATGCGGTCGAGGCAATTGTAGAGTCTACAGACCTTGTAGCACGTTCAGGCAAGGCTCTTGATGAGATTGTACACATGGTGGAAGTCTCTGCCGATCAGATCCACGGCATTGCCACTGCCGCAGAAGAGCAGTCTGCCACAAGTGAACAGATCAGCAGGGCCACGGAAGAAATTAACGTGATTTCAGCTGAATCGGCTGAGACAACAACCCAGTCCGCAATGGCAATCAACGAAGTTGCCAAGCTTGCAGCCAAAATCAAAGAGCTCATAAGCAACATGCAGTCCTGATCAGCCTCACTGACAAATTATATAGAAAAGTGCTTCAGGTACAACCGGAGCACTTTTTTGTTTTCTGCACGGCAAATTAATAAGTGATATATTGGCCTCGATGGTGTAGTGTTAAGACGATCAATCCCAAATCTGATCTTACCTTTTTGCTCCGAATATATTAATTGTGCAAAGCTCACGATACTCACTCTGGGAGGGAAACAATGAAAAAGATATCACCGTTACAATCTATTGCAGTAAAAACCACACTTCTGATCATAGTGGCTCTGGCTCTGGAAGGCGTATTCTTTTCCCTGTTCACCAACTACAACCTGAATGAATTCATTCAGGCCCGTTCGGCAGAGTATCGCGTTGAGATTGAGAAGGAAGAAAAAAGCAAACTGCACGATTCAGTTGAACTGGCCTACAGTGTAGTCAAATCATACTATGACAGATCTCAGGACATAGAAGCACTCAAACTGCACGAAGCAGGCAACCTGAAGCAGATTATTGATGCTGCAGCTTCCCAGGCTGACGCAATCTACCGTAAGTTCAACGGCATTCTGCCTCCTGAGGTCGTAAGGGAGCGTATAAAGGCTCTTATTGAAGACACAAAATACGATGGCGACAACTATATCTGGATTCACGATCTGGACAGCAGAATGGTTGTTCATCCCAACAGGTCTCTTGTCGGGAAGGATCTTTCCGGCCTCAAGGATTCAGCCGGCACACTTATAATCAAGCAGATGACCGACATCGCCCAAAAGCAGGGCGAAGGCATGGCGTCCTACCTCTGGCCGCGTCCGGGAGAAAAGGAAGCCAAGCTTAAAGTTTCGTATATAAAATTTATTCCGGAGCTGGGATGGGTTCTGGGAACCGGAACGTGGGTTGAGGACATCAGCGCCCAGATGAAAAAGGAAGCCCTTGATCAGGTTGCCAAGATGCGCCTTGGTGAAGACAAATACTTCTGGATCAACGATTCCGGCCCGAAAATGATCATGCACCCCATGAAACCAGCACTCAACGGACAGGATATTTCAGGAATTACCGACAGCAAGGGTAAAAACCTCTTTGTAGAAATGGTCCGCACCGTCAAGGAGAACAACGGGGAAGGCTATGTGAAATACTGGTGGGACAACCCTGCGACCGGCAAAGAGGCTCCCAAGCTTTCATATGTCAAGGAATTCAAGCCGTGGGGCTGGATTATCGGAATGGGAGTTTATATCGACAACATAGACACAATTGTTGCCCGCCAGCAGGATGCATTCAATGCCGCCATTGATAAAATCCAGACAGACACCCAGCTCTTTGATGTCATTTTCATAGCCATTGCTGCATTCGGCTGTATTTTCATCATCCGCCGCAGCCTGAACAAGCCTCTGGCAAGCCTTGTCGACTTCTCCGCCGGAGTCGCTGCCGGCGACCTGGACAGCACCCTCACCGGACGTTTCAAAGGAGAGATGGATATTCTCAAGGATTCTCTTGAACACATGGTTATGAGCCTCAAGGAAAAAATAAGCGAGGCAAACAAGCTTAGTGAGCAGAGCAGGATCGAAACGGAAAAAGCCGAAATAGCACGCGCCGAGGCGGAAAAAGCCAAGACCGAGAGCGAACAGGCCAAGGTCAAAGGCATGCATGAAGCTGCAAACCTGCTTGAGGAGCTGGTAACAGATCTGCTGACATCTTTTCAGGATCTCTCGGCACTGGTTGAGCAGGTCAGCTCTGGAGCTGAAAAACAGCAGCAGCGTATTTCTGAGACCGCTGTAGCCATGGAAGAAATGAACGCCACTGTCCTGGAGGTTGCGGGGAGCGCATCAAGAGCTGCGGAAAGTGCTGATCAGACCAGAGGAAACGCTGAAGAAGGTTCGAATATTGTAGATAAATCGGTTGAGGCCATTCAGGTTGTCAACAATCAGGCCGAAGAGCTGAAAGGAAACATGGATGAACTTGGTGAACAGGCAAAGGCCATCGGCAATGTCATGAATGTAATTACTGATATTGCAGACCAGACCAACCTGCTGGCCCTGAATGCAGCAATCGAGGCCGCACGGGCCGGAGAAGCCGGACGAGGTTTTGCTGTAGTTGCTGATGAAGTCCGCAAGCTGGCAGAAAAGACCATGGCTGCCACAGGCGAAGTCGGAGCGGCCATAGCCAACATCCAGAATGGTGCCTCCAAAAATATCAGGGGAGTTGAGACTGTGAACGAGGCTGTGAGCAAAGCAACAAACTACGCTCACGAGTCCAAGGATTCACTGGTCCGAATTCTTGAACACGTTGCTTCAACTTCAGATCAGGTCCGTTCAATCGCGACTGCATCCGAAGAACAGTCCTACACCAGCGAAGAGATTAACCGTGCCATTGAAGACATTAAAATCGTATCCGGAGAAACATCAGGCGGCATGTCTGTTGCCAGTCAGGCGATCACAGAACTGGCAAGGCTTGCTGAAGATCTGAACGGGCTCGTAGCCAGCCTCCGCGCAGCTAAATAGCAATATAAAAAGCTCCCGGTTCCTTACGGAACCGGGAGCTTTTTATAATCTTTTCCTGCAATTATTAAATCTTACTTCATACGGCGCTGCAGAAGCAGAAAATCAGCAATGGTAAGCATGGCCATGGCCTTAAGCACCGGCACGATTCGCGGAATGGCGCAAATATCATGCCTGCCTCCGATACTTATTTCAGTAGCCTTGCCATCACGGTCAACGGTCTGTTGCGGCTTGCTTATGGACGGTATAGGCTTCACATAGGCCCGCACCACGATATTCTGTCCGCTGGAGATACCGCCGAGAATCCCACCAGCATTGTTGGACATAAAACCTGATTCATCAATAAAATCGTTATTCTCGCTGCCGAGAGAGTCAGCAGCCCGGAACCCGGAACCGATTTCCACTCCCTTGACCGCACCTACGGACATCAGAGCTCCGGCCAGACGGGCATCAATCTTGTCGAATACCGGCTCACCGAGTCCGGCAGGCACATTTCTGACGCAAACCTCCACCACCCCGCCAAGGGTATCGCCCTGTGAACGAATATTCTTAACTCGCTCCTCCCAGAGGGGAACAATTTCCGGATCAGCAGCAAAAAACGGCAGCTCATGGGCCTTTTCCGGAGACACAACGCCACCTTCTATACCACCGATACGGGTAGTATAGGCCTGACATTCTATTCCATTCTGCCTCAACAATTCCTGAGCCACAGCCCCTGCAGCAACACGCGAAACTGTTTCACGTCCCGAAGAGCGCCCTCCGCCACGATAGTCACGAAAACCGTATTTGGCATCAAAGGTCAGGTCCGCATGACCGGGACGGTACACATTCATGATCTGGGAATAGTCGCGGGAACGCTGGTCCGTATTCTCAATGTGAAAACCGATGGGGGTACCGGTGGTCCTGCCCTCAAACACGCCGGACAGAATTCTGACCCGGTCGGGCTCCTTGCGGGCGGTACTGGCAATTCCCTGCCCCGGCTTTCTGCGGTCAAGCTCAAGCTGCACCATATCCTCGTTGAGCTCAATTCCTGCAGGGCAGCCATCTATTATTCCACCAAGTCCGGGACCGTGGGATTCTCCGTAAGTAGTAACCCTGAAAATCTGTCCAAATGTACTTCCGCTCATTTATTTTTCCTCCAGCTCAAAGGACCTGTAACTTGTTAAGATCTGTTCGCAGACCGTTTCCACCGGGGCCGCGCCGTCGGCAATAAAAGATGCACAGCCTTTGTAAAGGTCTTCCCGGGCTTCAAGAACATCCCTGATTTCTTCAACCAGCGGCTTTCCGGTAAGTGACGGACGCTGACCGTGGGCCGGGTCTGCCTCAAGTCTGGCTGCGAGCACCTCCACGTCGGCCTTGATGTAGACGGTAAAGCCGTTGCGCAACACGGCAAAGTTCTCATCGCGCACCACAATGCCCCCTCCGCAGGAAATTACCGCGTTCTCGACTCCGGACAGATCTGCCAGCACAGCCACTTCCAGATCACGGAAACCGTCCCAGCCGTTCCGGGCAACGTACTCGGCAATATCGCACCCGGCACGCTCCACAAGCACTGCATCACTGTCGTAAAAATCACATTTCAGGTATCCGGCCAGAAGCTTCCCCACAGTGGTCTTGCCGCATGCCCTTGGGCCGATCAGATAGATGTTGGACACGATCACTCCTATTGACTCGTTTGAAAATATGTTTTGTTTTTCAAGCACATTTAGTACAGTCGGATATGTTTTTTTGAAATAAGAAACTCAACGCCGAAAATACATTGCAGGCACTCTGCCCATAGAAGTCATATGCAGGCAGAAACAGGTTGAAGAACCTATAATGACAGGAAAATCACAGACAGGCTGTAATGAATCAGGACTGCTTTTCGATAAAAACAGCAGGGTGGTATTCAGCGGACATCAGTAATAAACCGGATTTGTCCCCGACTTGTCAAGCCTTGGAGAAACCATGAACAGATCCACCATTAAATTTCTTGCGCTGGCGTTGGCCGGATTCATCTTTTTCGGCAGCTCCATTTCATACTCAGCTGAAAGCTCGGAAGATACGTGGCGAAGCATGATCGTGAGCCTTGAGAGTGACATAGCTGCTCAGACCCGGATGGTACAGGAACTCGACAAGCACACCCCGGCAATGATTGATCTGTTTGACCGCCAGATGCTCAAAGCTCAAAGCAGGCTCGACCAGTTGAAAATGCTCCGGGGACTTGCCAAAGGCAGCCCGTGGTCCTACCGGACGGTCCTGATGCAGCTTGATGCAGTTGAGTCGTACATCGAACTGGCCAAGTCCGATCTGCTTACCGAAAAAAACAGGCTGAGAAAGATAAAACGCGATTTCGACGTGCTGGCCCAGATTCATTTCAAAAGCAAGATAACTGACACAGCGCTTATCGCTCTTCTTCAAAGTGCCAAATCGCAATATCTGGTCCTTCGTGACGATGCAGCATCCCTGAAAAAAAATATCGATTCGGCCCTCGACAGGGCTGATGAGCTGAACAAGGGTCTTCAGGAAGACCGCAGGGTGACTCAGGATTTCTATGCCCAGACCATGCACGATTTTTACTTTTCTCAAGGACTGTCCCTGCTCTCCCCTGAGAACTGGCCTGATATAACCTACGCGTTCCACGAATGGAACGAGAACTACTCGAAATTCTACCACCCGCTCATCGTATGGGTGCAATGGGGAAAGTTCCTCGCCTTCCTTACCGGCTTCACCGTGCTCTTGTGGGTTGTCCTGCGCAACCTTGTCAGCCATCTTCTTAAACGGTCAATGTTCAGCACCCACAGGATTTCATATTACAATTCCGGGTTGCTGCTTATTTCTCTGGGTTTTGGAGTATATGCAGCAAGGATGATGACCCTGTTTACATCCAACCAGATTACAGGGCTGATCTGGACCGAGGCAATAACCCTCGGAGTCATCATCTGCTCACGCAATTTTCTGTGGGCTAGGGAAAAGGCCAAACCCGCCCCGCTGATTCTAAGCCCCATGTTCACTCTCTGGTGCCTGATGACTGCCGGAGACATCCTGCACATGCTGACCATTCCCATGGACTGCCTCGGGATCATATGGTTTTTCCTCAGTCTCGGAGGACTGGCATTTATTCACGCAAATCGAAGGGTATACAATCTGAGCGTGACCCGTGCCACATCTAAGGCCAGCAGGTTCATCCTCGGAGCCGGATCATTTGTAACCCTTTTCGGCTTCGGCAGTCAGGCGATGATCCTTACCCAGATATGGCTGCTCTTCCTCGTAACCCTGCAGATCTGCACGGCACTCAAGACAATCATGATCACCGACCTGCCCGCAGTACCGGAACACGCCCAGTCTGGAGATGACGAGGAGTCGGATGAAGAATTAATCAGACATGCCGAAGAGGCAAGGCAGGAGGCACTGCACCATAACCGGATGGTCCAGCTGTTCTATCCCCTTTCGGTCTCGGTTATCATATTCCTGTTCATAGGCTGGGCAACCGCCTACATGGGAGGAATGCCTTTTGCCAAGTTTGTCTTCCGGCACATGGACATAAAAGTCGCCGGTGCGGACATATCCATCAAGAGTATTTTTTATATCCTGATCCTGTTTTTCACTGCACGTCTGGTGCTGTTCTGGCTCAACTCATTTGTCAACAGCACCTCTATAGGAGGACGCCGCATTGAGTCGTCACTTGCGCACACCCTGTCCACAATCGGTTCGTACATCGTCTGGGTGGTTTTCCTGCTGAGCTCCTTCTCGCTCATGGGCATACCCATGTCGGCCCTGACCTGGATAGCCAGCGGCCTGTCCATCGGTGTCGGCTTCGGGCTCAAGGACATCGTCAGCAACTTCGTCAGCGGCCTGATCATACTTTTCGGAGGATCGATAAAGAAAGGGGACACCCTGCAGCATAAGAATCTCATCGGAAAGGTTGTGGATGTTTCCATTCGCAACACAACCATGCGCACGTTGGACAACAGCATGATCATCATCCCGAACTCAAGCTTCCTGAAGGGTGAAATAATCAACCTGAACTATCAGGATACCCGCATCCGGGTAACAATCCCCGTAACTCTTGCTCCGGGAACTAAGATCAAAAAAGCCACCAAAGTGATGATGAAGGTGCTCAGCAAGCATCCGAACATTCTCAAAGAGCCTGAACCGGTAGTATTCTTCAAACGGTTCGGGAACTTCGGTCTTGATTTCGAAATCTATTTCTGGGTCAATAATTTTGAAGACAAATACCCCACTGAATCCGACATAATCAACGAGCTGGATGAAAAATTCCAGGATAAAAAAATTATGGTCGCCTTCCGGGGAATCAAGATAAAATACAAACCTAAAGGAGATGAGCAGGCGCAACTTGCATCCCAGAGGGAAGCACTGAAAGAAAAAAGAAGGATTTACGGAAAATGCCTGCGCTCAGCAGCACTGCGCAAACATCGCACGCTTAACAAGATAGAGATTGAGAAGCCTGAATAGGGAAAGGTCTGCGAAGCTGGTTTTGATGCGCTTTGCGCTTTCAACTGAAGGCGCCATTTATAAACTACATTCGCTTAATCAACCGCCCTACCGTTGCGGATACCTTGCGGCTGTAAAGCATCGCCACATGCCCCATGGCACTGCAGCGTACAATATCCCATTTGTCCGGGTCAGGTTCCAAATTTTCCCACGGCAGAACCATTTCATCGGTGGGAGAGATTATGGCCGTCTTTGCAATGTCGGGGTAAGTAATCCGGTTTTCCCCCCTGAACAGGGCACTTTCAGGATGCAGGCTGCGCCCCAGCCTTCCCGGTGCCATAACAGCCAGTATACTGCCCTTGAATGGGGTTCCAAGAGTAATCAGTCCCCGCACCATTTTTTCAACCTGCAGATCAGCTGAGGCACCGGATATAAGCAGCCCGCCAAGGGAGTGCCCTACAAGGGTAACCTGCTCTTCTCCGCTTTCTTCATATATGCGCCTGATTTCACGACGCAAGGCCAGAACAAGCTCCGGGTAGGATGTTATGAAGCTGTTATACTGCCATGTGTACAGGCTGCCGAATCCCTCCCGGTTCAACCTGTGCTTCATGAACAGCCATGCCGTCCTGTTATGATAAAGTCCGTGGACCATCAGAATAGGCCGCTGGTCAGATCCCTTTGCGAACAGGGGCAACCGGTTCAGAAAAGTAAATGGTCTGGTGCATACTGCAATAAACAGACTCATGCCTGCAGAAACAATTGCACCGCCCAGTTCCCGTAAAATCTGATCTGTCGGTCTATTACGAACGGTCCGCCAGTTGAAAAGGATACCAAACAGGACAAGCGGTGACGGAAGCAGAAAAAGGACTGCCATTGCAAGTAGGATGAGTTTGAACATTACGGACAGAGAGTAAAAGGTTCAGAATCTGTGTCGACTTAACATTAGAACATGGTTCTGTTTTCAATTGACGGAAATTATTCCAGTCTGCAACATATTTCAACATCATGCACATCTAGCGGAGAACAGCACATTGGGCAGAAAAATACTGAGTCTGGATATCGGCAGCGGCACACAGGATGTTCTTTACTACATTGAAGGGGTGGAAATCGAAAACTGTTTCAAGTTCGTACTGCCCTCTCCTGCGCGGGTGGTAGGCGGAAAAATCCGCCGCATCACCGGAACTGGTGGTGACATCTACCTGACCGGGAAAAACATGGGTGGAGGATTTGCCCGGGCGGTATTTCCGCACATGGAAGCCGGAAACAAGGTATACGCCCACCCGCGGTCCGCACTGGCTCTTGGTGATGATCTGAAGCGACTGGAAAGCAAAGGGATCATCCTGAGCGAATCACTGCCTGCCGGATGCACCCCGGTACACCTCTGTGATTTCGATGCCGGATGGTGGCAGTGCTTCCTTGCTGCTGCGGGACTTGAATATCCTGATCTTGTAACGGCATCAGTTCAGGACCACGGCTACCATCCAGGAAAGAGCAACCGCATCGGCCGGTTCAACCTCTGGAAAAGGTTGCTGATTGACCATGACGGAAGGCCGGAGAGCCTCCTCTTTGACACGGTTCCGGAAGAATTCACCCGGATGGCTGAGCTTCAGGATTCGATAGGTGGGGGACCGGTTTCGGATACCGGAGCTGCTGCGGTGCTGGGATGCCTTTTCGTTGACAAGATACTGGAACACAGCCACCGCGAAGGCATCTGCCTGATTAATGTCGGCAACAGCCACACTATCGCATTCCTGCTCTACAAAGGAGCTGTCTTCGGTGTGTATGAACACCACACCGGCAACATGACCCCCGAAAAACTCTGGGCTGATACCCTGTTGTTCCGCTCCGGAAAACTCGACTTCCAGACTGTTTTCGATGACTGGGGACATGGCTGCATGACCCTGGAACTGCCCGAAGGGGCAAACGGATTTACCCCGACTTATGTGATGGGCCCCAAAAGATCACTGCTGCAAGGCTTTCCGGTCGAATTTCCCTCTCCGGGCGGAGACATGATGCTGGCCGGATGCTTCGGTCTGATAAAGGGACTCCAACTCCAAGGAAGGGTGTGATCACTATTGTAATCAATATTTTTAACTGTGGTCTTGCTCTGCTTGGCTATTAGAGCTATTGGTGTATTTATAAAGTATTATTTTAACCTATGACATATTCGATGAAAAACCATTCCGTACCCTAACAACCTATGCTGCGTACCACACTGTTTGTAATTCTGGCCACGCTGGTCGGATACACTGATGCCCTTGCACAGGGCTGGCTTTCCAATACCCTGACTGAACTCGGTTCAGGGAACCTGGACCGTATCCTTGTGATCGGTGCCGGAATTATTATTTCAGTGCTGCTTGCTTTCATCGCCTTTCTGTATCTCAACATCGACAAAAGGAAAAAAGTTGAGACAGAGCTTCAGCGCGAAAGGGATCTCATGGGCAGCATCATGGAAACCAGCCCCATGGGCATCCTTGTCATGGACAGCGACGGGCGGATCATCTTTGCCAATGATCAGGCTGCAAGGGTGCATGGAGTTACCAGAAACGATATAATTGGAAAGCAGCATAATGACCCGGTATGGAAAATAAGCTCTCACGATGGGACTCCTTTTCCAGAGGAAAGGCTTGCTTTCAACAGGGTAATGAAGATCAGGAACGCCGTCCTTGATATACGGCATGCCATTCACTGGGCCGACGGACGCAGGGTTCTGCTCTCCATCAACGCCTCCCCTCTCTTCGCCAGCGGCGGAAAAATCAATAAGGTTGTTGCTACGGTCGAAGACATAACAACAAGAAAAAAGGTCGAAGAAGCGCTCAAGGAAAGTGCCTACCGTTTCCGGTCGCTGGTAAAGACAGCGGAAAGTGTAATCATACTGCTCTCCCCGGATAAAAAAATACTTGAGTTCAACCGCATGGCGGAGGAGCTTTTCGGCCGGACCCGCCATGAGGTGCTGGGGCGCAACTATTTTGAACTATTCGTGCCAGAAAGGCTCTGGGGGGAAAGTTCGCGGCAGTTTGCCTCGGTGCTTTCCGGGACCCCTCTCCGACTGCAGGAAAACTTCGTCATGGTCAGCAACGGAGAAGAAAGGCTGATGCAGTGGTCGTACTCAAGACTGCTGGATGCCAAGGGAGATGCACTAGGAGTACTGTCAGTAGGACAGGATATAACCGAGCGCAAGCGCGGTGAGGTTGAGCTCTGCGAAGCAAGAGATGCAGCAGAGGAAGCCAGTCGGGCCAAGAGTGAATTTCTGGCTAACATGAGCCATGAAATCCGGACTCCAATCAGCGCCATCATCGGTATGAGCGAGATGACCCTGAACACGAACCTTACCAGAGAACAAAAAGGTTATCTGGTTACCGTAAAAAAAGCAGCGGAATCATTGCTGCACATCATCAACGACATTCTGGATATTTCCAAGATCGAAGCCCGCAAAATGGAGCTGCGCCCCGAGGACTTCAATCTCTACGATATGCTCGACAAACAGATTTCAGTACTCAGGGTTCAGGCTGAGGAAAAAGGCATCGAACTGCGGGCCAGCATCAGCGACCATGTCTCACGCTGCTACCATGGAGACGAATACCGTCTGGGACAGATTATCATCAACCTCGTGGGCAATGCCATCAAGTTCACGGAAAAAGGGTATGTGGAGATTTCTGTCGACCATGTTGGCAGCTACGAGGAAGGCGCGGTTCTGGAATTCCGGGTCAAGGATACCGGGATAGGCATTTCGGAGGACAAGGCCGGCAAGCTGTTTGAAAGCTTTGTGCAGCTTAATGCAGGGTATTCCAAACGGCACCCCGGCAGTGGCTTGGGGCTGGCCATTTCCCGACAGCTGGTGGAAATGATGGGCGGCAGGATATCCTTCACCAGTCGTGAAGGTTGGGGAACTGAATTCAAATTCACTGTAAAACTGAAATCAAGTGATGGCGAATGTCTGGAAACCCCTGCCGATGAGCATCTCGGTATTGCCAAACCCAAAAAGATCGGAGCCAGAATTCTTCTCGCCGAAGACAACGCTACCAATCAGGTCTACATTTCCCATTTCCTTACCGAGGAAGGCTTTACCGTGGAAACAGCCTGTAACGGCATTGAAACAATTGAACTTCTTGAAAACGAAGGTCCGTTCGATGTCATCCTTATGGACGTCCAGATGCCGGAGATGGACGGCCTGCAGGCAACTCAAAAGATCAGAGAATCAGGTAACGACATTCCCATAGTGGCCCTTACTGCTTACGCCATGGAAGGGGACCGGGAAAAATTCCTGAGCAGCGGAATGGATGCCTATTCGTCCAAACCGGTCAAAATTGATGAACTCGTCCAGATCATAGGCAAACTGCTTCGCAACAAGCAATAAAAGCCGCAGTGACGTGCACCGCGGCTTTTGATAGTCAATCGCAGACCTTAAACGACAGTGGACTGGACGCGAACAGAATCAAATCCGCACCAACTCAATTTGCCGTTCTCGGTGCCCCTTTAAGCGTCAGCCTTCTTTTCCGTCTTACCTACAAGATCCTTATGCAGAATTCCGGCTATCTGCTCCTTGAAATCCATCAGTTCCTTGCCGTTGATCCCTGCGAGAATGTCTTCAGCAGACTTGATCTCGTCAAAGCCCTTTGCAAGCGAGCACACCAGATGAATCCCCACTTTACGACCTTCTAAATCAACAAGTCCCAGTATATTGGATTTCTTTACCTTCTTGCGCACAGACTGGGGCAGATGCGGAATCTGCAGCAACATCTCGCGGGGGTAAAAAAGATATCCGAATGCAAAATGCTCTGCCTTCAATGCATCGTTCTGAAAACCTGAGTTCAAGTCCAGACCGCTGCCTTTTGCAGACTCCAGCATCTGCATTATATCTGATGCAATACTTTCAGCATAACTATTATCCATAACTTCCTCCTGTAAAGAACCAAGCTGTCCCAAATGCCCCATCGGGCTGAAATTTGGTGTACAGAGCGTCCAACGAGCCAGCCACTTGCCCATGGCAAAAACACTTTTTGCTCTGGTAAGCCACGCAAACAGGGTGTATCTGAGATCGGCTTTTTTTGTTATTGTATAAAACAGGTCATTTCCGGGCCATAACAGCACGCCTGACCAATTTCTATACCGGAAAGTGAATCAACCATCTGCCGGGTGCTGATGTCAAGCAGAGGATACTGCCTAACCGGACTTCAGCAGAGATAACCGGAGCTATCTGGTGCTGAAGAGCTGAAACGCACTTCATCCTGCTTCCGGTTGATCATTGAGAACGTCTGATAACGAATCCGGAACTTTTCACATTACGTTCCACTTTAATGCCTAAATTCAATTCGGCAAGTACCGTACATAATTTCGCATAACGATTCGCACTGTCACCTTCAACCGCCCTACCCCACTCATGAGCGGACTTAATTTCAGGATACTTATGAAATCTTACAGACATGAACTGTGGTTTGAGGTGCCAGGCCGCCGCGCCTTCATCAACATTACCCCGAATGTGGAGGAATGCCTGGCCCGGTCAGGAGTCAGGGAAGGCCTGTGCCTTGTCAACGCCATGCACATCACTGCCAGCGTATTCATAAATGACGATGAATCAGGGTTGCACCACGACTATGACGTCTGGCTGGAGAAACTTGCCCCGCACGAACCCGTAAGCCAGTACCGGCATAACGGATATGAAGACAACGCCGATGCCCATATGAAAAGGCAGGTCATGGGTCGCGAGGTGGTAGTGGCTATTACCGAAGGCAAGCTGGACTTCGGAACAGGGGAACAGATATTTTACGGCGAATTCGACGGTGGCAGGAAAAAGCGCGTACTGGTCAAGATCATCGGCGAATAAGACCAGCAATGGAACCTGACAAAAGACCGCAATATCAAGTAATATTGCGGTCCATTTTTATTCTTCAACCACCTAAGTACTGGATCTTTTGGGTAAACCGTTACTTGTAGTCGACAATTTTAAGTGATTCATCCTCTGTGTCAGGGACAGCTTCCTCCAGTTCCAAGTCACGCTCTTCCTGTTCCAGCATAAGCTCTTCCGCAGCGGCCGCAGCCAGAGCAAGTTCCTCGCGCAGCGGTCTGTCCTTAACGAACCACCCTGCACCGAAAACAAGTCCTGCTACCGCCATACCACCCAGAGAGTAGTAAAAGTGGGCGGGGAACTGAATATGCAGTGAACAGAATGCAGCAGCTCCGCCATGAACAAGCATTACCGGCAAGCCGCTAAGGAGCGACAAAATCCCGCCTCCAGCCCTGCGGACACCAATAAGATGCAGCAGGTCGGCAAGAGCGTATGTTCCAAACCAGAAACACAGACCGGCAGAAAGCAGGGATTCAAGTGCATCCTCGCCTGCCCATCCGGAGGCCAGCAAAAGCGCAACTACCATAGCCAGAAGAACAGCTGCTCCTTTTGTGGAGTGCGCCCTGTAGTCTTCAGCAAGAACAGTTTCAATTCTCTTACCGGCGACCATAAAGAAGGCCAGCAGTCCGGACACGGTAACAAGCACCACGGTTCCGCCGACAAGATATCTTCCAAGCTCGCCCAACCCCTCTCTCGCCACAAGCAGATGCGGTACAGTGCTCTCGGCAAGTTTCTCAGCCGGAACAAGCAGCAGTGCAACCCAGCTGAAAACAGCAAACGCTACGAAGCCCAGCAGGACGGATGGTACACATCGACCTGCCCTGTTCTCGAAGGCAAGGGGCAGATCAAAACCGACGAAAGCAAAAACGCCAAGGAACAATAGATGCAGCCAGCCTGCAGCGCCTGAGGCAAGCAGGGTTTCAGGGACATCCATGGGTAAAAGGGCCGGAAGTACTGTGGGGTACCCGGTCCCGAGGTCCGCCGGCTGCGACGACATCACCATCACATAGATGAATGCACAGAATGCCAGCGTAAGGCAGATGGTAAAGACATCCATACCGTTCTCATCAGCAATAATGCAACTGACCACAACAAGACCAAGAAGAACGTAAGATGCACCAAGATTCGGAAACCAGACAAAGAATATTTCATTGACAGCATAGCCGGCAATGCCCAGCCATGACACCGCCATGAGCGTCAGTGTGAACAAGCGCGCGGCATCCAGAAAGCCGAACACGAAAGTGTCGGCAGGAGTAGCCCGGAAGCGACCCTTTCCAATGGATTCCAGATTTCGTGAAGTGCAGATTGCAGCGAAAGCCGCCAGTGCAAGAACAGCCAGGAAAGCTGTCCCACCGCTTCCGGCACCATTTCCTACGGCTTCCAGCCCCCTCGGAGACATCATTACTGCTAGTGAAGTGAATAAACCGCTCATATACAACCCTCCATTGTACAGGCCGGGATTATGAAAAAAACTTCCTGCCCGCTCTGCTGCGGACAGGAAGCCATTAATGCTGCAACAATCCGTGGTTCGGATTCAACGGCAGATTTACCTAGAAAGCGGCAACGCATTCATCCCGTGTTTCATAGATGGGCAGGAAGGATACAAAGCCGGAAAGGTCGAAAACTTCCCTGATATAATCCTTGAGCTCGCAGAGCATGAGCTTTCCGTCGCCGCCCTTCAGTTCGCGGGCGGCCTTAAGCAGAACACGCAATCCGGCACTTGAAATATACTCAAGGTTCTCAAAATCGAGGATGATCCTGCTTTCTCCGCTCTGGATCGAGCCAAGCAGTCTTTC
Source organism: Maridesulfovibrio sp. FT414 (assembly GCF_050916235.1). Taxonomy (GTDB): domain Bacteria; phylum Desulfobacterota; class Desulfovibrionia; order Desulfovibrionales; family Desulfovibrionaceae; genus Maridesulfovibrio. The sequence goes on from NZ_CP104854.1 coordinate 867,786, forward strand.
CTCAAAATCATTGGATGTATTTGAATCAAGGCGACCTTTGAGTTCAAATGTTATTATCCCTTCATTTTTAATTTCACCAACTTCAAGGCCCATTGTCTCCTCCGTATTCAACCCGATTTCATTTACGCATCCACTGTACTTTACATGTGAAGCGTTGATAACATTGTATTTTCACCTGCGGACAATTCATTGCAAAATCAGGATAAATCTATTGAATCTTTTTGGTCAACTTCAATTTGTTTTTTCCGTCTTCCCAGATGTATTCAATACTGTCCATCATCTTGCGCATGAAATGAATCCCCAGTCCACCAATCTTGCGCTCCGTGCAGTCACACTTGATCTCCGGTTCCGCTGTATCCAACGGATTAAAGGGCTTTCCGTCATCTTCAATCTTTACGAGAAGCACATCGCCATCAAGTTTGAGCAATATGTCAAAACTGTGTGAATCCAGATGACATCCGTAGCTCACAAGGTTGGTGAACAACTCGTCCAGCACAAGGTTCAGCTCAAAAACTGCCTTGGGGGATATATCATTATCGAACCCGAAAGATTCGACTTTTTCAGCAAGGACTTTCAGCTCGGCAATATCCGACTTCAGTGAAAAAGCTGATACAATACCGCCCCCGCCCTGCGGCTCCTGTTTATTCACCAAAACCTTATCCCCTGTTTTTCTCTATTGTGGACAAAATATGCGAATTAACCACTCTCAAGTTAGAAAACCCTTGTCCCTGCGTCAACAAAAAGGTAATAAATTTTTGAAACTTAGTTTCACTTTTTAACTATTTGAAATAAATTTTGCCGTTTCTCACATACAAAGTGAAGTTGCAATCAAGAGAAACAGAAAATTTCACAAAAACAGTCCTGATAACAACAGAAACTGTCTTCTGTATTCAGGCTCTGCTAAAGTAAAAAGGCAAGGCCTTAGGCTTTCAGATATATTGCACAAAGAGGAGTTATTGATGATCACCAAACGACCACTTACCTACTGGATCAAAACAAGCAATATGAAGCTTCAGCTTATATTGCTTGTAGTGATCTTCATTACAGTAAGCATCAGGCTGGTGCCACTTGAAATGCAGAAAAAGATCATCAACCAGGCCATTAGTATGCGCAAGGTTGACCTGCTTTTCATGTATTGTGGTTTCTACATTGCTTCTGTAGTGGCAGCGAGCCTGCTGAAATACCTGATTACGGTCCTGCAGACTTACATCGGGCAGGAAGCGCTGGCCAAAATGCGTAAGGAACTTTACGCCCACATCCTGACGCTTCCTCTGGGCTACTTCAGAAAAGCCAACCCCGGCATGGTGGTATCCTCGCTCGTAACCGAGCTGGCACCTGCAGGAGAATACGTCGGGCAGTCAGTAGCCGTCCCGGTCACCAACCTGCTGACCCTGATAGCCTTTGCCGGATACATGTTCTTCCTCAACCCGATCATGGCCGGGATATCGATAGCCCTCTACCCGTTTGTCATTTATCTGGTTCCCAAGCTCCAGAAAAGATCTAACAAAGCAAACAAAAAAAGGGTCGACACCACACGATATCTCAGCAGCCACATCAACGAAACCATTTCCGGTATTCACGAAATCCACGGCAATGGCTCTTACCGCATTGAAAACCGTAAGTACGGTGCTTACATCGATAAACTTTTCAAGATCAGGATCACCTGGATACTCTACAAGCAGGGTATCAAGGTCCTGAACAGCTTCTTCCAGAATCTTGGACCGTTCCTGCTCTTTATCGTCGGTGGTTACCTCGCCATCCAGGGTCGCTTCGACCTTGGTGCGCTGGTGGCATTCCTCTCCGCATATGAAAAGATTTACGATCCCTGGAAAGAACTCATGGACTTCTACCAGGTCCATAACGACTCAGCAGTTCGCTACAACAGGGTCATGGAATACTTTGACGCCAAGCCTGAATTCGAGCTTGAACCGGTAGGACGCGAACCAGTCAAACTCACCGGGAATATTGATGTCCAGAACCTAGGCTTTACGGTTTCCGGCAATATCAGGCTTCTTAAGCAGATCAACATGCAGCTAAAACCCGGAGAACAGATGGCTCTTGTCGGATTCTCCGGCAGCGGCAAAAGCACTCTGGCCCAGTGTATTTCCCAGCTATACAAATACACGGGTGGATCGGTGAAAATTGACGGATATGAAGTGGCCGAGCTGACCAAAGCTGACCTTGTCCACAACATGGGGATTGTTGCGCAGTCACCGTTTATTTTTTCGGGATCAATCAAGGCCAACCTTCTTTATTCCTGTGCGGCTGTTCTCGAAGGCGACCCGGAAGCCGATAAAAAAATGCCCAGCCGCGACCAGATGATTGAGGCGATCCAGCAGGCCGGCATATTCGTAGATGTGCTGCGTTTCGGGCTGAATACCTTCCTTGATCCATCTAAGGAAGCAGAACTTTCTGAACGGTTGGTGAGGGTGCGTAAAAACTTCCATGCTGACTTCGGAGAGAGGTTGGCTGAGCATGTCGAATTCTACCGGGACGGCGAATATCTCGAGTTCTCAAGCGTAGCTGGCAACATCACCTTCGGTCATGCCAATGACAGCTCTTTCGCAGGCAAAGAACTAGTTACCAACGAATATTTCCTCTCATTCCTCAAGGAGGCCCAGCTTGAAACTCCGCTCTTAAGCCTTGGGCGTGAGCTTGCAAGACAGACTGTAGATATTCTGGGCAATCTTCCGGCTGAGGAGGTCTTCTTCGAACAGAGTCCTATTCCAACGGAGGAATTCGATGAATATAAGCAGATAGTTACCCGATGTGAAAGCAAGACTCTTCAGGAAATCGAAGGACGAGACCGGGAGATGATCCTGCATCTGGCGCTAGGATTTGTTCCCGGCAGACATAAGATCGTAGCTCTGCCGACAATACTCAGGAGCCTTATTCTGGATGGCCGCAAAATGTTTAATACTAAGGTCTGCAACGAATGTCCGGATAAATTCAGCTTTTTCCAGATGACTGAGTTTATTCCCTCCCAGACAATTCTGGACAATATCCTCTTTGGTAAGCCTAAAACCGATCATCCTAAAGTACAGGACAATATCAGCCAGTCCATGATCCAACTACTGATAGAAGAGGATTTGCTTGAAACGGTTGTAGAACTCGGAATGGGGTTTGAAGTTGGAACCAAAGGCGACAAGCTTTCAGGCGGTCAGCGCCAAAAGCTTGCCATTGCCAGAACCTTCCTCAAGAATCCGCCCATAATGATTATGGATGAAGCTACCTCTGCGCTGGATAACCGGTCTCAGAACCGCATTCAGGGACTTCTTGAAACCAAATGGAAGGGCAAATCCACACTCATTTCGGTTATCCACCGTTTGGACACCATCAAGAACTACGATAAAGTCGCAGTGATGAAAGCCGGAAAACTGATGGAAGTCGGCCCCTACGATGAACTTATGGCCAAGAAAGGCCTGCTTTACGAACTTGTACACGGAGCGCATTAGTCATGGCAGCAGAAACAAGTGAATATCAGGAACATCTGGAAATAATGAGAGAGATTCCCTATTTCTCAGGACTTGACCTCGAAGCCCAGAAGCTTTTAGCCTATCTTTGCGTACGCGAAAAATTCAAGGCTGATGAAGAGGTCTTCGCCAGTGGCGACATTGATCAGTCCGCTTACTACATCATCAGCGGAAGCATGGAAGCCTATCTGGACACCATTGACACCAAGATACAATCATTCAAAGCAGGTGACTTTGTAGGCGCACTTTCACTTATTGGCGACTCCAAACGGCTCTTTACGCTGAAAACAACTGCGGACTGCATCTGCATGCGATTAACCAGTGAAAAATTCAAAAAGGCTCAGGAACAATATCCTGAAATAAGCAAAAAATTCCTCAAGGCAACCGTGGATATGATAAGCAACCGTGAGGAACGTTTTATAGCAAGTTTCAACCGCGAATGCGCAGGCTGTACTGTCGGGATTGGCCTGACACTTATCTAGCAACTAAATTAAATGTTTAACAGGACCACTTAATGAAAAGACCAGTTCAGACACTTATCATTATGGCTATTCTTCTCATGGCTTCATCGGCGCTTTCTGCCCAGAATGCCCCCGAGTCAATCGCGGGAATAACCATAGGTAACAACATATCTTCGGTTCATTCTTTGCTTGATATGGACTCGGCGGCTTCTCCCTGGCAGGAAGAATATATCAAACGCATAGCCCTCAAGGACCTGGAAGGGTATCGCAGCGGTTATGTCGTGGTCGGAAATTGCAAGCGCAAGGATATAATCCTGCGCATGAAATTGAAGTATGAAGATGACAGCATGGATTTTTTCAATCAACTCTATGCTAAATTTGAAAAACGCTTCGGCAGGCCAAACGACTGGCGCGGCAACCCGTTTGGAACACTGAAAGTATGGAAATGGTCGCTTAACGACGAAAAGGGCAACATAAGCCTCATTCTGCAGCATTTCAGCGGCGATGACGACTCCATTTCAAGCGGAAACTCTATCCGCCTGTCCCGCCCATCGTGGATTGCCGAGGAAGAGGAGTGCTGGGACCACACTAATCCTGAAAAAGAGCGGACACCCATTCCTGCAAAAATGAAAGGCATGAATTGGTTCCTGCCTTACTAGCTGATCCACAACGCCAAATGAAAGAAGCCTCTCTGCATAGCAGAGAGGCTTCTTTCATTTGGTATGGAGTTCCATATGCAGCAACGGAAATGGTTTACCCAGCCCGTCAGTTTCAGATCTCCCAACCACCCTAAAACCTTTTGAAAGGTAAAACCCGGTTGCTGCAGTATTCTGTTCATTTACATCAACCTTTGTAGCACCGAGATCATCTACAGCAAATCGCATAAGGCGTGCCCCATACCCTTTCCCAAAATCATCAGGATGAATAAACAGCATTTCGATTTTATCCCCAGCAATCCCTATAAAACCAGAAAAATCTCCTGCCTCTCTTTTTAGAGCATATACATCGACATGGTACAGGTATTCCTGCTCAACGGCAGTTCTAAAATAATTTATATCAGCTTCGCAGAGGAAATCGTGTGTTGCCCTGACTGAGGCCTCCCAGAGAGCAGCAAGAACTTCGAAATCACATGGGGCAGCTTTTTCGATGCTCATCATATCTGAATCCTCCGTTACCAGTTTAATGGGCATGACCTGCTTTCTATATCCGCACAGGTATGAAATGAGAATAGGAGCAATTGCTCTCCAGCAGATCTTACATTTTAGTCAGCTGCAGTAAAGAAAAAGACCCCGCTCTTGCGAGCAGGGTCTTTGATGTACCAGATCCAGCCGTATACTACTTCTGATTAAGCTTAACTTCCTGAGGGAAGACAGGCAGATAGCGATAGCAGAGGCTGAGTACGAGAGCACCGTAAGCGCAGATCATCAGGGTGGTGGCCCATTCTGCCCAGTTAGGTGCGTAAGTTTCCCAGTGGTCGAAAGGCATAACCGGGATAGCGATGGTCTGAACGGTGAATACGTAACGGTTGATGGTTACGCCGATGCAGTCCAGAATCGCAGCAGTGTAAAGCAGAGAGGGGTTGTTTCTGATGGAAGGAGAGATCAGCATGATTGCGGGAACTACACCGCAGAGGACCAACTCAGTCCAGAGCAGCCACTGACCGTAAATGTTACCATAGAACATCTGTTCAAAGGTAAGACCTACGGAAGGCAGATAACCGACAGCCCAAGCCCAGGTGTCAATGATCTTGAAGAACATGTACACACAAAGCATGGTACCGGCGATTCTACCCATCAGAGCTTTTACTTTGTATTCAACCAGCTTTTTGCCGGTCATTTTCTCGATGAGGGTACAGACCAGTACAGTGAAGACGGGACCGGAACCAACAGCGGAAAGAACAAAGAGGAAGAATGTCCAGGGCCAGATGAAGAAACCTTCACGGAAGGCGTAAGGACGACCGAACATAACCCCGTACATACCACCGAGAGAACCCTGGTGGAAAGTGGACAGGAAGGTACCGATACCTGCGAACAGTGCCATATTCACATGGAGGTGATGGGCAAAGTGGTGCAGGAAAGGAATCTTGTTAAGCTGCTTCTGTTCGAAGATCAGCGGGATGAACTCGATGATCAGAACGGTGCAGTAGCAGGTAATACAGAAGATAACTTCTGTGAGCATGGAGTGCACGTTGGGGTGCCAGTAACCGAACCATGCGCGGATGGGCTGCCCGATGTCCATGGTCAGGATGAGCATGGCGCCGGAGTAGCACAGGAACCCAAGAATGACCGCAAGGTTGACGATATTTTTCAACTGGTCGATCTTGAGAATGTATTTCAGGAAGCCGGTGAAGAATGCACCTGCTCCAAGAGCAATAACGGCAAGGTCAAAGGTGATCCAGAGACCAAATCCGAAGTAGTTATCAAGGCCGGTAACGCCGATACCGTAATAGAAAATGTTTACGGCAGCGTACACGCCCCACAGCAGGACGGCAGTAGGAAATACCATCCAAAGCAGGAACTTGGGCAGTCCGCAGCGTTTTACGCCTTCGGGGAAGAGATTGCTATCCATGGTAAACCTCCCTCCTAGTGCTTATCTTCAGCAACGTGGTTGTCGCTCTGTTTACGAACCCAATCACGACGGCTGATGTAGTAAACCTGAGGTTCCATGCCGATAGACTCGAGAATGCGGAAAGCATTAGGGTCTTTGATCAGCTCATGAACCTTGTGTTCAGGATTCAGGGCATCGCCGAAGGAGATTGCGCCGGTGGGGCAACCTTCCAGACATGCAGGCTGATACCAGCCATCGGGAAGTTTACCGGGGTCCATACCTTCGTTACGGGCACGCTGGCGTGCATTCAGCAGTCTGGAGTGGCAGAAGTTGCACTTCTCAACAACACCGCGAGGACGGGTGGAGGTTGAGGGAGACAGAGCCTTGTCCATACCGCCGGGCCATACGGGGTCGAACCATCCGAAGTAACGTGCGTGGTACGGACAGGCAGCCATACAGTACCTGCAACCGATACAGCGGGGATAAATCTGGCTAACGATTCCGCCGTCTTCGTCTTTGGTGGTGGCCACGACGGGACATACGGGAACGCAGGCAGGATGACCGCACTGCATGCAGGGTCTGGGCAGGTAGGCTACTTCCCTGTTAGGGAAATCCTGACCGTTGTTGAGTTCATAAACAAGCAACCAGGTAAGGGTCTTGAGTTTGTTGGACCCTTCTTCCATGGGAGCAATGTTATTTTCAGCCTGGCAGGATACCATACAAGCACCGCAGCCGGTACACTTGTCAATATCGACCACCATGGTCCATTTATTATTCAATTCAATTTGTTGCATAACGCGAATCCCCTGAATTTGATTTAGGCGATGCTCACGGAAGAACTGGTCCAGACGGACAGGCCGGTACCGGGCTCAGTTTCAACCTTGAGAACTTTACAGATGTTGTCGCCTTTTCCGCGGGAGTAAACGTCCCAAGCTGTGTGACCAAATCCCAGCGGTGCGGCGATAACATTGTTCATAACGCCTTCATTGATGCGGATTCTTGCCACACACTCACCGCCTGCGCCAGACAGCTTGACCATAGCACCTTCAGACTTGCCGAGTTCTTTGGCAGTCTTGGAGTTGACCTGAACCAGAAGGTCTTTGCCTTTGAGTTCAAACTTGCTGACCAGTGCAACGTTGAGGGGAGGCAGAGCCATCTTGGCAGAACCGTTAAGCAGCTTGGAGTAAGGTGCTACAGCGATTTCACCGCCCTTGGGCATTACAACAGCCTTGGACAGAACGGATGCTGCGAACTTGAGGTCTCCGGATTCAGTTGCATCGGAAACGTAAGCGGCACCGCCGATCAGGGAATCCCAGTCTGCCCCGGCTTTTTCAGCCTTGGCCTGGAATACGGATTCAGCAGATTCAAATCCCAGGTCAATGCCCAGCCCGGAAGCTACGCCGAGGATGACATCAACAGTTGCCTTGCTGTTGTAGACAGGTTCTGCAACAGGAGCACAGGAGCTGAGCATCGCAGCACCGAGACCGTAAGGAGTCTGTGCATCATCAAAACGCTCATAACCGGTGGGGTTGGGCATGATGAGATCAGCTGCGGAAGCAGTTTCGTCCATGAAAGTGCTGAAACTTACGAGGAAGGGAACCTTCTCGATTGCTGCAGCCAGAGCGGCTGTCTGGGGCATGGAGTAAACCGGGTTGGCTTCGTAGACCAGCATCACATCAGGAGTACCGACTTTACCGGAAGCAATTCCGGAAAGGTAACCGGCTAAATCCTTGGCGGCCAGGTCGGAACGGTCTGTGGCTGCTTCAACTGCTTTAGGCAGGTTGGGCAGGATCTTCATTCCGCCGTCCTTATTCACACGGCCGAGCAGGATGTTGAGCGCGGAAGCGGAGATAACGTCTGCAGCACCTGCACCGCTGCCGAATTCGGAACCGGCAACAACAACGGGAGCGGAAGCTTTCATCAGCTCTGCAGCAATATCAGACATGTCCTTTCCGGCCACGCCGATAGCTTTTTCCACTTTATCAGGGGTGAATCTGGACATTACCAGAGTCTTGAAATCAGCAAAGTCAGCAACTGGTGCGGTTACTCCGGCCTTGAGCATGTGATATGCAAGACCGAGGCAGAAAATGGCACCGGTTCCGGGTTTAACCGGAATCCATTTGTCACTGGCTGCTGCAGTATTGTTGAGGAAAGAACCGGCGTAGAGGAATTTTGTTTTGATTTCTCCACCGGTGGGACGGCTTTCGGAATAAACGCGCTGGTTTCTTACAACCGGTCCCCAGGAATCCATGGCATCGGCACCCACGAAAAGTACCAGGTCGGACTTGTCGAGATCGTAACCGATCTGTCCGGCACCGCCCATGCTGGCAAGGGCGACAGCTGCACCCTGCTCTTCACCGGGCATAAGGTAGCAGTCATCGCTTCCCATGCCTGCCGCAAAACCGGAGAGGACTTCGGTTGCGGTTCCGGTAGCATCGCCGGAAACTACAGCAAGTTTGCCTTTGCTGCCTTTTACAGCGGCCAGTTTTTCAGCGAGAATTTTTTCAGCTTCTTCCCAGGAAATAGATTCGAATTTTCCTTCGCCGGCCTTCTTCATGGGGCCGTTGATACGGGAAGGGCTGTACATGAGCTGCGGGCCCCCCGCGCTGATAGGATCAACGCCGCCCTTGCTCATTTCGTTTTCAGCATTTCCTCTGGTCAGATAAGGGCTTCCGCCTACGGATTTAACAATCTCCGCACAGGGGGAAGGTCCAAATTTACACAGAGAAGCCTGCTCTGTGATGGCACCGTATTTCAGTCTGGGAATCCAGGGCCAGTTCTGAGACCAGATAGATGCATCATCGAGTGTTTTCCAAATCACAGGAGTGAAGAGGGAACCTACAACACCACCTGTCACCACTTGAATAAAAGTTCTGCGATCAATACCCATTGCAGTCCCTCACTTACTTATGGCAGACGTAACATGCGTTGCTGGTACCAACTTCCGCATGACAGCGTTCACACTGCCACATCTTCATGGTCTGCTTGCTGTAACCGCTAATCTTGTTCTCGTAATACGTCGGCAGCGTGTCGCTGTTGCCTACGTCGGGATGGCAATCAGTACACTCGAAGCCTTGGTGGGCCATGTGCGAAAAGTATACGTTGTCGGGCTGATACTGATAAACCAGCCAGGGCACCTCAACACCCTTCTGCAGGTATTCAGTCACGTAGATTTTTTCAGCTTCAGTTTCGCCGAGAATATCTTCGTGGCACTCAGCACACTGTGCATTGGAAGGAAGTCCCGCAAAGGAACCGTCTTCCAAAAACAAGTGACATGACTCACAGTCCATACCTTGACCTTCAACATGAACCTTGTGGCTGAAATCGATCGGCTGAGTCTTCTGGCTATAAATAACCTGCGGGAAAACCCACCAACCGACGATCAGGCTCGCAAGGACACCGATGAAGAAAGGAAGAACTCCTCCACACTGCTTCGATGTTCTTTTTTCCTCCATAACCTCGCCCCACTACTCCTTAAGTTTTGTGAAACATAAACAACCAATTAACGCCATTTCTTCTAAAATAGAGAATCTTTCCATGTCAAGAGAATATGAAAGTTTTCACAAGCCCTTCACCATGGAATAACCCGCTTTTTCAGAAACCAAGGGGTGTGCAATTCAGGATACGCCCGCCCTGCACAGATCAATTTAAAAATCGAACGGAGATTCAAACTGAGCTAATGAAGGAAGCTCACGGTCTTTGTCAGAAAGTACCGGATTAACTGCCTTCCAGTCGATTGCAAGCTCCGGATCATCCCAGCGGATACCAGCCTCGCTGCCGGGGGCATAGCCGGCATCGACCTTATACATGAACTCATTTTCTTCAGTTAATGTTTCATACCCGTGGGCGAAACCCTTCGGAATAAACATCCTGCGGAAATTATCTGCAGAGAGTTCAATTCTGAACGATCTCAGGTAAGTCGGAGATCCCTTTCGCAGGTCCACAGCCACATCACTCACCGCCCCCCGGGTAACCCAGACCAACTTGGCCTGCGCATGGGGAGGACGCTGAAAATGAAGGCCCCTGATTACACCAATCCCGGATGAGTAGGCGTGATTATCCTGAACAAAATCAACAGGCAAACCCAGCTCAGCAAAAACCTTGCGGTTAAAGCTCTCCAGAAAAAACCCGCGACTATCCCGATAGACTGTAGGTTCAATCACCACAAGCCCCGGAAATTCAGTCTCAATCAACCTCATTCAGTCCTCCGTCAGTAAGACATCCAGCTCCTGACATTAACTCGTTCCCCCAAAATTAAACGAGAATTACCCGAGTTCACCAAATGACACAACCTCATTTTTCACTTGAATGTAATATTTTTTATTATTTTTAAGGCTCTTCCCGTTATTCACTTTTCTCGCACGGTCTGGTAACGTTTCGTACAAACATTCATTTTGGCAACAAACCCCAAAGGACGTTGATCCTTTTTTCACAAACACACAGACGGATAATCCAATGGACGCATCAGGAATCGCACTAAACGCTCTGGACATTATATTGATTGTCATCGCGGCTGCCCTCATCTTCAGAGGCCTTCTGCGAGGCATTGTCAGGGAGGCAATCTCTGTATTTTCCCTGATTCTGGGTTTTTATCTGGCGGCCAAATACCACACGGAACTTGCACCATATTTTTCGAGTATTTTTGACGGACCAGGCACAGTCAAGGCATTCAGCTATCTTTCAATAATAATCGCCACCCTGCTGGTAGCAGTAATCATAGGTATTGCGATCAGAAAGATTCTCACCGTGAGCATGCTGAGTTGGGCCGATCAGGTTCTCGGAGGCATACTCGGGCTTGTGGAAGCTGTCATTGTAGGAGGCATCCTCATAGTCATACTCAACAGCTTCACGCCTAATTCAGAGTTTCTCACCAAATCGCAACTTGCACCGAGAGTTATGGCTACAGCCAGCTTCTTCATAAGCTTTGCCCCTGACAATGTTCTCGACTCCCTTGATATTAAATCCATGTTTCCCGACCATTCGGAACTGGCAAACCCCGCGAGCGATACAATTTAATGAGCAGCAAATCATTCGAAAAACTTAAGAACGTAATTTCCAGCCTCACCGCACTTGACGGTTGCCCATGGGACATGAAGCAGACCCCGGAATCTCTGTGCGACTATGTAATTGAAGAGGCCTTTGAGCTGGTAGAGGCCATTCGTTCCGGAAACACCCACGAAGCGATGGAGGAATTGGGAGATGTCATGTTCCTTCTGCTTTTCATAGCTGACCGCTACGAAAAGACTGGAACATTTACCCTAGCCGACGCCATTGATTCAAGCTCAGCAAAAATGATCCGTAGACATCCGCATGTGTTTGCGGACTGCAAAATCGAAGATCAGGAAGAGCTTCTGCGTAACTGGGAGAAAATCAAGCGCAGCGAAAAGTCCGAATCAGAAAAAATTTTCGATTCACTTCCTAAAGGGCTACCACCCCTTCTCAAATCCTACCGCATCAATGCCAAGGCATCCCGAGTCGGATTCACCCATGAATCCGATGAGCAATGCCTTGAGCAGCTGGAAAGTGAATGGAAGGAATGGAATGATGCCCTTGAAGCAGATGATGCAAATGCTTCCGAGGCTGAATTCGGCGACTACCTATTCACTCTTGTTGAACTCGGACGCAGAAAAGGCATCAAGGCCAATACAGCCCTAGACCATGCCAACAACAAATTTCTGACCCGCTTCTCCAAAATGGAAGACCTTGCAAAAGAGCAGGGAAAAACTATCTCGGATATGCCTTTGAACGACCTCAATAACCTTTGGAACCAAGTCAAGTAGACTTCAGATTCTTCCCAACTACACAAAAAGCCTCGTTTCCATATGGAACGAGGCTTTTTGTCTTCCATAGAACTGACAAACTTAATTAAGAAGATTTTTATCAAACCACCCTAAAGTTATATTTGATTCATCCGATAAAACGGATAGACGTGTAGTCTATCCTTTCTCTGGCAAGGGAGGTAATCATGGACATTTCAGGAATCACCACAGCGGCATCTGCCGTTGACAAGGCAACGGAAAAACAATTGTTCGGGGCCCAGGTAGTCACAAAGACTCTAGACTACATGAATTCCCAACAGTCCGGGTCATCAACAAACAGTGATTATGATTTCCAGAAAAGTGTGCTCGGCGCCGCCTATTCCGGCGTTGGAGCAATCACCAACATCAAGACCTGATCAAAGGGCAACAGACACGTCTGACAGCTGAAACCCGGCTCCGAAAAGCCGGGTTTTACTTTGCAATATAGAACTAGCATTGGGCAAAAAGCCATTCCAGAGGCTCGTCCAACCCTTGGTCCATGAACTCATATTTGCGGATAACTGTACAATTTTCCAAATAAAGAGGAGACCACTTCGTATACTCTTTATCGCCATCCGGATAGATCAAAACGCGAGGACGCTTCCATGCATCAGCCAAATGTGCAGGAGCAGAATCATTCCCAAGAAACCATCCGCAACGATAGATCAACTCGGAAAGAAAGCCCACACTTCCTGATAGATGAAAAACATTATCTCCGTTCACAGCACTTGAAACCTCGTCCCGTTCGAAGTCGGCGCACACAACGACAACAGGTGTGTGCTTAGCAACCTTCTCTACAACACCGGCCCAATGCTCAAGGGACCACTTCATTCCTCCGAAAGTCTTACCTGCCGGGTGCAAAACAACAAATTTTCCGACTTCCAACCCATTTACTCTCAGGGCCTTCTCAGCTTCGGCTGTTCCTTCAGGATCATGATGCATGGATGGAGGCGAAAGAATTACATCGGTCCCAAGAACCTGTCGGATAAAATTTTCCCTTTTTTTAAGAACATGAACATCGGAAACATCAGAACAAATGTGGTTTACAAACTGCAATGAACCTTTAAGTTTGTTTCCATAGCGCTCTTTAACTCCCCCCAAAAACGCCAGCTGTTCATTGCGCACCCCAGAACGGAAATGAATTGAAACATCATACTTGTCACGGCGCAGCATCTTCACGATTTCCAGCTGACGCCAAAAGGAATCCTTTTTACGATCAAAAATTGTTACTTTATCAACAAGAGAGCTGGCTGCAACAAGCTCTGCACTGGCATTATCAGCAATAAGATTTACATATGCTCCAGGATACATATCTTTAAGAGCCTGTAAGGCAGGAAGAGCATAAAGAGTATGTCCAAGCACACCGTTTGAAAAAACGAGCCACCGCCCCCCCGAACCAGTAAGATTCATTTTTTTCATCGGAAATAAGTCCTTACAATAATGGTAGTGTGGATAACCGCTTTATATCCACTTAAAAGAATAATCCGCCCAACTTCAGTCGGGCGGATTAAAGCAAGTAACCACGCTCATTGCAACCGTTTTAAACAGTCTTAACGAAAGACACCGCCAACTATTTTTTCAATTTATCAAAAGCACTCATGGCCGTGCCGACCATAGAGGCTACATCCCCTGCAGAAGATGGTAGAATCAGAGTTGTAGATTCCTTGGCAAGTTTTTCGAAGGCCTCAACATACTTTTCAGCAATCCTCAACGAAGCTGCATTGTATCCGCCGGGACGATCCATAGCCTCACCAACGGTGTGCAAAGCCTTGGCAGTTGCATCGGCTACCATGGTGATGGCTTCAGCCTTACCCATTGCTTCGTTCATTAATCTTTCGCGTTCACCCTCACTCTTGAGGACTTCATCACGCTTTGCAGCTTCAGCCTTGTTGATAATGGCCTGCTTTTCCCCCTCACTGCGGGCGATGTCTGCGCGCTTCTGACGCTCTGCGATCATCTGTGTTTCCATGGCAGCCTTGACGCTTTCCGGAGGAGTAATGTCCTTGATCTCGTAACGCAAAACCTTAACTCCCCATGACGCGGCGGCATCATCAATAGCCTCTACAACCTGTGCGTTGATGGTCTCCCGCTCTTCAAAAGTCTTATCAAGCGCAAGCTTTCCTATGCACGATCTCAACGCAGTCTGGGCCAATTGGGAAGCCGCAAAACGATAATTTTCAATACCATACGCGGCAGCTTTGGAATCCTGAACCTGTATAAAAATCAATCCGTCAACCACTACCCCGACGTTGTCGCTGGTTATACAGCTTTGCGGCAAGGTATCCATGGCTTCTTCTTTTAATGAAAATTCGTAAGAGACCTTATCCAGAAACGGGAACAAAAAATGGAATCCTGCACCAAGTGTTGCGCGGTACTTGCCAAGTCGCTCGACTATGGCCTCGGTTTTCTGCGGAACAATCTTTATCGACTTAATAACTACGGCAATAATCAAAACAGCCAGAACAATTACTGCTATCAATCCCGGATTCATAACTCTCACCTGCCTTAGTTTTAATTCTTCGTAACCAGGAACGCGGTTTTGCTTTTATCAACCCACGAAACTATTCTTACCACATCCCCGGCAGTAATAATCTGCCCAGATTCAGCCAGCGCGTTCCAGAAAGAGCCCCTGTACTTAATCTGCCCATACCCTGAATCAGGAAAATCTCTCGTGGCCTCTGCAATTGCCCCGGCCGGGAAATCGTCATATCCCTCAGCCTCTTTCACCGATGTCTGACCCTGAAACCAATTCATAAACGCCTTGCGCAGAACCACCAAAGAAAAAACCGAAGCCGCACAAAAGACAGCAACCTGAATGACAAGTCCGTCAGCAACAAAAGCGGAAACAAGTGCAGCCGCAAAGCAGCCGAAGCTGAAAAAGATCAGAACCATTCCCGGAACCAGCAATTCAAGCCCAGCCAACACCAGCCCGGAAACTAGCCAGATAAGCCACATAGGATAACTGCCCACTTCAATCTCCTTTACTCAACAGATCATAATAACAATACAATTATTAGCAGGTCACACAGAAAGAGGCAATCCAAATGGCTTAAAATTACTTCTGCGACTCAAATTTTTCCAGCTCAAATACAATGGGACCTACGCGGCAAATAATCGCTTGAAAACAAAAAAGGCCCTGACTTTTCAATCAGGGCCTCGTAAAATTCTGGCGGAGAGGGAGGGATTCGAACCCCCGGAAGGCGCAAACCTTCAACGGTTTTCAAGACCGCCGCGTTCAACCGGACTCTGCCACCTCTCCAAAACGTGAGAAAAGAATTTTCCCGAACTTGCTTCGGAAGTCAACCATTTTTTGTTGAATTCCTAAAAATTTTCCACTTTTAAACCGGATTCAGCTACATGCATATAAATATAGACCGGAAGCGCACTATGCGGGCCTACTTAAATGAGCTGCTAAAGATAAATACCCTTTTCCCGCAGATCGTCACCGAAAGTCCGCAACTCTGCAAAAGACCGCAGTCCAAGTTTCTTCATCATATTCGAACGATGTTTTTCGACAGTCTTGACGCTGATAATCAAAAGATCGGCTATTTCACGGTTCTTGTAGCCTGCAAGCACCTGCTTTAAAATTTCCCTTTCCCGCTCAGTCAATGAATCCAGCCTATCATCCCCTCTGGCCCTTTCCTTGCGCAGAAAGACCTTGGCGACCTCACCTGAAATATCCGGAGCGAGATAGACTTTTCCACTCATTACCGTCCTGATGGCCATCATCAGCTCATCACAGGAGGATGTTTTTAGAACATACCCGCAGGCTCCTGCATCAAGAGCCGAAAAGACATGGTCCGGTTCCACATGCGCGGTCAGAGCCAGTATCTTCATCTTGCCGATTCCGGACAGCTCCTGTATTGCCTGCACCCCGCTTTTAACCGGCATTGAAAGATCCATGAGCACCACATCAGGATTGAGCCTCCGACACAGACGCACCGCCTCTTCCCCATTCTCAGCCATGCCGAGAACGTTGATACCCGGCTGGGACTTCAAAATGGTCTTGAGCCCTTCTCTGACCAAGGCATGGTCATCAGCTATGACTACTCCGACAAGATTCATCATGGACACCTTAAATTAAGACGCAGTACGCAGATGCAGGCCCGAGCCGACACATCACCTCCAACACATGCACAACCGTCATTTCCAGCATTACCGGAATGACGAGAGACTGACAGACAGACAACTTTAAAGTCGGCAAACAGAGTCCTCTGGATCGGACCCAGCATACACGGGTCGAGTAAACAGCTCTTTATATTTATATTGACCTTAACACAAGTCAACAACCCCTGGTTAAGCCTAAAAAAAAAGGCAGCCGAAATAACGACTGCCCATGACTTTCATGTGGCGGAGAGGGAGGGATTTGAACCCTCGATAGAGTTTTACGCCCTATACTCGCTTAGCAGGCGAGCGCCTTCAGCCTAGCTCGGCCACCTCTCCGTTTAAAGAGAGCGAAGAAGTTCAAGTCCTTCACTCACTCAGGAAGCGTCTAAATATATTTACACCGCTTCGTTGTCAACAATTATTTATAATTTTTTTTTAATTATTTGTGAACTATGTCTTCTTTCTTTCTGAAAGTGGACCTGAATACAATGTTGAGCGGCGCGATCTTTACGTTCAGGATCTTGCGCAGTTTGTTCTCAAGAAAACGATGATACGAAGTCTTGATCAGCTTTTCATCATTAATGAAGAAAATAAAGGTAGGCGGCTCTTCGTCAGCCTGGGTCACATACTTGAACTTGGCCCTTCTGCGGTTGACCACCGGGGGCTGATGCTTTTCAATGACTTCCTTCATGACCCTGTTGAGTTCGCCGGTAGAAATCCTGAGGGAACACTCTTTCTTGAGCTTTGTTGCCAGTTGCAGAATTCCGCCCAGTCCGGACTTTGATATACAGGAGGTATAGACAACCGGGACATGGCTTGCAATCCTGAGTGCGTTCTCAAAGCCCTCCCGCAAAGCGGTCCGCTCTTTAGGGGATACAAGGTCCACCTTGTTGACCGCAATAATAAACGGGACGGATTCTTTGAGCAGGTAATCAAGAAGGCGCTTGTCCTGCTTGGTGATACCGGCAATGGCATCAACAACCATGATGGTTACGTCGGCCTTGGCACTGCTGCGCAGCGCCCTTACGACACTGAACTTCTCAATGGTGTCGGTTATATGCGTCCTGCGGCGTACCCCGGCAGTATCAACAAAAGTATAGATCTTACCGCTGCTTTCAAAAGTGACGTCCACGCTGTCGCGAGTTGTTCCGGCAATCTCGCTGACGATAACACGCTCTTCACCGGTCAGGGCATTGACCATGGAAGATTTGCCTGCGTTGGGCCGTCCAAGCATGGCAATCTTGAGCCCCATGGCTTCTTCATTTTCCTCAGTGGACTCAATGCCGGTTTCTTTGGCCATCTCGGCTACT
Organism: Maridesulfovibrio sp. FT414; assembly: GCF_050916235.1. Taxonomy (GTDB): domain Bacteria; phylum Desulfobacterota; class Desulfovibrionia; order Desulfovibrionales; family Desulfovibrionaceae; genus Maridesulfovibrio. The sequence goes on from NZ_CP104854.1 coordinate 885,482, forward strand.
TTTTCACGCAGCTCAAGAAGATTGAAACCGTGCTCCGCCGAAACAGCCATCATATCGAAGCCGAGACAATGGAATTCAGCGGTGGCCTGTGCTTCCAGCTCTTCCCCGTCCACCTTGTTAACCAGCACAAGAATGGGCTTGTTGCTCTGGCGGATATAAGCCGCAACCTGTTCGTCCAGCGGGGTAAGCCCGGCTCTGCCGTCAACAACCAGTATAAGCGCGTGAGCCTCTTCAATAGCCTCTCTGGCCTGCTCGAAAATATCCCCGTGAAATTCTCCGGGCTCGCTGTCGCTTTCCATGACCAGACCGCCGGTATCAATAAGAGCATACCTTGTGCCCTCAAAATGCCCTTCTGCATAAATACGGTCACGGGTAATGCCGGGCAGATCGTGTGTCAGCGCCCTTTTCTTTCTCAACAACCTGTTAAACAGTGTGGACTTCCCAACGTTTGGGCGCCCCACCAATGCTATAGTAGGCAGCATATCAGCCTCCTAAAAAAATATGAATAAACGTCCGCACCATATTTAATGAATGAGGACAGCATATATCAAAAAAAGCGGGAAGACATCCGCTTCCCGCCTGTTTCTATCGCCTTAATCGAGACCTATGACACACTGCTCATCACTATGTAAAGAGCTTATTCTTCCCATCCTCCACATTGACGGAACTGCCGCCACAAGCACTTAACACACTTTGGCCTGCTGTTTGCAATGTGTAGATCAGAAATTAATCGAGGAACATCTTCTTTCAGGAGAAATAGTCATGCGATCCAGTGTATTCAGTGCTCTTTTCGGGGCCATGTCCAACGAACACAGAATTGATATCAGCGCCAATAATTTGGCTAACGTCAATACTACCGGCTTCAAGCGCGACAACTGCGCTTTTCAGGACACCTTCGAAAGATTCGCCCACGACTATGTCGTAGATGCCAAACCTTTCATCCGGGACAAGAACATTCTCCCGGATCCGAAGATCATGGCCCGTCCGAGACTTTCCGAAGAAGTGATCGACATGTCCCAGGGTGCTTTCCAGAATACCGGAAACCCGCTTGATCTTGCTGTTCGCGGAGACGGTTTTTTCAAAGTAGAGAAGGACGGCGCTCAATACCTGACCAGAAACGGGGTATTCACCCTGTCTCCTGACGGAGTCCTCATCACGGAACAGGGTTATCCGGTTATGGCAAATGGCGGCCAGGTGGCTATTCCGCCACGATCGGACGTCACCATAGACGAATCCGGTGTGATCCGGGCTGACGGACAGGAAATTGCCCAGTTGGACTTTGTTCAGCCCGTTGACCCTAAGGCTCTGAAAAAAAACGGAGAGAACCTGTTCATTCTGGAAGGCGAGGAACGTCCCGCGGATGGAGAAATAGTGCAGGGATATATCGAAAAATCCAACGTCGAAGTCGTCAACGAAATGGTTGCAATGATTGAATGTCAGCGCAGCTTTGAAATTTACCAAAAGATGATCAGTACCACCGACCAGCTTGACCAGAAGGTCATCAACCAGGTCGGCAAGGTATCATAACAAATAGGGGGATAAAATTATGATGCGTTCACTCTGGACCGCGGCCACCGGCATGGTTGCCCAGCAGACCCACATCAACGTTCTTTCCAACAACCTTGCCAACGTGAACACACAGGGGTTCAAAAAAAGCAGGGTCGAGTTCGAAGACCTCATGTACCAGACCATGAAAATAGCCGGTTCCGCCACCGAGGGCGGAAACAGGCTCCCCACCGGTATGCAGGTGGGTATGGGCGTGCGCGAGGTAAGTATCCACAAATTTTTCAGTCAGGGATCATTTGAATCCACCGGCAACCCGCTCGACATCGCCATTGAGGGACAGGGATTCTTCCGCGTGGACCGCAACGGAGAGGAAGCATACACCCGCGCAGGCTCCTTCAAGCTTGATAACGAAGGCCGCGTGGTAACCTCCAACGGTTACCCTCTGCAGCCCGAATTCATCGTACCGCCCGAAGCAGTGAACGTAGTTGTTTCCGAAGACGGTCACTTTGCGGCACTGGACAAGAACGGAATAGAACTGGCTGCAGTTGATGTTCCCATCTATGACTTCATCAACGAAGCAGGGTTGAACGCAGTGGGCAAGAACCTTTATGTTGAAACCGAGGCCTCCGGCGCACCGGTGGAAGGAACTCCTGGAGATGACCGTTTCGGAACTCTCGCACAGGGTTACCTTGAAGGTTCGAACGTGGAACTGGTTGACGAAATGGTCGGACTTATCGTCGGACAGAGAGCCTACGAGACCAACTCCAAGGCTATCACAACCTCCGACTCCATGCTCCAGACCGCGATCAACGTTAAGAGATAATTGACGCGCTTTGCGCTTATATGACCACGCCTCCGGCGACCCTCCGGGGACGCTTTCGGCGGGGCCGGATAGGACAGCCGATTCAGGTTCCACCATCAAGGCTTCGCCGCTGGGGACGGGAGAACAGACGGAAACACAACCACCGTATCCCCGCAGAGACCAACACCGGCAGAGGAGGCAAGGCAGCACAGAATTCACAGCAAGACAACAGGACGGTTTTTAATCATGACCAGGGCAGACTTTTTCAAGACGATTCGCAGTATATCAGTGACGTTACTGATTGTAACCGGAGCAATGCTGGTAGCAACCAGCCCGGCCGAGGCTTCCAAGCAGAACACGAACTGGCGGATCAAGATCAAATCTGCCGCCGTAGTACACGGCCCCAGGGTCACGCTCGGGGATATAGCCGAATTTTACGGCGACCTGCCCGCCCAGACCAGAGCCGACCTGTCCGCAGTGGAACTCTGGAACGCTCCGGCCAAAGGCCGCAAACCTGTTACCGTTAACCGTCAGAAGCTGCAGGTAATTCTTCAGCACTATCTCGGAGAAATGGTCCGCAACTGTATCCTGCCTTCCACCCTGTCCGTGCAGTTCGGCGGAAAGGTCTTGTCAGAGGAAGAACTGACGAGAACAGTAGTCAAAGTATTGACCCCACAGGCCGAAAAAGCCGGAGGGAATTATAAATTCCGAGAAATGAGAGTCCCAGACCATCTTTTCTTTGAAGATTCAATGGACAGCTTGAGAGTCGTTATCCCCCAGGCTCTCAAGCCCGGTCCCAACACATTCAGAATGGAAGTGGTCAGCGTGGACGGACGGGTGCTGAGGCAGCTGTCCGGTTCCTGTTTCATGGACCTCTGGAAACCTGTCCCCTGCCCGGTCCGCCCCCTGAACCGCAAGGAAATCATCACTCCGGACCTTCTTACCTGGAAAAACAAGAACATGGCCCACCTCGGGGACCGTGTGTGGGACGGCAAAGGCGGTCCCTGGCGCATAAAGATACCGGTAGGAACCGGCCAGCCCATCATGCTCTCATCAATTGAGCCGGCCCCTGTAGTTTCAAAGGGCGACAAGCTCTCTCTGGTTTTCCAAAGCAAGCATCTCAAACTTACCGTTCCGGTCGAAGCCCTTGAAGACGGCGGAGTCGGGCAGACGATAACGGTACGCAATTTGCAAAGTCAACGTAAAATCATGGCCACAGTCGTCAATGCTCAGACGGTGTCCGTAAGGTAAGTATAAGCGGAGGAAAGAAAAAATGAAAAAATCAGTACTGGCAGTTTTTTGTATTGCGGCCCTGTTCGCCGGGTGTTCTCCCGCCAAGCAGGCCCCCACGCCCATGCCGGTGATGACTCCCCCCGCCCAGTATGAACAGGAACCGACAAGCAATCCGGGATCCCTCTTTGAGGCCACCGATTCCGAATACCTTTTCGACGACAACAGAGCCCGGCGTATCGGCGATATCGTGGTTGTCACTGTTACCGAAACCAGTTCCGGAAAGCACACCTCCAACTCCAAGGCTGAAAAGGAAAACACCACCAGCCTGAGCGTGACCAACTTCTACGGAGGCCTTGCCGGTGCGGTTGACCCCTTTGACCTCAAGGGCAATGCCGGAACCGATCCCCTGATCGGCTCATCCATGTCCAACAAGTTCAAGAGTACCGGTGAAGCCAAGAACGAATCCACCCTGACCGCATCCGTGGCCTGCAGGGTTGTCAGAATCCTTCCCGGATACGTGCTTCAGGTTGAAGGCGCCCGGCAGGTAAGAATCAATGATGAAACACAGGTACTGGTTGTTCGCGGCCTTCTGCGCCAACGCGACATAGGCCCCAGCAACACGGTACAGTCCAGTTATCTGGCCGATGCACACATCGAAGTCTACGGGCGCGGCATTCTTGCTGACAAACAGAGACCCGGATGGCTTTCCAGAATTCTCGACAACGTATGGCCTTTCTAGCAGGCAGAACCGGGTATCAGGAAATTTACAAAACAGAGTCACATTCGATCACGGAGGATATGATGAGATTCGCAGCAAAGATGAACAGAATCACGACAGGGCTTACGGCAGCAGCAGTGCTCCTGTTCATCGTATTGATGCAGGCGCAGACCGCCGAAGCGGTAAGACTGAAGGACATTTCATCTTTCAGCGGCGTGCGTGATAACGATCTGGTCGGTTACGGACTGGTTGTCGGCCTTTCGGGAACCGGTGACGGAACCAACTCCGCGTTCACCATCACCTCCATGATCAACATGCTCGAAAAAATGGGTGTGCAGGTCGACCGTTCTTCCATCAAGCCCAAGAACGTGGCTGCGGTAATGGTCACTGCCAAGATGCCCGTCTCCGCTCGTCCCGGCGCACCTCTCGACGTAACGGTCTCCTCCATCGGTGACAGCAAGTCCCTCTTCGGCGGCGTGCTGCTGCTCACCCCGCTCAAGGGGATTGACGGAAAAGTCTATGCCCTCGCTCAGGGAGCCCTGACAGTTGGTGGTTTTTCCGCACAGGGCGAAGCTTCCTCCGCCTCCAAGAACGTGGTCACCGTTGCCAGAATTCCTTCCGGCGCAACAATTGAGAGATCCGTTCCCTTTGATTTCAACAGACAGCGCAAGATAACCATCAACCTGAGCATGTCAGACTTCGGAACCACCATGCAGGTTGTAAAAAGAATCAACGGAGTCATAGGCGGCTCATACGCAAACGCAGTGGACGCTTCCACAGTTGACCTGAACATCCCTGACAATTTCCGCGGCAACATGGTTCCGCTCATGGCCGCTCTGGAAGATCTTGAAATTTCACCCGACACCAAGGCCAAGGTCGTTGTCGACGAAAAGACCGGAACAGTGGTTCTGGGCCGCAACGTCCGCCTTACCAAGGTGGCCATCGCACACGGCAACCTGCAGGTCGTAGTGGCCGAGTCTGCTGACGTAAGCCAGCCCGGACCGTTCGCCCCTGACAGCGCCGAAACAGTCACCACACCGGAAACAGCAATCGACGTTCAGGAAGACAACAACCGCCTCATGCTGGTTGAAGGAGCCACCCTGCAGGAACTGGTTGACGGGCTTAACGCCATCGGCGCAACTCCCCGCGACCTGATCTCCATCCTCAGGACCATGAAGGTTGCAGGAGCCCTGCACGCAGAACTGGAGGTAATCTAAGATGATAGATCAGACAATGAACGCAGCCACCGCAACTGCCAGTGCAGAAGCAAAGGAACTCCAGGGCTTCAAGCGCAGACTCACCTCCATGACTGACCGTCTCTCCGGTGGTGAAACAAAAGATGAAAAGCTCCGCGACGCATGTCAGAAGTTTGAAGCGGTCTTCATGGGCAAGATCTGGCAGCAGATGCGCAAGAACGTCCCCAAGTCCGGATACCTTAGCAACCAGTACGAGCAGCAGTACACGGCAATGTTTGACAAGGACTTTTCCGAAAAGCTGGCCGAAGGCGGCGGCATCGGCCTTGGCGATATGCTCTACCAGCAGCTCCGCTCCAAGCTGGACAAGGCCAGCAAGGCCACCCTGCCCGGCACAGGCAACTCCACCGCGCTGAAGACCCTTGACGACGTCGGCCGCAAGGGCTCACGCCCCGGCGAACATCTGGCGGTAAATGACAAGTCCGACTCCAACGGTCTGCCCGGCATCCCTCTGCCCAAGCCCGGAATATCTCTTGAAGACGAAGACTTCACCTTCAACATGAGAGTGGAGCGCAAGGCAAAACAGAATGAAGTACAGACTGCTCAGGTAGCTGAACAGAGCTACTCATCGCCATCCGTCCTCAACAGGACCGAGGCCATGGCCCGCATCGAAGAACTGGCCCGCAAGATAGAAATGGAACACAACCAGAAAATTTACGTGCCGGGCGCAACCGCTGAAGAGATTGGCAAGAAGCTTGCAGGTATATAAATAAATATTTTTACCAAGAAACGCTAAGTAACAATAAAACATTATAAATACAGTTAGTTAAGGCAGGAGGAAACAACAATGATCAAGCTCATCAAGGAAAATCTCGACAGACAGTCCAAGGCAGTCATGTTGCTTTCCATGCTTCTTCAGGAAGAATTTTCCCTGCTTATGAACAAGGACCCACAGGCTGTAACAAGGGTTGAGCTTACAATTCAGGAACTTATGAGACAGATCTCCATAGAGCGTCTCTCCCTGAAGAATTTCATTCAAAAAATTGACCCCGCAGCGCGTCGCCTGAGAGAGATCTTTCCCGCCATTGCCGACGAGCATCGCACGGAAATAGAAGGGCTGCTGGCCCGCATTGACGACAACGAACAGAAGAGCGCAGTGCAGGCAAGCAAGAACCATCAGTTGGCTCAGGCCCTGCTTGACCAGTCTTCATCCATGCTGGACTTCCTGCATCGCGAGATCACTCCCAAGCAGCAGAATGTGTACAGTGCCCGCGGCAGGTACACCAATCCCACTCCTCAGGCATCCCTGATTAACGGGAGGCTCTAATGCCCGGCGTCAACTCTCTGCTTAACCTCGGTTCGGGGGCACTCTACGCCTCTCAGTCGGCCATTCAGGTAACCGGTGACAACATATCCAATGTCAACACCAAAGGTTACTCACGGCGCAATGTCCGACTCGAAGAAAATACCAGCATCAACTGGAATCCGGGCCAGATCGGAACCGGAGTCCGGGCTGCCGAGGTCTACAGAAATTTCGACCAGTTCGTTGAGAACAGTTACAACGACAAGGCCACCATGCGTGATCGCTGGGATGCCCTTTACAACACCCTGAGCAGTGTCGAGTCCCTGTTCAATGAATCAAAGGGATACGGCATCAACTCCAGCCTGACCACTTTTTTCAACGACTGGCAGGATCTGAGCCAGCGTCCCAACGATGCCGCCACACGCCAGCAGTTGCTCAACGACACACGCAACCTGGTCAACTCGCTGCATTCCATGCAGGACGACCTCGTTCGTTACCAGCAGCAGGTTGAAGACTACATCAAGCAGGATGTGGACTCCGCCAACAGCATTATGACCCGTATCGCCGAGATCAACAAGCAGATCAACGTGGAACAGGTCGACCACCAGAACAACCCGAACGCACTTTACGACGAACGGGCAACCCTGATTCGCGACCTTTCCAAGATCATGGACACCAAGGTCATCGACAACGGCCGCGGCGATATGACCATAACCACTGCCGCCGGTCAGACACTGGTGGACGGAAGCCAGCATTTCAGTCTTTCTTACGACGGTCCCCGGAGCCAGAACAATCTGACTCCCGGTTCCAGCTTCGACGGTCAGGCATATTTCGACGGTTCCAGTGAATTCGAATACACCCTTGAAGTGGTCAACGCCGGTACAGTTACTTCCGGAGCAGGCGCTGCACAGTTCAGGGTCTCCCTTGACGGCGGCAACACCTGGATCAAGAACGAAGACGGCTCGACAAAGCTCTTTTCCGCAAGACCGGAAGACGGCGCAATACAGGTTGATGACCTCAAGATCTGGTTTGGAACAGAAGCCAACTCCGGAACTGCTCCTTCACAGGCATTCAGTGCAGGTGACAAGTTCACAATCGTACCGAAGAGTGCACTTTACTGGGTACAGAATACCTCCACCAAGGAAAACATCACTCCCCAGATCAGCTTCTCGGGACAGGACAACACCCGCAGACTGACCGGCGGAACACTGACCGGATACTTTTCCTTCCGCGACAACAACGTCGGACGCTACAAGGAACGCATGGATGCCCTGACTGAGGAAGTCATCTGGCAGACCAACCGCATTCACTCTCAGGGTGCAGGCCTTGACGGCCACACTTCAATGGAAGGGACCTATGCGGTTACCTCCGATTCCACAGCACTCGGCAGCGGTTCATCCGGCCTGCCCTTTGCGGACCGTCTGGAATCCGGCAACTCCATGATGTATTTCTACAACTCCACCACCGGTGCTCTGGCCTCATCAGCCTCTTTCGGGCCGATAAACTTCAGTTCCATAGTACCTCCGGGAATTGAAAACTTCGACCCGACCCAGCATTCGCTCAATGACGTGGTCTCGGCAGTGAACGCATCCTTCGGAACATACGTCACCGCAACGGTCGTCAACCACAAGCTGCAGATCAATGCCAACAGCGGCTATGAATTTCAGATGGGGACCGACACTTCCGGGCTTTACTCGGCATTGGGACTGAACACCTATTTCAGCGGTTCCCAGACCTCGGACATTGAAATCAATACCAAGGTCAACGGGGATGTGAACTTTGTCAACGCAGGACACGTCAACGGAGCGGGAGAAACCAACTCCGGTGATAACACCAGCGCCCTGAAGATCAAGGAAATGTCCCAGAAGGACATCAGCATCACCACGGCTTTTGACGGAACAACCAACCAGACTCTGATCGAATACTACGATGCAACCGTAGCCGTTGTCGGAGCGGACACCGGAACAGCAAAGTTCAACTACAATTTCCAGCAGACTCTGGCTTCGAACCTTGACGAAAGACAGCAGGAAATTTCCGGGGTCAATATCGACGAGGAAATGAGCAACCTGATCAAGTACCAGCATTCGTACACCGCAGCAGCCAAGCTGATCACAACCGCCGACCAGATGCTCCAGACTCTGCTCGGGCTGAAGAACTAGATGTATTTTGATGGAAAAGGCTAAGGGAGAAAGGTCATGAGAGTATCACAGCAAATGCTTTTCAACACCTACGTGTCAAACATGAACAGATCGCTCACCGATCTGGTGGACACCAATATCAAGGCTCAGACCCAGAAGCAGGTCAACCGCCCTTCCGACAACCCCGTCGGCATGGCCCGTATTCTCGACCATCGCGAAACCCTGGCCACGGTCAAGCAGTACCGCAACAACATTGATACCGCCAAGGGCTGGCTGAACCTTTCCGACTCCACCCTGATGCAGGTTTCAACCATCGTCACACGCGCCAAGGAGCTTGCCGAGCAGGCCGCTTCCGGCACAATTACCGGCGACAACAGGGAACAGATCAGTTACGAAGCCCGCCAGCTGTTCCAGCAGCTCCTCTCACTTGCCAACACCGAATACGAAGGCAAGAGTATCTATGCCGGGCACAAGGTCGACCAGAACGCTTTTGAACAGAAGCTCTGGATGACCACAAACGACTCCAACGTCTCCTCCCGCCAGTTTTCCATTTCCGGCAATGCCGACAAGAGCATTGTCGTGCAGTTTGTTGACAGTGGAGTAGTGGGCGGCGCTGCTGACATTGACTACCGCTACTCAAAGGACGGCGGAAAGACTTTTACCACCAAGACTCTTACGGCAGGTACAAACACCCTTGATTTCGACGGTGTTACCATGACCCTTGAGAACAATACTCAGGTCACCGCAAACTCGGCTACCGACACCAACGATGCCAGCGGAACCTGGATGTGGGTACGCCCCACCGCCCAGTACATGGGAGATGACGAGGATGCCGTAAACGTCACCGGCATGAACACCACCCTCGGCGGCGGACTTACCAAGGCGGAAGGAATTTTTTCAGGAGACATCACAGTCAGGATAGATGCCTCGGCGACCCTTGCGTCCAATATCAGCTACTCATACAGCATGGACGGCGGAGTGAGCTGGACTACCGGTAACGTCAAGAGTGCGGATGGAATCGCCTCAAACGCGGTTCTGAGCATCCCCGGCGGAACCCTGACCATCCACTCCAACGCAGGCGTCAACACACTGGCATCCGGTGCACAGTTCATCGTCAGACCTGATTCAGCAGCGATAAACCTGCAGATTCAGGAAAACGAGCATGTGCGCATCAACGATGTGGGCAAGGATATTTTCGGTGGTGTATATCAGGCTCCCGGATACTCCAATGCCAGCCCGGCCTTCAACGGCAACAGCATGCTCACCGGAAGCAATGCGTCAGCCACCCAGAACCTTTTTGAAACAATGGGCAACCTTGTTGCGTTCCTTGAAACCAACAACCAGAACGGGGTTCAGGAGGCGCTGGACAGCCTGAAGCTCTCCCAGCAGCACCTGCTCACCAAGACTGCGGATGTCGGGGGACGCGAGAACCGTCTCTCAGTTGCCGACAACGTCCTTTCAAGCCTTGAGCTTAACGAGAAGGAACGTATATCCCACATCGAAGACGTTGACGTTGGTGAACTGATGACCCAGCTCTCCCAGCAGCAGATCGTCTACGAGGCCGTGCTGAAGAGTTCATCCATGATCATGAAGATGAACCTGCTCAATTATGTATAAAAATTTAGAATAAAGTTGAAAGCTTGTGCTTGCCCGCAGGGCCGTTCATGGGCTAAGACATTCCTAGTGCTGAAAATATTCTCCACAGTGGCGGATGTTTTCAAGTAATGCGAAACGATCCAAAAGGATTTCTACACACAATACAATATGCTTATTCTGACCCGGAGACCGGGGGAAGCTCTATACCTGGACGACAATATAAAAATCACGGTATTAAGTGTTCAGGGCCGTCAGGTGAAACTGGGCCTTGAAATACCTGCCGAGACTACTGTTTACAGGGAAGAGGTTTACCTCAAGATTAAAGAACAGAACCGTTTGGCGCTTGAAAACAGACAGCAGGACCTTCTTGCTGCGACCGAGTTATGGCAAAAGAAAGAACGAAAATAATCAGGACCCGAATCGGAGAAAGAGAGATCACCGAAGACGGGATCATCTACTTTTCCCGTGGGCTTATCGGATTTGACGACAAAAGGGATTTCGCACTGATCCAGCTCAGCGAGAACTCCCCTTTCCTGCTGTTGCAGAGCCTTGAAGACCCAGGTCTGGGACTGCTGGTGGCAGACCCGTACAGCTTCATGGATGATTATGAAGTACGGCTCAGTGAAGCCGAAAAAAGGATCCTGCGGGTGGAAAACGTAGGGCAGATCGCAGTGCTGGTAACAGTCACCATTCCCCCGGGAAGACCGGAGGAAACCACCCTCAACCTCGGCGGACCGATCGTCATCAACACGGAAGCCAAACGCGGCATGCAGGTTCCGCAGGTGGATTCCAAGTATCCATCACACTTCCGCCCGGCCAACGATGACTCTTAACGAAACCGTTGCCGGGTACTGAAGTGCGGAACAACCCAAATATCTGATACCGTTTTATCCGGTGGAGTCTTAATGATTTCACCGGATTTTTTACGTTGTTTAACGCAGAAAATCCACTTCTTCGCGCACAAGATTCAAAGCCGTCTTGCGAATATCCGGCTTGTATGTGCCTGCACGCACCTGATCTCTCAATTCCTTGACCTTCTGTTCCCGAACATCGGAACTTTCTGTGGCTGTCTGTCTGGCCGCGCCGAGCAATCTGGCCTGAGACGACACATTCACCACATCACGGGAGGGAGCTGTGGTCTGGCTCTGCGACTGAGTCCTGTCCGCACTCTCCCTGACCCGATTCTCAGAATAAGCCTTGAGAGGGGTGGGGTTATACTGGTTAATCTTCATGATCCCCTCCGGGGTTACCAAGTTGACAATAGGTTGGAGGTTGCATCCTGCAGGCGGATTTTCCGCCCATGAAGGAAAACATCCGGCCCGATCAGAGCATTGTCCGGTCGACCTTGTCCAGAGTTATCTCCCAGAGCCTGTTCATGACCTGAGCCTTGTCTTCACGCGGCAGGTCAACGACACCTTCAGGCGTTGCCTTCAAAATCTGTACGTCACTGCCATCGAGCGGATACTCGAAAAGATAACGCGCACCGAAATCAAGCTCTAGCTGTTCTAATATATCGGACACTACCGGATTTTCATTACCCGAGACGATGAGATTTTCGATAATTTCCCGGGAAATCTTTTCCACAAGCTCACGACGCCTTGCTTCACGCGAAATAGTAACAGTGTCCATCGACTCGGACCGATTCAGGGCACGCCGGAATCGGGCCAATCGCTTGGCACTGGTAAGCTGCTTTCCATAGGTGCGCAGCATGTTTCTTACTTCAGCAGGGGTGTGAGACACAGTACGTAATCCTCCTCATACATCATATCGGCAGGTTCCAATATACCCTTTAGGGGTGAGGAAGAAAAAAGCAAAAAAAAGTTCAGCATTCTTTTCAAAATGTTAAATGCAACCAGGCTGAAAACTGGTAAATTTATCGTCAAAAAATGTATAGTAGGGGTGATGAAATTTTTAATTTTTTTTACTCAAGCAAATGGTTGAATCTTGAGCCCCTTTCTAATAGGAGAGAACTCTATGTCTGAGAGTCAAGGTTCTGTACTTATAGTAACAAAGATCGGTGGCGGCCCTGCCTCGATACTGGGGAACGACATCGCCCTGTGGCTTAGCCGCCGGGGTGTTGACTCCTTTGTTGTCGAACACCCGTATCCGCCTGCTAAAATTGATGTTTCCAGATACCGTGAGAACTGCATGCTTGTGCTGGTTCTTGGAGGAGACGGCACATTCATCAGTGTCGCCGGAGACGTCATCGACTGGGAAGTTCCAGTGCTGGGCATAAATCACGGTCGTGTGGGTTTCCTGGCAGAGGTCCTGCCTGAGGACTGGGAAACAGCCCTTGAAAGATTTTTCAGCAATGAGCTGGATATTTCCCGTCGTACTGCCTTTGATTACGAAGTACAGCGCGGCAACGGAATTGTAGCCCGCGGAGTTGCCGTAAACGATCTGGTTATCTCAAGGGGTATGGTGGCAAGAATAATATCCCTGGATATAGGCCAGAAGGGCCAGTGGATAAAAAACCTGCGCGCGGACGGACTGATTATCTCCACCTCAACCGGGTCCACCGCATATAATGTTTCCGCCGGAGGCCCGCTTGTGCACCCGGAACTTTCCGTCATGTGCGTGACTCCGGTCTGTCCTTTCCTGAACGGAATAAGGCCCATGGTTCTGCCTGCTAAAAATCCGCTGACCATTGATATTGCCGAGGCATCGGGAGATGTCTACCTGACTGAAGACGGCAGGGTTCCCTATCCGCTGAACCGCGGATACCGGATAATCATCAAGAAACACAAGACGGAACTGCTGCTGGCCAGAATCAACAGCAATACATTTTTCCAGAAACTCAGGAGCAAGGGCTTCCTTTCGGAGTAATCAACCTGTGAGCATACTGCCGGATTTTACATCTATCGAGGACATCAGGTACGGGGAAAACCCGATTTATGATGCCTGGCTTCTGCACTTCATGACCGCCAACAACCTTGAGAGCTTCATCGATCCGGTGAAGAATGCTTCTCCGGAACAGTTGCGCTTCATGGTCGCCCTTGAGGACAATCAGGTATTTGCCCCCTGCTCGGACTGGCAGTTCCGCAGGCTGGTAACTCCCGGACTGGAATCCGACCTGCTCAAGGTATACGCCTTTGCATGGCATGTGCTGGTCAAGCTGGTGAAAAACCACGTCACCGACCGCTACCAGCGTCGACTGATCCTGAACCTTTGCCGCCACAAGTTCAAGCAGGCGCTTGATTCTTCCATCATGATCCCATGGCGGCTGCTCAAGGGGATGGTTACAATTTTCCTGAACCGCTCCGGGCTGGACGACCCCTACCGCAACCGCAAGAGTGTGCTCTTCAGCCGCGGCAAAGCATTTGTTGAAAGCGATTTCTTCCGCAGGGCCATTGAATCCTGCCCCTACCCTGTTCCTGACTGCGAATGCCTCGGAGATATGCGCTTTGAACTGGACATGGTGGAGCTGGAACGTTTTTTAAGGCTGGCAACCCTGCCCGACCAATGGAGTCAGGAGCTATTCAGCGGTGATTTCAGCAGATTTTCCAAGATGTACTCCCGCGACGATGTGGATTTCTCACCGGTTCGCAATATTTTCCACGCCAATGGCGCAGGCCTGAAAATACTCTACCTGCCTGACGAGACCGGCGGACTGATGACCGACCTGCTGACCATCAAGTCTCTGCTGCGTCAGGGACACAGCGTAATCCTTTCCTTGCGTGAAGGATTCTGTTTTGATGATCCCACATTCTGGGATCGCGACAACGACCCGGTTCTAGCAGAAGCTCTCAAGAGCGCCCTGTTCATATCGGAAAACCGCATTTCCAAAAACGACCTGCTGGCAAGCCTGCGGCAGAATCCTTTTGTAGTCATTTCCGATGGAACCAGAGAACGCCTGAACCTGATCCGCTGCAGTGTTACCTTTGCCCGGGCCTGGAAGGAATCCGACCTGATTCTTGCCAAGGGCTGGGGCAACCGGCGCAGGCTTATCGGCAACTCGCATCAGTTCACCCGAGATGTGATCTGTTTCTACCGCACACTTGAAGGTGAATTCCGGCTTGAGTTCAAAGCAAAGTCACCCCATACCCGGAAATTCACCGAAGCCGATATTTCAGCTAAAGCGGACGAGATCATTTCCGAAATGCAGCAGGCCCGTGCCCAGCGCAAGGCTGTTATGTTCTACAGCGCCGTCGTGGGCAGCATTCCCGGACAGGTGGATACAGCCATCAAGGTACTCAATACCTTTGTCGGCCATCTGCGGGACCGTCTGGCCGACACCTACATAATAAACCCGGCGGAACATTTCGAAGAAGGCATGGACGCCGACGACCTCATGTTCATGTGGGAAAAAGTTCAGCGCAGCGGATTCATAACCGTATGGCGTTTCCAGACCTATGCCGACATCGAAAAAAGCTTCGAACTCATGGGAGAGAAGGTTCCGCCTGTCTGGGCAGGTAAGGACGCCACCTACTCCACCGGCTGCACCAAGGAAATGCACATAGCCCAGGACGTTCAGCTGCGGCACCGCGAATTACAGATAATCGGCCCCAATCCGGAAAAATTCCTGCGCCGGCGCGAGTACGGGGTTGGAAGATTCAGCGACGTGGTCATAGAGGCTTAAGGGCGTTTTCAATTGCATTGGATGAATTGCCGATTCTCTATCTTTCGTGTCGGCAGCACATAATCCAGACAAGAAAAACACCGAGTTACCTGCATAAATCCAGTTGAAACATCCGGGCAAAGACAAGTATACATTTATTCCTGAATTGTACTGGCAGAGCCGGAAGATACAGCCGTATCCTACGGATACAACGGATAATGCCCATACCTGAGGAAATTCCGGCGGCTGAAATTTGAATTAATTTTGCAGGGCAGTCCGCCCTGACATTTTATATAGAAGTTGTAATGAATAAAAATTTCCCCGTTTTCAGAGCCGTGCTCACCATCAGTATGCTCGCCTTTCTTTTTTGCGGATGCGCGGCCAAAGTATACACTACCCCGCAGAAACAGGTCATCAAATCAGGGACCAGCACAAAGGTATGGGTTAGCAAACGTCCGGGCCAGAAAATCACGACAGGCCCCGTGCGGTTCGAAAAGATGACTTCACAGGCTGCGGAACTTGCTGCCCGCCGTCTTTCCGCCGGGTCGCAGGACATGGGTGCATGGCGCGATCTCGGACCGGAGATACGGAAATCAATCGAATATGTGCGCCGTAATCCCTCCGGAGGTCTTGCCCTGCAACGCAAGGAATTGAGGCTTACCTGGGGCCAGTTGCGCAAATCACTTGAAGATCTGGAAAGACTGCTGCCGCTGCTTGACCGCAACCCGGAGTTGCTTGGAAAGAACTTCGTCTGGTATGAACTCCAATCAGGGGCGGAAATGACCGGGTATTACACCCCGGTGATAGAAGCCAGCCTGACCAGAACAGGGCCCTACAAGTACCCCATTTACAGATTGCCTCCGGACCTGCGCAAGGCCCAGCCCGGTCAGACCCACCCATGGTCCGAAAAACTGCGCAAGGCATACCGGGTTGAACAAGGCAGGATTCTGCCGTATCATTCCCGCCGAGCCATTGACATAGACAAGGTTCTGGCCGGTCAGGGACTGGAAATAGCATGGCTCAAGGACCCGGTGGACCTGTTCTACATGCACGTTCAGGGCGGAGGCGTATTGCAGCTGCCGGACGGCAGACTTCGTACTGCAGTTTTCAGCGGCAGCAACGGACTTGATTTCAAGGGACTGGGCAGCATCCTGCACCAGAAGGGCATCCTGAAAAAAAACCAGCTCTCCCGTGAGAACATCAAGGACTACCTGCTCCGCAATCCCGGACACATGTGGGAGCTGATGGCTGAAAACGAAAGTTACATATTTTTCAAGATCACCCGCGGCCAGCCTCTGGGAGCCATGGGCAAGGCACTGCAGGGCAAGGTAACCCTCGCTACCGACCCGCAACTGCTGCCGCTGGGTTCCATAGTATCCTTCCGTACTGATATTTATCCTACAGAAGGACGCCCTGCCCGGAGGGTGAACGGGATCGGACTGGCTCAGGATACGGGTAAGGCCATTCGCGGAGCGCGGCTTGATTATTATATCGGTACCGGGAACGAGTACAAGTACGGAGCGCACCACCTGAAAAATCACGTGCCCGTATATCTGCTCATCAGCCGCTCGGCTCTGCGCAGGTAAAGAGCTGAGCCATCTCTGCTCTCCATATCCGTAAGACTCGAAGCGAAGCTTCTCGCCTAACGGCTAATGGGCCTTTGGAATCCCTGTCAGTTTCAGGTTATCAATTGAAGTTTTTTTAACGAGTACGGAGTAGCATGCATCTCCGTCTCCCCACGGCCCGCTGTGGGCATATATATAAGGATGGTATAAACTATGACTCAGTTTGAGACTGTTATCGGGCTTGAAGTTCATGCCCAGCTCAAGACCAAAACAAAGATTTTCTGCGGATGCTCCACCGAATTCGGCAAGGACCCCAACGAGAACGTATGCGAAGTCTGCTCAGGCATGCCCGGCGTTCTCCCGGTTCTCAATGAAAAAGTAATGGAATATGCCGCCAAGATGGGACTTGCCACCAACTGCACAGTGAACCAGAAATCCATTTTCGCCCGCAAGAACTACTTTTATCCGGACCTTCCCAAAGGCTACCAGATTTCCCAGTTCGACCTGCCCATCTGCGAACACGGACATCTTGATATATCCTATGAGGATGCCGATGGTAAAACCCAGAAAAAACGCATCGGGATCACCCGTATCCACATGGAAGAGGATGCAGGCAAGAACATCCACTCCGCAGCAGAGAACGCCAGTTTTGTCGACCTTAACCGTACCGGGGTACCTCTTATCGAGATCGTAAGTGAGCCGGACATGCGCAATGCGGATGAAGCCGTGGCCTATCTCAAGGGGTTGCGCTCCATCCTGCTCTACCTCGGCATTTGCGACGGTAACCTTGAAGAAGGCTCCTTCCGCTGCGACGCCAACATTTCCGTACGCCCCTTCGGACAGGAAGAATTCGGTACACGTGCGGAACTGAAGAACATCAACTCCTTCCGCAACATCCACAAGGCCATCCGCTACGAAGTTGCCCGCCAGATCGACCTCATTGAGGACGGCGAGAAGGTTATACAGGAAACCCGCCTCTACGATGCGGACAAGGGAACAACCCACTCCATGCGCGGCAAGGAAGAAGCTCACGATTACCGTTATTTCCCGGACCCGGACCTCGTTCCGCTGGTTATCGCCGACGAATGGCTGGCCGAATGGCAGTCATCCCTGCCCGAACTTCCTGCCGAACGCAAGGCCCGCTTCATCGACGACATGGAACTCAGCGACGACGATGCCGAACTCATCAGCTCGGAAAAAGAAGTTGCCGACTACTTTGAGGCAGTACTTGAAATCCACAACGACCCGAAAAAGGTGGTCAACTGGATCAAAGGCGACTTCCTGCGCGAACTCAACCAGTCCGGCATGAGTGTGGCTGACTGCAAATTCAGGCCTGAAATGATGGCCAAGCTGATCCAGCTGGTGGAAAAAGACGTAATCAGCATCAAGATTGGCAAGGACATCTTCAACGATGTTTTCACCAACGGACTTGATCCCGAGAAATACGTAAAGGACAAGGGTCTGGTACAGATTTCCGACTCTTCCTCCCTTGAAGCCGTGGTGGACAAGGTTCTGGCAGAGAACCCTGCCGAAGTGGAAGCATTCAAAGGCGGCAAGCAAAAGCTGATGAGCTTCTTCATGGGCCAGATCATGCGCGAGACCAAAGGCAAAGCCAATCCCGGCATGGTCAGCAAAATGATTACCGAAAAACTTTCATAACCCAAGCGAGATTCAAATGACCGAGCATATTCAGTATTCCCCGGAAAAGGATGCACTTGTACTGCTTGACCAGCGCTACCTGCCCACCCGTGAGGACTGGTTCGACTGCAAGACCACCGACGATATAGTCGAAGCACTCGTAGTCATGGTCGTTCGCGGGGCTCCGGCCATCGGCGTAACTGCTGCCTACGGCTGCTACCTTGCCGGACGCGAAGTTTCCGGCAGCTCAGACTGGAAAGCGGAACTCGGAAAGAATCTCGACAAAATCGAAAATGCCCGTCCCACTGCAGTAAACCTGCGCTGGGCCGTGCGTGAGATGAGACGCGTATGGGCGGAATCCGGGGATGTTTCCCTTGATGAACTGTGCTCCATCTGGCTCGAACGCGCCAAGGAAATCCATGTCGACGACATCCGCATGTGCGAAGATATCGGCAGATTCGGCGGCGAACTCATGGATGACGGCGACACCATCATGACCCACTGCAATGCCGGGGCTCTGGCTACTGCAGGCTACGGGACCGCCCTCGGTGTTATCCGCGGGGCCGTGGACCAGGGCAAGAAGGTTTCCGTAATTGCCAATGAAACACGCCCGTTCCTGCAGGGTGCACGCCTCACTGCCTATGAACTTCATCGCGATGGCATTCCGGTAAAGGTTGCCTGCGACAACGCCTGCGCGCTGCTGATGAAAAAGGGACTGGTCCAGAAAGTGGTCGTCGGCGCAGACCGCATCGCCGCCAACGGTGACGCTGTCAACAAGATCGGTACCTTCGGTGTGGCCCTGCTGGCCCGCGAGTTCGGCATCCCGTTCTACGTTGCCGCGCCGGTCTACACCATAGACCCCGAAACTCCCACCGGTGACGACGTACCCATCGAAGACCGCACTCCCACCGAAGTCACCCACGTGGCCGGTCACCGCATCACACCTGAAGGAGTGGAGGTATTCAACTTCGCATTCGATCCCACTCCTAACGAGCTCATAGCCGGGATCATCACAGAAAAAGGGGTGCTCAGGCCCCCTTACTCCGAAGCCATCAAAAAGCTTTTTGAAGAGTAAAAAGCCTTATCAGCATGCAAATAAGGAAAATGCCTCCGTCGGTAACCGGCGGAGGCATTTTTATGGTCCATAAATAAAAATCCCGGTCCGACCGAAGCCGAACCGGGATCTAATCTACAGAGTCGAATGCGTTACTTTCGAATCAGACCGTGTGGAAAATGATTCCTCCGACACGGATCTCGGGAACAATTCCCTGAGTCGCGTTCACGGGGATATACCCCATGGTTGCATCTTCCACCGGGAAATTTGTGGTTGCATCCACGCTGCGCGTTCCCTGAGTCGCAGGGGAGATTTCAACATGCCCGGCAGGACCGGGAACAGTACTCCCAGCAGGTCCGGCTGAAAAGGTTGCTGCCGGAGCCGCCTGAACATGACCGGCAGGTCCGGCCACTATGTTATCGGTAAGAACTGGCATTGAAAAATCCCCTGTAAAAAAGCTTTGTCCACTACTATAAAAATAATGTGTCTCGCTGAGATGTCAAATCTACCCCCTATTATGAATGAAGTCAAAGATGGGTTTGCGGTTGTTTTGGGTGTGTGTTAAATTCCAGCTGAATTGATGTAGAAGCTCACCGCTCAGACTCTCCTTCTGAATGTCATTTTTGACAAAAATCACCGCAACACTTGACATTAGGCCGTGATACGCCTAAGTTTCGGTCCTCGGTGCGGGTGTACCTCAGCGTTCCTGAACGAACTGTTAACACATCCAAGTGGTTTTCTTTCCTGATGATTTTCCTTTCAGGCAGACCTCTCTCATCCGCATCAGGCCTCAATTTGTAACCTTTTGTTGGGTTGTAAGATGCTGAGGTGGGCCTTTTTCAGGTCCACTTTTTTTTATTGTATCGGGTGCAGAAGGTTTAAAAACGGAGTTTAAAAGTGGAACAAGGCTCTCTTGCCAAAAAAATAAGCGAGTTCGTGGAACCTTCAATCGAATCCATGGGACTCTCCCTCTGGGGTGTGGAAGTCACTTCCGCCAACCGCCCGGCCGTCATCATCTATATTGACAGTGAAGACGGCGTAACCATCGACCAGTGTGCCGATGTAAGCAGGGATGTGGGCCTCATGCTTGAAGTCGAGGAAATCATCGACAGCGCCTACATACTTGAAGTCTCCTCCCCGGGACTGGAACGTAAATTTTTCAAGCCGGAACAGATGCGCGGCTATATGGGGAGAAAAGTAGATATTTCCCTTGTGTTCCCCATAGACGGGCGCAAGAACTTCAAAGGAATCCTTGAACAGACAGATGATGAAGGACTGACTTTGAAACTTGACGATCAGGAAGAGCCCGTCAGCATCGAATGGGACAGGATTAAAAAAGCAAAACTCATCCATGAGTTTAAATAAAAAATCAATAAGGCAGTCATTCGGCTTGCCGGCACTGCTGCCGCGAATTTGTGCCGAAGCGGAGGAGCGATATGGGTTCTGAACTCAAAAAAGCGATTGACCAGATCAGCAAAGACCGTGGGATAGACAGAGATCTTCTCATTGATACCCTTGAAGAAGCGGTACGTTCTTCAGTGGCCCGCAAGTACGGCGACGCCATGGACATTGAGGTCAACTACAACGAGGAAGCCGGTGAAATCGAAGTTTACCAGTTCAAGGTTGTAGCTGCCGAAGTGGAAGACGAGATCAGCGAAATCACCCTTGAAGAAGCACAGGCACACGACCCCAACGTCCAGATCGACGACGAAATGGGCTTCAAGCTCAAAGTCGAGGATCTTGGCCGGATCGCAGCCCAGTCCGCCAAGCAGGTCATTATTCAGCGCATGCGTGATGCCGAGCAGGAAATCATCTTTGATGAATTCAAAAACCGTCTGCACGAAATCGTCAGCGGCATAATCCAGCGCCGCGACCGCAGCGGATGGATCATCAACCTCGGCCGTACCGAAGCTGTTCTTCCCAAGAATGAACAGATTCCCCGCGAAAGATACAAACGCGGCGACAGGGTTCAGGCCTTCATCATTGATGTACAGAAGGAATCCAGAGGTCCTCAGGTCACTGTTTCCCGCTCACATCCCGATTATATGACCGCACTTTTCAAACGGGAAGTTCCCGAAGTTGATGATGCAACCGTCAAAATCATGGGGGTTGCCCGTGATCCGGGCCTGCGCGCCAAGGTTGCCGTCAACTCCACTGACCGTGACGTTGATCCGGTAGGAGCATGTGTCGGTATTCGCGGTTCCCGCATCCAGAACATTGTTCAGGAGCTGCGCGGCGAAAGAATAGACATCGTGGTCTGGAGCCCGGACATTGCAAAATACGCCCAGAACGCCCTCTCTCCTGCGGTAATCACCAGAATCACCGTGGATGAAGAGGAAAAAATCCTTGAAGTCGTTGTTCCCGACGACCAGCTTACCGTTGCCATCGGCCGCAAGGGCCAGAACGTAAAGCTCGCCTCAAGGCTGCTGGGCTGGAAGATTGATGTCTTCACCGAATCCCGCTACGGAGAGATGAACGCAGCAAGCAAGGGCATGGACCAGCTTGCCAGCGTAGCAGAAATCCCGGTTGAGAATTTCATCTCCGCAGGATTTGAGACAATCAGCCAGATCGCCAACGCTTCCGAGGAAATTCTCATGTCCATTTCCGGCATGACCCCTTCCAAGGTTTCCGATATCAAGTCTGCCATCATGCTGCTCGGCATGAGCGACGATGAATCCGCTCCCGCAGAGGAGCAGGAACCGGTGGAAACTGTTGCCGAAGAGATCGAAGATACCTCCGAAGAGGCTGTTATCGAAGAAGCAACTGAATCCGGGGAGGAAACTCCGGAAGATGAACAATAAAGGTAGTTGTGTTTGACCGGAATGAACAGCAGCCATAAGCACGTTCCAACCCGCTCGTGCGTGATCTGCAGGCAGCGATTTGCCAAAGAAGAACTGTTAAGGTTCGTTATCGGCAAGGGGGCTTCCGATGACGAACTTATTCCGGACGACAAAAAGGTGATGCAGGGCCGCGGATACTATGTCTGCGGCGATGCAAAATGCCTTGAAAGATTTAAATTTTTTCGGCCACGGAAGAAGAAATTCAGGGGGTAGTAACATATGGCATCAAAAATTAAAGTAAAGGAATTGGCCGCCGAACTCGGGGTCAATCCTAAAGACATCCTTCAAAAGCTCCGCGAAGCAGGCGTGCAGGCTAAAAGCACTGTTGCCGATATCGACTCCGAGCAGGCTGAATCTATCCGCGCGGAACTCGCCGGAAAGTCCGGCAAAGTAGAAAGAAGGGAAGTTCAGCCCGGCGTAATCGTCCGCCGCCGCAAAAGCGGTCGCGGTAAAGGTGCGTCCGACGATCAGGAAGAAAGCGCTTCTTCCGAGAAAAAAGAAAGCAGAAAAGCTGTACGGGTGGAAGCACCTGCGGAGTCTGTTCCTGCCGGTGAGAAGAAAGAAGAGGTCAAGGAAGCGGACCAGGAAAGAAAACCCCGTCCCAAAGCTCCTGTAAAATCCGAGAAGCCTATGGTGAAAATCATCCGGCCCGAGGATATTGAAAAACAGAAAGAAGAAGCAGCCCCCGCAAAAGAAGAACCCGCAGCTGAGCCCAAAGCGGAAACACCCCCTTCTGCTGAGCCCGCTGAGAAAATTATTCCGGCCAAAGAAACTTCTGCTGCTACCCCGGCAGAAAAACCGGCCGAAGAACCCAAGGCGAAAGCGAAAGCCGAGTCCCCTGCGGATGACAAATCCGACGACAAGGATGACAAATCCGGCGATTCCGAGCCTAAAAAGAAAAAGCGCAAGAAAAAGAAAGAAGTGGAAGCGCCTAAAGTCAAAATTATTTCACGTCCTGATCCCAACCTTGAGGCAGCACGCCGTGCAGCGGAAGGTCCGGGAAGAAGACGCGTTGAATTCGACAAAGATGAAGAACGTCCCGGAGCTCGCCCCGGTGCCCGTCCCGGAGGTCGTCCGGAAGGACGTCCCGCAGGACGTCCCAGCGGTCCAAGACCGGCAGAAGGCGGTCGCGGCATGGACAGCCCCAGGTCAGCTGACAGCGGAAGACCGGTACCCGGAACTCCGCAGCCAGGCTCAGACCAGAGCAAAAAGAAGAAATTCAAGAAGGACAGACGCGTAGTCGAATTCGGCAAAGAATTTCGTGCAGACGATAACGAAAGAGATCTCGAAAGCAAATTCCGCGGCAAGAAACGCGGTAAAAAAGGCGGCAAACGCGTAGAGCTGGCTCCCCAGCAGCAGAAGCCGCTCAAGGCTGCCAAGCGCAAAATCAAGTTCAACGAGGCTATCCGCCTTTCCGATATGGCTCACCAGATGGGCGTTAAAGCCCAGGAGCTGATCAAGACCCTGTTCGGAATGGGTGTAATGGCCACCATCAACCAGTCGCTGGACCTTGATACCGCCACTCTGCTTGCCGCTGAATTCGAATACGAAATCGAAAACGTATCCTACTCCGAAGCAGATCTCCTCGTCCCCGCTACCGAAGTGGATGACGAGAAGGATATGATGCACCGTCCGCCCATCGTTACCATTATGGGCCACGTTGACCACGGTAAGACATCTCTGCTCGACGCCATCCGTCACAGTGCGGTTACCGACGGCGAAGCAGGCGGCATCACCCAGCACATCGGTGCGTACCACGTAACCACCGATCGCGGAGAAATCGTATTCCTCGATACTCCCGGTCACGAAGCGTTCACCACTATGCGTATGCGCGGTGCTCAGGTAACCGACATCGTTATCCTCGTTGTTGCGGCGGATGACGGCGTTATGGACCAGACCCGTGAAGCGATCAGCCACTCCAAGGCTGCCGGTGTCCCCATCGTTGTTGCAGTCAACAAGATGGATAAGGAAGGCGCGAACCCCGAACGTGTACAACGCGAACTGGCCGACTACGGCCTCGTTCCCGAAGACTGGGGCGGCGACACCATGTTCGTTCCTGTTTCCGCAAAACAGAAAACAGGTCTCGACGACCTGCTTGAAATGGTGCAGCTGCAGGCCGAAGTTCTTGAACTCAAGGCCAACCCCAACAAGCCTGCACGCGGTAACATCGTTGAAGCAAAACTCGACAAGGGACGCGGCCCCGTCGGTACTGTCCTCATTCAGGAAGGTACCATCAATCAGGGCGATCCCTTTGTCTGCGGCCTCTATCATGGTCGTGTACGCGCTATGTTCGATGACCGCGGCAACAAGATCGAAACTGCCGGTCCGGCCTTCCCTGTCGAGATCCAGGGTTTTGACGGCATCCCCGAAGCCGGTGACGAGTTCATCTGCGTTGCCGACGACAAGGTTGCCCGCCGCATCGCTCAGGAGCGTAAACTCAAGCATCGCGAACGCGAGCTGGCAGGAAAGTCCAAGGTTACCCTTGAGTCCTTCCTCGCTTCCAAGCCGAACCAGGAAGTACAGACCCTTAACGTTGTCCTCAAGGCTGACGTACAGGGCTCCCTGGAAGCTATCAACGAAGCACTTGCCAAGCTTGCCACCGATGAAATCAAGGTTGAAGTCATCCACGGCGGTGCCGGTGCAATCACTGAATCCGACATCCTGCTGGCTTCCGCATCCCAGGCCATCATTATCGGCTTCAACGTAAGACCGACAGTGAAAATCAAGGAAATTGCGGAGAAAGAAGAAGTCGAAATCCGCTTCTACGACATCATCTACAAGCTCGTCGGTGAAATCAAGGATGCCATGGGCGGTATGCTCTCCCCTGACATCAAGGAAGTATACCTCGGCCAGGCAGAAGTTCGCCAGACCTTCTCCGTACCCAAGGTCGGAGTCATCGCGGGCAGCATGATTGTTGATGGTAAGCTGACCAGACACGCACAGGTTCGCCTGCTGCGCGGTGGTGTGGTTATCTACACCGGAACCCTGACCTCCCTGAAGCGCTTCAAGGACGACGCCAAGGAAGTTGCCAAGGGCTACGAGTGCGGTGTGGGACTTGAAAAGTACAACGACATCAAAGAGGGCGATGTAATCGAAGCCTTCGAAGTAGTCGAAGTAGCCAGAACACTCGAATAAAAACGAAACAATACAGGGGCGGAAACTCAATTCCGCCCCTGTTTATAAATTTCATGATATGATTATCGGCGTACTGTCACTGGAATTCAGGCTGCACGGCAACAGATCACTCAAGGATAAACGCAAGATATCACTGAGCCTGAAGCAGAAGCTTCGAAACAAATTCAACGTCTCAGCATCAGAAGTTGAAGCCATGGACTCACACGAAAGGCTCGTACTCGCCGTTGTGACCGTCGCCAACGATACCCGCAAGGTGGAAAGCAGGCTTTCCAAGGCTCTGGCCATGATTGAAGCCATGAGCCCGGCAGAGCTGATCCACTGTGAAACGGAAATTTTCAGTTCCTGACCCTGCCGGTCAGGAAAATTTTTTTTAGAGGATACTAGAATGAAGACATCAACTTCCCGCCGCTCCGTAAAAATGGGCGACCAGATCATGCGTGAAATAGCAACCATGCTGGTAGAGGAAATTGCAGATCCGCGCCTTGAGCTGGTAACCATCAGCGGCGTAAGGATGAACAAGGACAACAAAATCGCCGAAGTCATGTTCACCATGTCCGGCGACAAGGAAAAAATAGAGGCCGCAATCAAGGGTCTTGAAAAAGCAAAAGGCTTCATCCGCAGCAAACTGAGCCAGAGAATCCGTGTTCGCCAGATTCCCGAACTCAGGTTCACCCACGACAATTTTCTCGAGGAGATGGTTTATGGAAGCAAGGTTGAAAGAGATCTGTCGGATTCTTAAGGAAGAAAACGACTTTCTCGTAGCAGCACACTTCAACCCGGACGGAGATGCCCTCGGCTCAACTGCAGCCATGGGATATATCCTCGAAAAGCTTGGCAAGCGTTACCGCCTCTACAATCAGAGCGGTATGCCGGAAGCCATGCAGTGGTTTGAAATGCCTGCACCGGTGCTGACCGAAATTCCCAAGGGATTCGACGGCTGGTACATCATCCTTGACTGCGGGGACGCTCCGCGCATGGGCGAAACGCTCATGAACGCAATGGACCCGGAGAAATCCATCAACATTGACCATCACATGGGCAACTCCGGTTTCGCTGCCGTCAACTGGGTGGACACCAACCGCCCGGCAGTGGGGGAAATGATCACCCTGATCGCCCGTGAACTCAAAATTTCCCTTTCCGGCAGGCTGGGCGAGGCCATCTACCTGTCCATTGCAACCGACACCGGTTTCTTCACCTACAATAACACCAAACCGGAAACCCTCGAAATAATCGCGGATATCCTGCGCTACGGTCTCGACCTCGGAGAGTATGTTCCCAAAATCAGAAACCGGTGGACCATGAAGCGTATCAACCTCTGGACCGTTGCGCTCAGCAGGATTGAGCTCCACCATGATGGACAGACCGCCATGATTTTCATCCCGCAGGAGATGCTCGACGATGCCGGTGCCTCCGGACCTGACTGCGAAGGACTGGTAAGCTTCATCCTGCGCATTCAGGGGGTGCGTGTTGCTGTACTTATCCGCGAAGACAGCCCCATGCGCTACAAATTCAGCCTGCGCTCACAGTCACGTGACAATGTTCAGGCCGTGGCAGCCCTCTTCGGAGGCGGAGGCCACAAGAATGCCAGCGGCGGACTCATTGAAAACAATCCCGACACCGTGCGCGACAAACTGATCTCCGCCATCGGCGACCGGATCATGAAATAAAGGTTCATTTCAACATGGGAAGAAAACCCAAGATCAGCCCTCTTCAGAAACACGGCGTTCTGGTGCTGAACAAGCCGTCTGGACCTACGTCCGCAGACTGTCTGAACTCAATCAAACGGGAACTAAAGCAGTACAAGATCGGCCATGCCGGAACTCTTGACCCCCTTGCCGAGGGAGTGCTGCTGGTAATGCTCGGCAACGCCACAAAACTCGGGCCTTATCTGACCGGACATGATAAGGTATACTCCGGAAGCCTGACAATAGGCAGAACTACGGACACTTACGATATTCAGGGCACCGAGACTTCCACCGGTGATATTTCCGGGATCACGGAAAAAATGGTGGAAGATGAAATTTTAGCATGGAATGACTTGACTAGTCAGGAAGTTCCGGCCTATTCCGCTGCTAAGCATAATGGTAAACCGCTCTATGAACTTGCCAGAAACGGGGAAGAAACCCCTATCAAGATCAAGAGCATCGAAATATTTGACGCAGAACCGCTGGAAGTGACTCTGCCGATGGCCCGTTTCCGGGTTGGGTGCTCAGCCGGCACCTATATACGCTCCCTGGTCCACAGCTTGGGGTCGCGGCTCGGATGCGGCGCGGTAATGGAATCACTTAGGCGCGAAGAAAGCCGACCTTATCGGCTCAGTGAAGCACACGATCTGGATGATGTGCTTGCCGATCCGGATGGATTCGAGGCACGGGTAATTCCCCTTGCGGATGCCCTGCCCCATTGGCACAGGTTCACGGTTACCGGAACCATGGCCGCATCCATCAGGAACGGAGCAAGGATTCCGGTGGAAGACGTGTGCACGGACGGCCTGAAAATCTTCGAGGGAGAAAGAGCCATGTTCCTTGATCATGAAGGGACTGCCTTGGCTCTCATGGAGACAAAGCAGATCGACGGCAGGCTTCACTGGGTAATACTTCGCGGCCTGTGGGGCTGATTCCCCGCGGGACAATCAACTTCCGGCACAAACAACAATACTCACGCATTACGACGTGAAGGAGGATAGCGCTGTGGTTATGACTGCTGAAGACAAGGCAAAAGTTATCGAAGAATACCAGACCAAGCCCGGTGACACCGGCTCCCCTGAAGTTCAGGTTGCTCTTCTTACTGCAAGAATTCTGTACCTGACCGACCACTTCAAAACTCACAAGAAGGATTTCCACTCCCGCACCGGCCTGCTCAAACTCGTAGGTCAGCGCAGGAACATCCTGAAGTACCTGAAGTCCAAAGACATTCAGCGTTACCGTGACCTTATTGCAAAGCTTGGTCTGCGCAAATAAGCAGTTTCAGGGGAGGGTTTGCCCTCCCCTTCTTTTTGTGCACTGTCTGCACTTTTGTGTTTTCATCTGACTTCACATCAGATAGATGATAGTTAGATTTGATTGAAAACGATTTTTGTTGAAACGTCCGGGCTTCTAGCGGCCCGGAGTCGTAGGAATCCGTGCTCTCCTGCAATGGATTTTTAGTTGGCTGAGGAAGGGGTTCATTTCACTAATGAAATCCTCCCTTAGCCGGCTGGAAAATTCGGGCAGCATCGGATTCCGTCATTGTAACTGATTTAATGAGGAATATCATGTTAGTACCTTTTGAAAAAACCAGTGTCACCGGCCAGGTCGGCAATCTGGACATCACCCTTGAAACCGGTCGCATGGCCAACCAGACCAACGGTACCGTATGGATTCAGTCCGGTGGAACCGTTGTGCTCGTCACCGCCGTATCCATGGCTGCCGACGGCCCCCGCGATTTCTTTCCCCTGACCTGCAACTACCTTGAAAAAACCTACGCAGCAGGACGTATCCCCGGCGGTTACTTCCGCCGTGAAGTAGGCCGTCCGTCCGACCGTGAAACCCTTGTTTCCCGCCTCATGGACCGCCCCATCCGTCCCATGTTCCCCAAAGCTTTCTGCGACGAAGTACAGGTCATCGCCACCGTTCTTTCCGCTGACACCGATACCAACCCCGATGTGCTGGCAATGACCGGTGCATCCGCTGCACTGCACATTTCCGACCTGCCCTTCAACGGCCCTGTTGCAGCAGCACGCATCGGCATGGTGAACAACGAATTCGTGCTTTACCCCACCTACAAAGGCATTGCCGAAGAAAGCGAACTCAACCTCGTATTCGCCGCAACCCGCGACGCAGTCATCATGGTTGAAGGCAGCTCCAAGTTCCTTTCTGAAAACACCATCGCCGAAGCCCTTGAATGGGGTCATCAGCAGCTCGGCCCCATGTTCGACCTGCAGGATGCCCTGCGCGAAAAAGTCGGTCGCCCCAAAATCGAAGTGATTGAGCCTGAAAAGGACACCGAGGTCATCACCCTCATCTCCGATAACTTCTCTGCTGACCTCGACAAGGCCCTGACCATTCCCGGCAAGATCGAGCGCAAGACCGCCAAGTCCGAAGTAAAGGCCAAGGCAGTTGAGTTCATCAACGAAAAGTTCCCGGAAAACCCCGAAAAGGCAAAAAACGTCGGCGATGCCATGGCTGATCTGGAAAAGAAGATCGTGCGCAAGCGCATCGTTGAACAGGGTATCCGTATCGACGGACGCGACCTTACCACTGTCCGTAATCTTTCCATGGAAGTGGGCAACCTGCCCATGACCCACGGTTCCGCACTGTTCCGCAGAGGTGAAACCTCCGCTCTGGCAATCTGCACCCTGGGCTCCACACGTGACGAACAGAGATATGAAACCCTTACCGGTGAAGACACCAAGCGTTTCATGCTCCACTACAACTTCCCCCCGTACTGCGTGGGCGAAGCCAAATTCCTGCGTGCGCCTTCCCGCCGCGAAATCGGTCACGGAACCCTTGCTGAGCGTGCTCTGCGCCCGGTTCTTCCTTCCCCGGAAGAGTTCCCCTTCACCATGCGTGTGGTTTCCGAGGTAATGGACTCCAACGGTTCTTCCTCCATGGCTACCGTATGCGGCACCACCCTGTCCCTGATGGACGCCGGTGTACCCATCAGCGCACCCGTTGCCGGTATCGCCATGGGTCTGTGCCAGGAAGGCGACCAGTATTTCGTCCTCACCGACATCCTCGGTGACGAAGATGCCCTCGGCGATATGGACTTCAAGGTTGCAGGTACCACCGAAGGCGTAACCGCCATCCAGATGGACATCAAGATCAGCGGTATCCCCGCCGATGTTCTGCGTAAGGCTCTTGCTCAGGCTAAAGATGCCCGCCAGCTCATCCTCAAGGATATGGTTGCAGTAATGCCCGAGCCCAGATCGGAACTTTCCGTTCACGCTCCGCAGATGGAAGTTCTACACATCAACCCCGAAAAGATCAGGGAACTGATCGGACCCGGCGGAAAGAACATCAAAGCCATCACCGCTGAAACTTCTGCCGATATAGACATCGAAGATTCCGGTAAGGTTTCCATCTTTGCCCCCACCCTCGAGTCCCTCAAAAAGACCGTTGAAATGGTCCGCTACTACGACCAGCAGGCCGAAGTGGGCACAAACTACGTGGGTACCGTCAAAAAGATCCTCGAAATCGGCGCTATCGTTGAAATTCTGCCCGGCCTTGAAGGCCTGCTGCACATTTCCCAGCTTGACGTTGAACGCATCGCTGAAGTAACCGATGTTGTTCAGTTGGGACAGGAAATCACCGTCAAGGTTGTCGAAGTACAGCCCAACGGCCGTATCCGTCTTTCCCGCAAGGCATGGCTCATGGAGCAGGCCGGACAGGACATCGATCTTGAAAGATTCAAGATGGGTGCTGACCGTCCCCGCGGCGGAGCTGGCGGAGACCGCAGAGGCGGCAACGGCGGTGGACGCCGTGATGACCGTGGCGACCGTGGAGGACGTCGTGATGACCGCGGCGGACGTGACGGAGGTCGCGACGGCGGACGCCGCAGATAGATCTGCCAGATACGATTATTCAAAATCCCCCGGAAACAGATGGTTCCGGGGGATTTTTCATTAGTTGCATCAAAAAATGTTTTAAAAATATTTTTCTTGGTTTATTATCTGAAAATAATCCGTGTATACCCTTTTACACCTTTTCCCAACAAGAGGAGCGCTCTATGAAAAAACTACTGATCACCCTCAGCTGTGTACTGGCGATCCTGATTTCTTCTGTCGCCTATGCCGAAACCATCACTGCAGCGGCTGACCCATGGGTTCCTTTCATCAATCCTGATTCCCCCACCCAGGGACTTTCGATGGAAATTGTTACCGCTGCCTTCAAGACACAGGGCTACGACGTCAAACTGGAAATTGTTCCATGGGTAAGAGCTGAAAACGGTGTAAAAGAAGGCAGCTACGACATCCTGCCCAACACATGGATGACCGACAAGCGTAAGGCATACCTTAAGTACAGTGCTCCTTATGCTACGAACCAGATCAAATTCATCAAACGCAAAGGAGACTCGTTTGAGTACAACGGGCTGTCCAGTCTGGCAGGGAAAACCGTCGGTATAGTAAGCGGATATGGCTACAGTTCCGATTTCATGAACGATTCAGGTTTTGTGCGTGAACCAACCACGGAATTGATCACCAACATAAAAAAACTGATCGCGGAAAGAATAGATCTGGCCATATCCGATGAAATCGTAGCCAAGGCAACCATCTCGCAAAGCAACAGCGCTTTTCTTGATAAAATTGAATTCACTAAAAACGCGATGTCTCAAAATGACCTTCATGTAACATGCGGACTAGCCAACCCGCGACATTCAGAAATAATTGATGCTTTCAACAAGGGTCTGGAAGCCATCAAGGCAGACGGAACCTACCAGCAGATAATGGCCAAGTACGGAATCAAATAAATTTCCTGCAACATGCAAAACAATAACGGCGGAATCCCTTTCTGTGGAATTCCGCCATTCTCTTTTGAATCTTTGGTCAATATTCATCTGCCAGCACAAGTGAAAGAACAACCGTCAGTATTACCGGTTACTAAAACGTTATCTAAGCATCAGGACTACGAACCGTACCGCTAATATGAAAAATACCAGTTCCAGAACGGCGTTCCATATAAGGTCGTCAGCATGGACCCGAGTGCCAGAAACGGGCCGAACGGAATCATTGAGCCATACTCCTTGTTTTTGTCAACGGCCATCATCACCAGACCGGCCACAAGACCGGAAAAAGCAGATACCGTTATCACCAACGGCAGGTTCTGCGGTCCGGCCAAGGCCCCGATCATGAACATGATCTTCACATCTCCGAGTCCGAGTCCTTCAACTCCCTTAAGGCCGCGGTAAAGCAACCTGAGCGACCAGAACAGCCCTCCGCCGATTCCGGCCCCCATCAATGCCCCGTCCCAGCCTAGCGGCGTGAGCAGTGCGGCACACGGAACAGCAGCAATTGAACCGGGGATGGTGATTATGTCCGGGAGAATGAATGTCTTGAGGTCAATAAATGAAGCCACTATCAGAAGGCCGCCGAAGAACATGTGCAGCAACCACGTTGAAGAAGGTCCGTAAACGATCATCAGCAGGACCGCCCACATAACCGAAGTAAACTCAACTATCGGATAAAGGGGACTTATCTTCTGTCGGCATGCCGAGCACTTTCCTCCGAGCACAATATAGCTGAGCAGTGGAATATTCTCGTACCAGCGAATGGTATGCCCGCACTGCGGGCAGGTTGAGCGACGGGGATTGGTCAGGGTCTGTCCGTGTATGTAACGTAAAACACAACAGCCATAGAAACTGCCGAGCACGGCACCTACAAGGGCCGCCCCAATTATTTCGTGCAAATTGAACGGTAATGCTATCATGGTGGCCTTGGAACGCTTGAAGATTTCTGGTTTTCCTGCAAAACTGCCCTGTCCGATTGATCCACACAGGTGAAACACGGTTCGGGCAGATCACAGGCCGTTGAAATGTGGATACGATACTTACGATGATTGAACAAGCTTTCTAACGGAGACGCAAATGGGCAGCAAATATAGATTTATACCGGAACTTAGTGCAGAGGAACTGGCCGCAAAGCAACTTGAAGGACTCAAATGGACCGTTGGACATACCGCCGCTAACAGCCCGTTCTACGCAGCCCGCTACAAGGATAAGGGAATCACCCCCGGTGATATTAACTCGCTTGAAGATCTCACGAAACTGCCCTTTACCACCGCAGATGACCTCAAGGACGGCTACCCCCTCCCGCTGCTGTCAGTTCCCGAGGAAAGAGTGGTGCGCATCCACGGTTCCAGCGGAACGACCGGTAAGCGCAAAATCCTTTCCTACACTCAGAAGGACATCGACACCTGGAAAAATATGTTTGCCCGCTGCTATGAACTGGCAGGGCTGAATACCCTTGACCGGGTTCAGGTCTGTGTCGGTTACGGTCTCTGGACGGCCGGAGCCGGATTCCAGCTCGGTTCGGAACACTTCGGAGCCATGACCCTGCCTGTGGGACCGGGGATGCTTGAAATCCAGCTTCAGATCCTTGTGGACCTTGAGGCAACCTGTCTCTGCTCCACCGCCTCAATGGCCCTGCTTCTCGGCGAGGAAGCCCAGAAAGCAGGTCTCACCGACAAGCTGAAGCTCAAACGCTGTATTTTCGGGGGCGAAGCACATACCCCCAAAATGCGTAAACAGTTCGAGGAATCCCTCGGACTCGAATCCAGCCACGATATTTCCGGCATGACTGAACTATACGGTCCCGGTGCCGGTATAGAATGTCTTGCCCACGAGGGCATCCACTACTGGGCCGACGAATACATCGCCGAGATAATCGATCCGGTCACCCTCCAGCCCGTACCCGATGGAGAAATAGGAGAACTTGTCGTAACCTCCCTGAACAAGGAGGCCTCTCCGCTGATCCGCTACCGCACCCGCGACCTGACCCGCATTATCCCCGGACAGTGCTCCTGCGGATGCTCAATGCCGCGCCACGACATAATTTCCGGCCGCAGTGACGACATGTTCATCTTCCGCGGGGTAAACATCTATCCCGGACAGATTGCATCCGTCCTCGAATCCTTCCCAAAAGCCAGTTCTGAATACCAGATCTACCTCGAACGGCGCGAAGGGCTCGACCACATGACTGTGCGTGTCGAACGCAAACCCGGAGTGTCTGAAGCCAACGACTCCAATCTCGCCAAGGCCATCTGCGAGGAGATCCGTAAGTATATCCTCGTTCGCTCAAATGTTGAAATCCTCAAGCCGGGCCTGCTGCCACGCAGCTTCGCTAAAACCAAACGCGTTTTTGACGAACGCGGGTAACAAAAGATGCCTCCGGCGGCCAAAGAAACCTTTGAAAAGGTTTCTTTGGACTCTTCCAAACTTTTTAGCAGGGCTTCGCCGCTTCGTATGACTAAAAGTCATTTGAGGACATCAAAGACAAAATAAAAGACCCTGCCCACGGAAACATGGGCAGGGTCTTTTGCTTATATGGCTATAGCCTTAGCCCGAATATCTCATCAAGATATGCATCACAAGCATTTTTATAAAATTAAAACAATGAATTGCCTATGCTTAGCCTGCTTTTGGTTAATGACAATTTTTCAATTCATGCAGCGAAGCTTGCTCAAAGTTTTTGGGATTCTAAAACCTTTTTGACAAAAAGGTTTTTAGCCCCCGGAGGACCGCCAGAGGCATACTTTTACTAACTCTCCAACATATAATAAAAAACTACTTTTGCTGTAGAATAAACTTGACGGCATCGACAAGGTCATCTGCTATGTATGTTGCCTTGCCCTGACACTTGGGTTCTTCTTTTCGGCCCTTTCCGGTACGCACAAGGATTGCCCCTGCTCCCTTTGACAGCCCCAGTTCCACGTCACAGAGCTTATCCCCGATTACATAGCAGTCGGTGGGATTCATGCCGAATTCAGCTATGGCCTGATCAAACATCCCGGCTGCCGGCTTTCGGCAATCGCAATTTTCATCCGGCCCATGCGGGCAGTGGTACACTGCGGCAAACTTGACTTCGCTACCTGCAAGAAGTTCTTCCATGCGCCTGTTAACGGCCCGCATATCGGATTCAGAGTAATAGCCGCGACCTATCCCGGACTGGTTGGTAACAACAATTAGCCCGAAACCGGCCTCAGCCATCATTTTCAAACCTTCACTAGCGCCCGGAATCAACTCCACCCCTGCCGGATCGCTGAGGTAATGCTTGTCGACAATGATTGTACCGTCACGATCAAGCAGAATGTACTTCATTACTTTATTCCATTAAAAAGGGGAGAACTGAAAATTCAGTCCTCCCCTGCTTTATCAATTTAATCCGAACGGCCCGGCCACGCCGGTAGCGACAGCCTACTAAAAGTTTTTGAAGAGTCCAGAGAAACTTTTTACAAAAAGTTTCTCTGGCCGCCGGAGGCATTATTTACTTGCCTATCTTCTTCAAGGCGAACTTGAGCATTTTTTCCGCTTCAGCGAAATTGGGATTGATGGCAACGGCCTTTTCTGCAGCCTGGGCCATCTTGCCCCATTTCTGCCAGTCATAGTAAAGACGACCAGTGTTGAAGTAGAGATACTCGTCCTTGTTATTGATCTGCAAAGCCTTGAGATAGTATTTCTCGGCAGCTTCAAAATCCTTCATCTTGCGTAGAACAATTCCGATGCGGTTATAGAGGAAGATCGCATCGGGGTCATTGGCAAGAGCCTGTTCAAGATATTCGAGAGCTTCGCTATAAAGTCCGGACTTGATGAACTTATCGGCAATCTCAGCCCGCAGCTCTGTGTCATCCTTGAATTCGCGGATGAGCTTGTTGAAAAGCTTCTGAGCTTCAGAAACCTTGTTCTCTTCAATAAGGGCCTGCCCTTGCTCAAGAGTCTCCCGTTTCTTCTTTTCCATGGCCGCCAGCATCTGCTGAGCATTGGCACTAACGTTCTTCTGAAGCTCCTGCAGAATCTCCCGCAGAGTATCAAGCAGTTCCTTTTCTTCACCACGGACATAACTGATGATCAGGGGATAATCTTCCCTGAGCTTCTTGTCGCTGTTCAGAATATGAACTGTGTTGTCCAGCAGGTCCTGAAACTCCTCGCGTTCGGACTTCATCAGCCCGCCCTTGAGGATAACAAGTACAGCATCATAAACAGCCTGTACGGCTGCCATGGCTTTCTGCTGCTTGAGCAAAGAAGAAATGCCGGACAGCTTTTTTCTGGCATTGGTAAGTTCACCGGACATTATGGTCTCCGACGTTATGTTTTGCCGCGTCTACTTTCCGGTTGCCTCTTTTACCAGGTTACGGAATCTGGCGAAGAAATAGCAGCTGTCATGCGGACCGGGTGCTGCTTCCGGGTGGAACTGGATCGCGATAATCGGCTTGGTTTTATGAGCAAATCCCTCAAGAGTTTCATCATTGAGGTTCTTATGGGTGATTTTAAGATCGGAACAGTCGGAAATGTCAACGCAAAACCCATGGTTTTGTGAAGAAATCTCGATTTTTTTGCTTTCCATGTCCATAACCGGATGGTTACAGCCGTGATGACCGAACTTAAGTTTGAAAGCCTTGCCGCCGAGAGCCTGACCGAGGATCTGGTGTCCAAGGCAGATACCGGCAACGGGCAGGTCTTCACAGAAAGAACGCGCACTGTTTACGGCATGG
Source organism: Maridesulfovibrio sp. FT414 (assembly GCF_050916235.1). GTDB lineage: Bacteria > Desulfobacterota > Desulfovibrionia > Desulfovibrionales > Desulfovibrionaceae > Maridesulfovibrio. The sequence goes on from NZ_CP104854.1 coordinate 921,944, forward strand.
TCCAGAACGGCCGGGTCTCCGGGACCGTTGGAAAGGAAGATGGCATCAGGCTCAAGGGCTCTGATCTGCTCTTCGGTAAAGAACGAAGGTACGGACAGAACCTCAAAGCCCTGCGCGTCGAGAAGGCGCAGGATATTCCACTTCACACCGTAGTCGATGAGGATAAGACGCGGACCCTTGTCTTCCCATTTGTAACCGGAGGTTACATCCACGGGAACAGGCTTTCCTTCTTTCCATGCGTAGCAGGTTTCGGAGGTAACGGTGTCGGCGAGGTTCAGCCCTTCCATGGTAGGGAGCTGTTTTGCCTTTTCCACCAGTTTCGCAGGATCAAGCTCTTCGGTAGAGATGATACCGCGCATGGCGCCGTTGATACGCAGGTGGCGGGTCAGGGCACGGGTATCAATTCCTTCAATACCCATGATGCCTGCCTCTTTGAGATATTCTGGCAGTGATTTAACGGAACGCCAGTTGGAAGGATGCTTGCAGCATTCCTTGACGATAAAAGCGGCAACATGAACCTTTGCGGATTCAATGTCTTCTTCGGTGATGCCGTAGTTGCCGATAAGAGGATAGGTCATGCAGACCATCTGTCCGGTATACGAGGGGTCGGTGAGGACTTCCTGATATCCGGTCATTCCGGTGTTGAAGATAGCTTCTCCGCCAGATTCTCCGGGTCCGGTGAAGGAGGTGCCTTCGAACCAGGTGCCGTCTTCAAGTGCCAGTATGGCTTTCATATTTTTTCCCTCTCAAGAATCTTTATTGCTGTATCCAGGTCTTCAGGGCGGTCAACTCCATGGCAGGAGTGTGCGGTAATTGTGACGTGGATGGGTATGCCGTTTTCCAGCAGTCGCAACTGTTCCAGCCGCTCTCTCTTTTCAAGCGGAGAAACAGCCATGCCGGCGAAGGCTTCAAGGGCTTCCATGCGGAAACCGTACAGGCCGATATGTAGAAGGTAATTCCCGTCGTCATCATGGGAATATGGGATAGGTGCGCGGGAAAAGTATAACGCCCGGCTGTCTTTTGCAAGCGCAACTTTTACCCGGTCCGGACTTAGGGCCTCCTGAGCACTGATAGGCGAAGCCAGAGTGGTTACCCTGACACTGCCGTCGGAAAAAGGACTGACCAGTTCACTGAGCATCTCGGGGGCGAGGCAGGGCTCGTCTCCCTGAATGTTCACTACGACGGAATCACCGGGCAGCCCCAGCTTCTGGGCGGCCTCCAGCACACGGTCGGTACCGCTGGTGTGGGTGGAAGCAGTCATCACGGCCGGTACGCCGTGTTTTTCCGCTGCCTCCATTATAAGTTCGCTGTCCGTGGCCAGGACAACCTTGTCCATTTCAGGGCATTTGGACGCCCGGTTCCAGACATGCCAGAACATGGGCTTTCCGCAGATGTCCGCCAACGGCTTTCCGGGGAAACGGCTGGAGTCATAACGGGCAGGGATAATGCCGTAACAACCGTAGGTAATGCTCATTTAGTTCCTTTTTCTCAAATGTCCCCGGCTACATTCCGGAGGACTGCGCAGTGCTATTTACAGTTACGTTTAATGGCTGCACACGCCGCATCGGTGCCGCCACGCATTTCTTCAAGATATTTATCGAAATCGCCTTTAACCTTTTCAGGTTTCACAGGCCTCTTGCTGATGTCCAGCAGGGCCTGCAGGACTCCTTCCCAATCCTTCTCCTGTCTGGCAAGTTTCTGCTCGAAAATCTCTTCGCCGATCCAGGTGAAGTTGGACCAGTACGGCCCGATTACCGGTGTAATGCCATGCGCCAGAGGCTCAAGGAAGTTCTGCCCGCCAACGGGAGCAAGTGTGCCGCCGATAAATGCCGCGCGGGCAAGGGGAAAGGCTGAATTCATCTCACCGAAAACATCCCAGAGGACCACGTGGCCGAAAGGTGCGTTTCCTTCGATCTCCGACCGCAGAATCCACGGTAGCCCGGCTTCTTCAAGCATGGACTTCCAGGCATCTATGCGATGCATATGCCGGGGGAACAAGCCGATAACGGTCTTGGGACGTTCGGATTTGATTCCTTGAACCAGCTTGAGGACCTGCGACTCCTCCTCCTTGCGAACCGAGCCCAGAATTATGAACGGGGTCTTGGGGCGGAAGATGGAGGAAAGCGGGTTGGCCGTGTAGGGAACAGCCTCCGCAGTGACGGTCCCGTCAAACTTGACGTTGGGCATGGTTGAAACCTTGTCGATCTCAAACAGGGTCCTGAACCGGGTGGCATCGTCTTCGGAAATTGCCAGAATCTCTTCAGGGGCCACAGACTGGAAAAATTCAGGGAACGCCATGTACCCGGCAAGGCTTTTGGTAGTCATGCGTCCGTTTATGATCAGGACCTTTACGTTTTTTTCCCTGCAGGCGGCCAGAAAACCGGGCCAGATTTCAGTTTCAACCAGTACCACCAGCTTCGGCTGCACGGCTTCAAGAGCCTTTCCGGCCAGTTCGGGACTGTCAAAAGGAAAATATGTAACGGCAGCGGATACTCTTCTGGTGTTCGGTGTCAGCCGGTAGGCGGTCCTTTCAAGCTCGGACAATCCCTGTGCCGTATTTGTGGTCAGCAGGAATCTGGTGGGCCGGTCCATGGAAATGGCATCCATAATCCGGGTCACGATCTTGGCCTCACCTGCGGAAGCGGCCTGAATCCAGATATCCGCACGGGGCGGAAGGCTGTGCTTTAGTGTTCTGCGGTCAAACCCTTCCCTGAGACGGTCATTGCGTTTCAGAAAGGGAATGGCGGCTTTCCAGCCGAGTCCGTAAAGAAATGAGGCTGTCCTTAGCTTGAGGGATTTCGACATGTGTTGATCCTGACGTTTCCGTTCCGCGGCCTGCCCGGTGGGCGGACCCTGTTAAAATTACTTCCGCTTCCTCTGTCCCAACTCAATAAGTCTGGCGATCAATTCATTGAATGAATATCCTGCGGCCCTGGCTGCCCGCGGAACCAGACTGGTTGGAGTCATGCCGGGCAGTGTGTTCACTTCCAGCAGGTAGGGTACTCCTTCTGATATGATAAAGTCCGCCCTGCTGTAGTCCGCAAGGCCGAGCAGCCTGTGAACCTTCAGCGTTATCCGCTGGATCTCTTCGGTCAGCTCGGCGGAAATGGGTGCAGGGCAAATCTCCTCGGCCCCGTCAGGGGCGTATTTACTGTGGTAGTCAAAGAATTCAGCATTCTCCGGCGGAGTAATAAGAATAAGAGGCAACGGTTCATCGTCAAGAATACCGCAGGTTACTTCGATACCTTCGGTATATGCCTCGACAAGAGCACTGTCCCCCATGCTGAATACGGTCTCGATGCCCTGCTTCAGTTCATCGGCAGTACGGGCAAAAGTCATGCCCAGACTGGAACCTCCGGAATTAGGCTTGATGAACACGGGGGGAGCAAGCTTCTCAAGCCCCCTGCATCCGTCAGTGGGACAGATCAGTTCCCAGCGCGGGGTGCGGATGGAATGCATGTCAAAAACTGTCTTGGCTGCGCCCTTGTTCAGGGTCAGGAATGAACCCTCAGGCGCAGAACCCTGATACGGGCATCCGGCCTGATTGAGCATGGCCTGGATAAGTCCGTCTTCACCGGGAGAACCGTGAAGGTTGATAAAGGCGAAATCAGCCTTGCCCGCACGGACAAGGATCTCCGCGAAATCCTTTGCAGGGTCCAGCAGCTCCACTTCGTGGCCCAGTTCAAGCAGGGCCTGGTGGATGCCTTTGGCTCCGCTTAAAGATACTTCACGTTCATCAGACCAGCCGCCCGCTATCAAAAGAACATGCATTGAGATCAACTCCGATCAGCTTGCCGAGCCGCTCTTCAAGGACAAGGGCCTGCTCGTATGTTTGGTGAATTCTCTGTATGATTTTTTCGGTTTTTCCATACCTTACTTTAAGGTCACCGAATCTCTCATCAAGTGTCGTCAGGGTGTCATGCATAACGCGCTTGTCGGCGTAGCTGACCACCAGCGGAAGGAAATATTTATCAGCATCAGGATCAAACGGCCAGAAGACATGGTGCAGAACCCCCATGGCCACAGCAGGATTACCGGTAAGGCGCATGGTCCACGCCGCACCAAGCTGGCTGTGATTGCCTCCGTGGTGAATGCAGTAACTCTTGGCAATATCGTGCATCAAGGCCGAAGCCCGAATGGTCGGGACATCAACATCAACCCCGGAACGCACGGCCATTTCCGCCACCCGAACGGCAACATCCGCCACGAGAGCACTGTGAGACCTGATATTGTCCAGCATGGAGAACTCTTCCCACCAGCGGACACATTCGTCAGACGTGGGGACATACCACGACGGGTCAATCCTGACCGGCGACGGAGGAGCAAGAACTGATTCCATAGGGGGGTAACCGGGAGAAGGTTTATCCGGAATTTTCTTTAATTTGATTTTATTCATAGAAAGTTTTCGCGACCTGTTGCGGGCTGAAACTTCCTTTTGTTAGCACTTTGTTTATAAAAAGGCAAAGCCCCGAAAACAAGCATTCCGGGGCTTTGCCTTTACTTAGAACAAGTCGGCCATGAAAATCGTTATGCGACAGGTAAATCTCCGGTCATCCCGACTGGATCAATATACCTTCGTAGAAGCATGGGTCATCTCCATATTGAATCAGATGTCTTCCTTAAGCAGTGGGTCTGAAAGAAGTTCCATGATTCTGGCCATGTTGAAATCGTGGGCATCACTTATTGCGTTTTCGCTCATTCCGGATTCCATCGTCTGTTCAAGCAGCTGTTCCGGATCGGCAGATGCGGACCTCAGCCCGGCACGAATATTACCAGATACGGTATCAAGATGCCCCTGAACAGTCGCCGCTGGGGCAGACTTTTCCCTTGAAACTGAATTCGCCAGATGAGTTCCGGTTGCTTCTCTTACAAAACTGATTTCCATTTTTGAATCCTCCTGATGTAGTGCCAAGATCCATACAACTTCCGTTCCTCAACAACTTTAAGTAAATTATATTATAGTCTTAGCAAAAACAGCTCGGACATTTTTGCCCACTGAACAGATCATAATCAACAAAAAGTCCATACATATCGATTAAAAACGGTGCAGCAACAACTATATATATTGTTTGGCATCAGGCCTTAGAATGCGAACGTTCGCGTCAAAGACAATGGCTCATGGCTTAAAAAACGAGCATTCATGAGGCTGTACAGCCGTTCACTTTTTATGAAATGTTTCGACTAGCTAAATATTTTCCTTGAATTTTTTTTCCCTAGGTTTTAATCCCAATTTGGGTAAGTGAGACATTTTCCTCGGAACTGTGTTTCGGGGGGAGTCACTGGAGCCTGAATGTTAAAACGGTTCGACCGTTTTTACGATTAATTTTTAGGAGGTTTTACATGGCACTCGTTGAATTTCAGGGCAAAAGCTTTGACGTTGATGAAGACGGTTTCCTTCTTAAGTTCGAAGATTGGTGCCCCGAGTGGGTTGACTTCGTTAAAGAAAGCGAAGGCATCAAAGATCTGAACGAAGAACACCAGAAAGTTATCGACTTCTTGCAGGACTACTACAAGAAGAACGGTATCGCACCTATGGTTCGCATCCTCTCCAAGGTTACCGGTTACAAACTGAAACACATCTATGAACTGTTCCCCTCCGGCCCCGGTAAGGGAGCATGTAAGATGGCTGGTCTGCCCAAGCCCACCGGCTGCGTTTAGTTTTAGACAGTTAATTTCAGATTGTGAGATACGCGACAGCCGCGGTGGCTGTTCCGTTTTTTGTTCCAAAGTCAGAAAAACCCCGGGGATTGGCTCCGGGGTTTTTTTTATCGTCTTCTACTTTGCGTTAAGGTCACTCAGAATTATATTCGCCGCTCTTGCAGCCACTCCCGGTTCTCCGATCAGTTCCCGCAGATGAACCAGCTCTTCACGAACCGCCGATGCGGATTCCGGATTGCCCACCCATTCCTTGACCTGCAGATAAAAATTCTCAGCCGTGGCGTTGTGCAGCAGGAACTCCGGCAGAACAAGCTTATCCGGGATGATGTTGGCAAGGCTCGCATATTTTATCCTGATAATGAGCTTTGCCAGAAACGCGGTCAATGGAGCCATTTTGTAAGCCACCAGCGTCGGGGTTCCTATCAGGGCGCATTCAAGCGTTGCTGTCCCCGAAGCGGCCATAATCACGTTTGAGCGGCGCATCAGACCATAGCGATCCTCCGGCTGGCTGATGCTCACCGGCAGGTGCTCAGGCCAGTAGCGTCTAAGTTTCTCCTCAGTAACATTGGGAGCGCGTGCAATGGAAAAACGCAGGTGAGGAAAATCCTTCAAAAGCATTTCAGCGGCACGAGCAAACTCAGGCAGCAGGGAAGAAATCTCCCGGCTACGGCTGCCCGGCAGAATGCCCACCAGCTCTGGATCAGGGTCAATGGAATCAAGTTCTGACAGCGGAATTATGTCCAGCAGCGGATGTCCCACATACTGGGCCTCCACGCCGCGCTCTTTGAAAAAAGGCTGCTCAAATGGCAGGATACACAGAATCTTGCTTACATATTTCTGCAGGAACTTCGCCCTTCCCTGCCGCCACGCCCAGACTTGAGGGGTGATATAGTAATATACCGGAATCCCCAGCCTGCTGGCGATCTTGACCAGCCGGAAATTGAAGTCCGGACAATCGACCAGAATTACGGCCTTGGGTCTTTCCTTTTTAAAAACGTCCTCAATCTCCCTGAAAAGCTTGAGCAGTCTCGGTAACTTGGGAAAGACTTCAGTGAACCCGACCAGATTGATGAGCTGCATGGAATACCGGATATCGCACCCGGCTTTTTCCATATCCGAACCGCCCATGCCCATAACCTTAAGTTCCGGGTCATGTTTCATGAGTTCTTTTGCAAGCATTGCTCCGTGCATGTCACCGGAAGCTTCACCGACATTTATCCATATACTATTATTGAATTTATTCATGTGTAATCTCTTGAAGTTCTTTAAAATACGAACAATACGTGCCGAAAGATGAAAAAGCAACGGCAACGGCCTTTCCCGTCTTGAGCCATAAAATAACAGTCTGGAAATGGGGCTGCTACGGAGGAACCTCTTGCAATTATGAGGAATATAGTGTTAACAGCATTATGGCTGACAAGGTTTTACCAATAATTATTTATTTTTAAGGAGAAAGAAATGGCTCAGAAGAACGTAAAACAGATGATGGGCGTTCTGTCCGGGGTCTTTGCCCATACCGGTCATCTTTCAAAAGACGAAGCCATGAAAATGGCAGGAATGGACGAAGCTGAATTCAACACTGTGTACGCTAAGGCAGCAAACGTAGTAAAGAAACTCGAAAGCTACGACACTGCAGCTGAAAAGTACGATAAATTTTCCGAACACCTCTGGGAAGAACTTCAGGAATACGTTAAAAAGTTCGGCCCCTTCGGTATCTAATTCTTCCATGCCACCGGAGACATGCGGGTCTTCCGGAGGCCATGCCGGGGGCTTTGACCCCGACGACTGGGGCAGGATAACTTCCAGTAAGTTTTCCTGCCCCAGACTCGTGAAGATTCTGATCTTCAAAATGTTTCGCACAGAACAGGATGTTCCGTGCGTTTTTTTATTTTAGTGCGTCTACCATCATCTCAGCGGATTCAACTGCAATCCTGAAGCTTGCCAGCGTAGCTTTTCCGGTACCGGTAATGTCATAGCCGGTTCCGTGGTCCGGTGAGGTCCTCGGGAAAGGCAGGCCCAGGGTGATGTTTACCGCCTCGCTGAAATGGAGCAGTTTGAGCGGAGCCAGCCCCTGATCATGATACATGGCCAGCACTGCGCTGTAACTTCCGTCTGCTGCGAAGTGGAAAATGGTATCACCGGGGAACGGTCCTTCCACATTGTAGCCCAGCTCCACTGCCTTCCTGATGGCCGGTTCAATGATCTCCAATTCCTCCGTGCCTATGCGACCGGACTCACCGGCATGCGGGTTAAGGCCGCATACGGCTATGGGATTTTCCAGTCCCAGCGATTTCACAAGGCTGGCTGTCAGGTCTATGCAGCGCAGTATCCGTTCTTCAGTGATCAGGGCCGGTATATCCACAAATCTGGGGTGGGTGGTAACAAGGCTGACTTTAAGCCTCGGTCCGCCCAGATGCATGCAGACGTTCTCCCTGCCAACCCCTGAACGGGTTGCCAGAAATTCGGTATGGCCCGGAAAATCAAACCCGGCAAGCTGCAGCATGGCCTTGTTGAGAGGGCAGGTAACCAACCCGGCAACTATCCCACCGTTAAGCAGCTCCATAGCTGTTTCAAGCGCTTCCCCTGCGCAACGGCCGCCTTCGGGATCGGCCTGACCGATCTTAAGTTCAAAGTCATAAAGGGATTCCGGCACATACAGATAATATCCAGTTTTTGCATCAGAAATTTCTTCAGGGTCATCAAGCACGGTATAAAACTTCTCCAGACCAAGCTTTTCCAGATGCCAGAGCAGACCGTTTTCCGGACCGATCATCAGATAAGCACGGTCCGCAGCACGTTCGGAAAACAGACGGCATGCCAGTTCAGGACCAAGTCCGTTCGGATCTCCCAGCGTAACACATATATTTTTTTTCATAATTTTCACCTGGTTTTGATGCGATTTGCGCTTTTCACAATTTCTGATTACCTCTGGCGGATAAAACCTTTTAATAAGGCTTAGCCGCTTCATACGACAAATTGTCATTGATCAGAAAAAATTAAAACCTCCGGCCAGTTCCGAAGAAACAGCCGGAGGTATGCACACATATACAGATCTACTATTCCGGTCTTAAGGCTATGGCCGCAAGAGGGGGCAAGGTCAATTCCAGATAGTATGGAAATGCACCTATATCACCGGCCTTGCGGGCCTGGACCTTTCCGATGTTGCCCACGTTCGATCCGCCGTAGATTTCAGCATCGGAATTAAATATCTCAACCCAGTTACCGCCTTCGGGACACCCCAGACAATACCAATCACGCACAACGGGTGTAAAGTTGAAAACCCAGAGTACCGGTTTATCCCCTTCACTCTTGCGCATGAAACTCATCACCGAGGACATGTAATCCGAAAAATCAACCCATTCGAATCCGGACCAGTCGGTATCATGCTTATACATAGCCGGATTCTCATGCATTACCCGGTTCAGATCAATCACGGTATTCCGCAATCCCTGATGCGAAGGGAAGCCCAGCAGAGTCCAGTCCAATTCCTTTCTGCAGTTCCACTCATTCCACTGGCCGAATTCACATCCCATAAAAAGGAGATTTTTACCAGGATGAGCCCACTGGTAACTGAGCAACATGCGCAGATTGGCCATCTGCTGCCACATGTCACCGGGCATCTTGGAAAGCAGTGCTCCCTTGCCATGCACCACCTCATCGTGCGACAGCGGCAGGAAGAAATTCTCGCTGAAGGCATATATCATCGAAAAAGTAAGCTTGTTCTGATGATATGAACGGTGAATCGGGCTCTTCTCCATATAATCCAGCGTGTCGTTCATCCAGCCCATGTTCCACTTGAAAGTGAAGCCGAGTCCTCCGGTATAGACAGGTCGGGAGACTCCGGGCCACGATGTGGATTCCTCGGCAATCATCATGGCACCGGGAAACTGCTGATGAACGACCATGTTGAGATTCTTGAGCAGCTCGATGGCCTCAAGATTCTCATTGCCGCCGAATTCGTTGGGAATCCACTCTCCTTCGCGGCGGGAATAGTCGAGATAAAGCATGGAAGCGACTGCGTCTATGCGCAGCCCGTCGATATGAAATTCCTTGAGCCAGTATAGGGCGTTTGCAAGCAGGAAATTGCTTACCTCATGCCGCCCGAAATTGAAAATATAGGTCCCCCAATCCGGGTGCTCACCCTTTCGGGCATCGGCATGCTCATAAAGGGCTGAGCCGTCAAACCGTCCAAGTCCCCAATCATCTTTGGGAAAATGCCCCGGAACCCAATCAAGAAGGACCCCTAATCCGGCCTGATGACATTTGTCGATGAAATAGCGCAGGTCGTCCGGGCTGCCGTGCCTTGATGTGGGAGAATAGTAATGAGTGGTCTGGTAACCCCATGATTCGTCAAGGGGATGCTCGGCAATGGGCATGAGTTCAATGTGGGTGAATCCCATGTCCTTCACATAAGGAAGAAGCTCCTCGGTTAGCTGGCGATAGGTCCGGTAGTTCCAGCCATCGCGCCGCCATGAGCCGAGATGCACTTCGTAACATGAAATGGGCTTGTTCAGGGGCAGCCCGGTCTTGCGACGATCAGCCATCCACTGTTCATCTTCCCACTGATAGTTGTTCAGTCCCCACGTAACAGCAGCATGCCCCGGACGCATTTCAGTCCTGAAGGCAAAAGGGTCCGTCTTAAGCACTTCATGACCGTCATTGCGGACCACGTTGTACTTGTAAAGCTGACCGGGCTGAACTCCGGGAACAAAACCTGCCCAGATCCCTGATACTCCGACGGGGAATAAGGGATTGGCCTTGGTATTCCAACCGTTGAAGTCTCCGGCAACATAAATATTCTTGGCATTAGGGGCCCACACGGCAAAACGGTACCCCTCCTGCTCTTCCTGAATATCAAAATGGGCTCCAAGAATGCGGTAAAGGTCCCAGTGCTCCCCCTTACCGAAGAGGAACAAGTCAAAAGGGGCGATATAAACTGGTAAAGTCTCTGGCATCGGCGGTCTATTCCTCGGAATTACTCGAATTATCCATGCACTCTTCATAAAAGAGGCATTCTGTCTGGTCACAGAAACCGCTCTCCGCCCTGGCAAAGCAATCAAAATTGCCTTCAAGGCGCTGGAGCAGCCTTACAGCCTCAACAAGGCTCAGTCCCTCAATATCCACGTGCAGCTTTTCAGCCAGTTCCTCAATACGTTTGCGAGCCATTCTCACCACCTAAATTCTAGCGCCAAGCTTGCGGTAAAGGTTGATATACTCATCAGCGGAACGGTCCCAGGTAAACTCTTTGCGCATGGCCCGTCCAATCATTCTCTCCCAACCGTCACGATCCTGCCAGGCTTCAACCGCCTGCATTATGGCATCGAAAAAAAGTTCCGGTTCCGGACGCTCAAAGGTGAATCCGGTGGCGTCTTCGGCCGGGTAAGGGGTAATTGTATCACGGAGCCCGCCCACTGCGGTGGCAACCGGAGGAGTCCCGAAACGCAGGGCATAGATCTGGGTCAGTCCACAGGGTTCATATCGGGACGGCATCAGGAAGATATCCGAACCTGCCTGAATTCCATGAGCCAGATCTTCAGTATATCCGATCTGAACACAGAATTTACCCTGATATTCTTCCATATATTCAAGCAGCCTCGCCTCATAGCCAAGGTCACCCTCACCAAGAACGATGACACCCACGTCCTTCTCCATCAGCCGTGGCAGGATGTCAATGAGCAGGTCTATACCCTTCTGATCGCGCAAGCGTCCTATAAAACCGAAAACAGGCCTGTCCTCCAGCTGATCGGACATATAGAACTCGCGCAGCATGGATTTCTTGCATTCGTACTTGCCTTTGATCCTGTCCGGTCCATAGCAGCAGGGCAGAAATTTATCATTGCCCGGATCCCAGACTGAATAATCCGCCCCGTTAAGAATACCGGTCAGCTTGTGGGCCTGACTGTTGAGAAATCCTTCCAGACCGCACCCGAACTCCGGACCCAGAATCTCCTGAGCATAGGAAGGACTGACTGTGGTCACGGCGTCGCTGTAGGCAACGCTGGCCTTCAGCATGTTCAGGTCACCGTAGAATTCCGCTCCCGACAAAGACCAGGCTTCAGCAGGAAGCCCTGATTCATGAAAAAGTCTTTCAGAAAAACGACCTTGAAATGCCAAATTATGGATGGTGGTGACGCTTTTTGTCTGCGACCAGAATGAATCCTTCATGCGCTCAAAATACAGATACGGAGGGACCAGCGCCGACTGCCAGTCGTGGGAATGAATCACTGCCGGCGGGGATGGCTGCATTCGGGCCAGCTTTACAACGGCCTTGCAGAAAAAGATAAACCGTTCACAATTATCAAAATAGTCACCGGAATGAGTATTATAGTAATGACGGCGATCAAAATATTCACCGCGAGCCACGAAATAGACTGAAAGTCCTTCGTATTCAGTATGATAGATCTCCGCAGTTGTATCCGGCCACGGATAACCGATATGCAGGTCAGAATAGACAAGCCTCAGTTTATGCCCGTCCAGATTCATGCGCCCATAAAACGGGGTGATGACTGCAGTTTTGATCCCCTTGCTGCAGATGCTCGGAGGCAGAGCCCCCATCACATCTCCCAATCCGCCTGTCTTGGAAAAAGGATACATCTCCGATGTTACGTACAGAACCTCGTGCACTGATCCGACTCCATTTGATTTTCAAATTGCCTGCTATTCAGCATTACCCACTGCGGCATGCTTGCGCAGCCTGAAAATTTGCGCCGAAAAATCACCCAGAATATCCCGGTGGTCAAAAACAAGTTCCGGCAGAGCATCCAGTTTGAAAAAATTGGCCCTTCCGGCATCATCCCCTGCGCTGACTGCATCCGGATTACTGGTTATGGCGCTGTATGTTACACTAATAGTGTGCTGCCGGTCATCGCGACAGGGCATTGAATATACCCCCACCAACCCGGTGAGAGTCACTTCCAACCCGGTCTCCTCCCTGGCTTCGCGTACTGCCGCATGCTCTAGAGTTTCACCGTAATCAACGAATCCGCCGGGCAAAGCCCAGCCGAGCGGAGGATTGTTTCTCTCAATCAGCACGACTCCCCTGACGGGATCATAAATAATAATATCAACGGTGGGAACTGGATTACGGTAAAGTACAATATCCTTACCACAGTGCGGGCATGGTTTTGAACCTTGCATAAGACAAACCCTTCGTAAAAGTTCGGTTGAGCAGGAATAAAGAATGTGAGTTTCAGTTTTTCCGACAATCAGCTATGATTATTACCCGGAATAAAGTTTCATGACAAGAAGGTTTAGTATTTTCGTCCAGCCGGTTAATTCCCACCCGGCTGGAGTATAATATTTTGTACTCTGCTATAATCATATGCAGCTTCAGGAACAAACACTCTGTACGTCCAGATTAACAAACTAATCACTGTCGGAAAAGACTTCTAAGTTACAATCAGGTCTCAAACCCGGTATAACAGCAGATCCGGCACGAGAATATAATTCCGTACTAAAATCGAAAAGGCCCCGCCGGATTATTCCGGCGGGGCCTGTTTCGGTACTATCTCAGCAAAAGAATGAAGGTAATCTGAACAATGCAACGGGTGTGCCAAAATAAAAACAGCTCGAAACTTAACCATAACAACCTATATTTAAACAATATTTTCAACAAAATCACCAAAAGCACAGACCACCATGGAGTCAAATATTTTTAACCCACAGATACCCAAAGCCCATTTAGCGGGAAATACGGTTAAACTTTTTAAACATTTATACTTTTTCTAGATTTAATCTAACAACGTATAAAAATATCCAAACGAAAAAGGCCCCGACAGTTATTTCTGACGGGGCCACTTTTTCGGAGTTATCTCAGCAAAAGAATGAAGGTAATCTGGATATAGCAACAGGTGTGCCAAAGTCAATACATCTCAAAATCAATCCACAACTATCTATATTTAAAGATTATTTTTAAACAACACATCAAAAACACAAACAACCATGGGGTTAAATATTTTTTACCCACTGACAGCCAAAGCCCATTTAGCAGAAAATCCGGTTAAACTTTTTAAACATCTATACTTTTTCTAGATTTAATCTAAAAACACAGAAAAAAGTCCATACGAAAAAAGCCCCGACAGTTATTTCTGACGGGGCCGCTTTTTCGGAGTTATCTCAGCAAAAGAATGAAGGTGATCTGGATATAGCAACAGGTGTGCCAAAGTCAATACACCTCAAAATCAATCCACAACTATCTATATTTAAAGATTATTTTTAAACAACACATCAAAAACACAAACAACCATGGGGTTAAATATTTTTTACCCACTGACAGCCAAAGCCCATTTAGCAGAAAATCCGGTTAAACTTTTTAAACATCTATACTTTTTCTAGATTTAATCTAAAAACACAGAAAAAAGTCCATACGAAAAAAGCCCCGACAGTTATTTCTGACGGGGCCGCTTTTTCGGAGTTATCTCAGCAAAAGAATGAAGGTGATCTTAATATAGCAACAGGTGTGCCAAAGTAAAAATACACCGCACCATCTCTTTAACACACTGTTTTTAAAACATTAAATTACAATTTAATTACCCATTCGTGAATCTGCCGATGTAAAATTTTTTATACCATGAACAGACATACCGGCTTAACCGGGGAAAACGAGTATAACTTTTTAAACGCCGCAAATTGAAAATTCAGGGATAACCACATGCGGTGAACCGCTTTCCTGTGCCGTACAGGCACCCTTGCCCATCTGCAGGCCCCTTCCTCAGGATCAAATCAACGAATCAAATCCTTGAATAGCTGACATGAGGGCTTGTGGTATAAATGTTATACCGCCAAAACAAAAGCCCGCTTCCTAACTGGAAGCAGGCTCAAAATAATACATGGAAAGACTCCAAAGGATCAGACAAGCAAATAAAAAAAACTACAACATCAGTCCACGACTGAAAAACCGGCCCTGGCAAGCGTAGTTCTTGAGATCACTCCATCCCGCAATATTCTGATTTTACCGCCTGTAAGGAGCTCCACAACGGTTGAAGGAGAACCTCCCCGTGGCCCCGGCAAACCGTCATAGACACCCTCAACCATCACGGTCAAGTCTTCATCCAGCTCTGCGACCTTGGCTGCGGCAGGTTTGCCGCTCATATTGGCGCTGGTAGCAATGAGCGGGGTTCTTGACTTAATACACAACGCCGCAGCAAGAGGATGGTCGGTCCAGCGAACAGAAGAATACCCGCGCGAATCCTTTACTGCGGAAGGAAGTTCCTCACGTGCCCTGACAAGAATGGAGAGAGGTCCCGGCCAGAACTTATCGGCCAGCCTGAGCAGTTCAGCAGACGCAAAGCCTGTTACCAGATCCAGCTGTTCCATGCTGCCGATAATGAGCGGCAGGGGCTTGGACACAGGCCTGTTCTTGATGAGGGAGACACGGTTTACCGCCCTTTCATCACAGGCATCGGCTCCAACAGCAAAAAGAGTCTCGGTGGGATAGATCAGTACCCCGCCGGTCTTGATTATTTGTACGGCTTCCTTTTCAGTCATTACTCACTCCATTGTGCATTCGGGCATGCGGAACGCATAGTAATACCAGTTTTATGCACTATGTCCAGCAACTTTTATTATGCCGCTCCCGAAACATCAAAAGACATTATACCAGCACTACTATAGGGAATGACTTTAAAATCAATTTGTCATAATGAATAATAAGTTACAGCACCTGTAAACGGAGTGAACAATGATTTCCAATGTAACGGAATGCATCGTCGGGAAGACAGAACGATTTCTGAACATGTTAAAAAACACCGTCCCCCTCTGGGTGCTCGGGACAGAAGAACCGGCACATCAGCGAGGCCTTATAAACGTCTTCCGGCACCTGTCAAATGAACATCCGGACCTCCTTGAAGTATCGCGAAAACTTGCCCTGCTCATGTGGACCCAGAACCCGCTTGATCGTTCTGCAGCTGCAAGATGCCTAGAACTGGACTCTGATCCCGGCCCCCGAAAGCAGCTTCTTGAGGCGATCCTCTCCGCCCCTCAGGAAAATATCCCTTCCGAAGATCTGGACACCCTGCTCCGCTCAGCGGACAGCAAGCTGATAATCCGCCACCTTTTCCCCTTTCTGCGCGGGCCTCAGGGGATCGCGTGGCTGGCGGAGACATGGAACACCCTGCTCCGCCTTGGCAGCCCGGAACTCCCCCTGAGTGCTCTTGACCTTGTGACCTGGCCGGACAGTTTACTTCAGCTTAAACAGCGCCTTACAGTTGAATACAATTTTTTATACCACTCCCCTGCACAGACCATAACAGCCCTGCAGGGACTTGATGAAAAAATCTGGACCCCCTGGAAGGGCTACATATATTCTGAACAGCTGCTACGCGCTGGAGCGAAAGAAGAAGCCATATCGGTTCTCTCGGCACTATGGCGGGACAACATCTGGAATATAAACTGGGGGCAGAAACTTTATTTGCTTACACATCCCATATCAACTGCGGGAGCCCTCAGCGATTCAGCTGAAGTAGCCATTTTGCTGTACTCATGGAATAACGGGAAACTCATTGAAAAAACCCTGAAGAATGTAGCAGGATCAAGAATAGGCGAAGCCAGGGTGTTTGCACTCAACAACGGGTCGAGCGATAATACCCCGGAGGTGGTGGCTGAAGCAGGAACCCTTTTTGCCCAGGGCCGCTACAAGGGCATACAGCTGCCTATAAACGTGGGGGCGCCCCCGGCTCGCAACTGGCTGTTGAGCGAACCAGAAGTCCGCAAAGCCAAATGGGCTGTTTTTCTGGATGACGATGTGGAGCTGCCTGAAAACTGGCTGGAAGAACTGCTGGCAACTGCAAAACATTACGGAAACCCCGGAGCAGTGGGTTGCCGCATAACCTCGGCGTCCACACCGCAATCCCTGCAGTCGGCCGACTACCACCTGTTCAACCCCGCAACCGGGTCATCACAGATAGAGGGACTGACCGAACGGGTCATGGTATTCGACAGCTGCCGCAATGCTTTCGACTGCGGGCAATTTTCATATACGCGTCCGGCGGTACATCTTTCCGGGTGCTGCCATATGCTCAACATGGAGGCCGTGCATAAGTGCGGTGGATTCGACGTGCGTTTCAACCCGACCCAGTTCGATGACCTTGAACGGGACCTACGGGCCTACCTTGCAGGCTACGACCACATCTATGCAGGTCAGCTCGGAGTAAAACACATCCAGCATTCAAGTCTGGCCAAAGCGTCCAACATCCGCTCCATGGCCCAGGTGTTCGGAAACAAGATCAAGCTGGAAAGCAAGTACACGGAAAACGACCTCAATGCCATTTTCGCGCGCGACCTTGGAACACTCTGGGCCGACACCGTGAAAAAATGGATGGAGCTATCGGGCTAACCAGTCGGCGGCAAGCCTGTCGAGTTCCTCTGCGGAAAAGTCTGGAGTATCGTACATGCCCTTGGCAAAACGCTGGGTGAACCCGTGATACAGAATCAGAGCGGCAGCCACGGAGACATTAAAACTCTGAATCATGCCCTGCATGGGAATATAGACTTCATCTGGGACAAGCTCAGCCAGTTCCGGGGCAGTTCCGCTGTGTTCGTTGCTAAGAATGACCGCCGAGGGCACGCTGAGGTCAAAATCCATAAGCGGCCTTGCGTTTTCGGAAAACCCGGTCCGCAGAATCTGATATCCCTGCTCGCGCAATCCCCCGATCATCTCGGCCGGATCACTGTGGGTCGTGCGCTCTACCCATTTCTTGCCGGATGCAGATGATTTCTTATCCAGCTCAGGCCATTGCGATTCCGTATAATATAAATGAATGCCGTAGACACCGAATGCGTCACAGCTTCGCAGGATGGCTGACACATTGTGCGGGTCCCACACATTATCAATAATAAGGGTAAAATCTTTCTGCCTTTTAGACAGCACTTCCCTGACTCTTGCCTCTCTTTGGGGTGTTCTCTTTCTTTCCATGACGATTTAGGTACAGCACCTAACGCCTGTTGGCAAGGTTGACATAATTGTAATGTTGGAAAGAAACATTTTCACTGAAAGACATTGACATTAGATTGCCAAAAAAATCATGATATGTAATTATTTCAGATGATATTTACTATCCGGAGGCTGTGATGCGCGCATTAATAGCGGAAGATGAATTCGTGGGCAGAAAACTGCTCTCAACATTCCTTTCCCCTCTGTTTCAGATCGACATCGTCGTGAACGGGGAGGAAGCCATCGAAGCGTACAAGCTTGCTTTTGATGAAGGATCTCCCTATACGCTTATATTGATGGATATAATGATGCCCGGAGTCGACGGGATATCCGCCCTTGAAGCTATCAGGGAGTTTGAAAAGAAATCCGACATCAGCCCGCCTGCAAAGGTCATCATGACCACCGCGCTTGACGATGCCAGAACCGTAATCAGATCTTTCCATGATGTTGAGGCTTCCGCGTACATTGTCAAACCTGTACTCAGGGAAAAACTGTACGAGGAACTCGCCAAGATCGGCCTCCTGCAAAAATAATATCCGTAGAGACGGAGAGCTAACTATGAGTGAAGATGATTCCCTTGTTGAAGAATTTTTCTCGGAAGTAAACGACAAGTACTATCCGCAGGTGCTGGAGGGCATCGATCTTCTGGATGAACAGCGCATCGAGGAAGGCATCGAAGTGCTTTCGCGCCCTCTGCACACCATCAAGGGGGTCACCGGGTTCATGTCCGGGTTCGAGCCAGCTTCGGCCTTCACCCACAAGGTGGAAAGCTTTCTGAAAAAAATGCAGGCCGGAGAGGTTGAACATAAACTCCCTCAGATTGCCCTTGCTATTGAATCGGTAAACTCAATATTCATGCTCATAGAGCAGTTGCGGGACACCGGAAGCTACGACAAGAACGCAACAGACGACATTGAAGCCAGACTGGTAGGAGAAGGCAAAGCCGCGGTTGCCGGAGGTCCTGAAACAGACTCCCCCGTGGAAATCGAATCACTGCCGGACGCCGAAGTATTTACCCTGAAGGCAAGGCGGATATACCACCCGGACCAGTTGAAGACAGTGCAGGAAGCCCTTGACTCCATAAGTGATGACAGGCCGATAATCTTTGACTTCGGGCTGTCCCTGACGGTGGGATCAGCCTTCTTTGAACTGATCTCCGGCTACAGCGACACCCATGAGATCGGGGTGACCGGAATGAACAGCCATTGCACGAGCATCTTTTATTCCTGGGGTTTCCAGAACTATATGTCGGTATTGGACAGCAGAGACAGCTTTTTCAAGTAACGCCGGAGCACACGGACAATGAAAGACAGTATTTCCAGTTGCATAACCCAGCTTCAAGAATCCATTATAGGCCTTGAGCACGGCTCCGGGGACATCACATCGATCCTCAAGGACCTTGGGCTGGAGCATGTAAAAATGCCTTCAGCACAAGTAATAGCCCTCATGGATATGCTCAACGACGGCATTACCCCCATAACTCCGGAACTTATCACCGCACTGCTGGATATAACCGAGGCTCAGAAGAAATTTTACTACTGTATCGGCGGGCTGCTGAACAAAGGAGCAGCCAAGGTTGAATCAAGAACTGTCCGGGACCCTGAACCGATAAAATCCTCTCCGTCCTCCTTTGATATGGAAAAGGCCGAGCGTGAAATGATGGCCGAAATGGCTGCCATGGTAGGCGAAACCCCGGATGAGGATGACGGCTGGGAGAAAATGGACGGCGACACAGAGAAGGATCAGGGCGGAACAGACCTGAAGCCCGCTCCGGCAGCCCAGCACGAGCAGGATGAAAACTCTTTACCGGATGATTCAGTAGATCAGGAACCGGTGCAGGCTGCTGCCGCCAAGGAAATAAAAACGGAGGAGATGTCCCAGTCCGTACAGCCGGCAGCGGGAAAGAAAAAGGACTCGCAGGCAATTTCATCCATCAGGGTCTCCACCCAGCAGCTTGATTCCCTGATTGAACTTGTGGGCAAGCTGATGGTCACCTACGCGGTCATCGCCCAGACCAAAACAGACAATATGTCCAAGATTTCATCAAGCCTTGCCGAGCTGGACAAGGTCATCCGCAACCTGCAGTCCGAAGTGGATGAAATCAGGATGGTCCCCCTCAAACAGATTTTCATGCCCATGCACAGGCTGGTTAAATCAACCTCCCAGAAGCTGGGCAAACGCATCAAGTTCTCAATCGAGGGCGACGAGCTGGCGCTGGACAAGACCATTGTCGAATGCCTCAACGAGCCGCTGGTGCATCTGCTCCGCAACGCCCTTGACCACGGCATTGAATCCGCCGAAGACCGCCAGATGTGCGGGAAGGATGAAGTGGGGAACGTCCTGCTCTGTGCTTCCCGCAAGGGAGAGTTTGCCTATATCGAAATCATCGACGACGGCAAGGGACTTGATGCCGACATACTGCTGTCCAAAGCCCTTGAACGCGGCATAGCCTCCCCGGAAAAGGAGTACACAAAAGAGGAAATTTACGAGTTCATCCTCCAGTCCGGATTCTCCACCGCAAGCGCGGTTACCGATATTTCCGGACGTGGGGTGGGTATGGACGCAGTTGTGACCGCCGTCAAGAACACCCTTGACGGTAAAATATCCATCAAAAGCGAGCTGGGTAAAGGTTCTACCTTCACCATATCCATTCCCTTGAGCAGGTCGGTCAACGAAGGCATCGTGGACGCACTTATCGCCACTGTGGCTGAAGAGACCTTCATTTTCCCCAGCCGGGAGGTACTTGAAGTCTACGAACCCGTGGAACATGAATTCACAGACCTCCCTGACGGACGCGAAACTGTTTCCATTCGCGGCAAGGTTCATCCGCTGATCCGCATGTACAAGGTCTTCGAACTGGACCCGCCGGCTGAAGGAGTTATCCCGAAGGTCATTCTGGTCAAGCTCGGAGAGACAAGGGTCGCAATCCTCGTGGACGAGGTCCTGCGCCAGCAGAAGGCTGTTGTCACCGGGTTCACGCTGCCGGTCAACAGCATCTACAAGCTGCCCATCCTCGGTTTCGGAATGATGGGTGAAAAGGACGCCCTGGTCATTGACACCGAAACACTCATCACCAGCCAGATGGAAGAATCCGCAGGTTAGAAAGGATTGTTTCCCTTCTCCCGCCCTCGCTTTAAAGTGCTTTGAGATGGGGAATTTGTCTGCTATGGAGTCATGTTCATTCAGGTAGAACAACTCAAATCAGGCAGGAGTATTGATGAAGAAAGCCATCTTGTTTGCAGCACACGGGTCAAAAAACAGGGCAGCCAGCTCGGCCCTTGGAAATATTTTGAAGATGGCCAAGGAAAGACACCCGGACGTTCTCATTCAAAGCGCTTTCACTTCCGGCCATATTCTTAAAAAGCTCAAGGAACAGGGCCAGAGTCTTCCATCAGTAAAGCAGAATCTGGAAATGCTTGCCGAAAAAGGTATCACCCACGTAGTTGTACAATCGCTGCACGTAATTCCCGGAACAGAATTCAACAACATCAGCCGCCTGATAGATCGAGTAAACCGTGGCGAAATACCTTTGCAAAAAGTTGTCCTCGGCGCCCCGCTGCTTACCGGAGAACAGGAAATAGACGAAGTTTCGGACATGATTCTCAACCTGATCCCGGAACGAGATCCGCAGACCGAAGCTCTTATCCTTGTGGCCCACGGCTCCAAGTATTCGGACAGCGGCAATGCCCTGTACGACAGATTCAAACATGCGCTGGAGACCAAGGACAGTAACGCATACCTCGGCAAACTGAACGCCGAAGACGGAATTGAAGCTATCAGCGACAGGATAAGGAAATCCGGCATAAAGAAAGCCTACCTGCTGCCCCTGCTCTTCGGAGCCGGCAACCATGTAAAGAAGGATATGGCCGGGGACCACGACGGATCATGGAAGAACATCGTATCTTCGCGCGGCATAGAGGTTGTCACAGTACCGCGCGGGATAGGTGAGTTCGACATCTTTGCCGAACGCTGGATGGACAATCTGGAAAAAGCCTTCAGAGAACTGGAAAACTGAGCTCCGACAAACAGAGTTCCTTGCCAATGTTCCGCACCGCATATAACATTATGCAGGTGCGGTTAATTTTTTTGCCGGATACATAAATTATGAACAACTCCATTACCGTGCACCTTCATGACGGAAAAGTCATGAACCTTGCGCCAGCAACCGGACTGAATCTGGCCCAGCTTCTTTTTTTGAACGGGGCCTTTCAGGGGGTTCCCCTGTGCTCAGGGATGGGCCGTTGCGGGTTGTGCCGAGTAAAATTTGAATCCGCCCCCCCTGCTCCGCGCAAGGAAGAGATAAAGAAGTTCAGCGCGGAGGAAATCGAATCCGGCTGGAGGCTTTCCTGTCTGCACACGGCAGCAGCGGCAACAATTTTCCTGCCTGAACCAGAGCGGGTTGTCCCCAGAATTTCCGACAAATTTTCAGCAACCAGACCTGAAGAACTGAAGCAACACCGGGATCTGGCCCTTGCCGTAGACCTCGGCACAACCGGATTACACTGGGCCTTCACCTCAAACGGACAGATCGTAAAATCAGGGCAGGAGCTAAATCCACAGATCGGGCTCGGCAGTGAAGTCATGTCCCGCCTTGCCTTTGCCTCTGTCCCGCAGCAGTGCCTGGTCCTTTCCCGGCTGATAACCGACCGGCTGAAGGAAATCATTGCCGAGACCGGCCCTGTAGAGGAAATGGTTATCGCCGGAAACCCGTCCATGACCAGCATTCTGGCCCGCTGTGATGTGGGTGGGCTGAGCAGTGCACCCTATTCCCTGCCCCATAAGGGCGGAAACGTTATTTTCCTTGACAAGGACCTGCCGCAGGCCTACATCCCGGCCCACCTTGCCCCATTCGTCGGGGCCGACATAACCGCCGGGGTCGTGGCCCTGAACTTCTCAGGACCTGAACCGGAATACCCGTACCTGTTCGCCGATCTTGGAACCAACGGGGAGTTCGTACTGGCCCTTGCAAGGGACAGATACATTGTTTCTTCCGTACCCATGGGTCCGGCACTGGAAGGAGTCGGCCTCAGCAACGGACGTACCGCAGGTCCCGGAGCTATATCAGCTTTCACCCTTAGCCCTATGGGACTTGCCCCGTCATTCATCCGCAACGAAGACGGCAGTACAAAAAACAACAATACACTGCCCGGCATAACCGGAACCGGTTACCTGTCACTCTGCTCCCTGCTGCTGAAAGCCGGGGTGCTGACCAGAGAGGGCCAGTTTGCCGCGGGCAATACGCCACTGGCCGCCCGCCTTGCCAACAATCTCACAGAGGTAAAAGGCACTCCGGCCCTGAACCTCGGCATCGCAGACGGACTCGTGCTTCCGGCAACAGATGTCGAAGAGATCCTGAAAGTCAAGGCGGCGTTCAACCTTGCCATGTCAGCCCTGCTGGCAGAGGCGGGGCTTGCTCCCTCCGACCTCAGGCAGCTGATTCTTGGCGGGGCCATGGGCCAGCATGTAAACGTTAACGACCTGGTGGCGACAGGTTTTATTCCTGCTGAAACAGCCCGTATAACCCGGACAGCAGGTAACACCTCCCTTGCGGGAGCAATAATTCTCACCAACAATAAAACAAGTCGGGACTTTGCCTCATCCCTGCCGCAGCACTCAACCGTGCTGGAACTGGCCGGAAAAGAAAACTTCGGGCAAAAGTATCTCGAAAGGATGATATTTCAATATGTCTATTAAAGTAAGCTCACTCTTTCCGCTACCTACAGCGGAAATCTCAAAGGAACTGGACAGTTATGTCCGTATCCTTGACAAGATCGTCCCCCTCAAGTCCAGATTCCAGCAGGAAATCCAGTACGCCGTGCGCGACCTTTCACGTGCGCTGACCGGGGAACGCTCCAGCCTGTCCAACGACTACATGGGCGATCCGCGCAGCCTGAACGCATATCTGCGTTACTTCCTGCCCTGGAACCTGTATCGCCTCGCCCGCCTGTTTCAGGGACTGGACATCGACCTGCCCGACGGCGGTGTGGTTGCAGACCTCGGAGCCGGACCGCTCACCGTGGCACAGGCCCTGTGGATCGCAAGGCCGGACCTGCGCAGCAAAAAGCTGACCTTCATAAACGTGGACCGCACTCCAAAGCCCATGCGTGAAGGGGCCAACCTCTTCTCCGAACTGGCCGGACAGGACAGCCCGTGGAAGATGGTCAACGTCAAAGGTGGGTCCACTTCCAAAATCCGCGAAAAGGCCGACCTGCTCGTAACAGCCAACATGGTGAATGAAGCTTCAGCCGGAACCCGCATTCCCCTGCCGGTCTGGGCGGAGAACTTCTGCCACTCCATGGCCACCAAGCTGGCCCCGGGCGGACGAATCCTGATTATCGAGCCGGGTATCCGCCGTTCCGGGCGCGTTCTATCCGTTATCCGCGAAGAGTTCATTGAAGCCGGATACTCCATTCTCGGCCCCTGCACCCACGCCGGGGAATGTCCCATGAGCGGCGATCAGGGCAAGGCATGGTGTCATTTCAATTTCGACTCCGACCATGCCCCAAAATGGCTGCAGGAGCTTTCCGCCCGCTGCAGGCTTGAGAAGGACAACGTCAGCCTCAGCTTTCTGTACGTCGGACAGTACAATGACGAACCGGAACAGGCACGCGAAGGGGAAATACTCATTCGCGCCATTTCCGATTCCTTCCGCCTTGATGAAGGCGGATTCGGTCAGTACGGCTGTGCCGAACCCGGACAGATTCTGCTGGTGGCCAGAGGCGGAGCGAAGACTTTATATCCCGGCGGAATTATTGGTATGCCCCTGCCCGAGGAAGATAAAAAGGATGCCAAGTCCGGTGCAATGATAGTAGACCTGCCTGTTCGTGATCAGGACAAAAAAAGAGGACCGAAGCCCGACGGCAAACCTTTTGAAAAACCGCAGCCCAAACGGAATGGTAAAAGGCCTGAGCGGGATGGCAATAGGCCTGCAAGAGGCGGCAGTAGGCCTGAACGTGGTGACAAAAAGACCGAACGTCACCAGTCCAATGGACAGGTTCGCAGACCTAAAAAATAAATCTGCTATAAGATAAATTAAATGCCACCGGCGGTTATTCCTCCGGTGGCATTGTTGAAATTTAGGTGAAATATCAAGGCTAGTAAGGATAATCCTGTGGAATTTATTGATCTGGGACTGATTCCCCACGATGAAGCTGAAAAAATTCAGCTGGAACGCCTGAATCAGGTTATGGAAGGCACAGCCGGAGATGCACTTTTCCTGCTAGAACACCCTCCGGTAGTGACCCTCGGCAGGCAGGGCGGACTTGAGAACCTGCTCATCAGCGAAGAAGCCCTGAAACAGATGGGTGCCGAGGTGGTCCAGACCGCGCGTGGGGGCAACATCACCTGTCATTACCCGGGCCAGTTGGTTGCTTACCCGGTCATGCGCATAGAAAAACGGCGCGGTGGAATAAAGAAATTCTTTTATGACATGGAAGAAACCGCCATCCGCACCGCCGCGCATTTCGGAGTAGAGGCTGTAAGAAGCGAAGGCAGGCCCGGAGTCTGGGTCGGCCCCGGAAAACTCTGCTCCATCGGCATCGGGGTCAAAAAATGGATCACCTATCATGGCTTGTCCTTCAACGTTTCCCGAGATATGAGACTTTTCGACGCCATCACCCTGTGCGGGCTGCACGGCGCACATCCCACGTCCCTGTCCAGAGAGGCGGGTCGCGATATTGATACCGAGGAAGTAAAAAATGTCTTCAGAGAAGAATTCAGAAAAATATTTGCGGATTCCGCCGTGGCTGCGGGTTAAGCTGCCCACCGGAAAAACTTTCAACAGCACGGCCAAGCTGCTTGCGGACCTCAACCTGAACACGGTCTGCCAGAACGCCAAGTGCCCCAACTGCTGGGACTGCTTTTCGCGCAAGGTGGCGACTTTCCTGATCATGGGCAACAACTGCACCCGCAACTGCGCTTTCTGCAACATCTCCCCCGGAAAGATTGATCCGCTGGATATTGATGAGCCGCGCCGCGTTTCCGAGGCAGTAACCCGCCTTGGACTCAAATACGTGGTCATAACCTCGGTCACCCGCGACGACCTGCCTGACGGCGGTGCCGCCCACTATGCGGAAACTATCAACCGCATCCACGCCGACCACCCGGATTGCACCATTGAAGTCCTCATCCCCGATTTCAAAGGCAATCTCGACGCACTCAAGGCCGTTATTGCCGCTGGCCCGGATGTCATCAACCACAACGTTGAAACCCCTCCCGACCTGTATGGTGAAATCCGCCCGCAGGCCGACTATAAGCAGAGCCTTGAATTGCTGGAACGGGTTAAAAAACTGAGCTCCATACACGCCAAATCAGGCCTGATGGTAGGACTGGGCGAAACGGACGAACAGGTCTACAAGGTTATCGACGATCTTGCAGCCATAAACTGCGACATCATCACCATCGGCCAGTACATGCGGCCGTCTAAACATCATCCCGCAGTAAAGAGATACGTTGAGCCCGCTGTCTTCGACGAATATGCCGAATACGGCAAGAAGCTGGGAGTACCGCACATGTTCTGTGCACCGCTTGTTCGAAGCAGTTTTAACGCTGCTGAGGCATTTGAGAAGTTGTAAAAAGAGGGTTACCATGAACAAACCAATCAATTTCACCGCCGCGATTTTTGACCTTGATGGAACCCTGCTCAACACCCTTGGCGAGATCGCGACCGCCTGCAACTCGGCTCTTTCCCGTCGTGGATACCCTGAACACCCACAGGAAGCCTATCGCCGTTTTGTCGGAAGTGGAGCAAAAGTTCTGGCTCTGCGCGTCCTGCCGGACGAAAAACGCAATCCTCAGGAACAGGAAATACTATTCAATTTTATCGTGGAGGAATTTGCCCGATTCCAAAATTCCATTGCCCGCCCGTATGACGGGGCCATGGACATGCTTTCCGCGTACACAATGGCAGGGAAAAAAATTGCCGTGTTATCGAACAAACCGGAACAATTCACCATTGAGGCAGTATCACAACTTCTTCCCGGAGCAGACTTTTTCAAAGTATGCGGAGGACGTCAGGATATACCCCTGAAGCCGGAACCGGATTATGCCCTGAAACTGGCGGCAGACATGGGTATCGCCCCCAAGGAGATAATCTTCGTAGGAGACTCCGACATAGACATGAAAACCGCCTGCAATGCCGGAATGTTTCCCGTAGGCGCGGCATGGGGATTCAGGGGAGCTGAAGAACTCCGGGAGGCGGGAGCAAAACTGGTTTTGGACAGTCCAGTTGAGCTTATGGGCCTGCTATAAGCTCAAAAAGTTGCTTGTAGTTCACTCCTTTTTACTTATTTCGAACAGGTCATACCCATTTTAAAAGATGTGCTTCATTTAAAGACAGAGACGTAATAGACCAAACCGCAACGGCCCTCAGGCTGTTGCGGTTTAATTTTGAGGGGTTGACTACCAGGGCGATGCGCAAAGCATACAATAGCGCATTTAGATAGAGTGTATATGCCCCACTTTCCATAAATCACTAGGAACAACTTGTCCCGGAGGCATCAACCCTACCGCCGTTTATAATCCCGAACAGTAAGTTCGATAGTGGGAATGCCGTTGAATTTATCAATCTTGGGGGAAAAGGCAAAACGCATGGTCGTGCCGATGAGTTCCGAGCCGAGCTCTTCGGCCATACGCCACGCCTTTGCGGGCATGCGTCTGGTCCTCGACTTGTCGGCGACTGTGAGTTTGACGTGCTCCCTGCCCATGGGACGCCGCTCAAGCACTTCCACGGGCGGGGTGGTAAAGACGGGTTCAGGGTTGCCCATGCCGAAGGGTTGCATGAGTTCAAGCTCCTTGAGCAGGACGTAATCAATCTGCTCAAGGGGCAGTTCGCGGTCGACCTTAAGTGTTGCTTTGAGTGGCTCGCTGCCGATCTTGTCAATGACCGCCTGGTCGAATCTTTCGCGGAATTCTGAAAGATGTTCAGCCTTGAAGGACATCCCGGCAGCCAGTTTATGACCGCCGAAATTCATGAAGAGCTCCGCCATGGTGGTCAGCCCTTCGTGTATGTGAAATTCTTTTATGGAGCGTGCCGAGCCCTTGATGACTCCGTTTTCCTCGCAGAGCATGACCGTAGGACGGTAGAATTTCTCCACCACCCTTGAGGCCACAATACCGATGATCCCCGGATGCCAACTGGAGGAATAAAGAACCAACCCTGCCCTGTTGTCCCGCCTGACATGCTCTTCTGCCTGTGCAAGAGCCTCTTCAAGGATGCGGTCCTCTTCGGCCTTGCGCTCGGCATTGAGCTCATCAAGCACCTTGGCGATGGGCCGTGCTGTTTCCATCTCTTCGCACAGCAGAAGTTCCAGTGCCTTGTGCGGATCGCCCATCCTGCCGGAAGCATTGATGCGCGGAGCCAGCCCGAAACCGACCTGCCCTGCCCCGATGGCTGCAAACATGTCATAACCGCTGACAACCTTCAGGGCGGCGATGCCGGGCCTGCGTGCATCCTTAAGCAGCAGCAGGCCGTTCTTGACCAGTATCCGGTTCTGTCCCTGCAGCTCCACCACATCGGCAATGGTACCGAGGGCGACGAAATCAAGATACTGGCGCATATCCACGGGCTCACCGGGCAGCAGCCTGTTCAGCCGGGCCATGAGCATGAAGGCCACTCCCACGCCGGCAAGCGTGGCGCAGGAACATTCCCCGAACTGACAACCATTGTACTCGGTCATGCGCGGGTTGCAGACGGCTGCGGCGGGCGGGAGTTCAGCGCCGGGAAGGTGATGGTCGGAGACGACCACGGTCATGCCCATTTCATTGGCGGCGGCAATTTCAGCATTGTTGGTGATACCGCAGTCAACAGTGAGCAGAAGCTCAACACCGTCTTCGTGAAGTCCGGAGAGACCGTTGACATTGAGGCCGTAGCCTTCCTTGAGCCGGTTGGGCAGATAATGGGCGCATTCGTAGCCACGATCCTTGAGAAAGGACTTAACCACTGCAACCGAGGTTACGCCGTCCACGTCATAATCGCCCCAGACGGCAAACTTCCTTCCCTCAGCAATGCCTTCGGCAAGAACTGCGGCAGACTCTTCCAAGCCCGGAATATCTCCGGGCTGGCAAAGATTGCGCAGTCCTGGTGAGAGAAACATATCCATTTCCCTGCTGGTCCTGAAGCCCCTGTGCCAGAGAATTTCAGCAAGCATTTCCGTAATACCCAGTTCTTCGGCAATGGCAGGAAGCGAAGCAGGGGTCTCCTCTTCGCTTCTGAGTTTCCATACTTTGGACAAAATCGGTCTCCGTGAACGGTTGTGAAGTGCAGTCGGTCCGGATATTTCACCAAAGGATGCCTCCGGCGGCCCTCCGGGGGCTTAAACCCTTTTGCAAAAGGGTTTAAGAATCCCAAAACCTTTTATCAAGGTTTCACCACTGTACTCGAGAAATTGTCATTGGATAAAAAGCAATTAAAACGCCAGACAATACCGTGTGCTCATTAATCAAAGCGATATGCACAGTTTATTTTGATGCAATATGCGGATTAAAAGTCCAGCTTGATCCCGGCAGGCGGTGTTTTGTCCTTCCGGGCAGCAGGCTTCTCCTCAGGCATAGCCGGAGTTTCATCCATGCTCACTTTACGGGGTTCATTTTCGCGATAGGACTGCAGTGCCTCGGGGCTGACCGCAGCTTCACCACGGTCATTCATGAATCCGTTTATCTTCAGGAAATCCCGGAAAAGGCAGGCTTCACCGAATTGTTCGTTGAGCATCAAAGACTTCATGAGATAGTCCACACACCCTTCAATATCCCCTTTCTCAAAATAGGCACGGGAGATATTCAGGAAGAGGTTCTCGTCATCCATGCAGAGTTCTTCAGCCCTATGGTAATAGGCAAGGGCCTGATCATACATGCCGTTCCTACGCATGCTTATGCCGAACTCGTTAAAGAGGTGTTTGTGCTCGGGAGCATAAATAGCCTGCAGGCGAATCAACCGTTTGAAGACGTCCTCCGCCCTGTCCAGCTCACCGCGGTCAAGATAAGTAAGCCCGAGCCCGAAATTGGCCCGCACATTATCCTCATCAACTTCCAAGGCCTCGCAGAACTCGTATTCCGCGCTGTAGACCTCTTCCTTGTGGCGATGCCCCTCCCCGCGAACGATACGGTCACACTGCTTACGCAGCACGGGTAAAACCCTGTAGGCATAATATTCCGGCTCAGGCTGATAGTTGGCAAGGAAACGCTCCCTGTCGATGGTCAGCTTCGGACCTGAAGGCATATCACTGCTGTTCAGGGCCTGAACCTCATATTTGCCGTCACCGATTTCCTCCACAAACCAGTAGGATTTCTGAACATCTCCCTGATCAGCTCCTATTCCGGCCCCAGGGCCTGTGCGAGAGGAAAAAACCCCGCGGGTCAGGGTTACGGACATCCGGCCTCCAATCTATCCTTCCATTTCAGCGACAATCCTGCGTGCGGCTTCGGCCGGATCATCAGCACCGGTGATAGGACGGCCGACAACCAGAAAGTTCGAACCGCGCGCCACGGCCTGAGACGGGGTAACAACGCGACGCTGGTCATCGGAGACACTGGCCGGACGGATTCCGGGAGTAAGGCAAAGGAAGTTGCTGCCGCATTTTTCCTTGATGGCCTCGACCTCAAGGCCGGAACAGACCACACCGTCCAGTCCGGCCTGCGAAGATGCAAGGGCCAGATCAAGCACAGCGGAGCCGAGTCCTTCAGGCACGGGGAAAGGAATGTCCTCTTCACTCATGCTGGTCAGAATGGTGATCGCCATGAGCAGCGGCCCGTCTTCCCCGGCGGCTCCCTCTGCGCGCCCTTCGCGGGCGGCAATGGCCATGCGCTCTCCACCGAGGGCATGCAGGCTGAGCATATCAGCGCCTGCACGGGTTGCGGAACGGACGGCCCCCTTGACCGTATTGGGAATGTCAAAAAACTTAAGGTCGACAAAGACCTTGAATCCCATTTCCTTGAAGCGGGTGATTATTTCCGGACCTTCCGCGCAGAAGAGTTCCAACCCGACTTTAACCCACGGTGCCACACCGCGTACTTTTTCAGCCATTTCAATCGCACTGCGCGCATCCTTGAAATCAAGGGCCACTACTAATTCAGACATGTTACTCCCAGGTGCTTAAAATACTTTCAAGAAGTCCCGGATTGCTGCAGGGACGGTTCTTGCCGGCAAGATAAATCGATTTAAGTTCGGAATACGCCCTCTTAAGGTCATCATTGACTATCCAGTATTCGAACTTCGGAGCGGAGGCCATTTCCTTCATGGCATTTCTCAAGCGCAGGTTGACCACCGACTCTGAATCGGTATTCCTGCTTTTGAGCCTTTTCCTCAACTCGGCGTAGGAAGGAGGCATAAGAAATACGAACACCCCGTCGGGCATGGATTCCATAAGCTGCATGCAGCCCTGAAAATCGATGTCGAAAAGAACATCCATCCCTTTGAAGAGCATCTTTTCAACGGGCTCCTTGGGAGTTCCGTAAAAATTGCCGTGGACCTCGGCCCACTCGACGAACTCACCGTTTTCAAGCTTTTCGTTGAACTCGTCTTCGTTCAGGAAATAATAGTCCTTCCCGTTCTCTTCTCCTACCCGGGGCTGACGGGTAGTGCAGGAAATGGAAAATCCGATCTGCGGGAATTCCGCCCGCAGTTTCTTGACCAGCGTGCTTTTGCCGGTTCCTGAAGGGGCGCAGAGCACAAGTACCTGCCCTTTCTTTTCGGGTCTCCTTATATCAGTCATTATCACCCTCGTCGGAAGTAAAACGGTGACCGATTGTTTCCGCCTGAATGGCCGAAAGGATCACATGATTGGAATCTGTGACGATAATGGAGCGGGTCTTACGGCCCTGAGTGGCATCAACGAGCCGCCCCTCCTGCCTTGCATCCTCACGCAGCCTGCGCATGGGTGAGGACGAGGGGTTGACGATGGTGATCACCCGGCTGGAGACCACAAAATTACCGAAGCCGATATTGAGTAAGGTTTGTTTCTGCATTACGCTAAAGCGGTTATTCTATGTTTTGTACCTGTTCACGGCACTTTTCAAGCTCGGCCTTGAATTCGACAACTATACGGCTCACTTCGGAATCCTGACACTTGTTGCCGCAGGTGTTGATCTCCCTGAAAGTCTCCTGCAGCAGGAAGTCCAGACGCTTTCCGGCATCCTGATTTCCGCGCAGAACTTCCAGAATACGCTCCAGATGGGCGTCAAGGCGGGTAATTTCCTCGGAAACATCGAGCTTGTCGGTCAGGATGGCAACTTCCTGCACCATTCTGTCCTCAATGTATTCGGCACCCAGAGTTTCCATGCTTCCGGAAACCCTTTCAATCAAAGCTGCGCGCTTGTTTTCAAGAATTTCAGGAACCTTGACCTTGATCTGCTCCGCGTAATCCTTCAGCAGGGAAAAACGTTCAGTAAGGTCGCGCACAAGGTCGTTACCCTCTTCCTGTCTGGAATCACGCCAGTTGGCGAGGGCCTTTTCCAGACCTTCGGTAATGGACTCCGCCAGTTCCGGGTCCGGTTCGCTCATGGCATCACGCCACAGGGACGAAAGACCGAGCAGCCTGTTGTAATCGGGAACAAAGGCAACCTGTTCCTCGGCAGCCATGGCCTTGAGCTGGTCAAGCATGGCCTTGGCCTGCAACCTGTTGAGGCTTACTCCCAGAAGCTCGGTGCTGAATACTTCCAGATTAAGGCCGATATCCACTCTTCCGCGGGAACCGTACTGGCGCACCAGTTTTTCCCAACGGCTCTCATATCCGCGCATGGAGTTGGGCAGACGCCATTTCAGATCAAGAAAACGGGAATTCACACTGCGGATTTCCCAAACATGGCTCCATTTATCTTCTGTGGTCTCATAACGACCGAATCCAGTCATGCTAACAGCCATTTATATAGTCTCCTTAAAGGTTACTTTCTTCTTACTATCAATTTATCGTCGTCCACTCTTACCGGGACCACTTCCACGAGTTCGCGCGGCACTTCCCCCTGAAACGGCTCGTCCAGTTCGCAGGTGGAATAAAATTCACAGATTCCTTTATTACGGTCCTGAAAAAGGACTGTCAGGGAATCCCTTTGACTGAGCATTTCAAGGAAATCCCTTTTTTTCTGCTCTACCACCTCGCGCAGGATGCGGCCCCTTTCCTTCTTGGTACCGCCGTCCAGATGTCCTTTCATTGCCGCCGCAGCGGTTCCCGGCCTTTTAGAATACGGGAAAACGTGCGCATAAGAAAGGGGCAGTTTTCGGCAAAAATCACGCGTATTGCTGAATTCTTCTTCAGTTTCCCCCGGAAAACCGGTCAGGATGTCCGCTCCCAGCCCGAAAACAGGCCATACTCCATGCAGTTTTTCCATGAAGGCAAGCACGTCACCGGGCTTGTAATGCCCACGGCCCATGCGCTTGAGCACTGAGCTGTCACCGCTTTGCAGGGAAAGGTGCAGTTGCGGACAAATGAGCCTCGAACGGGAAAAAATCTCCAGAGCTCGGTCATCGAGCTGTCCCGGCTCCAAAGAGCTGATGCGCAGCCGGGCACGGCCTCCCCATTCTGCGGCGAATTCGTCCTCGATACGTTCCATGAGATCCCAGAAATCGATCCGCTCGGAAAAATCACGTCCGTAATGGCTGAGGTTGATGCCGCTGATGACCATTTCACGGAAACCGGCTTCAAGAAGACGGCTGATTTCACCCAGCACGTCAGCAACTCCACGGCTCACACTGGGGCCGCGGGTAATGGGAACAATGCAGTAGGTACAGCGGTGCGAACAGCCGTCCTGCACTTTGACCACCGCCCGTGCCCGCTGGTAATCCTTGATCTCAAAGGGCTGGAAAACAGTTTTCTTTTCCTTTCTGCTCCGTCTGTCTTCAAGCTTGAGCAGCTCGGCCTTGCGCTCCTGTGGAATTACTTCGCTGACTCCGGGAAGTTCGGAAAGCTCATCGGCAAAAACCTGTGCTGCACATCCGGTAATAATTATTTTCGCAGAAGGATTGCGGCGGTTAAGCGCCCTCACGGTCTGGCGCAGGTCGCGCAACGCCGATGCAGTTACCGCACAGGAGTTGATGACAACCTCGTGGGCATCTTCTTCGCTGGCGGCCTGCTCATAGCCCATCTGCAGCCAACGCTGCCGGATGGACTCACTCTCGTATTGATTTATTTTACACCCAAGGGTGGTAAGCCAGAATTTATTCATTGGTATATTCCGTTTGATCGGGACCGTATAACACGGACCCACCCAATATAAAACAGTTAGTTTCCGCCCTTGCGCCCGCCTTTTCTGCGCGGGCCGCCTTCATGCTTCTTCGGCGCAGGAATTTCATCCGGAACGGAAAAAGACGGTTTGGGGACCTTGTAGTTGAACTCGTCAAGGTAATGCAGCCGCAGGCTATATCCAAGGCCGTCTTCGATTTCGGCGAGTTTTTCCCTTTCTTCGGGACTGCTGAACAAAAAGGATGTCCCGGTGCGTTCCACTCTGCCGGTCCGGCCGATGCGATGAATGTAAATCTCCACGGAATCGGGCATATCGTAGTTTATGACGTGGGATATACCGCTGCAGTCAATGCCGCGAGCGGCGAGGTCGGTGGCGACCAGTATATTGAATTCGCCGTCCTTGAATCCGTCCAGAGCCCGCTGACGCTTGCTCTGGGAAAGATCTCCGTGCAGGTCCACCGCCTTCAGACCGGACTTCTCCAGCCGCTGGGCCAGCCTTCGAGCCCACCTTTTGGTGCGTACAAAGACAAGCACACTCTCAAAATCAAGCCGCGTGAGCAGGAATCGCAAAAAGGACTGTTTCAGGTGCAGAGGAACAGGACAGCACAACTGCTTAACGCCTTCTGCGGCGACATTGTGCTCCACCTTGACGGTTTCGGGCTCCTTAAGAATCCGTTCGGCAAGACCAGCTACTGATTCCGGCATGGTAGCGGAAAACATCAGGTTCTGGCGTTTCTCGGGCAGAATGTCCAGAATCCTGCGAACGTCATCCATAAACCCCATATCGAGCATGCGGTCGGCCTCGTCGAGAACGAGGGTTTCAACCGCGGAAAGATCTATCTCCCCCCGGCCTATGAGGTCCAGCAGCCGTCCGGGACAGGCGGTGACCACGGTCACTTTCTTCACTTCACTGGCCTGTTTTGCAATACCGGCACCGCCGTACACGGCAGCACACCTTATTCCGGTCTGCTGGCCGAGGGTAAAAAATGTCTGGTGGATCTGCACCGCAAGCTCCCGCGTGGGAACTAACACCAGAACACGCACCGGGCCGCGCTTGGGGGCATCAGCATCCAGCAGCCGCTGCAAAACAGGCAGCACGAAGGCTGCTGTCTTGCCGGTTCCGGTCCGGGCCAACCCCATGACATCCCGACCGGCCAACGCGGCAGGAATCACCCGCCCCTGAATCGGAGAGGGAGAAGTGTACCCGGCAGCACGTATGCCGGACACCAGGCGAGTGTCAAAACCGTAAATGTCAAAACCCAACTGACTGCTCCACAAACACATAAATTATATATTAACCGGCATACGCCGGACAAAACATCCTGATACACAAAAAGTAAAACGCGCCCTGAAGGGCGCGCGGACTATGATATATTTATGTGGAGCTGTAAAGCTTTCAACGCCTACCAGCGGCGCGGCAGCCTTCGCTGAGCCCATTCACTCAGGTATGGCAGAAGCTCTTCTCCAAGTTTATGCAGCGGGACAATATTTCCTTCTATTATGATACCCTGCGGAAAAAGGTTCATGTCATGATATTCCTTGGGGCCCTGAAAGGCTGTATTCTTGGCCAGAAGCACGGATACGTTCAGATCCTTGCAGAATGCAATCAGTCCTTCGGGGAAGAACGCGGCATCCTTGAGATTTTTACCCAGTGTGCGGAACAGGGTCTTACAGATTGAAACAAAATGTTCGCGCCGCAGGGGCTGGTGCATGGCAGCTACGGTTTCGTTTGAAACAAAAGTTACCACCTTGTCCACCAGAGGAGCATAGTTCCGGCTATCGCGGGCATCGCCGAGAATGATTTCCGCTATGTCGAGTTCCTTGAAAATCTTGTAACTCTGCAGGCCGACCATCTTATCATACTCAATGCCGTAGAGCGTGATATTGGTGAACCCGTTTCTACGGGCATGAATATGCTGTGCCAGAAGCAGAATGCCGGTTCCGGTTCCGATATCGAGCCCGACATACTCATCCATTTCAAGAAGTCTGGGAGAAATATTCTGGGTAATGATGGAACGGATGATGTGGCTGGTCTTGGTCACATCTGCAAGCATGCGCAGGGAGAAGGACCACTGGCGCAGGTAATTCATGAGCTCAATATCATCATCAGGCTCATTCAGACTGCGGTGGCGGCTGAACATCTCACAAAGGCGGCTGACTTCAACAAGCGGGACGGGGTCATGGAATCCGCCTTTCTGCACGTAACAGTAGAAGAATTTCAAGACCATACCCATGATCAGAGTGTCCGTAATTTTGACATCCGGGTTACTGAGCATGTCCACATCGTCCATAAGCGGACGGTCATCATAGTTGGACGGATCAATAACCAAATCGTCTAGAGAGATGAAAGGATGGTAGACCTTGCCAGCTTCCATTACGCTCTGCTCCTGCATCTTTGTTTCTCCTTGTCGAACATCAATATAAAAAACCTTTACGGCATGCTTTACCTACTTCCAACCGGATGCACAGACCGTACCCAAACCGTCAAAGAAGCACTTACACACCATTAAAATCGCTCACGCTTACATTTCAACACCCTTATTTTAAAAACTAAAATTCAAAAACAAAAGGCCGTCCCCTAACGCGAGAACGGCCTGAAATGGCAATAATTTCCCTGAAATCTGGTACAGGGCTAAAAAAAGTCTAGAACTTCCTGAACGATCCTGCCGCCATATATTTTCCCCTGATGGCATCCACCACGGCACGATGAGCGCGGTAGGGATTAACCGGTTCAGGCTTCTCGGCAATAGGCTCAAGCTGATGCTGGGGAAAACGCTCAATGTGCATATTGTAGCCCCTGATCATGAGATTCTCAAGGTTTACACTATCCAGCACGTTATAGGCGAGCAGGGTTTCTAGGGCCCGCTCATCGCCATGCATTTCATATTCATTCCAG
This sequence comes from Maridesulfovibrio sp. FT414, assembly GCF_050916235.1. GTDB lineage: Bacteria > Desulfobacterota > Desulfovibrionia > Desulfovibrionales > Desulfovibrionaceae > Maridesulfovibrio. The sequence goes on from NZ_CP104854.1 coordinate 958,596, forward strand.
AGCAGTACCGCAAAATACCCATCAAGGCCCTCAGCATCACCGCGATCCATTCCGAAATAATGTTCAATTCCCTTAAGGCCGCCAGTTATGCCCAGTGCCCTGAAAACGAACCGCAGGTCGATATGGGCAGCATCAACCTTGATTCCGAAATATTTTTCAATGAACGGAACATCGAAGCACTTGCCGTTGAAACTCACGATAAGCGGATAACGTGCTATTTCAGCCTCAAAATCATATAAATTCTTGCCCTGCACGTATGTCTTGATCTCGCTTCCGTTCCAGAGGGCGATGGTGGTTATATCGCAACAATGGGCATCTGTTCCGGTGGTTTCAATATCTATGTAGGCCACATTGTCCCGGAAATGGGAATACAGTCGCCACTGGTCGGAAGCTGGAAGACGGTCCGCAAACCATCCGGCGTCACTCTCATTGAGTTTGCGCATGGACTCGTCGCAGCCCCTTTCCAGTTCGCTCATCTTTGCGGCTGAAACCGGAACCGAGGTGCCTCCGATTATATCATTCCAATGGCTGACCCCGGACTGCCAGATCTTGGCTTCCGTGGTTACTCCTATTCCCTTGAGGTGGCAGAATGTTCTTTCGAGCATTGTATAAGGCCCTGTATTTAGGTTCCGTTTCGAGTCTTCGGCAGATAAAATACCACCGGAGAATCAGGTCAATCAGACGGTACAACAACCGCCCACAGTCGAGCTGATTATCCATAATAGCGATGTTAGTCCAGCCTTTACGCAACATTGACATTAATGCATGTCAAACATACATAGAAGGATGCTGAAAAGTTGTCTCAGTATGTCATAATAGCCATTACAGGAAAATTGACAATGGATTATTCAGACCTCACCCAACTGCTTGACCGCCTGAACTCGTCTGTCCTTGTCCCGGCACAACGTTTTTTCGAGACACTGCCGCCGGAAGCCATACCTATAATACTTGCGGCAGCGGGCGGTTTAGCTTTTCTGGCGGCCCTTGCCGCTTATCTGCTGTTGCGTCCGGCAAAAAAACAGCAGGTCCGCTCCCCGCAAAACCCGGAAGACTTTGCTGATTTTTTCAAAAAAAACGGTACAATAATGGACATTGCTGCTGCCGGGCTCACTGAAAGAATAATCGGCAGGGCTGTTGTGACCAAGATAAAAGACGATGGAATACGGCTCGAAATAATTGAAGATACCGGAATTTCAAAGGTTACAGCCCCGGCAGAACTTACCCTGATGTTTCCTCCCGAAAGGTTCGGAACTTCACGAGTAAACGCTTTCAACTCAAAGATACAGAACCTTGACTGCAATGAAGACGGATGCGGCAGAGTGCTGCTGACCCCGCCTTCGGGATTCGCACTGGTTAAAAGACGTCAGCATAAACGCAAGCGCGTGGTGGACCAGCAGTTCATCAGGGTCAAGATATGGCGCGGAAAACCCAAAGGCGATGCCATGGCATTTGCTGATGCCGCCCCGGACCTTGCAGTTAATTCCTACGACCCCCGGGCCTCCGGGCACGAGATAAACCAGGTCATAAACATCTCCAACGGCGGGATAGGGGTCAGTGCCCATCAGGGGTTGATAGACAAGAAATTCAACATAAATGATGATGTGCTTATCAACATCTTCATGTTCAACTTCCGTCAGAAAATATTCAAACCATACTGGTATGCCGGGCGTATCCGTTCCATAGAAGAGCTGGACGGTACTTCATACCGCATCGGAGTTCAGTTCACCATGAACGGTATAATGCGCGATGAAACCGAGCAGAACATTGACTGGTCCGGCATCTGATACCGGTCAACCAATTTCAGGAGAAAGACATGAAAGCAGTAGCCTTCAACGCAAGCGCCCGTAAAGGCGGAAACACATCCATCATGCTCGAAGCTGTCCTCGCCCCTCTCAAAGCGGCTGGCGTAGAGACAGAACTCATCGAACTCGGGCCCAAACCTCTTTCAGGCTGTATCGCCTGCTACAAGTGTTTTGAGCGGAAGGACGGAAAATGTGCCATCAAAAACGATGACATGAACGAACACATTGCCAAAATAATCGAAGCCGATGCCATAATCCTCGGCTCCCCCACCTACTTTGCCGATGTGACCACCAACATGAAATCCCTCATCGACCGTGCCGGAATGGTCACCCGTGCCAGCGGCAACCTCCTTGCCCGCAAGATCGGCGCAGGTGTAGCCATAGCCCGCCGGGCCGGTTCAATTCACGTTTTCAATTCCATCAACCACTTCTTCTTCATCAGCGGCATGATCGTACCCGGATCAACCTACTGGAACGTCGGATTCGGACGCGAACCGGGTGATGTTGAAAAGGATGTGGAAGGTATCGAGACCATGAAAAATCTGGGCGAAAACATCGCCTGGCTGCTCGAAAAAACCGCTAAGTAGATTGCCTTAAAAATAACTTGAATACAAAAAAGCCCTGCTGAAGTTATTCAGCAGGGCTTTTTTTATCTGTATAATTTATCAAGCCACGCGGCGAAGACCTGTCAAAAGTTTTTGAAAAGTCCAGAGAAACTTTTTACAAAAAGTTCCTTTGGTCCCCGAAGGGCCGCCGGAGGTCTCCTTTTATAATTATTCCTTACTAGTTAGCAAGAAAGTCCTTGATTCCGGCACCGAGACGTTTGATGCCTTCCACGATGCGTGCTTCATCGGAGTTGGAGAAGTTGAGGCGGAAAGTATTCTCGCCGGTTCCATCCACGTAGAACGGACGTCCGGGAACAAACGCAACTTTGTTCTTGATCGCTTCGTCGAAGAGATCCATGGAAGACATTCCTTCGGGCAGGGTTACCCACAGGAACATTCCGCCTTCTGGACGGGTCACCTTTACTTCTGCGGGGAAGTACTCCTCAATCGACTTGACCATCACTTCACGCTGGTTGCCGTAACGCTCACGGATTTTCTCAATGTGATCATCAAGGGAGAAATCGGTCACATAACGATGAATTACGCGCTGTGCGAATGTGCTGGTATGCAGGTCGGAAGCCTGCTTGGCGATAATCATCTTGTCACGAATATCACCGGGGCAGACCATCCAGCCCAGACGGAAACCGGGGGCCGCAACCTTGGAGAAGGAACCAAGCAGGATACCGTTTTCTTCAAGGAATCCACGGACTACAGGCTTGTGGAAATCGCCCATGAAGCGCAGCTCACCATAAGGATCATCTTCCACGAAGATAATATCGCGCCCGCTGAGGATTTCGGCAACGCCCTTACGCTTTTCAGGGCTGTAGGTCAGGCCGGAGGGATTCTGGAAATTGGTGACGGCATAGAACATCTTTATTTCGTTTTCATCGAGCACCTTTTCGAGCTCGGAAAGATCAGGACCGTCGTTTTCCAGACCTACGGTCAGGAAATTTGCCTGAAAAATTGAAAAGGACTGGATTGCTCCAAGATACCCGGGACGCTCGATGAGAACGTTGTCCCCGGCATTCAGGAAAACCTTGCCGAGAAGGTCCAGACACTGCTGGGAGCCGGAAGTGATGAGAATCTCATCGGCATCGACATCAATGCCCTTCTTTTCCTTGTAACGGTCAGCAATATACTGCCGCAGGGGCTGGAAACCTTCAGTGGTGGAGTACTGCATGGACTGGGGTCCGGTTTCCTCCATGACTTTCACGGCAGCAGCTTCAAGGTCCGACACCGGAAAAAGTTCCGGGTTGGGCAGTCCGCCGGCAAAAGAAATAATGGACGGGTCTTCAGTTACCTTAAGAATTTCGCGAATAAATGACCGGTGAACGGTAGCCATGCGGTCGGCAAATTTTACAGGCATGGGAGCCTCCTTGGAGAATATGGTAGTGCCGCAATCATCAGCATGCAGTAATCCCTGCAATCCGGAAACAAGAACCGGAAAGGATCGTCGGCAATTCCTTGCTTTTGTAAGGGGTAACAGCCTCCTGAAAAGAAGCTTTCAGGACTAAAAGAACAGTAATCCAACGTTGAAAAAAATAGAGCCTACTCATTTTCGTACGGATGGCAAGTAACAAAACACATTTTATCGACAAGTACAGTAAAACAGCTCTCCGGTACACCTCGTGCTGATCTTTTAGTAGTCCTGGTCAAACATATGTCAATGCATTACCGGAAGAATCAGAATGTAACAGCCATCTTTCACCATTCAATCGTTATACAGAACGTATGAAACACCGTCTGTTTTATTTACTATTTTAGTTATGACTGAATTCATAAAAATAATGGGGAGGCAGACCGGGCACGTCTGCCTCCCCACGGGGTTAGATGATAAGGAGATGGGAGCTAATTGTTCATTTGCTTTTCAATCCAGGCCTTCACTTCAGCATTTATGGGGTAGTTCCCCTTCAGGCCACCTACTGACTTTCTGAACCTTTCGGCAATGTCCTTGGGCAGCTCAATACTGAGGAGTTCCCTGGCTTCTTCCGAATTTCTGCGGACGAAAATTATTCTGGGCTTGTCGTCCCACATATAAACGGTGAAATAGTTAGTATAATCGCTCTTGGATGTTACGGGGGTGAACTTTGCATCCCAAGGATGGTTTCCCCACTCCAGATACAGGGTTACTGCATCTTCAGGAGTCATTTCCCAGTCTATATCCCAATGTCTGTAATCTCTGAGGCTTCCCATTTCGCTCTCCTTATTTATCTAATTTAGCTCTTTCTCCTTTAACCTTGACTAAATAGTAACAATTACCATTTAGAAGTCAATAGAGAAATCACTTTGAAAATGAAATTTGTTAGGCTAACAAAAGAGAGCCGCAAAACACCTCAGCAATAATTCAATTAAATCAGGCATAAACATGACCAGCACACCTTACCCAGTTCCGGCAAAAAAAAATCGCACAGAGGACGTCATAAAGAAAAGCCGCTTCATCTGTGATCTATGCAAGGTGACATCAAGGGAAGAAGCCAGAGAATTCATAGCTTCAATCAAAAAGGAATTCCCGGATGCCCGTCACCACTGCTCAGCCTTCATAGCCGGCCCCCCGCTTACCGGGGAAATGGGTATGAGCGATGACGGCGAGCCGCATGGAACCGCAGGCAAACCGATGCTTCAGGTACTACAGGGAAGTGGGATAGGTGACATTGCAGCAGTGGTGACCAGATACTTCGGCGGGATAAAACTCGGGACCGGAGGGTTGGTCCGGGCGTACTCAGGATCTGTTCAGCAGGGGCTGGAAGCCCTTGAAACGGTCATGAAAGTCCCTATGCGCAGGGTCACTGTAGAAATAAGCTATGCGCTGGAAGGAATGCTCAGACGGGCGTTGCCCGAGTTCTCGGCAGAAATAGAAGAACAGTCTTTCGGCTCGGAGATCCTTTTTACACTCATAATGCCTTCAGACCGCATTGATGAATTTTGCGCTGCCATCACGGAAGAAAGCAACGGAACGGCAGAACTGATGTCCGACGATGCGGATATCTGGAGATAGCATATCTCCCCTGAATACAAAAACATACGCCCGAATAACATTCAGGCGTATGCTTGTACCGTAATTTCGGAAGAGAAAGCCGTAATTCCCTTCCCTGTCGTCAGCCTACTTTGTGAACATAGCGGCTCTGCGAAAGGGGGGTGCCGCGAACGGCCCTGCCGTACCCCTTGAACCGTGTAGTTTCCTGCCGGGCTCTGGTTATATCCTCTTTGAGGGTGGCCTGAAGCTTCTTGGCTTCAGTGGTCAGGTGCCCTTGCAGTGTCTTAAGCTTGTGCAGCTTATCAAGAATCTGATCAAGGCTCACGCTCTCTTTGGTTTCCAGAGCCTGACTGGTCAGAACTCCTCTCCTTTCAGCCGCGTCAAAGGCTTCATCAACCTCTCCGGCCATGAGATGTCTGAGCTCATCGTTTCCGATTTCCAGAGCCTGATCGAGAAGATTCAAGGTATTAGCCATAACAGTTACCTCTTGGCGACCTCCCTGATATCCTCGCGGATTACGGAGATGACGGTCTTCCATTTTTCAACGGAAGGCAGGAATTCATATTCAAGTAAATCTGCCAGTAAAATCCAGTCTTCGTTCTCGAGAACTTCTGTCATTTCAGAGAAAAGGCTGGAAAAGTCTTCTACAACTTTTTCAAAATCGGCACTGTGCTTCAGGGAGAAATGGTCGCGCAGACTGCCGACCATGCCCAGAAAATCGCGGGTTACGTCAAGAAGATCCTGATACAGCTCAAGGGCCTCGGCATCATCTGCCTGCCTGAACAGTTCGGCAACCTGCTTGCCGCCACCGGCCATAATGTTGACGACCTTGTACAGTTCGAGGGTGATGGCACTGGCCATTTCTGTTGCGGAAGAACTTTTGATTTCAAGGCTTTCCACTTCGGAAACGTCAATATCTTCGGATTGATTGGGGTAAATTTCGCTGTAGGGCTCGTCGTTGACCAGAACGTCGGTCACTATGCGGTTCTCAAGTTGCCCGCTGGCCATGATTTTTTCAAAAATCTGATCAAGATTTTCAAAACTGCTGATATCTATATCAGTCTTGGTTCCATCGATAACGATCATTTTGACTCTCCTCCTGAATAGGTACGTAAAAATTTTCCGGCTGGTCCGGTACGCCCATATTCATACAAGAGTCATGCCACTTCTACACTACCGATACACACATGCAGTTGATCAGCCCCATGTATCTGTCCAATAACAGGACTAAACCATCCATGGAATCCTGCCCGCGGGACTCCAGTTCCCATAGCGATGAAAGCACCGAAAGCTCCTGACATGAGGACAGAATATCCTTTATCTTTTGGAAGTTAGCCAGAAACTTAACTTTCATTTTTTCCATGGGATCGGATCGCAGCAGCAGGGCCTGCCTGCTGAGCAGAAAAAGGAAATCGCGGCACTCGGCAAGCGGTGCAGACAGCTTCGCAGCAAAGTCACCGGAAAAACCCGGCGAGACAGGAGCAAATCCGGAAAGATCTTCCCCGTCAAGAAAGCGACGGTACAATTCCCGCTGGAGGGTTATCCATTTATAGCGGTCGGTCTGCCCGTGCCCGGACAGGGAATTCAGGACCATGAAACCGAGTTCGTCACGGCCTGTGACATAGGCGCGAACGCCCCTGCCGCTGAGCTCCGGCCAATCTCCCTGCCGGACAAACGACTTCAGCGCGTGAAAGACGGCATCACAGCCTATCCGCTGGCGGCATTCATTTTCATGCACACACTTCACACCGAATGGACAAGGATGACAGGGCAGGTCCGGTTCAAGGCACAGGCAGTTTTCTGCAGCGGGACCGGTATCCCACGGCTGGGCAGTAGCAAGAAATACTGCCGCCACCGGTGTTCCCGATCCTGCGGCAAGGTGCATTGTTCCAGTGTCATTGGTTACCAGCAGGTCAAGACGTCTCAAGACAGCTGAAAGCTCATTCAGGGAAGTCCGCCCCATGAGATTGATCGCAGGAAAATCCGCTCCGTCCAGTATGCGCTCTCCCAGCGGTTTCTCCCCCTCGGTTCCCAGCAGAACAGGAACCCGGCGCAAATCTTTCCAGATCATGGCACCAAGCTCCCGGAAATGTTCAACCGGCCAGCGGCGACGGTCCTCGCTTGCCCCGGGCTGAAACCCGATGAATCCCTCAGCACCGTCTGCAGGATTCTCCAAAAGTTTGAGAGCTGAAATTTTTTCCATGGGTTGCGGCTCAGCCAACATAAAAGGAGCCGTTTTTTCAAGCCCGGCAACCCTGCTGAACAGGTCAACAACATTGAACGGGCTGGACCCGCGACTTGCTGAGGCCATCTGCAGGAAAGCCGCCCATCTGGTGGTGTCGGCATTGAATCCGAAGCTGTCCATGGCAAATCCGCGCACTTCACGTCCCTTTCCTAACTGCAACGCAAGCAGGCGGGCAGAAACGGACGGAGTCAGGTTCACCACAAGGTCAGGACTGAATCTCTCCTCAATCTCACTGCAGAATGATTCGTAAATCCTCAGCGCGTCCCTCCAATCCCGATCAAGCGCAGCCAGCAGGGCCGCCCCGGGCATGGGGAAAGTTTCGCTCACACCGCGCATTAGCCTGGTGGTGCCTGCAAAATTCTTCAGACACATGACAGCGGTATTGTACCCGTCGGCTGTCAGGGCTGAAATAACTGGCTGAGTCTGAAGCAGATCTCCGAAGCGGGTCAGGTTGATGACGAGAGCGTTCATTAGCAGGTATCCTTATATTGTTTATGACTCACGAATCCATGTCTTTATAAGGATATAACGCAAGTGCACTGACCCGGGCAACCGCAAACGGACAATTGAGAGGAACAGCTTGGTGTGCGTATTTAATTGAAACGGCAGGGTCAACTGTGTGTACCCCTTACTCCAAGTCTACTTCCCAAAGCTCTTCAGTTAAATGCTTTCCCCAAATAGTGTGCGACTCTGTCTTTTCCACATGAAAGCCGAACTTTGAGTACAGCTTTCTGGCAACGCCAAGCTCGTCTACAGTCCACAGAATAATTTTTTTATACTTTTTGCGCCTGCAAAAGCTCACGGCTTCAGACAGCATTTTTTTACCCAGCCCTTTTCCTCTGGCATGCGGTTCAACCAGAAACCAACGTAACTGGGCAACATCAGCATCTACTTTCACTATGGCGATTGAGCCCTCTGTTGCACTCCCCTGCTCAACGATCCAGAGCCTTTCCTTCTGTGAATCAAACTTTTCCACAAACGCAGCCAACGCCGAGGCAACATAGGAATCGAAAGTCACGTCAAATCCATACTGCTCCGAATAAAACACAGCATGTCTATATGCAACATATCCAATATCTCCCGGCCGATGTGTACGCAGAAGATATGAACTGTTACCCTTGTCTTTTTTTTTCAGAACGTCTTCGATGTCATCCATGGCCCTCAGAAGGCGCAGCTGATTTTCCTCATCTATTCCATTCAGGCTGGCGGAAATCCGCCTGTTCGACATTTCCTGCAGCCGTTTCAACTCCGACTCCCCTGCTGGAGTCAAGCGCAGCATCTGCCTGCGGGTATCCTCTTCAGATCTTTCCTTAATGAGCAGCCCCTGTTTCTGGAACCTCGTCAGCATTCTGCTGAGATACGCTGGATCCATGCAAAGCTGCCTGGATAGGTCCTTAGATACAATTCCGGAATCTTGTCCAAGCTCAAAGAGTACCCTGGCCTCGGACAAAGAGTATTCACTCTCGTGAAGCCGGGAGCTCAACAGCCCCAGCACCTGAGTGTAGAACCGATTGAAACTGCGTATTTTTTCCACCCGCTTTAAGCACATATCCATTCGCTAATCCTCTCTGAATCATGTTCATTTTCATTTCAATCAACTATCCTAAAACTAATTGACTTTGTCAACAAAACTATTTGACTCAGTCAACTAAACTCAGGTGACCATGGCAGGAAAGACTCAACCCATTCGTACTTTGTAATCAATTAAATCAGGCTAACCGATACAGCACAAACGGATTGAAACTGTTAAGCCGATCCCGTTCAAAACGGGCTGAAAGCAAAGCTTCATTGGCACATTGCGACCCATAAATTGACTTCACACGGAGAAAACATTTGCATCATGGGTGCCGGATTGTATTCTGCCAGCCCCAAAGACAGCTGCAAACGGTATGCTCAACAGGTGAACGGACGATAGCATCCGCCAAACGGTTCCGACTTTCCTTTTATGATTTTCTTCCGCCGTTTATCGAAAAGCATGTGCACTGCAATGCAAAAAACGCTATAAGCTTTTCATCTGGACAGAAAAACGGCTTCGAGCCGCAACACCTGCCGGAAACCTTTTTCTGCACAATCAGGCACCTTAAACACCTTTCAGGAGGCCATCTCATGACTGAAGAACAAAAAATCGAAAGCCTTTCCAAGGAAAACAGACTTTTTAATCCTCCTACCGACGTACCCACCGCGTGCGTGAAAAGCCTTGAAGAATACAAAGCCATCTATGACCGTTCCATTAACGACATGGAAGGCTTCTGGGCCGAACGCGCCGAGGAGCTCCTCACCTGGGACAAAAAATGGGACAACGTCCTTGAATACGATTTCGACAAACCTGAAATCAGATGGTTTGAGGGCGGCAAGCTCAACGTGTCCGCCAACTGCCTCGACCGCCACATTGCCAACGGCCGCCGCAACAAGGCTGCGCTCATCTGGCAGGGCGAGGAAGACCATGAGGTAAAGGTTTACACCTACGACATGCTGCACCGTGAAGTATGCCGTTTTGCCAACGTGCTCAAGAAACTGGGCGTAAAAAAGGGTGACCGTGTATCCATCTACCTGCCCATGATTCCCGAGCTGGCAATCGCCATGCTGGCATGTACCCGCATCGGTGCACCTCACTCCATCATTTTTGCCGGCTTCAGTTCACACAGCCTGCGTGACCGCATCAATGACTGCGGTGCTAAAATCCACATCACCGGCGACGGCGTTCTGCGCGGCGGACGCTCCATCCCGCTCAAGCCGAACTCCGACGAGGCCCTCAAAGAGTGTCCATCCGTTGAACAGTGCATCGTTGTTCCCAGAGCCGGAAACCAGGTGGAAATGGTTGAAGGCCGTGACCGTCTCTGGTCCGAACTGATGAGCGATCCCGAGATCACCGACAACTGCCCCTACGAGCTGATGGATGCCGAAGATCCCCTCTTCATCCTCTACACCTCAGGCAGTACCGGCAAGCCCAAAGGTGTATTCCACACCACCGGAGGCTATCTGACCTATGCCGCCCACACCTGCCAGTGGGTATTCGATCTCAAGGACGACGATGTACATTGGTGCACGGCTGACATCGGCTGGGTAACCGGACACTCCTACATTGTATACGGACCGCTGGCCCTTGGCTCGACCAGCATCATGTTCGAGTCAGTGCCCACCTATCCGGATCCGGCAAGATTCTGGCAGGTCTGCGAGAAGTTCAGAGTCAACATCTTCTATACCGCTCCCACCGCCATTCGTGCTCTGATGCGTGAAGGAGACCAGTGGACCAGGAAATATGACCTCTCCAGCCTGCGCATTCTCGGCACAGTTGGTGAACCCATCAACCCCGAAGCCTGGATGTGGTACCACGAAAACATCGGCGATTCCAAACTGCCCATCGTGGACACATGGTGGCAGACTGAAACCGGCGGGCACATCCTGTCTCCGCTGCCTTACGCCACTCCGCTCAAGCCCGGCTCTGCAACCCTCCCGCTGCCCGGCATTGATGCGGCCATTGTGGACCGTCACGGCGAAGAAGTCGGTCCCAATGAAGGCGGATTCCTGGTCATCAGAAAACCGTGGCCCGGAATGCTGCGCGGAGTCTGGGGTAACAAGGAGCGCTTCAAGGAGCAGTACTTCAAGGGCTTCCCCGGAGTATACGAATCCGGCGACGGTGCCCGCAGGGATTCTGACGGCTACTTCTGGATCATGGGCCGCGTCGACGACGTAATCAACGTTTCCGGCCACAGGCTCGGCACTGCTGAAATCGAATCCGCACTGGTATCACACCCGGCAGTATCCGAAGCAGCTGTTGTCGGCATGCCCCATGAGGTCAAAGGCCAGTCCATCTACGCATACGTGACCCTTAAGGCCGAATTCGATGAAGACGATGATCTCATCAAAGAACTGCGCGCCCATGTACGCAAGGAAATCGGACCTCTGGCTTCTCCCGAAGTCATCCAGTTTGCCCCCGGTCTGCCAAAAACAAGAAGCGGAAAGATCATGCGCCGAATCCTGCGCAAGATCGTTGAAGGCGATACCTCCAACCTCGGTGATACCTCGACACTTGCTGATCCTTCAGTAGTGACCGACCTCATAGAAGGTTATGCAGAGCTCATGAAAGCTTAAGTATTAATGGTTGTCTCGGAGCCTCGCGGACCTTAGGGTCCGGGAGGCCGTCCAACAGCCGGAATATACCGGATAAGACCGGGATGCCGAACAGTTTCTTTCTTTAAGGAAGGTGGCAACTGAAACTGTAGAAGGCATCCCGTTCTTTTTTTGTCTGAATTGTCCACCTACATCTTCAATAGAGCAACCGTAAGAACGCTTACATTCCGAATTACTCTTTGCAAATTTGACGCACACTGATAACATGGGCCGCATGTATTCAGGTACATCATCATACAGGAGATACCAATGCGGCGCGAAATCAAACAGATATTCTACGGTGAACCGGTCCACGAAGGTGCGGGAGTGAAGCTGCACAGGGCATTCGGATATTTTGAGGCCTCCCTTTTCGATCCTTTTCTGATGCTCGACGATTTCCGCTCAGACAACCCGGATGATTACCTCAAAGGCTTCCCATGGCATCCGCACCGTGGAATCGAAACCATCACCTACCTGCTCAAGGGGGAGGTGGAACATGGGGACAGCCTTGGAAATGCAGCCGTAACCAGGTCCGGAAGTGTGCAGTGGATGACAGCAGGAAGCGGAATCATCCATCAGGAGATGCCCAAAGGAAACCGGAACGGCTCAATGCACGGTTTTCAGCTATGGGCCAACCTTGCCGCAAAGGACAAAATGGTCGACCCGCAGTACCGTGAAATTACGTCTGACGAAATCCCGGTGATCGCAGGTGACGGCGGAATAAGCATAAGAATCATTGCCGGAGAGATTAAAGGTGTATCCGGCCCGGCCAGAGGGATCGGGATCAACCCGGAATATCTGGACATAACGGTTCCTGCAGGGATTGAATTCATCCATCCTACCAGAAGGGGCTACACAACATTCATATACGCGACCGGTGGACAGGGCTCGGTGAACGGTGAACCCGTGGAAAACCGATCGCTGGTACTCTTTGAGGACGGGGACGAAATTTCAGTGGCAGCGGACAGCAGCCCGCTGACCTTCCTCCTTCTCAGCGGCAAACCGCATAACGAGCCCATTTTCTGGCGCGGGCCCATTGTTATGCACACTGCCGAGGAGCTGGAAAAAGCCTTTCAGGAATATAAAGACGGAACTTTTATCAAACACCAGAAACCAAGAGGTTAGCATCGTGGACTTTGCAGAAATTCTCAAAAAAAGACGAGCTGTTAATTATTTTGATCCGAACCGGGATGTTGATGAGGCAATGCTGAAAAAAATTATCGAGCAGGCCGGGAATGCTCCCTCAAGCTACAACCTGCAGCCGTGGAAGCTGAAGGTAGTACGCGATCCGGCTCGCAAGCAGGCTTTGCGCGAACTCGCCTTCAACCAGCCGAAAGTAACCGAAGCTCCGGTAATTTTTATTGTTCTGGCTGACCGCGATGGCTGGAAGCTTGAAAATGCCACCGCTCAGAATGTCTTCGCTGACTTTGTCAAAGCCGGGAAAATGTCGGAAGACCAAAGGGACTGGTTCTCCGGGGTAACCAGCGGCCTCTACGGCCGATCCCCCGAGGCTTCGCAGGCATTTGCCAACAAGAACACCGGACTTTTCGCCATGTCCCTGATGTATGCCACAACGGCAAACGGTCTTGAATCTCATCCAATGGACGGATTTGACCATGAAGGGGTTCGCAAGGAATTCAACATCCCCGACAACTTCTGGATTCCCATGCTGATTGCCGTAGGCTACCTCAATCCGGGCACCGAAGTACCCCCCAAGGCATGGCGTCAAAGCTATGAGGACATTGTTATAGATTAAGCCGGGTGAGTGGTCCAATATCATTGGCAGGCGGTATAAAGGCCGGATCGTTTCCCGATCCGGCTTTTTTTTATCCGCTCACCGAAAATAAGATGCAGCACTCACTTTGGCTCATTTATAACTGAAACATGACAAAGGCGCAGCAATGTCCGGCACGACAGGCTGCAAAGCAGAAAAAGGGATTGGCAGAAGCAGAAGTAAAAACAACAGAGAACTCGGGTATATTTTCATACCTGCAAAAGAAACAACAATCACCGGGGGTAGATATGAGTGATAAAAAAGTAATGAACAGATGGTTGGCAGTCCTGGGGGCGGTACTGATGCAGCTGGCCCTCGGTGCCATCTATGCGTGGTCTGTATTCACCCCATCCCTTATTCAAGCAGGGTGGACAAAATTTCAGTCTCAGGCGGTATTCTCCATCGCTCTGGTGGCCTTTGCCATATCCATGGTCTGGGCCGGTAAAAAACTGGCCTCGTGGGGTCCCGCCAAGCTCTCTTTTATGAGTGCGGTCGTTCTTGGAGCAGGCTATGCCCTTGCAGGTCTGGTCGGCGGAACAAATTTTCCGGCTCTGTGCCTGTTCATCGGACTTATCGGCGGTGCCGGAATCGGTCTTGGCTACGTTGTACCCATTGCCGTGGGCATGCGCTGGTTCCCTGACAAGAAAGGGTTCATCACCGGTCTGGCAGTCGCCGGTTTCGGCTTCGGTGCCATGGCCTGGGTAAAATTGGCCGGTGCGTGGGGCAACCTTATCGGCACCATCGGCCTGTCCGGAACCTTCTCCCTTTACGGTCTCATATTCTGTGCAATGATTGCAGTGGGCAGTATCTGGATGAGATTTCCGCCAGAAGGCTGGGCTCCCAAGGGCTACCATCCCCGGTCCAATCCGGCGGCGGCAAATGATGCCAATGAAGAGAACTTTTCCATAAGCGAGATGCTGCGCACCCCTCAGTTCTATCTGATCTTTGCAACCTTTACCTTCAGTGCAGCCGCAGGGCTCATGTCCATCGGCCTCATGAAGCTTTATCCGATGGAAGCACTGCAGCAGTCCGGGCACTCTGCTGCAGAAGCAAGCGCGATAGCAGGAACGGCAATGGCTGTATTCTTCAGCCTCGCCAACGGCCTCGGCAGAATCATCTGGGGTTCGCTCAGTGACAGACTTGGACGCAAAAACTCGATCCTGCTCATGACAGCGATTCAGGGCCTCACTCTGCTCATGTTTACCGCCATGGCAGGAAACCAGTTGCTGCTCTACGTGGGTGCAACCATCATCGGTTTCAACTTCGGTGGCAACTTCGCGCTCTTCCCCACTATTACTGCCGATACATTCGGCACCAAAAACGTAGGTCAGAACTATCCGTACATATTCCTGGCCTATGGCATGGGAGGAGTCTTCGGCCCCATGCTCGGCGGACAGCTCGGAGATCTCGGCAACTTCCCTCTCGCATTCACCATCTGCGGGATCAGCTGCCTTCTGAGTTCCATTGCCATCTACATGGTCCGAAAGCCAACGAAGGATCAGGATATAGATGCAGAATTTGCTGAGAGATAATTTCAGCAGCGCAATCACTTCCCGCGAAAGGCTCATCACTTTCGCATAAACAGAAACAGGCTTCGGAGACAAGACCGGAGCCTGTTTCCGTTTAAGCACCATCAAAAGTGCTACAACCGCCTTTGAGCCTTGACACTACGCCCTGCAACCACTACTTCTCAGCAGTTGGACCAGACGCAATCACATAAGCCGGAACAGACTATCACGGACTATTCCGGTTTATTTTTATGATAGCGATTTAATATTCAAGGAGAGTACAATGGCTTACGATGTAAAACTTTTCAAACTGATCAACGGCGACATGGTTATCGGTAAATGGGACGCCGCCAATAACAAAATCAATGATCCCGCTGTGCTTCAGACCATCCCCTCCCAGCAGGGCGTGCAGATGATGATCCTGCCCTTCGGCTACCCCTTTGATAACGAGATTGAAGGTGAAATAGACGGACGCCACATCATCTACACCTACAAGAACTGCCCGGAAGATGTTTCCACCAAGTACCTTGAAGCTTCCAGCAACCTGACCCTGTCCTCCGGCGGACTCGGCGGTCTTGGCGGCGGACTCGGCAGCGGAAATATCAGCAACATTTCCGACCTGCTCAAAAAATAATACAGAGTAGAACAGTTACAGGGGGGCCGATTCCGGCCCCCTTTTCGACCATACCTTTTAACCAAATTCAGGGCTGATCTTTTGAAGAAACTGCTTCCCCTCCTGCCCCGCCCCACCCGTTACCTCGGGTCGGAATGGGGTTCCGTCCACAAGGACCCCGCGAAGGTCCGTGCACGCATTGCCATCGGTTTTCCGGACCTCTACGAGGTCGGCATGTCCTATCTTGGACAGAAGATCCTCTATGAAATCGTCAACAACCACGCCGACTTCTACGCAGAACGGGTCTATGTTCCCTGCCTGGAAACCGCCGGAATAATGCGCGAACACGGCGAACTGCTGGCAACCATGGAAAGCGACACACCAATCAGGGAGCTTGACGCACTCGGAATCAGCCTGACCCACGAACTTTGCTATACCAACGTGCTCTTCATGCTCGACCTGTCCGGGATTCCCCTGAAATCAGCAGACCGCGGCGATGAATCCCCGCTGATCATAGCCGGTGGCGGGGCCTGCTTCAACGCCGAACCCATGGCCGAGTTCTTCGACGTCATCATGCTTGGAGACGGCGAAGAATCCATGGTCCGCGTCATGGAAGTAATCGCTGACTGCAAGGAAAAAGGACTGGGAAGAAAAGAAAAGCTGGAAGCCCTTGCTAAACTTCCCGGCATCTACATCCCTGAATTCTTCGACCCGGAAAACCCCGGAGACTTCTTCGTGGAAAAAGCCCTTGTAGAGGATTTCGAACCGATTCCCTTTCCAAAGGACCAGATACTTCCGTACGGCGAAGCCATCCATGACCGCCTGACCATGGAAATAGCCAGGGGCTGTACCAGAGGCTGCCGTTTCTGCCAGGCAGGTATAATCTACCGCCCGGTCCGCGAACGCACTCCGGAAACACTCACCGCCACCCTGATGGATGGACTGGACCGTACCGGATACGAGGAAACCTCCTTCCTTTCGCTCAGCACCGGTGACTACTCCGCGCTGGATACCCTTTTCGCCAAGTGTTTTGACTACTGCGCGGCAGAACAGATTTCCATATCCCTTCCGTCCCTGCGCGTGGGTTCGCTTTCCAACCCGATCATGGAACGCATCTCCACCATCCGCCGTACCGGGGCCACACTGGCTCCCGAAGCGGGAAGCCAGCGCATGCGTGATGTGATCAACAAGGGTATCACTGAGGAAGCACTGCTTGAACACGCCCTGATGCTCTACAACAACGGCTGGCGGAACATTAAGCTCTATTTCATGATCGGACTGCCCTCCGAGACGTTCGAGGATCTCGACGCAATTTTCGATCTCTGCATGAAAGTGCGCGATGTGGCAGGCTGGCAGGTCAAGAACCTGAACATTACCGCTGCGGTTTCTCCCTTTGTGCCCAAGCCGCACACCCCCTTCCAGTGGGAACGCCAGATCTCAATGGAAGAAATATACGAAAGGCTCGACTACCTGCGGGCCAAGTTCAACAAGGTCAAACGCATTAAAATGAAATCGCACATTCCGCGGATGACCTTCCTTGAAGGAATATTTTCACGAGGAGACCGCAGACTCGGTCCTGTTGTCGAGAAGGCCTACCGGAAAGGTGCGCTCTTCTCCAGCTGGAAAGACCACCTGCAACTGGAACCATATCTTGAGGCGATGGCAGAGGAAGGACTCGACCCGGCAGAATACAGCGGAGCCCGCGACCTTGATGCCCGCCTGCCCTGGGACCACCTTTCAAGCGGTGTAAGCAAGCAGTTCCTGCTTACCGAACGCAATCGCGGCTACGCGCAGAAGATCACCGGCGACTGCCGTTACGAAGCCTGCCGCAACTGCGGGGTCTGTGAATTTGAAGGACGCAAATCCCTGCTCCGGCAGCAGGCCGAGACAAAGGAAATCCGTCCGCGCATGGTCTTCGAAAGCCGTGACCAGACCGGCGAAGTCCCGCCTTTCGTGCAGGAGGAGAAACTCGATCTCGGAGCCAAGGGCAGCAACTTCCGCCTCTGGTACACCAAGACCGGAACCACGGCCTACCTTTCCCAGCTGGATCTCCAGCCGGTCATTGAAAGGGCCATGCGCCGGGCAAGACTTCCCCTGAGCTTCTCGCAGGGATTCCACCCCATGCCGCGCATGTCCTTCGGACGCGCGCTTCCTGTAGGAGTGGAAAGCCTCAAGGAATGGATGAACATCATGCTGCGCACCGAGATTTCCGCTCAGGATCTGGTGGACCGGCTTAACAGGCAGATGCCCATCGGCATAAAGATTATCGGTGCTGAGCCGCTGACCCTGTCCAAGAAACAGGCCCAGCCGCAGGTTGAGGATTTCATCCTCACCTTCACCTGCTCCGATGAAGCCAAGGCTGACAAACTGGCCAGGCTGCGCGAGTTCGTCGAGTCCGAAAGCTACACCGTTTCCCACACCACCAAGAAAAAGGTTAAGGAAAAGGATGTACGCCCGACACTTGTGAACTTCGAAGAAGTGAATGACCGGACCATAAAGATGACCTTTGACTGGACTGATCTATACATGAGTCCGGCAAAGATGATCGCCGCCATATGTCCCGGCACAACGCTGCTCGACTACAGCCTGATCAAGACCGACCAGCGGTTCGGACTGGATAAAGAATAAGCCCGGCCGCAGCGTCAGTCGGGGCTTCGATGCACAAAGTACCCGTAAAAAAGCCCGTGACATCCAAAAAGATGTCACGGGCTTTACTTTGATCACCGTAAAATATCTACCATTTAAAAAATGGTGGGCCGTCCTTGGTAATGTTCAGGTTGATGACCTTGTAGGCGTCACGCTGCTTGTCCCCCGAGCGCTTGATGTTGATGGCCACCGTAGTTTCTCCCACATTCAGAATGGTAAATTCGAAACGCCAGCGCCCAAAATCTCCCAAAAGACCAGATTCTGGCTTTAAAATTTTGTATTTCGCAAGGCGAACGAGTTTCGGGTCAAAAGTCACCCCGTCAAACAAGTACCCTCCTGAACCGGGATCCCGCATTTCAAAAGCGATTTCATCACCCGGCATCAAGCCGAGTTCTATGTCATGTTTTCCGTCAAGATCGTATTCCGCAATGGAGTCCGAGAAGGGATTCAGGGAGGCACATCCGGAGAATGCTCCCGAAAACAAAAGGATAATTAACACCCATCCAAGAGAATAAAATTTTTTAATTTTCATTTTTTCAGCATTATTGTGCGCCATACGGAACACATATGTTTACAAATTATTTTTAGAGTGCAATTACAACGACTTATGAATTTGTGAAAAAAGTAAATCAAGTGTAATAATATTGGGCGTGCACGGCAAGGGGAAGCCGTGCCTGGAAGCAGGTTTTTACCTGTAATTCTACTTGTTTCGATGTTCGCTTTTTCAGGATGTCCCTGAAAGAACGGCGTTTGGTGCTTTTATCACAGTATTTATCTTCCAAGGAGTGTGAGGATGAAACGTTCATTACTGTTTCTTGCGCTTGTAGTTATTATCTCTCTCGGTCTGGCCGGATGCAGCGCTGAAAAGAAGGAAGAGGCCCCTGCCAAAAAGGAAACCGCTGAAAAAGCCGCTCCCGCAGCAGCTGAAAAAGCCGGCAAGACCCTGAAACTGGCCATGGATGCCGACCCTGTCTCTCTTGACCCGCAGGTACAGCTTTCCGGCGGTATGCTGCAGTACTCCCACATGGTTTTCGATCCTCTGGTACGCTGGGCCAAGGACGGCTCCTTTGAGCCCCGTCTGGCCGAGTCATGGGAACGCATTGACGACAAGACCATGCGCTTCCACCTGCGCAAGGGCGTCAAATTCCACAGCGGCAACCCCTTCACCGCTGAAGATGTTGTCTGGTCTATCGATCGCCTCAAAAAAAGCGCCGACTTCAAAGGTCTTTTCGAGCCTTTCGCACCTGCAAAGGCTGTTGATGCAAACACCGTCGACATCATCACCAAGGAACCTTACGGTCTGCTGCTCAACATGGCTACCTACATTTTCCCCATGGACAGCAAGTTCTACACCGGCACCGATGAGTCCGGCCAGCCCAAAGACGCCATCGTAAAAACCGCCCCCTCCTTCGCTAACGTGAACGAGTCCGGAACCGGTAAATACGTTGTTGCCGAGCGTGAACAGGGTGTTCGCACTGTCTTCCAGGCTTTCCCCGAATATTGGGACAAGGCCGGTAACGTTGATACCATCATCCTGACCCCCATCAAGAACGACGCCACCCGTGTGGCAGCGCTGCTTTCCGGTGACGTAGACTTCATCATGCCCGTTCCCCCGCAGGATCTGAAGCGTGTTGAGTCCACCGAAGGCCTGCTGCTGGTCACCATGTCCGGTTCCCGTATCATCACTTTCCAGCTGAACCAGAAGCGCCAGAAGCCTTTCCAGGATGTCAAAGTCCGTCAGGCCATTGTTTATGCTACCGATAATACCGGTATCGTTGATAAGGTCATGAAAGGCTTCGCCACTGTTGCTGCTCAGCAGGGCCCCGAAGGTTTCGCCGGCTACAATGCAGAACTCAAGCCCCGCTATGACCTTGAAAAAGCGAAGCAGCTCATGAAGGAAGCAGGCTACGAGAACGGTTTCGAGTGCACCATGATCGCACCCAACAACCGTTATGTTAACGATGAAAAAATCGCTGAAGCCTTTGTTTCCATGCTCGGCAAAATCGGTATCAAGGTCAACCTGAAGACCATGCCCAAGGCTCAGTACTGGGATGAGTACGACGCACAGGTTGCCGACATCCAGATGATCGGCTGGCACCCTGACACCGAAGACTCCGCCAACTACACTGAATTCCTGACCATGTGCCCCAACAAGGAAACCGGTTACGGCCAGTACAACAGCGGTAACTACTGCAACCCCGAAGTGGATGCCCTGGTTATCGCTTCCCAGACCGAAACCGACCTTGCAAAGCGCAGCGAAATGCTCCAGAAGGTTGAAAAGATACTCTACGACGAAGCTGCTTACGTGCCCCTGCACTGGCAGAACCTGTCCTGGGCTTCCAAGGACGGCATGAACACCGAAGAGATCGTCAACGTACAGAACTTCCCCTACTTCGGCGACCTCGTCATCAAGTAATGGGAATTACTGAAAAAGTTAAGTAAAGCAAAGGGAACTCCGACCGGGGTTCCCTTTGCCTTGTTAAGCGCCTTATTTAACAAGAATATTTCTGACCATAAAGACCAATAGGGTTTAACCTTTGGCCGCCGGAGGCGAAATCCGATCGCCTTCAGCGCAAAGCGCCACAGAACCAAGCCCCGCAGGGCTCCCGGAGAGCCGCCGGAGGCGTATCATTGTCCGTCTGGAGTTAATTAGAAAATGTTTGCATTCATAATCCGAAGAATCGCGCAGGCGATCATCGTCATGCTGATCATCAGCTTCATCGGCTTTGCCATCAAGCAGAGCTTCGGTGACCCGGTGAGGGAAATCACCGGCGTATCTGTATCAGCGGCGGAAAGGGAGAAAATAAGGGATGAACTGGGACTCAATGATCCGTTCATGGTCCAGTTCGGCCGTTTTCTTGAAGGAGCGATGAAAGGGGACATCGGCAGATCCTTCTTCTACAAGAAGTCCGCTCTCGAAGTCATCCTGAGCAAGGCACCGGCCACACTTGAGCTGGTCATGTGCTCCGCTTTCATCATCGTAATATTTTCCGTGCCGCTTGGCATCTACTCGGCCATCCGGCCCAAATCACTGTTCTCGCGATTTGTCATGGGCGGGTCCATTGTCGGGGTATCCATTCCGGTATTCCTGACCGCGATCCTCATGATCTATATTTTCTCGGTGGAACTTCACTGGCTGCCGTCCTACGGGCGCGGTGTCACAGTGAATCTCGGCGGTTGGCGCACAGGCTTCCTCACCGCTGACGGATGGCTCCACCTGATAATGCCCTCGCTTGCACTTTCTTCCATCATGCTACCCCTCTTCATCCGACTCATCCGCTCCGAAATGATGGAAGTACTTGAAAACGACTACATAAAGTACGCCTGGGCCAAGGGACTCACTCCCAGAAGGGTCTGGATTGTACATGCCTTCAAGAACACCCTGCTGCCGGTTATAACGGTGGGCGGTGTGCAGCTTGGAACCATGATCGCCTTCACCATCCTCACTGAAACTGTTTTCCAGTGGCAGGGCATGGGCTTCATGTTCATTGAGGCGGTCGAACGCGGGGATGCCCCGCTTATGGTGGCCTACCTTGTGGTGGTCGGGCTCATATTCGTTGTTGTTAACACAGTGGTTGACGTCATCTACGGTCTCGTCAACCCGCAGGTCAGAATAACGGGGCAAAAATAAATGAAAACCAGATCACGCTGGCAGAGATTCAAGGAATCATATTTTCTGCACGACTTTCTGCACGACAAGGTTGCCCTGACAAGCTTCATCATTCTGGTCGTGCTTCTGTTCATGGGCTTCGCGGCACCGCTCATCGCGCCGTTCAACCCTTATGACGCCCACAACATCAACATCCTGAACGCGGAGATTCCGCCTTCCTGGATGCCCGGAGGCAGCACCGAGTTCCTGCTGGGAACCGACGCACAGGGACGCGACCTGTTCTCCACCATGCTCTACGGCATGCGCGTATCGCTTATCATCGGACTCGGAGCAGTTGCTCTGCAGGCCTTCATGGGCATCATGGTCGGACTCATCGCCGGTTTCATGGGCAAAAAGGTGGAATCGATCCTCATGCGCATAGCCGACGTGCAGCTCTCCTTCTCCACCTACATGGTTGCCATCTTCATTTCGGCCATATTCCAGGCGATGTTCGGGGTAGCCAAATACGAGGAAATCGCCGTTCCCCTGCTGATTCTGGTCATCGGGTTTGCGGAATGGCCGCAGTACGCCCGTACAGTCCGCGCATCGGTCCTGGCTGAAAAAAAGAAGGAGTACGTTGAAGCGGCAAGGGTCATCGGCCTTTCCCAGAAAAGGATCATGTTGCGTCACGTGCTGCCCAACACCCTGTCACCTGTCTTCGTAATCTCCACAATTCAGGTTGCAAACGCCATCATGAGTGAGGCGGCCCTGTCCTTTGTCGGACTGGGCATGCCCGTCACCCAGCCGTCGCTCGGCTCCCTCATCAACGTGGGATTCGAATACATCTTCAGCGGCTCATGGTGGATCACCATGTTCCCCGGAATCGTGCTGGTACTGCTGATCCTTGTGATCAACCTCCTGGGCGACTGGGTCAGGGATTTCCTCAACCCCAAACTGTACAAGGGATAATAAATGCAACCTCTTCTTGAAGTTAAGGATTTAAGTGTCGAGTTTGCATTGCGCCGTGGCCCCCTTCAGGCAGTGCGGAATGTAAGCTTCAATCTGGACAAGGGAGAACGGCTCGGACTGGTGGGCGAATCAGGAGCGGGGAAATCCGTAACCGGCTTTTCCATCATCAACCTGATCTCCAAGCCCGGATACATTTCAAACGGTTCAATCATGTTCGAGGGGCAGGATCTTGCCAGAATGCCCTTTGACAAGATGCGCGGAATCCGCGGAAACCGCATCTCCATGATCTTCCAGGACCCCATGATGACCCTGAACCCGGTCCTCACTGTGGGAACCCAGATGATTGAAACAGTTCTGGCTCACATGAACGTCACCCGCAAGGAGGCCGAAGAGATAGCCCTTGAAAAGCTCAAGAAGGTCTACATCCCCTCCCCGCGCAAACGTCTGGCCCAGTATCCCCACGAATTTTCCGGGGGTATGCGCCAGCGCATCGTCATAGCCATTTCGCTGCTGACCAACCCGGCCCTGATCATTGCCGACGAGCCCACAACCGCGCTCGACGTCACCATTCAGGCCGAGATCATGGACCTGCTGCTGGAACTCTGCCAGACCGAGAACATGGGACTCATCCTGATCACCCATGACCTTGCGGTTGTTTCGGAAGTGACCCAGCGCATTGCGGTCATGTACGCGGGCGGCATAGTTGAAACCGGTTCAACACGGCAGGTAACGGAAAATCCCGGACATCCCTACACCCGCGGACTCATCGCCGCACTGCCCCAGTCCGGTGGTGCCGGGAACCGTCTGACCCAGATTCCCGGAGCCATGCCCTCGCTCATGAACATGCCCCAGGGATGTCCCTTCAATCCCAGATGCTCGCACTGTACCGACATCTGCCAAAAGGAACGCCCCGAGCTCAAAGAAAATAAATCCGGCATTCTGGTGGCCTGCCATCATGCCGACAAAATATAACCGGGATTAGTCATGCAAACCGATTCCCTTCTTGAAATAAAAAATCTGGTCAAGCATTTCGACATTTCCGGCGGACTGCTCGACCAGCTGCAAATGGAAAACGGACGCATCACGCGCAAGCACACCGTCGTCAAAGCGGTCAACAACGTAAGCTTTGAGATAAGAAAGGGTGAAACCCTGAGCGTGGTAGGCGAATCCGGTTGCGGAAAATCAACCCTTGCAAGAACCGTAATGGGGCTCTACCCGCCCAATTCCGGCGAAATATATTACGCCGGACAGCGCATTGACACGTTATCTGCAACAAAGATGCTGCCCTTCCGCCGCAGGATGCAGATGGTCTTTCAGGACCCCTATGCATCCCTCAACCCGCGTATGACGGTCCGTCAGATCATTGAGGAACCGATATACTTCCACAACAGGGGCATTTCCCGCGGAGATGCCAAGGAAAAGATGCACGCGGTCATGCGCAGCGTTGGTCTGGACCCGGAATGGTCCGGCAACTATCCTCATGAATTCTCCGGCGGACAGCGCCAGCGCATCAGCATTGCACGCGCTCTGGCAGTCGAGCCTGAATTCATTGTTGCAGACGAACCCATTGCCGCGCTGGACGTGTCCATTCAGGCCCAGATCCTGAACCTGCTCATGGATGCACAGGAAGAACTCGGCCTGACTTACCTGTTCATCAGCCATGACCTGTCGGTTGTTGAGCACATCAGTACCCGCGTGGCGGTCATGTACCTCGGCTGCCTCTGCGAGCTGGCACCGGCCAAGGAACTCTTTGCCAACCCGATGCATCCGTACACCACGGCCCTGCTTTCAGCCATTCCCGCACTTGGAGGAGAAAAAAAGAAGCATATCCACCTTTCCGGGGATGTGCCTACCCCCATCAACCTGCCTTCAGGATGCGTATTCAACGGCCGCTGCACGTTCGCCAACGACCGTTGCAGGGAAGAGATACCCATTGCCCGCCATACCGGTACCGATCGAATCTGTGCCTGCCATGCCGTTGAGGAAGGCAGGTTATAATTTTGCACTGACAATCGATTTCTAATCGACAAAGAAAAAAAGCCCGTTTATAAATAACGGGCTTTTTTATATTAATTGCTTTATCAATCTAAAGCTGACGCATTCTGCTGCTGAGGGAGATTACTATGGATACGTTTTACCGAGTTCTTGGAATTTACTCCAAAAACCTTAAGGACCACACCGGGACCGGTACTACCATGCAGCGCAGGGAGACAAAAACATACTATTACGTCCTCAAGTCGTCTTCCGAAGATTACAATGTTCAACCTCTGAACATGCAGAACGTCCCTTCCGGACTTTTCTCCGCCATGAGCAGGGATGAATTCATTTCATCCTTTACTCCAGAAATCGACTATTACATGATACATCCGCTCCCAGAGCTGGAAGTTCTCAAGGAAATGCTCGGTGCCGGTGCCGAAACCCTGTCGGAGACATCCGGACATGCGAAGATTCAAACCCTGATGAAAGCCCTGCTGCTTGAGCCCGGCAACAATCAGATGCAGATTGATACACCTATGGCCTACGCCAAGCTGGTTGATATAGTGGACATCCTCGGCAACCAGAACGAGGAATTCATTGAAGAGCAGCGCCAGGAATTCAATTCGGCAGCCATTACCCTGCGCAAACAGGAACTTTATCAGGAAGCGATCAACTACTACAGCAAGGCCCTGCAGCTCAATGATACCGACCAGAACCTGCATTTCAACATAGCCAGAGCCTACTATGAAATCGGCGAAAACGCTGAAGCCCTGAAACACATAGACCGGGCTCTGGAAATAGACCCGATCCTTGAGTCAGCCATTCTCTTCAAGAAGTACATCCTCAAGAAAAACAAACGTCAGGCTCCATAGCCGCGACAGGAATTACCCTTTAGTCCTGACACTCAGTCCCAAATCCTTGAGCATGGTCAGGTCATTCTCAATGCCCTGACCCGATACGGTCAGGAAATCTCCGACCATCAGACCGTTGCAGCCTGCATGAAAAATGAATGACTGCAGCGACCGGAGCGCGGCGCGCCCTGCCGCCATACGCACTTCCGAATGCGGATTGACCAGCCTGAACATGGCTATGGTCAGCAGAATTTCCAGCGGTTCCAGCGGCTCAACATGCTCCAGCGGAGTTCCGGGAATGGAAACCAGAAAATTAAGGGGAATGGAATCAACTTCCTCGGCAGCAATGGCCATTGCAAGCTCTACCCGCTGCGCATGGCTTTCACCAAGGCCGAGCAGCCCGCCGCAACAGACTTCCAACCCGGCTCGTTTTGCATCACGCACTGTACGGATTCGTTCGGCATAGCTGTGGGTGGTGCAGACTTCCGGGAAATAGCTTTCCGAAGATTCCAGATTGTGATGATAGCGCACCACACCGGATTCCCGCAGCTTTTTCAAGGAATCGAAATCAAGGCAGCCCAGAGAGGCACAATGACAGAAAGACCTGTCGCGCATCCCGTCAACGGCCTCACAGACATGATTGAGGGATTTCCCGGTCAATGCCCGGCCACTGGTTACATAGCTGAAGAACTCAACTGGGGACTGCCCGGCCTTGTCAGCACACTTCCTGATCTCTTCAACAGACATGAGCGGATATGTCGGGGCCGGTGTTCCCTTGAAATGGCTGGACTGGGCACAGAAGCTACAATCTTCGGAGCAGTTACCGCTACGAACATTGGCAATGGAGCAAAGGCTTACCTCGCGGCCGAAACGGCGGGTGGTAACCATGTGGGCGGCATGCAGTATCTCGGCGAGCTCCCCGTGGGAAGCCCCCAGCAGGGAAACAGCCGTGTCTTCGTCAATTGCAGACCCGGAAGTAGCAGCGGCCCAAAGTCTCTGTTTATTGTTTCTGTCCATGGATTATCCCCTGTGCAGCTCGACCACCTCGCAGATAGCCGAAGTAAGCGTTTCAAGCTCAGAATCTGAAATAACATATGGCGGCATAACATACACCAGTTTACCGAACGGCCGCACCCAGACCCCACGTTTTACGAATTCACGCTGGATGAATTCCATATCCACAGGTTGCCTGAGTTCAACAACACCGATGGCCCCTAGGCAGCGTACATCGGCGACAGTTGAAAGGTCTCTGCATGGAGCCAGCCCGGCACAAAGCCTGTCGGTGATATTACCCACACGCTGCTGCCAGTCGCTTTCAAGCAGCAGGTCGATCGACGCATTGGCAACAGCACAGGCCAGGGGATTTCCCATAAATGTGGGGCCGTGCATGAAAACACCCCTATTCGAAGAAATACCTTCGGCAACAGTACGGGTGGCAAGGGTTGCCGCCAGACTCATCATACCGCCGGTAATTGCCTTGCCTACGCACATTATATCCGGGCAGATGCCGGCAATCTCACTGCCGAACATGGCCCCTGCCCGCCCGAAACCGGTTGCGATTTCATCACAGATGAGCAGCACACCGTGCTCGTCACAGGCTTCCCGGACCCGCTTGAGGTATTCCGGCGGATAAAATCTCATCCCTCCGGCTCCCTGAACAACGGGCTCAATGATCACCGCGGCAAGTTCATGGGCATGCCGTTCAATTTTACCTTTGAAATCAGCGAAATCAGCATCGCTGCAACCGCCCTCAAAGCGGCAAGGTGGAGCTTCCGCAAAAATATGCTGAGGCAGAACGGAACTGAACATGGAATGCATGCCGTTAACCGGATCACACACCGACATACAGCCTATTGTATCACCATGATAGCCGTTGCGCACGGTCATCAGACGGTTTTTCTCAGGCCTGCCCAGTGCATACCAGTATTGAATTGCCATCTTGATGGCCACTTCAACGGAAACCGATCCTGAATCGGCAATAAAAACATGCTGAAGCGGGTCAGGGGTGATCTCCACAAGCTTCCGGGCCAATTCAATGGCCGGGGCGTGGGTAAGTCCACCGAACATAACATGCGGCATTTCCTGCGCCTGCTCACGCAGGGCATTCAACAGTACCGGATGGTTATACCCGTGAATGGCACACCACCACGAAGCCATGCCGTCGATAAGCTCACGATCGTCCTCAAGGACAATCCTGACGCCCGTGGTGCGTTTTACAGGGTAAACCGTCAGCGGCTGGACTGCCGAGGTGTACGGATGCCAGATATGCTCGCGGTCAAACCGCAGCATGGATTCTGTAACGGACATTGATATGACTCCTGTGTAGGAAAAGCCTTCGGCGCCCCTCCGGGAGCTTAAACCCTTTTGCATAAGGGTTTAAGAATCCCAATACCTTTCGACAAGGCTTCGCCGTGACACATGACAAATTGTCATTGGGCATAGCCACTGAATAAATCTGTTAGCTATTTGATTAATTGAGTAAAATATAGTGCAGAGTGCTTTTTGATGCAATCTGATGGTTAAACTAACAGGGATTCCAAAGGGTCGCGGACTTTGACCGCCGGAGGCGAAATCAGACCGTCAAAAGCGCGCAGCGCATCAAAATATTAGTCCAGCTCAAGCCCGGCAAGGGATTTATCCAGTTCGGCCCAGCAATTCTCGTCTTTGTAGTCCCAGCCGCTGATATGCGGGATGGAGGCCAGCACCCTGATACCGGAAAAATGTTCAATGGAACGGATGTTGTCTTCGGCCATCCCGAATTCCGCTGGTTCCGGCCCGCCGGGGGCGGTCATGATTATCCCGGAAATTTCCAGCCCGGCATCAAGAAGTGCCATGACAGAAAGCAGTGTCTCATTGATGGTTCCAAGCTTGTTCTCAGAAACAAGGATCACCGGATAATCAAGTTCACGCATCAGGTCCAGCATGGTTGCATCCCCGTTCAGGGGAACCATTATGCCGCCCGCACCTTCAACCAGCAGCAGCCCCTCGGACTCAAGGACCCGGACTTTTTCCGCCACGGCCTCCACTTCAAGCTCGACTCCGTCCAGCTTAGCAGCCAGATGCGGTGAGCACGGGGGCTCAAAGATGTACGGACACTGGATTTCCGGATTCCACTCTGCACCGGCCGCGGCGTAAACTTCGCCGTCAGGAGAGTCCAGCTTTCCCTGCGCATTCCTGATACCACCTGACTGCACCGGCTTGACCGGAAGGACATTCTGCCCGGACTGTTTCAGAAAACGGGCAAGAGCTGCGGTAACCACAGTCTTGCCCACATCTGTTCCTGTTCCGGTGATGAAAAAACCGCCGGACACGCTATGCATCCTTTTCTGCTGCCAGAACCTCCAACGGGTCCCGGTCACATGTCTCGGCAAAGAAAAATTCCTTGTCGTAGGGTCCGAAATGCCTTTCGTTGCCCACCAGTTCAAAAAATTCGAGGCGTGAATAACGTTTGCACCGCTCGCTGCTTACCATGTACTTGGTGTAGTAGTTGAACTTGTCTGTGGAATGGGTGGATAAAGTCAGATCAATGACCCTGTCTCCGAACTCGCACCAGGCATGGCTGACCCACTGTCCGTCCTTGAATATCCAGCCGTGCACTACTTCGGTTTCCGCATTCTCGCTGGCTCCTTCGAGGCAGTATTCCCAGGCGGTAGGTTTGCGGTCAAACATTATTCATTCTCCTTGTTCATGCTGTCCAGAGCCATTCTTACGGCTCCAAGCGCGTTACCAACTTCATGGTGTTCCGGGAATACGGCTTCGGTGTGCAGCCTGCGGGCCACTTCAGGCAGAAGTTTCCCTGCAGCGGCGCCGATGCCGACAATGGGAAGATTCAGGGAAGGTTCAAAGCTCACCAGCGGACTTGAGGAGCGTCCGGCAATGATTCCGGCCATGTTACCGCCGATTTCCTTGCGTATGATGTGTTCCAGCATGGCATTTTCAATCTTAAGGCGGGTCTCTTCCAGAACCATGTGAGCAAAACCTTCGGCATCAAGACCGAACTCGGCTCCGAGAACACCGGCGGCAGCCACGGACACGGACGGATCACCGATTGCAAGTTCTCCAAGCACGTGCAGGGCATCTGTGGGGGTAAAACCTACCTCTTCAACAATCTGTTCGCGCACCAGACCGGCAATGATTCCGGTAAGACGGATTTCACCGGCTCCGACACCTTCCATCACACGGCTGAAAGTTGCCGGACCGTTTTCCTTGAGAAAGACAATTGCTGGGTCTTCGGAACCGGCTGCAGAGGGTCCCGGCTTGATGAGGTGGGAGTCATGCCCACGGCCGATCCAGTCTGCAGGAGCAGGGATTTCACCGGCCATACACAGAGGGACGACACGGCCAGGCCCGACTTCTAATTTACCGGAACGGTTTATACGCGAAAAACTGTCCCCGCCGATACCTACGGTAAACATCTCCACCGCTTCGACGTGGGTTTCCCAATCACCAATGATACTGCCGCTTTCCTGAATTGTGGGACGGGAATCACGGATCAGGGTCACATCAGTCGTGGTTCCGCCCACGTCAACGATCAGGGCGTCCTTTGCCGGAGAATAGAGACTGCCGTAGTAGGCAGTGGAAGCAGGACCGCTGGCAAAGGTATCCGCTGCGCGCTGGACAGCTTCCTCCATGCTCATGGGAGTTGCGTTACCGCGTACAACCACGACCACTTTACCAAGCCCGCGCTCATCAAGAGCCTTGCCAACCCCGGCCAGAAAATCCTTCATCACAGGCATCAGCCTGGCATTGAGAACCGTGGTTGCAGCCCTTTCACGCTGTCCGGCCCGGGTGCTGACTGCATGGGAACAGAACACCGGTTTTGGGTCGGTTAGTGATATGGCTTTTGCAGCAATAAGTTCATGAGCCGGATTCTTGATGCTCATGGCACCGCAGACTGCATAAGAGTCCACATGCCCGCGCATGTCGTTAATGCCGTCCACCAGAGATTCGATGTCCAACGGATCGTCTTCCGCTCCGGTGATCTTATGTCCGCCCTGAATAAAGCGCATTGTAACGACAGGCAACTTCAACGCCTTTACATCGCCGATCATGAACAGGCCGACACGAGAACCTTTACCTTCCACCACGGCATTGGTTGCCAGGGTGGTTGAAACGGAAACAAGGTTCACATCTTCAGGACCGACGCCGCTTTCGCTTATGGCCTTGTCAAGGGAAGCCGCCAGCCCGAGGCTCAGATCGTGATGGGTCGTGGGGGATTTTGCAGTGGCAATCACGCTCAAATCAGCGCAGTTCAGAATAACTGTATCAGTATAGGTACCACCGGTATCAATACCGATGGCATAACCGCTGGAAAAGCTCATAGCGCATATATCCTTCACCCTTGACGGGTATAATCTTTTAATTTCGCTCCGGCTTTTGCCGAACCGATCAGTACAGATAATGCCGCTTCGCCTGATTGGCAAGACTTAGGGGGTGGCTTTTATTTCTTACATCTTACAGCGGTTTAGAGAACGGATATTTCATCAACGGGTATTCCCGGGCGCTAAGCCGGGACATTTCCAGACTGCTTGCAGACTAGCTGACAATCACCCCGGCATAGGCAACGACGCTTTCATAGTCGCCTGTCACCTGCCCGGAATTGGTATACTCCACCAGCTTTCCTGACCCGGCCCCCAATTTTTTGGCCGCGAACATGGCCATGGTCATGGGCAGAACTCCGCACATGCTGATCTGATTGGAAGCAACTATAGAATAGAAATCCTGCGGGTCCATACGGATTACGGCCTCAAGAGCCATTGAATCCATTCGCTTGGCCTTGGAAGCGGACACAAAATGGCTCATGTCAGAGCTTACCACTATGGAAATCGGCTTATCAGACGCGGCAATAATCTCGGCAAGAACTTCGCCAGCCTTGCGGAGAGCAGCGGGAGATGATTCGGAAACACAGACCGGAACTATTCTGGTGGAGGGGTTATGGTAATGCAGAAACGGGACTATGACCTCAAGCGAATGTTCCCGGGAGTGGGCGGCCTGATTATCCACAAACCCGGCCCCGCTGTTGATGAGTGCTGCAGCCAGATCATGGTCAACATCCAGCTTTCCTCCGGGGAATTCCCATGAGCCTGACGGCCAGACAGACATAGGTGCGCCCAGCCCGGTATGGTTGGGCCCCATCAGAATTACAGTCGGAGCCAGATTGGACCGGGCAATGGTCTTGCCGCAAGGAAGTCCTGAAAACATGTAGCCTGCATGTGGAAGCATGACCAGACGGTCATACGGCATGGCTGATTTATCCGGCAGTACACCGACATACTGCTGCAGTTCAGTCTTAAGCTGCCGGGGATCATCCGTATAGAATCTTCCGGCTACAACGGGTTTCCTGTTCATGCTTACCTGCCTGTTGGTTGCCTGCGGCAACGTGTTCAGCGTCCTGCTACTGCCCTGCCCGGATTCCTGCCACCGGGAAAAACATGTGCATTTTATTGAAATGACGGAGCGGGCTTGAATCTGGAAGCATCCTGCTCAATCTTGTAGGTTTCAAGTGCGGAGGTTGCCAGTCGTCCGTAAAGGTCGTCCGGGCTCTTCTTGGCCACTTCCTCCATAAGCTTCTTCCATTCGGCAGTGGCCCCGGCCTTTTCATAAAGCTGGGCCAGCCTGAACCTTGATGATGCCCACTCCGGATCGGAAATGGGAATGTACTTGTCATATTCCGCCGCCCACTTGAGAGCTTCACGGTACCTGCCCGAACTTTCAGCCGCGTATATGGTCATCAGGATGCAATCCTTGATCTTTTCCCGGTCACCACTTGTTTCAAGAAGCATGGAAAGGGCCTCCTGAGCATAGACAAATACTTTCTTCAGCTCTTTCTTCTTCATGGAGGACTTGGCCATGTAGTACATTGCATAAGCCCTTGAAGACTCCGGCAGGAGAAGGTTTGAGGCCAACCCGGCCCAAAGCGGGGTGCTGCGCTCCGTCTCACCGAGGTTTTCGTAGGCCATGGCCTGAGCGTATTCTATATGAACTTTCTGTCTGGGATCAAGCTTCCATTTATTAGTTGCCAGATCAACAAGTTCGGTGACCTTGCTCCAGGCCTGCTCGTCCACATAAATTCCCAGAGCCATATCAAGGGCCATCTCGGAATACTTGGGAACCTGAGTATCCTGAAGATAACGGTCAATGAGCTCAAGGGCCTTATGTGGCTGCTCTTTTTTCCAGAAGCTCAGCGCAACACCCATGCGGGTGTCATCGTTTATGTCCTTGCCGTCGTTATTCTTACTGGCATAGTCGTTCCAGTAGCTGATGACCCGTCCGTAGTTCTCGTCCTTGACCAGTTCTGGGACAGCCTTGTCAAAGACCCGGGTACCAAGCTGTCCGGCCTTTTCACGCAGTCCGCTGCGCGGATACTTGTCCAGAAGATCCTGTACCGCGCCGAGGCATTCCCCGTACTTCTTGTTCCAGTAGTACCACATTCCCAGTTTCAGCAAAGCAAGCGGGGCAAGCGGACTGTCCGGATGCTTCTCAATAATACGGGTATAAATCTTCTGAGGCCTGAGGTTGTAGGGACGGTCAAAGACCTTATCCATTTCGGACATGCTGGGATCGTCATAAATCCCCTCTTCCGCAAGACGCATCATGGAAACAAGTCCGCCTTCCTTGTCCGGGAAATCCTTGGCCGCCTTTTCGTAAATTTCCTTTGCAGCGTTCCTGTCCCCCTCCTTCAGATAAATATCGCCGACACGGGCCAGAACAATGTCGGCCTCCTTGGCTTCAGGGGAAAGGTTGTAGTAGGCCCAGTAGTTACCCTTGGCATCGTCAAGCTTGCCGAGCCGGTTCTGGGTGTTGGCTGCCATAAGCAGGAAGCCCAGATCTTCAATGTAGAAACGGGGCCAGCGTTTATCGATATAGTCGATAATCTGATAGGCCTGTTCATTGTACCCGAGTTTATCAAGAGCCTTGGCAAGACCGATGGCAGCATCACGAACAACCTTGCTGTCCGGGTACATCTGAACAAGATACTGGAACTGGTCGGCAGCCTTCTCGTACTCTTCCGTTCCCAGATAATATTCACCCCAGTAATAGCTGATGTACGGAACATTCGGGTCGTTGGGGTACTGCGATTTGAGCAGATTGAAATAGGCTTTGGCCTCGGGCATGTTGCCCACTTTCAGGTTGATGAGCCCAAGATTGAGCAGTGCCATGGGAACATTAGGTGCCTTGGTATCGGCGTTCATGGCTTCCATCCAGGCACTGGCGACTTCGCCGAAATTGTCCGCAAGGTCATCCTTATGAAATTCGGTCAATGCCTCGGCCTTTCCGTACAAGGCACGCAAACGCATTTCAGTAGGAATATTCGGCATCAGCGAGACTTCCTTGAACCCGTTCACTGCGGCTTCAATTTCCCCCTCGTCTAGGGCTCCTTCCGCAGCAAGGAGCACGCCTTTGGCTACCTTGAGTTTATCCTCCAGTGATGGCTGACCTTCGCCTCCTTCCCCGCCCTCGGCAGCGGCTTCAGCTTCGGCTTTCTGCATCTCGGTAAGCTGCCCGGCAGACTCAACGGGATAAGCATCGGCTCCATCCGGTTGAACTGCGTCGCCGGTCTCAGCTACGCCCTCGGAACCTGCTGCGGCTTCACCCTGTGGAGCACCTGCCTCAAGCGGCGGATACTGGTCAGCCTCAAAGCTGTCCCCCTCCGGCAACGAAGGTGGAGCAACGGCTCCTGATGCAGCAGCTCCACTCTCTTCAGGAGGTGAAATCCTGCCCGAAGCCTGTCCGCTTTCAGGAGCAACAACCTGCCTGACAACAGCGCCTTCAACGGGTTCAACTCTGCCGGCTGCCTGCGAAGCAGGAGCTTCAACGGGAGCAGCAACCTTACCGGCAGCTGCCGGAACAGGCACAGCTTCCTCAACAGCAGCCCCAGCGGAGTCAACGGGAGGGGCAGTCTTCTGCTCGGCAATCTCCACGGTTTCAGGAAGGAATACACCTTCGTGATCCGGCGGAGGAGGCGCGGCAACACGCCCGAAAGCACTGCCGTCAGCAGTCTGAGGCGGAGTTACGGTACCCGGAGGAAGATCGGAAACGGTTCTGACAACAGGAACCTGCCCGCTCGGCTCAACACCGGTTTCTTTACGGGAAACAGTCTGAGCCGGAACAGGCTGCTCCACAACATCGGCAACCTCGCCAGTTACGACTTCTGCATCCTGTCCACCGGACGAGACGGCCTGATCAGAAGTCTCCTCTGTGGCCGCTCCGGGAGTCATTGTTTCCGGTAGTACATCTTCTGAAAATTCTTCTGTATCTGCTGCAGGAGGTTCTATCTTCCCGGAAACCTGACCGGCAGCCTGCCCGCCGACACTTCCTCCGGCTTGTGGGCCATCAACCTGGACAACAGCGCCTGATGCCTGTGGAGCGGGAACAACCGTTCCGGACGCACCGCCAGCCCTTGCAGGGGGAGTTGAGGTGTCCACGGCCTTGGCATCAAAGGGGCCGACCTGAGCCACAGGAGCGCGATAGGTGTAAGGAACGGAATAAAAAGGACGTCTATTGGAAGGTAAAGGGGCCTGTTCGACCGGTTTCTCGATCCGGTCTGCCGCTGCAAGCTCTTCTTTGAGAACAGGGGACACCTCGTCCGCGGGAAGGTCGACTTCCGCTATAACCGGCGGTGCAGGAGTTTTCTTGGGCTCGGCAGCCACCTTGGGTGCTGGAGCTGTTTTTTTAGGTGCAGGAGCAGATTTCTTTGCTGCGGCTTTGGCGGCAACAGCTTTTTTACGCGCTGCTTCCTTTGCTTCTGCCGCCTTTTCCTGCGGAGAGCGCCACTTGGAGCCTATGGGATCACGGAAAAACTGGATGAGCATTTCCCCGTTTCCAGCC
The DNA here is from genome assembly GCF_050916235.1 of Maridesulfovibrio sp. FT414. Lineage (GTDB taxonomy): Bacteria > Desulfobacterota > Desulfovibrionia > Desulfovibrionales > Desulfovibrionaceae > Maridesulfovibrio. The sequence goes on from NZ_CP104854.1 coordinate 994,087, forward strand.
GGGATACGAATATACCCGAAACCGTTCATACGGGTTCCAATGGTGACGGAACTTGGACCCATCTTGATGGAATTGACTATGCGCAACCCTCCCAGTTGGGTCGGGGTAGGCTGCTTTTCGCCTCTGAGCGCATTATCGGGAAAGGAAACCGTAACCTGATTTCGCCCGGTACGGCGTACTGAACCTGAAAGATTCTTCTGGTCAAAGACAAGACGAATGGTATCCATGTCCGCCTTGGTATCAATATAATACTCCATGGCGTGACCAGGATGAGGACAGGCGAACCAGAAAGCGGCCGCCAGAAAGAGGACCCGGAAAACCCCGGTAAGTCGGCTGATTGTCACAACCAGGTATCTTTGCAATATTCCTGCCTGCCCTGCATAACCACCACAGAAAAATTTATTAATAACCTATACTTCCAGTTTCCTTTTCTTGATTTTCTCAATTAGGGTGGTCCGCTTGACCCCCAGAAGTTCAGCAGCCTTGTTCTTGACCCCGGCGGATTTTTCAAGAGCTTCCATCAACAGGCGATCCTCGATCTGTTCAAGGAAATCCTTGAGCCCGTCGGATGAATGCTCCTGCATGTCGTCCAGAGTAGGCCAGTAGAATCCGGCCGGCTGCACCAGCTCAACAACCTTTTTCCTGGGCTCCCTGCCGACGTCCTTCCATATTTTTTCTGGAAGATCATCCGGGACTATTTCGGCTGCGTCACAGAGTATGCACATGCGCTCCATGAAATTTTCAAGCTCACGGACATTGCCCGGCCAGGAGTAGGATACCAGCATATCAGCTGCATCGTCCCTGATTTTCAGTGGTTCTATACACTTATCATCACAGAAACGATTCAAAAAATGCTTTGCCAGAAGCAGCACATCCCCTCCGCGTTCACGCAGGGGCGGCAGGTGCATGGGAATAACATTCAGACGGTAAAAAAGGTCTTCACGGAAACGTCCCGCTGCGACTTCCACTTCAAGATCACGGTTAGTGGCAGCGACGATGCGCACGTCGACCTTCTTGATGGAAGTACCGCCGACGCGCTCGATCTCCTTTTCCTGCAGAACCCTCAGGATCTTGACCTGCAGGCTGAGATCCATCTCCCCGATTTCGTCCAGAAAGATAGTCCCGCCGTCGGCAAGCTCAAAACGTCCGGGACGGGAACGGACTGCATGGGTAAATGCTCCCTTTTCGTGTCCGAAGAGCTCGGACTCCAGCAACTCCTTGGGAATTGCCCCGCAGTTGACCGGAACGAAGGGCTTCTCCCTGCGTTTGCTGTTGCGATGCAAGGCACGCACCAGCAGTTCCTTACCCGTGCCGGATTCCCCGGTGACCAACACGGTGCTGTCTGTGGGTGCAACCTTTGCGAGTATCGCAAAGACCTCCTTCAGTACAGGACTGTTTCCAATTATTCCACCAAGATTAAGAGCCATCCGGCCTCCAGTTATTCTCCGGGGAGCGTTAGCGCACGCTGTTCCACCTGATCTAAGAGCCGAGTATCATCTACTAATACCAAACCCTACCCATTCACTGTCAATGAAATGACGCAAAGTCAATACACAAGTGTTTTTTTTCCTGTAAAATATCAAAAAACAGGGCTACATATCCTCAAGCTCCCGCCCCCTGGTTTCCTGAACAAGGAACAGGACAAAGAAAAATGAGACCGCTGCAAAAAAGGCGTAGATGCTATAAGTGACCCCAAGACCTATCCAGCTGACCAGTGTCGGAAATGAGGCTGAGACCATAAAATTAGCCACCCACTGTGCTCCGGCACCAAGCGACAGGGCCGCAGCACGGATACGGTTGTTGAACATCTCGCCGAGCAGCACCCAGACCACGGGTCCCCATGAGAATCCAAAACAGAAAACGTACAGGTTTGCGGTAATCAGCGCGTAAGTGGCTGATGCCCCCTGCAACAGAGGACGCCCGGCAGCATCCAGCGGGGCCGTTCCGAACAGGGCGGCAAGAACGCCCAGCGTAACCAGCATACCGGCGGAACCGACAAGCAGCAGCGGCCTGCGCCCGACCCGATCGATGAATGCAATCGCCACCAGCGTGGTGACAATGTTCACAACTCCGGTAATCACTGTAATCCACAGGGAATTTTCCTCGGAAAACCCCACACTGCGCCAGAGCATGCTGCCGTAGTAAAAAATGACATTGATTCCCACAAACTGTTGCAGTACCGAGAGCCCCAGACCGAGCCAGACAACGGGGTGCACACCGCCCTCGCAGCGCAGAACTGCAAATGAAGGAGTACATTCAATCTTGAGGCTGCACTTTATCTCTTCCATCTTCTCCACCGTGCTTTCACCGAGCACCCTTGCGAGGATCGATTCAGCCTCCTTTTCCCGCCTTGACGCGATGAGGTAACGCGGCGACTCCGGGATTACCGTGGCAGCAAAACCGTAAAGCAGGGCCGGTGGGACTTCAGCCCAGAACATCCACCGCCATGTCTCAAATCCCATCCAGAGCACATTGTCGGCAGAACCTCCGGCCAGCCCAACCAGCAGGTAGTTACTGAGCATGGCGACGAATATCCCGGTCACAATGGCAAGCTGCTGCAGTGAACCGAACCGCCCCCTGAGTTCTGCGGGGGATATTTCCGCTATGTAGGCCGGAGTAATGGCACTTGCCAGCCCTATCCCCACGCCGCCAAGGAATCTCCAGAAAATGAAATCCCATACGGAAAAAGGCAGTCCGGCCCCGACTCCGCTGACAGTGAAAAGCACTGCAGCTATCTGCATCGGGCGGATACGTCCGTAGCGGTCCGCAACAAAACCGGACCCGAGAGCCCCGACAGCAGACCCGATCAATGCAAGTGAAACCGACATGCCGATCAACACTGGGCCGACCTTGAAATAATCCCCCAGCGCCACAACTGCACCGTTTATCACGGCAGTATCAAAACCGAAGAGAAATCCGCCGAGAGCTGCGGCTGCAGAAATAAGCAGAACAAAAATGATGCTGGCAGACTGTCTGCCTCCGGAAGAATTCACGCCCATGACCACCTTCTTGATAATTGAGTAGACACACCGAAAGAACAGGGACAGCAACTTGTAATATCCCGTGTTACCACAACTTCAGCACAGGTGTCATTACAACAGCACACCAACCTGCAACTGGCCCCAAAAAAAGGTGTGCTTCAGCTTGAACAGCCAAAGCACACCTTTGATGGATATTTTCAACCTGCTTACAACGTGGATAGTGCAGGAACGCCTTCAAGAAACATGGCAATCATTTGTCCCTTACAACAAACTCTGCCGTTCTCGGCAGACGTGACCCCCATAAAACTTTCCGGCGTGACAGGGTCAAGAACTACTTACGGGATCTACGGGCAATCTCCTTGGCCGGAATAATTCCGGTTGCGGAAGCGGATACAATGTTTCCGGCAACACCGGGACCGTCACCGGCCACGAACAGACCTTCAAGAGCGGTCTCAAGCACATTGGAGGTCTCAACCTGAGTGGAGAAGAACTTGATCTCCGGTGCATAGAGAAGTGTCTCTTCATTGGCTACGCCGGGAACAACCTCATTCAGCTTTTCCAGACCTTCGATGAGGTTGCGTACGATTCGCTCAGGCAGGGCCATGGCGATGTCTCCGCAGGTCACGTTCTTCATGGTCGGCTCTACAAAGCTGTTGCGTACGCGGTTCCAGGTGGAACGGCGTCCGCGCTTCAGGTCGCCGAAGCGCTGCAGGATGGGTTTGCCGCCGCCAATGATGGTTGCGAGCTTACCGATGGACTCACCGTATGCCTGGTTGTCGGTAACGGGTTCTTCAAGCACTACCTTGGAGAGGAAGGCGAAGTTGGTGTTCTCGGACTTCTTGTCCATGTAGGCATGGCCGTTCACGCACACGAAATCCTGATAGTTCTCAAGGGCAACGAATCCACCCTGGTTGGTGCAGAAGGTGCGCACCTGATCATCGTATGTGTTGGTACGGATGAAGAAGGTGGGGTCATAAATAACGCTGCACAGGTCACGCATGATGTCACCGTGGACTTCCACGCGCACACCAACTTCAATACCGCGCTGGGTGATGGCAAGATCGTGTCTCTTGGCAAGGGAACCCATCCACTCGGAACCGACACGGCCCGGAGCGAGGATGACGTTCTTTGCCCGGTATTCACCCTTGGGAGTAATGACACCGGCCAGTTCACCGTCCTCAATGAGGATGTCGTCCACTGCTTCGCCGGTGTGGAAAGTTACACCTTTCTGCTCACAGTATTCCGCCATACCGGCAATGTGGCCGGGCAGGTTGTCGCTGCCCAGGTGTTTCTGCTTGATCAGAAGCAGATCGATGCCGTTCTTGAGGGCATCTTTCCTGATATTTTTAGCCGTTTCCATATCGGTGGGGAAAACTTTCCCGTCCATATTGAAACGGTTGAAGATTACTTCTGTTTCGTCGATAAGGGCCTTGGCCGCGGACACCGACATGAACTGGGTAAGGTCTGTCTTACCAAGTTTGTGGATATAATTGAGCTTTCCGTCGGAAAAAAGACCGGCTCCGCCTACCCCGGAAAGGATGTTGCAGGGCTTGCACTTGATACATTCCTGATCGCCGGTGATCGGACAGTGTCTTTTAAGGGAAGATTTACCCTTTTCAATGACCAGAACGTCAAGGTTGGTGTTTTCGCCGAGATAGTAAGCGGCAAAAAGTCCTGCGGGGCCGCCGCCGACAATAATTACATCATACTCTTTTTTCCCGTTGCTTTTCGGGCTCATAATATTCTCCAGATTGGTCTTTTTATCTGCTTTGTAAAATCCACGCAGACATGCCAATATACGCTTTTAAGCTAAAATCATCAAAAAGGCAAGTTCCTCATGGAAATTATATTCAAACAACAAAACTTCGTTTTTTCAATTACTTAAAACAATACAAGTATACAATCACCCGCACCAAAGCCGCCCCCCCCTTGACCCGGAAGAAATACTTTTCTACTTAGGTAGGAAAATCCAAAGGACGATACATGAGACTTACGACCAGAAGCAGATACGGAACCAGAATGATACTGGACATCGCCATGCATTGCCGGACAGGCCCCGTGCGCATCAGCGACATAGCCATTCGTCAGGGACTTTCCACCAAGTATCTTGAAAAGCTGATCCGGGAACTCAAACGCGCCGGATTCATCAGCAGCAAAAGAGGTCCCGGCGGAGGACACACCCTGGCCAAAGCACCGGAAGACATCTCGGTCGGCGATGTGGTCAGAAGCCTTGAAGGAGAAGCAGGACTCGTCGAATGCCTTGAAGACAACAAGCAATGTCAACGCATTGAGAACTGTCCGACCCGTGAAGTATGGGTCAAGGCAAGCAAGGCCATGTACGCCGCCCTTGACGAGATCAGCATTGCCGATCTTCTCACCGAAGGATCATTCTGCGTTAAAACCAACCCCTTCTAGACTTTCTTTCCAGAAAAACCACACCCCCGTCTGGCTGACCAGTCGGGGGTCTTTTTTTGCAGCATCACAACAATCGGTTTGCATTTAATGCTTGCCGCAAATGCTCAGGAAAAGTTATCCTGTGAACATGATATACAAACTGACCTTAATCATCATTATAGCCGTTATTCTGGGCACATTCGTTTTTTCCCTTACATCCCGCCCGCCATCGAATCTGGGCATGAAGGATGGACGCCTTGCGGCCTGTCCGGGATCTCCCAATTGCGTTTCATCTCAGGCAGCTGACAGCGAGCACGCAATTGCAGCCATCTCCGTTACCGGAAGCAGCGATGATGTGTTGCGTAAACTGGAAAAGACAGTACTAGATATGGGCGGAGAAATTTCAGCCAAGGACGGGCCATACCTGCATGCGGTTTTCAAAAGCAGGGTTTTCCGTTTTCCGGACGATCTGGAGTGCTACTATAACGCCGCTGCCGGACAAATCGAAGTCCGCTCTGCAGCCCGGCTCGGTTATTCAGATTTTTCCGTAAACCGCAAGAGGGTTGAGCATCTTCGTGAACTGATGCAACAGAATTAACCGACCTTTCTGATAGGCTTTTCAAATCAGACGCAGCACAAACGATCAGGATTAAATATTCGACCGTTCACTTCTCCTGAGGATAAACAGGCATGAATATCCACTTACATCAGGAGAGAACTATGACCATTTCCAAATCACTCAAGACAATTTTCATCGCACTGGGACTGCTGCTCATCATTTCAAGCGCAGCCTTTGCCATGAAGGAAGCGTACAACTACATGAGCGCAGAGGCCCTGAACACAGCCGTACAGGACGGTGCAGACGTAGCGATTGTAGACATTCAGGTACCTGCCGACTATAAGGCCCACCACATCAAAGGCGCCATTGAAACCGGAGCCTATCCGGTCAAGACCGCTGACGACAAAGCCAAATTCACTGCAACCCTTGCTAAAGTGAAAGACTCCAAGGAAAATATCGTCATCATCTGCCCCAGAGGCAAAGGCGGAGCCGAAAGAGCAGTCGATTATTTCAAGGAACAGGGCGTTGCTCCTTACAGACTCTTCATCCTGACTGAAGGACAGGGAGGATGGAACTATGGTGTAGAAACCAACTAGCCCGCGCCACTGCTTGATCACAAAAAAGCCCGCCGGATTACTCAGGCGGGCTTTTACATTACTTCCAAACGGTGTCGCCGCTATCGCTCTAACCAATTACGGATAAGCAACAGCGGCTGTCGGCGGAGTCCAGGTGGGGCCTAATCCCCTCTGTCTCCTTACTATATAAATAAGAACTTATTTTGTTTTGGCAATGCTTGCAAAGGCACAATGGTTGTGAATGGATTCAAAACTTTCTACGTCAACCTTGTACCACATGATTTTAGGATGATTTTCCAGGCCCATAGCGGCGTTCCTTACAACGTCTTCTACAAAGGTCGGGTTGGAAAAACTTTTCTCGGTAACGTGTTTTTCATCCTCACGCTTTAGCAGAGAATACACTTCGCAAGAGCCCGACTGCTCCGCGATTTCAACCAGATCCTCAATCCAGACAAATCCCTTTGAACGGGTTCTGATATGCACCACCGCCCGCTGACTGTGGGCACCTTCGTCACTGATCGCCTTGGAGCACGGACAGACGGTCATAACCGGAACCTTTACGCCCAGCGTAAATTCAAGCTGGTCATCCACCAGTTCCCCTTCCACAGTACATTCGTAACTCATGATACCGGCACGGCCGCTGACCGGGGATTTCTTTTTGAGACAATAGGGAAAACTCAGCTCGGCATGGGCGCTGCGGGCTTCCAGCCTGCGCTTGATGTCACTGAGCAGATTGTAAAAGCTCCTGTAATCAAGTTCTTCCGACCAGTCCTCCAGAGCCTCGACAAACCGGCTCATGTGAGTTCCCTTAAAATGGGCAGGCAGGTCGACAGACAATGCAACCTTGGCCATTGTGCTCTGGCTTCCGGATTCCCGGTCCCTTACCACAAGTGGCAAAGTTAGATCCCGCACACCGACACGGTCAATTGACATGGCAACCTTGGCAGGACTGTTCTGTACGTCTTCCATCATTCTTCCTGAGATATAAATTTATACAAGCGACTCGCCGGTAGTGGTAAGCCCGAGTTTCCCGTGTTTAACGCCCTTGGTGGAAATGAGCCTGTGAGCCAGTTCCTTGATGGCCTTGCCGTCTCCCTTGAGAACCATGACTTCGAGACAGTTGCTGTGGTCAAGATGCACGTGCAGAGTTGACATGATCAGGTCATGGCTGTCGTGCTGCAGCTCGGTCAAACGCTGAGAGAGACCGCTGTGATGGTGGTCATAAACCAGAGAAAGGGTTCCGGCCATCTCTCCGTCAGCCTCATCCCACTCCTTTTCCACCAGCATGTTTCTGATCAGATCGCGAATAGCCTCGGAACGGGTCTGGTAACTTTTTTCATCACACAGCTTATCGAATTTTTCCAAGAGGTCGGAATCAAGTGATACCCCGAAACGTATAGTTTTACCCATTCTATTTCCCTCCGTATGGATTACATATTTGGACCGGGAACAACTTCCCGGATATTCACGGTCATTTCCGTATGGCAGCAGGCAGCTTTTTCAGTCAGGGGCAGGGAGGTTTTCCAGCCCAGGGATTCAAGGCGGTCCCAGACCGGCCCTGAGACCTCGCGGACCGGCTCTCCCATCCAGATTTTACCACCGGGCTTCAGCATCTGGCGGAAAAGCTTTTCCAGCGGATCAAAAAAACGTTTTTCATAAAGGATGTCGCCGCCCCAGATATAGTCGAACGACTGTCCGGCAAGGGCAGGAAACCGCCAGTCCATCTGCAGCCACAGCGGCTGGGAAGCGGCGTTGATGACGGCATTGTCCCGAGCGAAAATCAGCGGTTCATACTCATAGTCGAAAGCCACGACATCCGCCCCGAGTGACTGTCCGATTATGGCGGTCAGTCCCAGTCCGCATCCGAGATCAAGGCAGCGTTTACCCTTGATGATTTCGGCATTCCGAAACAGCCATTCTCCCAGCAGCACACTGGCCGGCCAGAGTTCGGCCCAGTAAGGAAGGCGTTCATCCTCCCCGAATTCATCTTCACCGATGGAATCCCAGAGAGTTTCAAGATCTGCGGTACGCTCAATCTTCCAGATCCGCCCGGCAGTTTTGACCTCGATCGTTTCCCGCTCGGCGGCAATACAGTCTATCAAAGCTGAATCCCAAACATAACTATTTATAATTTTGAAAGAAACGCAGAAAATGACAATGACGGAGGTCTTCCGACCTGAAACTGCATTACTGACAGCGGCGACCAACGCCACTATTGAGTATGCTTTTTTTCGCCAAAACACAACCTTCAGTAACACGATCAAATCCATTACAACTAAACAGAATAATTCCTTTTTCCCTTATACGCCAAATTCATATGGAAATTTTGTGAATTTTGACCTTATTCTAGACTTTTATTTCTTAAGCAGGAATGCTATCAGTTGAAAGTTCATTGAACGCATACAAGTCTGGAAACACAACAATCAGTTCTATTTTATAGAAGGAGGCCCCATGATCCCTCAGGAACTTCTTTACGCTAAATCCCACGAATGGCTGAAGGTTGAAGGCGATACCGGCACCATCGGCATCACCCACTTCGCACAGGAACAGCTCGGCGACCTCACTTTCGTCGAACTTCCCCAGGAAGGCGACACCTTCAGTGCAGGCGACGAATTCGGTTCCATTGAATCCGTTAAAGCAGCAAGTGAAGTATATGCTCCCGTAGACTGCGAAGTCATCGCGGTAAACGAAGCTCTTGAAGATGCTCCAGAAAAAGTCAACGAAGACCCTTACGGTGCCGGCTGGATGATCAAAGTCAAGATCACCGGTTCCACCGACGGACTCCTTGATGCAGCAGCCTACGAAAAGGTGACCGAAGAAGAAGCCCATTAATCCGGAGCCATTCTTTAGAGGCATATTTACAACAGAATCCCCGCCGACCATCCACGTCTGCGGGGATTTAATTTTTTACCGGAGGACAACATGCCCTACGTTCCTCATTCCCCGGAAGAAATCCGGGAAATGCTTGATGTTATCGGCGTAAGCTCCGTGGAAGACCTGTTTGCCGACATCCCGGCAGAACTGCGCCCACGGAGTTTCAACCTGCCCAAAGGCCAGAGTGAAATGGCTGTTCTGGAAAAGCTGGAAAAGCTCGCCGCCAGAAACACCACCGACCTGACCAGTTTCCTCGGAGCAGGCTTCTACGACCATTTCATTCCCACTGCAGTTGACGCCCTGTCGTCCCGCAGTGAGTTCTACACCGCCTACACTCCCTATCAGCCCGAATCCTCACAGGGAACCCTGCAGGCCATCTTCGAATACCAGACAGCCATGGCAAGACTGATGGATCTGGATTTCGCTAACGCATCTGTCTACGATGGCGGCTCCGCCCTTTACGAGGCCACCCTCATGGCCGTGCGCAAGACCAGACGCAAAAAAATCATCATCAGTGAAGCACTGAACCCCATCTACCGGGTAATGCTCAACTCCTACACCACCAACCTGAAACTTGAGCTGGTAACCGTTCCCCACGATCACGGCCGCACCAACATCAAGTCCCTCACCGCTGCGATAGATAAGAACACTGCAGCTGTAGTGGTGCAGAACCCCAACTTCTTCGGTTCCGTGAACGACTTCACCGAGCTTTTTGAGACCGTTCACGAACACAAGGCCGTTGCCATCATGTCCACCTACCCGGTTATGCAGGCAGTGCTGAAAACCCCGGGACAGATGGGTGCCGACATTGCCGTTGCAGACGGTCAGTCCATCGGCCAGCCCCTGTCCTTCGGCGGACCCTACCTTGGTATCATGGCCTGCACCAAGGACCTTGTCCGCCAGATGCCCGGACGCATGGCCGGACGCACCGTCGACGAAAACGGCAAGACCGGCTACGTGCTTACCCTGCAGGCCAGAGAGCAGCACATCCGCCGCCAGAAGGCCACTTCGAACATCTGCTCCAACCAGGCCCTGTGCGCCCTGCGCACCCTGATCCACCTCTGCCTGCTGGGAGAGGAAGGACTGCGCCGCACCGCTACCCTTTCCGTTGAACGTGCCCACTATGCCGCCGAAAGGCTCACCGCCATCGAAGGCGTGGAAATGTTCACCAAAGGACCCTACGGCAACGAGTTCGCAGTAACCCTGCCGGTAAACGCCTTTGAAATCATCGACAAGCTGACCCAGCGCGGCATCATCCCCGGCTTCCCCATCGGAAGATACTACGAGGGCCTTGAAAACGTGCTGCTGGTGGCCTGCACCGAAAAGACCACTGAAGAACAGATCGGAATTTTCGCCGAAATTCTGCGGGGGGCAATCTAATATGAAAACAGTATTCCAGAAATCCGTTCCGGGCCGCGAAGGCTGCTGGCCTGAAGAACCCAAGAAAAAAATCGAGGACCTCATTCCTGCGGACCTTCTTCGCGACAACGCAGGTATGCCCTCCCTTTCCGAGCTGGACGTGGTTCGCCACTTCACCCAGCTTTCCCAGAAAAACTTCGGTGTGGATTCCAACTTCTATCCCCTTGGTTCCTGCACCATGAAATACAACCCCAAGTTCACCGAAAAGGTGGCTGCCCTGCCCGGATTCGCCAAGCTGCATCCGGTCATATCCCAGCTCAAGGGAGCAGGTCGCCACTGCCAGGGTGCTCTTGAGGTTATCTACGAAACCGAAAGCCTGCTCAGCGAACTGACCGGTATGGCCGCGTTCACCATGCACCCCATGGCCGGTGCCCACGGCGAGCTGACCGGTGTCATGCTCATGGCCGCCTACCATGCGGACAAAGGCAATAAAAAGACCAAGATCATCTGCCCCGACTCCGCCCACGGAACCAACCCCGCATCCGCAGCCATTGCCGGATACGATGTTGTTGCCGTGGAATCCACCGACGGCATCATCACCCCCGAGGCACTGGCAGCAGTACTCGACGATGACGTTGCGGGCGTAATGATGACCTGCCCCAACACTCTGGGCCTCTTTGAAACCCACCTGCCCGAACTCGTGAAAATGATCCACGAGAAGGACGCCCTGCTCTACTACGACGGCGCGAACATGAACGCCATCATGGGCAAGATGCGTGTTGGTGATGCAGGTTTCGACATCGTGCACCTCAACCTGCACAAGACCCTGGCCACCCCGCACGGCGGAGGAGGCCCCGGTTCCGGTCCTGTCGGCGTCAGCGAACGCATTGTTCCCTTCCTGCCCGTTTCCCGGGTCAAGAAACTGGAAGACGGACAGTTCTATCTGTCCTACGACGAACCCAAGTCCATCGGTTACGTAGCGCCTTTCTACGGCAACTTCGGCGTATACCTTAAAGCTTACGCCTACATGCTGCGCCTCGGACGTGAAGGCCTGATCCGTGCAACCGAAGGAGCTGTCCTCGGTGCCAACTACATGCGCAAGCGCCTCGAAAACCACTTCGAGATCCCGCACAACCGCATCTGCATGCACGAATTTGTTGCTTCCGCAGTCAAACAGGCTGCCAACGGAGTTCGCGCCCTTGATGTTGCCAAGGCCCTGCTGGATAAAGGTCACCATGCTCCGACCATCTACTTCCCGCTCATCGTCAAGGAGTGCCTGATGATCGAGCCCACCGAGACCGAGAGCAAGGAAACCCTCGACCGCTTCATCGACGACCTCATTGAGATCGCAGAAATGGCCGATAGCAATCCGGAACTGCTCCACGCCGCCCCGGAGAAAATGTCCGTGAAGCGCCTTGATGAAACCAAAGCCGCCCGTGACATGGTGATCACCGATGACCTCTAGCGATTTCCCTTCAGAAACCCGTTCCTACGACCTTGTGGTCGTAGGAGCCGGGCCCGGAGGCTTTGACGCAGCCATTGAAGCTGCAGAAGAAGGCATAAAAGTGGCGCTGGTAGAAAAGGACCTGCTTGGCGGAACCTGCCTGAACGTAGGCTGCATTCCCACCAAGCTGTACCTTGGTGCAACCTCCCCGGTTGAGGAACTTGAAGCACAGTCCAAGGCCAAGGTGGCCAGGGGCGAGATCGAAATAGATTTCAACGCCCTGTGCACCAAAAAGGACCGCTTCATCGCCGCCACCCGTAAGGCCATGGCCCAGAAAGCCAAAAAACTCGGCATCGACATCTATCCGGCAACGGCCAGAATAATCGAGCCGGGCAAAGTGGAAGTCACCCATCCCGAGGAAAAGGCTGTTCTGGAATATAAGAACCTTGTTCTTGCAACAGGCTCCTACCCCACGGTCTTCCCCGGACTGGAACCGGACAATGAAACCGTCCTCGACAACACCGGATTTCTGTCCCTGACTGAAATGCCCGAGTCCCTGCTGGTAATCGGCGCTGGATTCATCGGCCTTGAAATGGCCCAGATCGCCCACCGCACCGGGACAAAAATCACCGTGGTGGACGCCCTTGACCGCATCGCCGTATACGAAGACCCGGAGGTTTCCAAGACCCTGCAGGGCGTTTTCAAAAGGTTGAAATGGGATATCCGCCTTGGGGTCAAGGTCAAATCCGTCACCGCGGAAAACGGCAAGGCCGTCATGCGCACCGAAGACGGAGATGAACTTATCGCAGACAAGGCCCTCATCGCCATTGGACGCCGTCCCTGCTCAAAGGACATCGGACTCGAAGCTGTCGGCGCGGAAACAGCCGGCCCCGGATTCGTCAAGGTCAACGAGAACCTTGAAGCTGCCGAAAACGTCTATGCCGTCGGCGACCTCAACGGCAAAATCCTGCTGGCCCACGCAGCCAGCCATCAGGCCGGATACGTTGTCCGCCGCATAGCAGGAAAGGCTGACGGACCATACGAGCACGGCCCGATTCCCTCCATCCTTTACGGTTCACCGGAAACAATGCGTGTAGGACTCATGCCCGCAGACCTTGAAGGGAAAGGCGAAGTGAAGGTTTCATCATTTCCGCTGGTGGCAAACCCCATTGCGCAGGCCTACGCTGCCACGCAGGGGTTCGTTAAAGTGGTCTGGCTGGACGGAAAGGTGGCCGGTATCACCGCTGTGGGACACCACGTTTCAGGCTTCACAACCGCAGCTGCCATGATCGTTCAGGAAGCGTGGACCGTTGACGACATCCACAAGGTTGTCTTTCCCCACCCGTCTCTGGACGAGGCCCTGCTGGGTGCTCTCAAGGCAGAAAAACAGTCTCCGAAATAGCATAACTTTCAGGCTGTTGCTTAAATAGATTACATGCTATCATGAACTCCCCGGCCTATGGTTCGGGGAGTTCTCTAATTCTGGATGAAAGGCAAACTGAAATGAAAGGACTGCTGACCATAATATTTTTGTGTCTATCCCTGCTGTTATCAGCAGGCGGAACTTCTGTTGCCGCAGATGGGCAGGCAGTACGGTTTGCCACAGAAGAACTCCCGCCGTTCAACTATATTCAGGACGGTAAAATCTCGGGTCCGGCAGTGGCCCTTGTTGATAGTGTCTGCAAAAAACTTGGTCAGGAGTGTTCAATTGGACTTTATCCGTGGAGACGGGCTGAGGCCATGACCAGATCAGGGCAGGTTCAGGGGCTGTTTTCAGTAGGCTGGAACAAACCGCGGGAAGAATGGCTTTACTTCTCAACTCCGGTTTTCAGTACGGAATACGGTTTCTTCGAATGTCAGGAAAATCCGATGGTTTTTTCTCCTATTGAGAAACTGAAAGGAAAAACCATCGGCGTGTACGGACCGTCGAACCTGTCCTACACACTGGATCAGATAAACAAACAGCTTGGGGGCAGTTTGAAAATTGAACTTTTCACTGAGAACCCCGCCCTGTTCAAGAAACTTTCCCGTTGCAGGCTCGACGCGGTTTTCTGCACTAAAGATGTCGGACTGAGCACAATAGATCAGATGAACCTGAAGAACATCCGCTATGCCCAGATGCAGAAAAAAGTTTTTTACCATGTCGGGTTTTCACGCAAAGGCACAACGGAAGAATTTTATCGCAAATTCAACAAAGTCATTCTTGAAATGAAAAAGAATGGCGAACTGGACCGGATAGCCAGAAAATATGGTGTAACTCCGGCTCATTAATCCAACTCATTTTCTTTTATCCAGCTGATCATCACGTAAGAATAGTGTAAAACATACTCCGGAAGTATTTATCCGCATGTTCAACGCCGAAATCCTAAAGATGAAAAAATCAGGCGAATTAAAGAAGATCCTTGGCCGTTACAACATGCGGGAAGCTCGTTGAACAGCTATAGCCCTATAGCATAGCTTTCAATCTCATCCAGCCGGCTAAGGTAATCCTGTACATACAACGGTCCGTTGGCTCTGAAGTCGGACACCTTTGTCCGGTGAACAGTACACCACTCTGTCAGAGACGGATTCCGCCAGATGCGCCCGTATGTTTTGATCATATGCAATGTGTTGTGGCAGACCGGAGTGAATTCTGCTGTACGAACCAGCAAATCGGTATAATCCGTTCCAAGGTCGAGAAAAAAACTGCCCACGGCACGGGCGCAAAGATAGTTCGCACCTGAGGCAAGCATCTCCAGCAGCCGTTCCCGCTCCAATTGTTCCGGTCTCCACGGAAGCATCCATTCGTCAGGCACCTGTTCGGATTCGGAATATGAAAATGCCCCATCTTCCATGAACTGCCGCACCTTACCTGCCAGTACCGGCCACATTGAGCCGATATGCTCCACATCCCTGCTGGCATGAAGCCCGGTTATGACATTGTCTTCCTCGGTCAAAGTGAACTTCAGGAACGGACAGTGGGATTCGATCCGTTTGTCCGAAGCGGACCATATTCCACCGAAAACACGGTTCATATCAAGTATGGCAAGCTGTGGGATATCAAGCTCCCAGCTTCTGAAGACGGGGCCGGAAGTGCGCCATAGATCCCCCCAGCCCTCAAGGTAGGAATAGGGATCAGGACCGAAAGCCGGGAAATGGGACAGCCGTGATACGACCAGTATGGGTACTCCCGGAAAATTACGCCGCACATTGCGGAGCATCTCCCCGTATCTTTTGAGGTACGTAGCCGGATTGGCCCCGATCATGCCAAAGCCGTCCTTCATCCATTTTTCAAAATCTGGATGTTCCTGCCAGACCAACGGATCAACAAAGAATATGTATTTGTGCTCGTTATTGATAAACAGAGGACTGTTTTCGTGAAACAGATTCATGATAATCAATTCCGGTGCCGGGTCTTCCGGGCCTATCATCCGAAACTGATGGGTCAGCAACCGGCTGTGGTAATAATCTGCCAGACCGAAACGGCGGTCCATTTCATCCAGATCAGGGGGAATTATGCCGGGAGAACTGTTGTAGGTGAACGGAGAGGCAAGTACACGGTATGTACATTCATAAGCGAGCATTTCCACGGCCCGACTGAGGAAATCCATTTGACAGTTTCCAAGAAAGTAAAGCATCCTGTATCCTTCATGATTGTGTTAGATATTCCGGATTTCACTCTATTGCCGACTTTCAGTCAAGGCCCATCACCATGAGCAGCATTTCTGTTGAGACTTTTGTACTAGGCCCCCTTGAAACAAACTGCTACCTGCTATGCTCCGGAAAAGATGCCGTCGTGATCGACTGCGGCCTTGAGCCCATGCCCCTGCTGCGGGCTATCCATGAACGCAATCTGGATGTTCACGGCATCTATCTCACCCACATGCACTTTGATCATATCGGCGGAGTGGCTGATCTGCAAAAGATCACACAGGCTCCGGTTTATGCCAACCTCAAAGACCAGTTCCTGAACGACGTCAGCATAAATTACGGAGGATCAGAGGAATTGCGGCATATGATCGACTTCAATGCCACAGAGCTTCACCCCGGCCGGACCATGATACTGGACACTCCTGTGATGGTGCTTGAAACCCCCGGACACACACCGGGGAGCCTGTCATACTTCTTCCCGTCCATCGGCAGTGTTTTTGTTGGAGACCTGATTTTCATGATTTCAGCCGGCAGAACAGATTTCCCCGGAGGGGACCACAACCAACTGATCAGTTCCGTTGAAAACAGGATATTCATTCTGCCCGATGAGACAAAAATATTTTCAGGCCACGGGCCAATGACCACGGTAAAACACGAAAAGCGTAACAACCCCATATTCAATAAATTCTGACAGGAATCTTCCGCACCTTTAAAAACACCCTTTTAACAACCTGTACACAGACCCAAAAAAAGCCCCCGCGTCCTTAAAGACATCGGGGGTTTATATTTAACGTGCTGCCATATGCGACGGCGAAACCATATTGAAAGTATTCCTTTGGCCAATTGAGGTCCGCAGGATGCATCAGCTGAGAAAACTATGCCTAATACTTCAACCCCAGCACTTTTTTCAGGTATGCGAAGTCGATATGTTTTTCCACCAGCTTGACACCGTGCTCAATCTTGGCCGACTCGCGCAGCTTGTGCCTTGAAAGAATATCTTCCATTTTCTTGGCCACGGAGAAGGTGTCGTCCCGGACCATTATGATGGGGGTCTCAAGCACTTCCGAACGGGTCAGGATAATGTCGTTGGGATAGAGGTTTCCGGTCAGCACAAGACATGGACACTCCCCTTCAAGGGCCACCAGTTGGACATCGGAACGGTCTCCGCCGACGATAACCGCAGAATTGCGATGCCTGCGGAAGTGGGTCATGAAGTTTTCAACCTGCATGGTACCGATAAGAAAGCTTTCCACCGGCAGATCAGTGCGGCTGTGAGCAGAAATAATCTTACCACCGAGTCGGTCGGCAAGATCTCCGACCTTGATAGTACCCATGAGCGGGTCCTTGGGGATTACACCGAGTACACGGACCCCTTTGCGTTCGAGAAACGGTTTGATCAGGTTGGTGATCTCGTCCATGAACGTCGGCGGAATGTCGTTAAGAACTACGCCCACGAGATTATCGCCGAGGGATTCTTTGAGCACAACAAGATAGTCGTAATTGAGTTCCTTCTGGAACCGGTCGATGACAATGCACTTTATTCCGAGAGTCTTGACCAGATGGATACCGTCCACCCCGCAATACTTGCCGGAATACATGGAGCCGGAGCCTGCAACAAGGGTCAGGTCCTTGTCCGCGCTGATCTTGGCGTATCCGTCCAGAATGGGCTGAACGTGATCCTCCACCTTGCCGTTAAAGGCCTGCACCTTGAAATCATGGGTGACCACAACCGGTGTAACCACACTTGGAGGATTGGATACTCCCAGTACGTCCTGGATAAAAAAAGCATCCTCGTCACCGAGCTGACCGTCCTGCTCGGTGGGAATGGCTCCGACCGGCTTCATGTAGCCGAGGCTGACCCCCTGCTTCTGGAAATGGAGCCCCAGCCCCATGACAATCATATTCTTGCCCGAATAACCGCTGGTGGAACCAATATATAAACCGGACATGGAACAAACTCCTTCAATACCTTATACTTCAGAAAGGTACTAAAAATTATGTAAATTCAATTTATTGCAGCGGAGTCAGCAAACTTCCCCGGCAAAAAAAACGTAAACGGACAGGCCGCATCCCGTAAAAAAATACCCGCAGTCCTATCTGACAGTCATACGCATGTTTGCAACAACAGCACCGTCAGGACCGGCCAGAACAGGATTGAACTCCGCCTCCTGAATCTCAGGCAGGTCGGAGGCCATCTGGGATACCATCAGCAGAATATCTTCCAGAGCTCCCAGATTTACCGCATGACCGAAACGGACTCCACGAAGGATCGGATAGGCCTTGATCTCGCGGATCATTTCCTGAGCGTCGTTCAGGGCCAGCGGTGCCAGACGCGATGATACATCACCAAGCGTATCTTCGTGAAGACCTGCCAGCGAAAAACTTATCAAAGGTCCGAACTGGGGATCGCGGCGGAAATGGATTGCTATCTCATGGGCATCCTTGGGCCCCATGGCCTGAACAAGACATCCGGTGATATAGGCATCCTTGCAGCGGCGGGCAGCACGGGAGGTAATTTCCATAAAAGCCTTGCGCAGTTCCTGCGGCCCTTGGATTCCGGTGACCACGAGACCGAGTTCTTCCTTGCGCTCAATCTGGGGAGAGGCCACTTTAAGCGCCACCGGATAACCGATACGCTTGGCAGCCTTGGCGGCCTGACTTGAAGTACGGGCAAGCACCGTTTCAGGAACGGGAAGTTCATAGGCAGACGCAAGGTTCTGGGCATCAAGCTCAACCAGCTCGCTGAGTCCGGTGATCTTGCAGTTATCGACAATGCTTTTGGCTTTTGAATAGTCGCGACGGAAACAGACCTCGATAGGCCAGTCCTTATGCTGCCAGCGGTAGCAACGGGTCATGGCATCGAGACTGCGGACCGCGACCTCGGGAAATGCGTAACAGGGAATCCCGGCTCCGCGCAGCATGTTTCGGGCTTTCTCCACAGAATGACTGCCCATGAAACAGGTTACGATCGGTTTATCGCATTCCTTTTCAAGCGCGATAATATCCGCGGCCACTCTCTCCACTTCTCCCAGAATATTTGCCGCCGGGCAAAGGATTACCAGAATGGAATGGAAAGATTCGTCTTCGGCGACCACCTGCAATGTCTGACGGTAGGTTTCAGCTGTGGCATCCGCGAGCATATCCACCGGGTTATAAAGAGATGCGTAGGCCGGTAAAAAGGTCTTCATCCTTTCGATGGAAGGAGAAGACGGCCGGACAATACTCAGTGTCCCCTTCTCACACATGTCCGCAGCCAGAATACCAGGTCCGCCGGCATTTGTTACTATTGCCACATTCGATCCCTGCGGCAGAGGCTGGCAGGAAAACGCGTGGGCAAGGTTGAACATGTCGGCAATATCGGTAGCCTGCATTACCCCGGTCTGACGAAAAGCGGCATTGTAGGCGCTGGTAGCCCCGGTAAGGGCACCGGCATGCGCAGAAGCTGCCCGGGCACCGGCAGGAGTTTCCCCGGCCCGGAGCAGGATCAGCGGTTTCTTGAAAGTTGTGTCGTAGGCTGTACGCAGAAAATCCTGCCCGTCCTTGAGGGTCTCGCAATAACCGACAATGACCTTCGTATCCTCGTCATCAGCCAGATAGCTGAGCATGGTCCCTTCACCGAGCACGGCCTTGTTGCCGAGGCTGATGAATTTGGAAAAGCCCACGCCTTCGCAGTTGGCCCAATCAAGGGCTGTTGAACAAATTGCGCCGGACTGTGAAAAGAAGGCAATATTCCCCGGGGAAGTGAACTCCGGGTTAAGGCTTGCGTTCATATCCAGAGCGGTGTTCATAAGTCCCATGCAGTTGGGGCCCAGAATGATCATGTCGTTCTGCTTGGCTGTGCGGAAAAGTTCCTGTTCCAGTCTGTAACCGTCACGGCCTATTTCGCCGAAGCCCTCGCTGGTAACGACAACCGCACGAACCGGGATATCGGCCAGCAGTTCAACCACAGGAGTGACCTCGGCTGCCGGCAGACAGATTATCGCCAGATCAGTTGACCTTGGCAGATTTTTGACTGATGAAAACCCACTGATTCCGTGAACTTCTTCACCTTCGCCATTGACGGGAAAGATTTTCCCCTTATATCCTGAGGCAAGAAGGTTGGCGACGATCATGCTGCCGGGGTCCCGGTTTTCAGCGGACACCCCGATTACGGCAATGGATTGCGGCTCAAACAAGGCCTTTAAACAAGAGTACGAATACATTATTAATATAAATTTAAGCAGGTTTTTATGGTAGAAGAATTTTCTCGCCTCCAGCAAGGTATCCACTATCGATTTTCTCAAGTCAAGCATTTAGCAACCGCCCTGACCCACAGTTCATGGGCAAATGAGCAGCCTGAGCCTGTTGAAGACAATGAGAGAATGGAATTTCTTGGTGATGCAGTTCTTGAACTGTGCGTCACCGAGGAGCTTTTCAAAAGGTTCAAGGATGCCCATGAAGGACAGTTGACGAAAATAAGATCCAAGCTGGTAAAGGAGAAAAGCCTTGCTTCTATAGCTCAGGAAGTAGGTCTTAATGAATACCTGCGGCTCGGCAGGGGTGAAGAGGCCCAGGGAGGGCGAACAAGATCCTCACTGCTGGCGGATGCAATGGAGGCGGTGATAGGGGCTGTGTTTCTTGACGGGGGTTACCCTGAAGCCCACAACCTGATCCTCAGGCTTTTCGAGGGCAAATGGCCTCAGACCTGCACAATTGAAAGTTCAAAAGACTTCAAGAGCAAGCTTCAGGAAGTGACCCAGTCCATATACAAGGAAAGACCGGCTTACGTACTGACCGGGACACGGGGCCCGGAACATGAAAAGGTTTTCATGGTGGAACTCAGGCTGCCGGACGGAGAGATATTTACTTCGGAAGGGACCAGCCTCAAAAAGGCTGAGCAGACTGCGGCGGCCAACGCCCTGGATCATCTTGAAAATCTTGATGACACTGACCTGTAAAACCGCACTTTTTTTACCGTTAAAACTATCAAGGACCGGGAGGCGGTGATCAATCGCCTCCACAGTCCTTAATCGTCACCCGGTGTTTCATAGGCTACTAGCCGCCGATGAGCTGCATTGCCATCTTCGGCAGCGAGTTGGCCTGCGACAGCATGGCAACTGCCGACTGAGTGAGAATCTGATTACGTACGAATTCGGTCATTTCGGTTGCTACGTCGACGTCCGAGATACGGGACTCGGCAGCCTGTACGTTTTCAGCCTGAATGGAAAGGTTGGTAATGGTGTTTTCCAGCCTGTTCTGCATTCCACCGAGGTTCGCACGAATCTTGTCTTTTGAAATGATCGCCTGCTGAAGCTTGTTAAGAGCCTGCTGAGCAAGGGCCTGGGTGGAGATGGAAGTCTGCACGCCCAGAGCTGATGCTGTAGAGTTGCCGATGGAAATATAGTAGTAGTCTTCCGCGGAATCGTTACCTGTTCCGAAGTGAACCTTCAGAGGACCGGTGGAGTGCAGGCCATTACCATTGTGGGCGCTGCTGGCACCGGAGAGGTTACCGTTGAGCAGGTGGATACCGTTGAAGTCTGTGGCGTTCGCGATACGGGTAATTTCTGAAGCCATTGCCTGGAACTCGGAATCGATGATCAGACGCTGGTCAGAGTTGTAAGTACCGGTGGAAGCCTGGGTTGCAAGCTCTTTCATGCGAATGAGCTTTTCGTCGATGACCTGAAGTGCGCCGTCTGCAGTCTGGATCATGGAAATCGCATCGTTTGCGTTTCTCATACCCTGGTTAAGGGACTTGATGTCAGCGCGCATAAGTTCACGAATTGCCAGCCCGGCAGCATCGTCAGCTGCGGTTCCGACTCTCAGACCGGACGAGAGGCGGCGGGTAGAAACGCCGAGGTTGCCATAAGAATCCTGCAGGTTTCTAGAGGCGTGCATTGCCATAAGGTTGTGGTTGATGACTAAGGACATATCTGAACCTCCTTGTAGTTCACAAAAATCCGTTTTTGTTAACCAACCTTAAGCATTGCACGTGCCAAAATATTTTTCATAAATGAATACAGCACCTTGTGTATATAAATAAAGTCTAGACTTCTTTAGACAAGCCTCATCAGTCAATTTTTTCCCCCCTTAGCAGCCATCAATCCGTCAAAAACACCTTCACCGGGAAGTACGTTCCCAGTGCGCAAAAATACCTTATTTTCAGCATCTTAATCAAAAGATAGGTTTTCAGAGGATCTCTGCCGCCTGTATCAGGGGACAACCGGCACTCGATTGGATGCGGCGATTTCCTGACAAACATAAAGTTCGCCAATATTTATTAATGTCCACAAACAGCAAAAGGATAACCCCGCTTCCGAAACGGCATATTCGGAAGCGGGGTTATCTGGTACCTGTGCTGGCGGGGGAGTCAGACCCGCCAGCGGAGGTTGTAGAAGGAGTTTCCTATATTTTCAGCATCAGTAAGGATACATCATTCACTTATTAGCGCTTGAGCTGGATAAGTTCGCCCATCATGGAGTCAGTTGTGGTTATGACCTTGGAGTTGGCCTGGAATCCACGCTGGGTGGTAATCATGTTCACGAACTCGACAGCCAGATCCACGTTGGACTGTTCAAGAGAGTTGGAGGCTATTGAGCCCCTGCCACCGGTATTCGGTCTTCCGGTAAGGGCATCTCCAGATTCCCTGGTTTCACTGAAGAGGTTGCCGCCTTCCCGACGCAGTCCCCAGTTGTTGTTGAAGTCGGCGATGGTCAGGACGTAGAGCTCCTGAATCTGACCGTTGGAGTAACGGCCGGTCAAAACTCCATCCCTGCTTACGGATACGCTCTGCAGGAAGCCTGCGGTGTAACCGTCCTGAGACTGGAACAGAGTGGTGGAACCGGAACTGTAGCTGGTAGTTGCCAGCGCACTCTTGGTTGAAGAGGCAAAGTTCGGAATTCTGGTAACATCGGTGATATCCGTTCCAAGCATGCTTGCGTTGGAAATTGTGGACGATCCGGTATCCCAACCCTTCGTGACACCACTGCCGGACAGGTCGCCGTTGGTGAGACCGAAGTTCATTTCTATGGTAGTCGGGTCCGAAGAGTCGGTAAAACTTGCGTTCGATGTTGACAGGAAGTTTGCGGTCAGAACCGGTAAACCGTCCTGCGAGAAGTTTGCCAGGGTCCAGTTGGACAGGGTCTTGAGTCCGGAAGAACCGACACCGCTCTTGAGGGTGAATGCGGATACACCGGTCAGATCGCCTGCTGCGTTGAAGGTCAGGGTTCCGGTCATGAGCAGCCCTGCGGCGGAAGTATTCAGGAAGGTACTGGTACCGCTGACGATACGTCCGTCTTCAGAAGGCTGGCAGGTCACGATGAATTCCCAGACCTTCTTGCCGCCAGCGTTACTCAGGGTAACCTGGTCGAAATATGTGGTCACGTTGTGCGAAGAACCGTTGGCATCATAAACCTTGATGGTCGACTGATAACCGTAGAGAGAATCCCCGAGGGGGGGGGTGGCTGTTCCATCCCACGCTTCAAAGAGGGAGAAGTAGGGATTGCTGGAGCTGGTGGAACGGCTTGCCTCAGCTGAATCAAGGTTGGTGATCATGTTGATGCGGCTGGTGGCCTGAGGTGCAGATTGGAAGTTCTCCAGCCTGATGTCGGTCGGAACACCGATGGTGCGCACTGTGTCAGTGGTGGCAACAGTGGTTCCGGTCGCAACCTGGTTGGCACTGTCACTCTGTACCTGCCAGCCCTGCAGAACATAACCGTGGGGATCGGTCAGGTAGCCGTCTTTGTCGAAACGGAAGTTACCGGCCCTGGTATAATAGGTGGTTTCTTCGCTCTTTGGGGAGACGATGAAAAATCCTTCACCACCGATGGCGAGGTCAGTTGCTTCGGAGGTAGTCTCGAAGGACCCCTGTGCGAAGTCGGCATAAATTGCCCCGACCTGTACGCCGCGGCCGACCTGTGCGGTACCGGTAGCGGTAGTGACATCCTGGCTGATGGCGTCTTCAAAGTGCATCTTGGCACTCTTGAAACCTACGGTGTTGACGTTGGCAATGTTGTTACCAAGTACCGACATCTTGTCACCGTGTGCCTGAAGGCCTGTGATTCCTGAGAATAATGATGCTGAAATACCCATGAGATCCTCCTTAAAGTCCTGTTGACTCGCGAATGCTGCCTGTTACCGTTCCAGCAGGCTCTTGCCGTAGAGCCCTTTAGCTTGCCGTGCTTTCCTGGTCTCCGGTTGTTGAGGAAACATCCGTCGGACTTACCACTTCTCTGATGTTGAGGAAGTTGATGTAGCGACCGTCCTTGAGATGCAGGTACTGCTGACCGTTCTCTGCAACGACTCCTGTTACTTCACCACTGACCTCTGTCTTGATCATTACCGGCTTGCCGTCTGCGTCTTCCGCCGCCATGGCGATGGTGTATACACCGTCAGGCGCTTCCTTGCCGGACCAGTCCTTTCCGTCCCACTCGTACTCATAAGTCCCTTCAGCCTTTGAGCCGAGCTGTTCGGTACGGATAAGGTTGTTGTTATTGTCGTAAATGTTGATGAATGCGTTTGCCACCGACTCGCCCAGCCCGTAGAAGACCTTGCTGACCTTGTCGCCCGTACGGCTGACGTTGTAACCTTCAGCCCTGACTTCCTTGCCGATGAAACCGACCGCTGAAACCATCTGGTCCTGAGCGTTGTTGTCGATCATGGTCTTCATGGAACCGTTAAGCTGAGTAAGCTGTTCCAGACTTGAGAACTGGGCCATCTGGGCCATGTACTCTTTGTCTTCCATAGGGTTTGCAGGGTCCTGATTCTGCATCTGGGTCAACAATAACTTCAGGAAATCATCCTGCCCAAGTGAACTCTTGTGAGTTGGCTGGTTGCTGGCAGCCATATCGGCCTCCGCCCTGCCAAGTATGTTGCTGAACCCTACGTATCCCATGACCTACCTCTTTAGTTACATTCAGTACCGTAAACTTTTGTTAAGCTACTATGTACAGCCCGTTACCGGAAATTGCTGCCGTACGATCTACAGTTTGCATTTCCTGGGCCAAAGAGGTTCCTTCATGCCTCATCATCTGCCAACGGCGGCGCATTTCAGACATCATTTCCTTATATTGCGCACTGTTATGATCCTGAGCATTCTGCCAGGAATTCTGTGTTCCCTGATCTGCTATGCCTGTCTGGACCTCAAGTTTTTCCACCTTGAGCCCCTGTTCCTCCAGTGCCTGCTTAACAACCTCAAGCTGCTCGGCAATAACTTTTGCTGTCTCGGGGTTCTCGGCCTTAATAACAGCCTGAACGTCCTTGTTCTTTACCTGCAGGAGTACGTTAACCGTGCCAAGATCATGGGGATTGAGCTGCAAGGTCAGCTGACTGCGTCCCTGTCCCATATTCTTGAATGCTCCCTGCTGAACCTGCTCCAGAATGTTGGACCGGGCAGTATTTTCCCACATGGAACTGGCCTTGCCTGCCTGTGCTGATTTTGCAGCATTCTGCAGGGTTCCGACCGCATTGCCGAAAATATTTCCGTTCAGCTTGCCATCAAGCCCGGAAGCGGACTCGTCGGAGAGCTTACCAAAGAAATTGCTCCAGCTGTCCACCTGCTTGGAATCGGAGAGCATCTGTTCAAGCCAGTGCTTCTGGCCGGTCTTGGAGTCGGAGTCGGTCATACCGTTTCCGGTGTTGCCTTCTGAGCCGTTTCCCTTGTGATCCTTCTGGTGCTGGCCGTTCTGAGCGGAATTATCTGCCGCATTACGGACGTCCTGCTTCACGCTCTCTCCAACCTCCTTGGCCGCTCCCATGGAATCGCTGATAACGTCAGCCGAAGCCATGCGAAAAGCACTTGGAGACTGGTCGGAAGCCTTTTCCATGGTGTTGTTCAGAGACTTGGCAACCGTCTTGACCAGCTTGAGATCCTTGGCATCCTGCTCGTTCTGCTGCTTGACAAGAGCGTCCTTGAGCACCGCAAACCCCTTCTTCAGATCAGCGGCAGTAGCTCCTTCAGCGGTAAAAAGCTGCGCGATCTTCCGGCCGTCTTCACCGGAAAGCTTGAAAAGACCGCTGAGGGTCTTTGTCTCTTCCTCGGAAAACTGCACCTGCTTGGAATCGGACATGGCTGCAAGCTTTGCCTGCATCTTTTCAACAACATCACCAAGATTGCCCTTCCGGATGGAAGCAAGCATGGAGTTCGATTCATCGGGAGTGAAACCGAGCTTTGCAAAGATGGAGTTCAGGTTCTGCTCCTGAACAGGAGTCAGTTCAATTCCCTTAAGCCCCTTCATCATTGCGGAAATCTGGTTGACGAGCTGCCCGTAGGTAAGCCCGTTCTCACTCATGACCTTCTGTTCAAGATCATTGATATCCTTTGAATCCATGCCGTACTCTTCAAGCTCCTTCCTGATATCCTTCCAGTCCTCACGGCTGACCTGCATATCCTGCGGCTTTTGCTCCACAGACTGCATGGCAACGTTGCGTGCAGCTTCGTCGATATAGTCAGAAGCTTTCTGTGCCTCGGAACGGGAGGACTCCCTCTGCTCATTCACGGACTGCAGGCTGTTGGCCGTATCCTGAAGTGGCTGATAGAAGGATTCCGCCTCGGACTGGCTGGAATAAAGGAAAGTATCGAACATTGCCGAGCGATAAGAGCTTTCGACTTGAGCCGACCTGTCCAGCAGTGCCGCCAGGTCCTGATTTTTTTGTTCGAGATGTGGAAGTATTTTCATTTTCGTAACTCCTCGTTCAACTTGTATTCACGAGGTGTGCCAAAAATGATTTATTGATATTTAAGCATGTTAAGACAAGAGAACTGACAGAGAAAGAGGCAGAATCTGCCGCAGCGGGAAAATAGTTCTGAATGGAGTGCTTTTACTTAATGCGGACGTTGCCTGGGTTAAAAGGACGCTGGTTAACGGAATTCCTGCTGGAAAAAAGAATTCTCCAGGGAGGAGGAATAAGCCAACGAATCTTCCGGCCTAGGAACCTACAACCGCGGCAAGCTGTTCAAAAAGAGACAGGACCCTGACCCAGGCCTGCCTGCTGTAATTATTGTTCTGGAGATAAAGATGTACGTAACCGGAGAACTGCCGCAGAATCAAAGGACATGAACTCCAGAAAGAATCGGCAAGAGGGTTGCCTCTGGCAAGCCCCCTGCTGAACTCCCTGCCCAGCCGGGGCAGATGGGATCGCATTTTTTCGGCAAGAGCGGCATTGTCGACGGCCAATTCCGACCATGAAACGCTCGCAGGAGCAAAGTCCCAGAGCCCGAATGCAGCACCGAAAAACTGTTGCCAGAACACTCCGAGCCGGTCACCGGATGCGGAACAAAGCCCGCTCAGCGGCTGCAGGAAATAAAGTCCTCGATCATCTCTGGATGACAAAGACAGCCGCAACCCCGGCATGGATATTTTGGACAGTCCGGCCCTATCATCGAGGATCATTCGTTTTGCAGTAACCGCTATACGCGAAGGGGTGAAGGGGTCGTGACAGAACAGACGTTCTCTCTTGCAGCTCCAGCAGCCCAGCGCACAGCTCATGGTTGACCGGAGCACATAATGGCCGGACTGATACGGACCGGTCTCCCACGGATTGACGTTACCCATGGACAGGTTGAGCACTTTGAGTCCGGACCATGCGGCAAGATGCATGGGGCCGGTATCGGGTGTAATGAAGAGCTGAAGCGACTGCCCGACCGCAATGAGTTCTCCGAGGTTCAGCCTGCCGGACATATCCAGCACCGGACCTCCGAAAAGACGGGCAACCTCCTGCCCCATCCCCTGCTCCATGGGACCGCCGAACAGAACCGGGCGCATCCCCCGGCCGAGCAGTTCCGAGCAGAGACGAGCCCAGAAATCAACCGAAGGCCGTTTGGACTCCTCACTTGCTCCCAGAAAAAGACCGATGCGGTTGTCTCCGCCTTGCAGAGTGCGCGGTTGCGGCCAGCGTGTCCGGCCCATGCGGTTCAGCGGGATACAGTCAAGGGCATTCAGGTCTGCCCAGTGAAAGCGGTTATGCCGGTTGTTCTCCACGACGCTGGCCCGGTAAAGGTGCCAGTCCCCCAGAATATAGGTTCCCTCAGGACCGGAAATCGGGCCAAGCTTGGCTTCAGACTGTAATTCACCGGCCAGCTCAGCCGCCTGGGCGCGTATGCTCAGGTTGACTATAAGCTCATAACTGTGCTGACGCAGCACCCCCAGTCCCTGCCACGGAAAATATGTAACCCGCGGACTGACCTGCATGAGCGGACGAAAAAACTTTTCCTCTGCCACAACCCAGATGGGATGGTCAGGATAAGTTCGCTCAAGCCAGAGAAAAAGCGGGAAGGAGAGGATAAGATCCCCCATTCGCTGCATCTGCAGTACAAGAACCGGACGTTTTGACATGAGCGAACCATACAGGAACAAAGGACGAATTTCTACGGATCAGACGTAAATAAAAAACCGCCCGGCTGGAACCGGGCGGGATTCAATTTATTCAGGTCGGTGTTCGCATTTGGTTACCGGGTAATGCTCGGTCACTCCGTCAGCCCGCAGATCATCATCTGAAATACGGAACAGTTTGCGCAACCCCAGCCTGATGTCCTCGAATATCATATAGAATGCGGGAACAAGCATCAACGTGATGCCGGTGGCGAAAACAATACCGAACCCGAGAGAAACTGCCATGGGAATCAGGAATTTGGCCTGTCTGGAGGTCTCCATGATCATGGGGGCAAGTCCGCCGAATGTGGTCAGCGTGGTCAGCATGATCGGCCTGAAACGGGCTGTTCCGGCTTCAAGAACCGCATCGTAGGCGCAATGTCCATTGCGACGCTGCTGGTTTACGTAGTCGATGAACACCAGCGAGTCGTTAACTACAACCCCGCTGAGGGCTACGATCCCAAAGAGACTCATCAGGCTCATGCTGTATCCGAGCAGAATATGCCCGATAACCGCACCAACTATACCGAACGGGATGCAGAGCATAACAATGATCGGCTGGAAGTAACTGCGGAACGGTATGGCCAGCAGTGCGTAAATGACCATCATGGCCATCAACAGCCCGGTAATCAGACTGTCGGTACTTTCCTGCATGTCGGCCTGCTTTCCTTCAAGGGAATAACCGAGTCCGGGATAGTCGGCCTTGAGCCTCGGTATGACGTTGGCAACGACATCGGCTATGATCTGGGAGGTTTCCTTACGGGGGGTAACATCTGCCGCGACAGAGACAACTCTGCGTCCGTTACGGCGGTCAATGGCGGTGTATGCCCTGCCGTCCTTGATTCTGACCACTTCACGCAGCGGGACGTCCTTACCGTCAGGGGTACGGATCATCAACTCTTCAAAGTTGTACTTTGAAACACGCTCCGATTCGGGCAGGCGGACCATGACCTTTATTTCATTGCGTCCGCGCTGCTGTCTGAGGACCTCGGCCCCGTAGTAGGAGGCTCTGATCTGCTTGGCAACATTCTGGGAAGTGAGTCCGAGACTGCGCCCGGCTGGCAGCAGTTCAAAGTCGAGCTGCCGCTTGCCCGGAGAGTATCCGGAATCAATATCCTTGACCTTGGGGTAGGTGCTTAACGCCTCTGCGAGATCTGACGAAGCCCTTTTAAGCACTTCGATATCGCTGTGGCTGAGTTCTATCTCAAGGGAGCCTCCTGACCCCGGACCGCCACGGTCTGATTCAAACAGGACGGACTCGGAACCGGGGATCGGGCCGAGGTTTCTGCGCCACTGCCTGACAAATTCGTCCGTGGAAATGGGCCTTGTGTCCGCATCGGTAAGGAAGACCTGCACTTTCAGCACGTGACTTCCACTGGTCCCGCGCCTGCCGGAACCGCCTATCTTCGAATAAACACCTTCAACCAGCTTATCCCCGCCGTTTTCAGCCGCAACCTTTTCCGCTGCAGCAATAACCCTGTCCTGCACTTTCAGGGTGACTTCCTTTGCAGTGCCATATGGAAGATCCACGGTCAGGTAGGCATAATCGGACTCGATCTTGGGGAACATGGTGAATCCGAGGCGTCCGCTTTTAATGTAGGCGAAAGAGACTATCAGACATGCCATACCGAGAGCCACGGTCAGGTATCGCCAGGTCACGGCCCGGTCCAGAAACGGTCTGTACACGTTCTGTATAAACCGAAGCAGTCCGTCGGATATCTTCTGCTGATTCCTAAGGATGAAGCCCATGATCTTACCCGGCTTGCGGTTGCTGCCATGCCCTAGGTGGGCAGGCAGAACAAACAGGGACTCCACCAGTGAAATGGAAAAAACACTGATAACTACCAACGGAATGATATTAAAGATCTTGCCCATAACACCCGGCACGAAAAACATGGGCATGAAAGCAACTATGTTTGTCAGCACGCTGAAGACAACCGGCATGGCAATACTTTTAGCACCCTCACATGCGGCATCAAGCCAGTGCATACCCTGCTGCCGCATGGTATAGACGTTCTCACCGACCACAATGGCGTCGTCAACGACAATACCGAGGGTGATGATGAAGGCGAACATGGACACCATGTTGATACTTGCTCCTGCCGGAGCAAGGATGAGCATGCCTCCCATAAACGAAATGGGAATTCCCATGGCCACCCAGAATGCAAGACGGGGCTCAAGGAAAAGGGCCAGACAGATAAAGACCAATCCGAGCCCCATATAGGCGTTGTTAAGAAGCAGATCCATACGCTGGCGGAATACGTCGGAGAAGTCGTTGCGCACAGCTACATGCACGCCCTGAGGCAGGCTCTGGTTGAATGACTCAAGTCTGGCATGCACGGCATCCGAAACGCTGATGGGGGTCTGGTTGCCTATACGGTAGACTTCAATACGAACCGCCGGCTTGCCGTTGAAGGAGGTTATATTGTCACTGTCCTGAAAGTCCTCCTTGACCTCCGCGACATCTTCAAGCAGCACCTGGGTCCCGTCATCCTCGGTTACGATCGGCACCCGGGCAAACTCGCGGGCATAGTCACGCCGTTCCTTGAAACGGACCAGAATCTCTCCCCCCTCGGTCTTGATACCGCCGCCCGGAAGTTCCACTGAAGTCTTGTCAACAATGTCTGCAACATCGGCAAGGGTGAGTCCGTAAGCCCGAAGCTTATCCTGAGGAATCTCAATGGACACCTGGAGGCCGCTGACCTCGGTGAGTTCCACCTGAGTAATTTCAGGATCGCCTATCAGGTCCTCGCGCAACTGCTCTGCAACCTTGCGCAGGGCAAGGGAGGATGCATCTCCGTAGACCATGAGCGATAGCACTCCCCTCTTGCGCGAGGAAATGCTTATGACCGGGTCTTCCGCTTCTTCAGGGAAGGAGGTGATGCGGTCCACTTCACTTTTTATGTCCTGGCTGAGCTTCTGCAGGTCATAGCCTTCAACGGCTTCTACGGTGACAGATCCTGATCCCTCGGAGGCTGAACTTGAGACTTCCTTGACTCCGTCAAGTCCGATGACCGCCTCTTCCACTGCAAGCACGATTCCCTGCTCAACCTCTTCAGGACTGGCCCCGGAATAGGTTACGCTGATTGTGACCGTGTCAGTGGTGAACTCAGGAAAAACTTCCTGCTTGATGTTGAAGCCCATCACCAGCCCGCCGACCAGCAGAATGAGCATCAGCAGGTTTGAGGCGACCGGGTTTCCGGCCATCCAGGCAATAGCGCCTTTATGTCTTTTATTTTCAGCCATTGTTATTCACCTTTTCAGCAGTGGTGACGTTTTCGCGCAGGTTCATTCCCTGAAGAGGAGCAGAAATATCTGTGACGACCAGTTTTTCTCCGCTGGATACCCCTGCATTCAGATAAACATTGTCTTGATCACGCCAGATGGGTTCCACATGCCGGATGTCCAACACTCCCCCTTCCTTCATTATCCAGAGAGTGTCATTGTCACGGAATGCAGTCCGGGGAATGGCTATTACCTGCTCCAGCTTGCCGGAATCGATATATACGTTGGCGTAACTGCCAAGCAGCAGCGGAGGACCTTCGCCGCCCTTAAGATTCAGGGGGTCCTTTACCGAAACGATGACCCGTGCCATGCGTCCCTTGGATTCAAGTGAGGGAAGCAGCTTAAGGACCTCCCCTTCCTTTTCCACGGCGCTCCTACCGGACCCCACCACAACGCGGGCTTTGGCCCCCTTGAATCCGTTGGCGGCCGAGGGGATCTCTATATGGCTGATACGGTCAACAGGAACTGATGTCATAACCCAGAATTCATCAGTACCCACTATGGTGCCGATGGCTTCGCTGAGGGAGAGGTATGCTCCGAGGTCAGCACTCTTGCTGAGCAGCATGCAGGCAAAAGGAGCTGTGACGCTTGTTCTGGCGAGGTCCACCCG
This sequence comes from Maridesulfovibrio sp. FT414, assembly GCF_050916235.1. Lineage (GTDB taxonomy): Bacteria > Desulfobacterota > Desulfovibrionia > Desulfovibrionales > Desulfovibrionaceae > Maridesulfovibrio. The sequence continues at coordinate 1,026,142 of NZ_CP104854.1, forward strand.
AGCCTTTTTAAGCTTGGCCTGCGCAGAGGAAAGATCTGCCTCAGCCTTTTCAAGGTGCGGTTTTCTCAAAGCCAGTTCTGCTTCCTGAGCTGTTCCGCCGGACGACTTCTTGAGCAGCTTCCACTCACGCCCGGCGACCCTCTGGTGCCCGCTTTCCACCTTGAGATTGTATTCCGCCTCGGTAACGACAGCCTGCTGCTGCTTGAAAGCAAGCTCATAGTCGAGCGGATCAATACGCAGCACCTGTTGACCTTTCTCGAAATATCCTCCGGGAATGAAGGAATCGCTTATCTCGACAACCTGACCGGCCACCTGAGGCTCAAGGGTAATGGTACGGGCCGCTTCCACGGTACCCATGACCGGAGTCCAGACCTGATAGTCATTTGTTTCAAGAACATCGATATTGACCAGCGGAGCCGATACCACCGGAGCCTTCTTTTTGGCCACCGGTTTGGTCTGGATAAGGAACCTGGCCCCGGCAACTGCAAGGACAAGGATAAGCAGCGGGACAATGCCCTTAAGGCCGATCTGTTTGACGTAGTACATGAATTTCTTGGTCATATCTTAATTCCCCCATATTGCAGGAACAGTTTGCTTTTCCAGTTCTTCCGCAGCTTCAACAGCAACAGCATCATCTTTTTCGGGCTTCAGTTCAGCGGCATCGGACAGGGACTCCGTCCACGATCCGCCAAGGGCCCGGTAGAGGGAAATGCGGTAGCTGCGAAGATTGGCCTCGTCCTCGGCTATACTTATTTCAAGATCCTGAACACTTACCAGAGCACTGAGCACGGGCAGGTAATCCTCAAGTCCCTGCAGATACCGGGAACCGGCTTCTTCAAGGTTGACCCGTGCCGCCTCAAGCTGGTTTTTGCGGGCCGCTATGTATTCCTGCTGCCATTTTTCCTGCACAAGAGCGTCCTGCACTTCCTTGAATGCGGTATAGACAGTCTCCTTGTAGGCAAGCAGCCTTTCATCAACAACGGCTCTGGTGCGCTCAACCTCTGCCTCGCGAGCATATCCGTCGAAAATTGGTCCGGTCACGGATGCAGCCAGTGAAGTCATCCAACCTGAAAACAGGTTGGCAAGCTGAGCACTGGTGAATGCGGCCTCAGCGGACAGACTCATTGACGGCAGACGGTCAGCCCTTGCAGCAGTGACCGCCCAGTCGGCAGACTGAAGTTTCAAACCCGCTGCCCGCACATCCGGCCTGCTGGACATAAGGTCAAGGGGAATGCCCAGTCCAGGAAGAGCAGGAAGTTCCGGGTATCCGGCCGTCTCAACATCAACCGTTCCGGCAGGACGGCCAAGCAGCAGCGCCAGTTCATGGAGAAGCAGCCTCTCCTGCGACTCGACCGGAGGAATCAGGGCCTTGGTGCGGGCTACGGTTTCACGCTGCTGGAAGACATCAAGAGCTGTGGCAAGAGAGTTGCGAAAACGCAGCTCGATAAGTTCAAGGTAGGTTTCGTTGGTTTCAAGCTGTCTTTTGTAAATGGCTTTCTTCTGGCGCTGCTGCTGGATCTTGATCCAGCGGATGGCAACCTCGGAGGCAACGGTCATCGCCGCGGTGTTCACATCCTCGCGGGAGGCAAGATAATCCAGCTCGCCGGATGCGGTCTGGGCTTCAATCTTGCCCCAGAGATCTATTTCATATGAAGCTGAAAGTCCGAGTTCGTGAGAGTTCGATTCAGTGGAGCCTTTGGTCCCCTCGGTACCGTCATTACCGGAACGAGAATTGGTGTAGGAACCTCCACCGTCAAGTTGCGGGTAAAGGTCGGCCCGGGACTTGACCGCTGTTGCCCGCAGCTGGCGGAGCTTGGCCCAGGCGGTGCGCACATCGAAGTTCGCAATCAGCGCTTCTTCTACCAGCCGGTTCAGTTCAGGATTGTTGAACTTTTCCCACCACTTCCCCTGTTCACGCGGCTCTGCGGAATAAAGGGAGTATTTCATGGGGACACCAAGGGTCATCCCTTCACGAGGATCAGGCTTGAACGGGGAGCATGCAGACAGCAGAAAAGCTGTCAGCACAAAGAGAGTGATAATTTTATGTTTGTCGGACTGCATCGGGGATTCTCCATTGCATTACTTTTTTTATTTTAATAACTGCAAAGGAGTAAAATAGTATTAGCCACATGCAAAAAGTTGTTAACAATTGTAAAAAAGCGGCAGCCCGACCTTTCCCCTATTGTCACACACAGGTACGGTACGAAGATGGAACAGAAACACCAGATACTGATAGTAGACGACGATGCCAAACTCAGGGAACTGCTGACCCAGTACCTTGAGGGATACGGCTATTCGGTCAGCACCCTCCATTCCGGGGAAGGAATCCTTGATGAAATCAGGGAAAACCGCCCGGAAATCATAATTCTGGACATCATGATGCCTGTTAAGGACGGGCTTGAAGTCCTGCGAGACCTGCGCCCCCACTCCAACATCCCGGTAATAATGCTTACCGCCAAAGGCGAGGACACGGACCGAATCGTAGGACTGGAACTTGGAGCTGACGATTACATTTCAAAGCCGTTCAATCCGCGCGAACTTCTGGCACGGATCAAGGCGGTGCTTCGCAGATCCACAGATCCGATCCGCCTTGCCAGTCCAGCCGCCGGACAGATAAAAGTTGCGGGAATGATACTGCATGTAGCTCACCAGAAGCTTGAAATCGACGGAGAATCTCTGGAGCTGTCCTCCACCGAATTCAAACTGCTCAAGGCCCTGATGGAGAATCCGGGAAGACCGCTTACCCGCGACTCCCTGATGACCTCGGTCTGGGGTAAGGACTTCAATGCGTTCGACCGTTCCATTGATGTACACATCAGCAAGCTCAGGGCCATCCTCAAACCGTACCCGGACCACGAGTCCCGCATCAGGACCGTATGGGGAACCGGCTACATGTTCGTGAGCGAAGAATGAAGATAAGCCGCCTTTACCTGAAGATATTCCTTTCCTTCATGCTGGTTCTGATAGTTTCGGAACTTATTCTCATCGGGCTGATCCACATGTCGTGGGCGCAAAGCCCACGGGTGAACCACATGGAGCGCCAGTTGATCACGGTAAAAAATCTTGCCGAACTGGAACTCGGGACAACTCACATTTCTGCCGAGCACGAGCGGAAAGTGCTCACTCCCATACTGGTTGCGCTAGGAAAATCCCTGCAGGCGGAGATATGGATTACCGGGCCATACGGTGAACTTGTGGCTTCGGCGGGATCGAAAATTCCGGACATGAGTGAATGGACCAGCGGGGAAACCGCAAAGTCCCATGAAGGGGCGTACATATACAAGAAAAACAACAATGGCCTGAAAAGCATTTACGGAGTCTACACGGCCAGCCTGCCGGAAGGCTACCCGTTCACCTACCATCTGTTCTACTCATTCCCCAAATTTGACGAGGAAAGCTGGTTTCTCAAAGGGCAGCTTGTACTTACCGTACTCGCGGCAATATTTCTGATTCCGGTCTCAAGAAGGATGATCCGGCCCCTGAAAAGGCTGACAGATTCAGCATCCAAAATGGGTCAGGGAGACCTCAGGCAACGGGTGGACATGAAGGGACACGATGAAATCGCCGAGCTTGGCAAAGCCTTCAACAACATGGCCGAAGGACTGGAAAAAATGGTCAAGTCCAGCCGAGAACTAACGGCAAACGTATCCCACGAACTGCGCAGTCCGTTGGCCAGAATGCGCATCTCCCTTGAAATGCTCAAGGAACGCATAGAGGACGGGAACACCGCCGGCTGCGAGACGTTTGTAAACGGGATGCAGTCTGAAATCACCCACATGGATGAACTCATCGGCAAGATCATCGAATTTTCCAAACTGGACATGCATAAGCCGCCGGCCATGAACGAAACCGCCGACCTGAAGGTTCTCATTGAAGACCTGCTCACCCAATATGCTCCATCAGCAATACGCAACAATATCAGTGTAGAACAGGATCTTGACGAAGTTAAGATGTCCGGATGCAACCGCAACGGACTCAGAATCATCATGGACAATATTCTGGGCAATGCCCTCAAGTATACTGATCAGAATGGCACCATTGCCGTGAACCTTAAAGAGGAAAAAGACAGAATCATCATATCCACGACCAACACCCACGCTCCCCTTGAAACGGAAGATCTGGAGGAAATATTCAATCCCTTCCACAGATTGAAAGGTCACGAGATTCCAGGCTCCGGACTAGGACTGGCTGCAGCGCAAAAAATAGCGCGCATTCATGATGGGTCAGTGCGGGCTGAAAACTGCCCGGAGGGATTTAGAATTGTGGTGGAGTTACCGGCCAATGTAATGTAGGTAACACGTAAATTATTTACGTGAGTCATATATGAAGCAAACCATTTCACTGCTGATCATTCTGCTGCTTTTCCCGGCAGTTCTTGATGCAAAAGAAATTGTATATATCGCCGGGCTGCAATCCACTAAAGCAAGCTACGAAAAATTCATCTCCGATAAGGGTGGTGATCCGTTAAAAATCCATGACTACAGCTCAAAATATGCAAGCCGCCCGGTAATCGCGCTGCTTATTATCGTGCAGGCTCTCAATGCAGGCGGGATGGATGCCCAATTTGAATTCATCCCCTACCCGAACCACGCGCGCAGCTTATCAGAGCTGAAAAAAGGCAAGGCCCACATACTGGACACGGATATATGGGAACAGCACTTTGACGACAGCGTGTACAAGACGGCCCCGTTAATACGCAGCGGCGAATTCGAAAAGGGGATCTACACATATGCCGAATCCGGGCTGCTGCAATCACAACCGGATTTGAATTCCCTGCTTAAGTTGAAGCCTATCACCGGAATGGCCTGGACGACCGACATCGCCTGTCTGCGCTCAATGGGGTTTGACAAAATAGAAACTGCCCCGACCTATCCGCTGCTTTTCAAAATGCTTTCCCGCAGACGCGCTGATTTTACGCTTCTGGAATTTGCACGCGGTGCCGGAAATCATTACAACAATGATGACGTCCTTTACCCTGTTCAGGGAATAAAGGTTGTCTTACCCTACAGCAGACATTTCATGGTTTCCCGCAAGCATTCCGGGGGGAAGGATGTTTATGAAGCCCTTGAAAAGGGCTTGAACATCTTGCGCAGAGACGGCACCATCGAACGCGCCCTGTACCAATCCGGGGCATTGTGCAGGGATACTCGGGACTGGAAAATAATCTGGCCTGAACAAAATCCCAAAACAGAGATTACCGAATGAACATCACAATCAGTTTTGAGCTGGACGACATCGACTGGAAACAGGTTGCTGAAATATTTGAAAAGGCTCCCCTTGGAACGAGGGAGCCGGAAAAACTCAGCAGGGCCGCAGCCAACAGCGAACTGGTCTGTTTTGCCCGTAACGGCGAAGAATACATCGGCTTTGCCCGGGCAATTACCGACGGCGAGTACAACGGTGTAATCTACGACCTATGCATACTGCCGCAGTATCAGTCACAGGGAATCGGCAGGATGATAATGGACGTGATGCTGGAACGGTTGAGCCCGCTCAACGTCATCCTTTACGCCGTTCCCGGCAAGGAAGGCTTCTACTCAAAGCTGGGATTCAACAACATGCTGACTGCAATGGGCCGCTTCAAGGATGTGGAGGGCATGGTCGAACGGGGTTATCTGCAGAAGCCCTAGGCTTTGCGAGCTTCAAGCACGAACTTGCCATACTGGCGCAACACACTGTCTTTTCCGGGTTTATTGACCACGCCATGCTCATAGCATCTGCTGACGGAAAAACCGTTTTCTTCAAGTTCAAGCTTGAGCGACTCCGGATTGAACCCGTGATGAGGTACAATCTCGTCACCGTGATAGCTCCCATCTTCAGGCAGAAGTTCCCCCAGAATCAATCTTCCTTCTGGCTTTAGCAACCCGTGTATATCATTGAACAGCCCGCCCAGATTTTCGACGTGATGCAGAGCCATTGAGGTAAAAACCGTATCCATTTGCCCGGAAGACAGCTCAGCTCCCGGTAAAGGCTTGGAGATTACCTCTACATTATCAATATGGTTGCGCTCCAGCTTTTCGCCGAGCACGGCAAGCATTGCCGCCGAGGTATCCAGCATGACCATGTGCCTTACCCGTGTGCTGAAACGCAAACCCACCTGCCCTGTTCCGCATCCGAAATCCATCACCACATCTTCGGGACCGAATGTAACGATCTTTTCCACTTCAGCAGCAAATTCATCAGCTATCCGGCAAAGCTCGGGATGTTTATCCCAGATCTTTGCCCTCTCAATAAACGCATCATCAGACATGACTTCCCCACTGCTTATAAAAAAGTACAAATAGACCGGCGGCCGGGGGAGGTTGAACTTTTGCAAGCAAACTCCTTCCCCGGCCGTCCTGGTTGAATCTACTTCCAGACCTTCATGAATTCCGCTGAACTTTTCCCGGAATCAATATGCCTGATCAGTGCGGAACCGAAGACCGCCGCATCGACCAGCCCATCCAGTTCCTTGAGCTGAGAGGGCTCCTTGAGACCGAAGCCAAGCGCCACCGGGATGTTGAATACATCCTGCGCCTTGGCAAGACCTTCCTTAACTTCCTCGGGAAGGCTGTCACGGTCACCGGTAGTGCCGAGTACCGATACGTAATAGCAGAAACCGTTACCGCCCTTGGCGTACAGTCCCATACGGTCCTTTTCGGTATTCAGACCCACCAGAGGGATGAGCGCTATCTCGTATTTGGCGAGCAGATCACGGAATTCAACGCCTTCCTCGTAGGGCAGGTCGGCAATGACCAGCCCGTTCACACCTGCAGCGCAGGCATCCTTGGCAAATTTTTCCAGCCCGTACTGCAGTACCGGGTTGTAGTAACCCATGAGCAGTACACCGGCACTGATCTTGGCCCGGTTCTCGGAAAGCCCGGCCAGAATCCATTTGAGATTGATGCCGTCATCAAGGCATTTCAGCGATGCGGCCTCGACCACCGGACCGTCGGCAACGGGGTCCGAAAAAGGCATACCGATCTCGATGACATCCGCACCGTTTGCGTCCAGTTCCAGAATTTCCTTCCAGAACTGCTCACGGTTGGGGTAGCCGCCCGGCAGGAACGGGATAAGGGCGATGCGGCCCTGAGCCTTGGCCTCGTTAATCTTGTCTGCAAGTTTGGTAATACTCATTGTCGTTTCCCCTATTTTCCGTGCTTGGCGAGATATTCTTCGAGAATGCCCATGTCCTTGTCGCCGCGACCGGACAGGTTGACTATTACGTTGGCGTCCTTGGGGATTAAAGCCCTGTTCTCCAGAACCCAGGCCACGGCGTGGGAACTTTCCAGCGCGGGCAGGATTCCTTCCCTGCGACAGAGCATCTGGAATGCCTTCAGTGCCTGATGGTCGTTTACGGTTCCGTACTGGGCGCGGCCGGTAGCATGCAGATGAACATGTTCTGGGCCGACACCGGGGTAATCAAGACCGGGGGCGATGGAGTGGGAAGGCAGGATCTGCCCTTCCTCGGTCTGCAGGAGCAGGGTGCGCATTCCGTGCAGAACCCCGGGTGAGCCAAGGTTGATGGGTGCGGAGTTGGTGCAGCCCGGCTCTCCGGTTCCCGCGGCTTCAACGCCGACGATCCTGACGGATTTTTCCTGTACGAACTCGTGGAACATGCCGATGGCATTTGATCCGCCACCGACACAGGCTACGACCATGTAAGGAAGTTCGCCGGTTTTTTCCTTGAACTGGGCCTTGGCTTCACGACCGATTATGGACTGGAATTCACGCACCAGCAGGGGGAAGGGATGCGGACCTGCGGCGGTACCGAAGCAGTAATGGGTGGTTCGCTGGTCGGCGATCCATTTACGCAGGGCGGCGTTGATGGCGTCCTTGAGGGTCTGGGTTCCTGATTTTACGGGAACGCATTTCGCGCCGAGCAGTTCCATGCGCCGCACGTTGTGTGACTGGCGTTTGACGTCGATTGCACCCATGTAGATTTCGCAATCGAGATCCAGCAGGGCCGCGGCGGTGGCAGTGGCCACGCCGTGCTGCCCGGCTCCGGTTTCTGCCAGCAGCATGGGTTTACCCATCATCTTGGTCAGCAGAGCCTGTCCTACGGTGTTGTTGACCTTGTGGGCTCCGGTATGGGCAAGGTCCTCGCGCTTGAGCCAGAGGTTGAAACCGAGCTCACGCGAAATATTCGCACAATGGGTCAAAGCGGTGGGACGTCCCACGAAATCCTTGAGAAGACGGGTAAATTCCTGCTGGAATTCGTTGGACTTCAAGATCTTTTCCATGGCCTCTTCAAGTTCAAGCAGCGGCGGCATAAGCAGTTCAGGAACAAACTGTCCGCCGAAATCTCCGAAGTATCCTCTTTTCATCACTATGTCCTCATTTTGTCCGGGCAATGGCATCAAAGGCCGCGCCCAGTTTGTTTTTATCTTTTATGCCCGGCTCCGATTCCACACCGGAATTTATATCCACCCCGTGCGGGCGTGCCGTGGTGATGGCTTCCTCAAGGTTATCCGGGGAGAGCCCTCCGGCAAGCAGCCAGGGAACGGGTATGGTAACTTCACTGAACACCTCGAAAGGCTGAGTCTTTCCGTGCCCGCCCCCGGAAGTTCCGGCATCGAAAAGCAGGTAGCTGCAATGGGGCGCAAAGCGGTCTATGTCGTGCTGGAATTCCTGCACGGACTCATAACGCTGCGGCCAGAGCACCTTTATGACTTTCTCCCTGCCGACGGTCCGGCAGAACTCCTCATTCTGCCCGCCATGCAACTGGGCGAAATCAAGCCCGCCCTGCTTCATCATCTTTATGGTTTCGGCTGCGCTCTGCATCAGGAACAGCCCGACTTTCTTCGCCTTTGTTCCGCTGACGGAACGGGCAAAATTCACTTCCACATTACGCGGGCTGGCAGGATGGAAAATGAACCCGATAAAATCAGCGCCCAGCTCTTCACAGGCTGCGACATCTTCCGCACGGGTCATTCCGCAGACCTTGACCAGCAGACTCATGAACGGCCTCCCGCAACCAGCGCGGCAAGCTTGGCCTGCGGATCAGGGCTGGACATGATGGATGTGCCGATGAGTACGGTATCGTAACCAAGTTCGTTCATCTGTGCGCAATCTTCAGGTTCGCTGATGCCGCTGGCGCAGATCCAGATTTCACCCGCATCCTTCTGCCGTATGAACTCGATGGAACGGTTCATGTCGATGCCCAGCGTATCGAGGTCGCGGTTGTTGATCTGGATGATCTTTGCCCCGGCCTGCTTGGCCCTGCTCAGATCGGTCTGGTCAAATGCTTCCACCACCGCATCAAGCCCTGCGGCATGGGTGCGCCCGATCATTTCCTTCAGGTACCCGTCATCCTCGAACATGCGCACAATCACCAGCAAAGCCGAAGCCGGGGTGGACAGGGTCTGCTCAATCTGCAGGAGATCTGTGAGGAAATCCTTGCGCAGCATGGGCAGTCCGCTGGCCTTGATTTCATCAAGGTAACGGAGATCGCCTTTGAAGTACTCCTCCTCGGTGAGCACGGAAATGGCCGAAGCACCTCCGGCGGCGTACATGTTTGCCACATCTGCCGCACTGAGTCCGAGGTTGATGTCTCCCTTGGACGGGGAAGCACGCTTGTACTCGGCAATGACTTTCAGACCGCCCTCATCCCGACGGATGGCATCCGCAAATGACGGACGTGTGCCGGTGTATCCGGCAGGCATTCTGCCTTCGCTGTGCAACCGGTGGAGCATGTCCACCTCGGCCAGTTTAGCTTTTCTGAATTTATCGAGCATGACCTAGTATTCCCGGTCCACGCCTTTGGCGACCTTGGCTTTGGCTTTTTCCATGCCCTCTTCAAGAGAAACGCCATCCAGCAGGGAAATGGCCGCACCGAGGTTCAGGGCAACCATATCCATCATGGGCTGCGGAGCCTTACCGGCCAGCACCTTGCGGATGGTAGCCAGTGCATCAGCCCGGTCCTTTACCGCCACATCTTCCGGTTTGGCAGCAGCAAAACCGTAATTGGCCGGATTGATCTTCACCTCGGTCAGCTCGCCGTTCTCCAACAGGATCGCGTCGTTTATGCCGAACGGAGTCAGTTCATCGAAATTGCCCGCGCCGTGAATTACATAGGCTTTCTCCACATTGGTGAGGGCCAGAACTTCAGCCATGAGGCGCATGATCGCCGGCCTGCCAACGCCCAGAATCTGGTGGGTGGGACGGGCGGGGTTCAGCAGGGGGCCCATGAGGTTGAAAAGGGTCGGAATGCCCAGCTCCCTGCGGATGGGGGCAATCTTTCCGAAGGCGGGGTGGTAATTGGGGGCAAAAAGGAACACGAATTTGTCCCGCACCAGCACATCACGAGCTTCTGCTGCGCTTGTTCCGAGTGAAACCCCAAGGTCTTCCAGAACATCGGCGCTGCCGCAGGAGGAGGAAACCGCCCGGTTGCCGTGCTTGGTGACAAGGTAACCCATGTCCGCAAGATAGAGGGCCACGGCGGTTGAACAGTTGAAGCTGTTGGTTCCGTCTCCGCCTGTTCCGCAGGTATCGATGCAGGGACTGTTGATACCTTTGATCAGTTTTGCCTCACGCAGGGCGGCACGCACACCTGCGGCAACCTCCACGGCTTTCTCGCCCTTGCTGCGCAGACCCATGAGCAGGGCTCCGGCCTGAGCGTTGGTCATATCTCCTGAAAAAAGCTTCTCAAAAACAGCATCAGCCTGTTCGGTGGTCAGATCCTGACCTGAAGACAAAGCTGTCAGGGCTTCAGTAATGATCTGTGACATATCTTTATCCTTATTAATATATGATGCGCTTCGCGCGTTTGCTATCTGGCTTGCCTCCGGCGGCTTAAACCCTTTTGCAAAAGGGTTTAAGAATCCCAAAACCTTTCAATAAGCTTCGCTTCCTGCAATCGGATATTTTTCCTTATGAAGAGGCGAAACACCGTTAAAAGTTATTGCCCGCGGAAAGCTGATCGGCAGTAATGCCGAAACCAATATCTAAATATTCCCATCCAGAAAGTTCTTCAGCAGCTTCGGTCCGTCCGGGGTCAGGATGGATTCGGGATGAAACTGAAGGCCGGTCCAGGGGCGATCCTTGTAGCGGAGTCCCATGACCTCGTCCTGTTCTGTCCATGCAGTCAGTTCCAGCAGATCCGGGGCTTCATCGACGTTGACCACCAGCGAATGGTAACGGCAGACATTGAAGGGGTTATCCAGACCGGTGAAGATCCCCTCGCCCTTGTGGTACACATCGGAAGTCTTGCCGTGCATGATGCGCCCGGCGCGTACGACCGAGGCCCCTGCGAAATGCCCGAGGGTCTGGTGTCCGAGACAGACACCCAGAACCGGAACCTCCTTAGGCAGGCGGGCAAGGAATTCCAGCGACAGGCCTGCATTCACAGGGTTGCTGGGTCCGGGAGAAAGACAGACCCTTTCAAGCTTGCCTGATTCGGCCAGCTCAAGGATTTCCTCCCGGTCATTGCGCAGCACCAGCGGATCGGCCCCAAGTTGCTGGAAGGCCTGCACCAGATTGAAGGTAAATGAATCAAAATTATCCACGAGTAAAAACATCGCCGCCCTCCGACTGCAGAATTTCCTTAAGTACCCTTGCCTTGTTGTTGCACTCCAGCCATTCCATCTCGGGATCGGAATCGTAGACAATTCCTGCCCCGGCCTGCCAATGGCACTTGCCGTCACGAATCCACATGGAGCGGATGGTGATACCGGTGTCGATGTTCACGGTATCCTTGTCCAGGCCGATGAACCCGATACAGCCGCCGTAAGGTCCGCGGGGGACTTCCTCGATCTCGGAAATGATTTCCATGGCCCGGATTTTCGGTGCACCGGAAAGGGTTCCGGCCGGGAAAGTGGCCTGCAGCACGTCAATGGCATCGTGATCATCGCGAAGATCGGCTTCCACGTAGGATGTGATGTGCATTACGTGGCTGAAGTATTCGATCTGCATGAACTTCTCCACGGACACGGAACCGGCCTTGGCGATACGGCCGAGGTCGTTGCGTCCGAGGTCCACCAGCATGACGTGTTCGGCACGTTCCTTCGGATCGGCCAGCAGTTCTTCGGAATAGATGCGGTCTCCGGCTGCATCCTTTCCGCGCGGGCGTGTTCCGGCGATGGGGCGGACTTCCAGCCTGCCCTTTTCGCAGCGGGCCATCATCTCCGGAGAAGAACCGAGCAGAATCTCTTCGCGGCTGAACTTCATGTAGAACATGAACGGTGAAGGGTTGGCCTGACGCAGTCTGCGGTACAAGTCAAAGGAGTTGCCGCTGAAAGGTGCTGAGAAACGGGTGGACAGAACCACCTGAATGCACTCGCCTTCGGCAATAAGTTCCTTAATCCGTTTGACCCCTTCCTTGTATTTCTCCCGTCCGGGAACGGCTACAGGATCACCGACATGTGTCGGTTCGCAGGCTGCACCGAATACCGGCGGGGTAAATTCAGGCTCGGCGTCCTTGTCCAGTGACAAGAAACAACAACTGTGCTTGAGGTGATCGAACAGGACCACCCGGCCCGGCAGGGCAAGCCGCACTTCGGCTTCGTCCGGAGGAAGCTTGTCCTTGAGTTTAGGTTCAAGCATTCCGGCAATGCCGTAGCCGAGAGTTCCGTAAAGCCCTCTGGTCAGCGGCGGCAGCTCACCCACTTCCGGCTGGGTATTCAGGTGCAGGGCTTTCATGACCGCACGCATGCCGTCCAGAAATTCCATACCGGAATAACTTGCCAAACCAGCAAGCCTTGAGTCCGCACATTCCACAGCCAGTTTACCGCGTGCAGGAGACAGCTTGAGTCTGAAATCCCAGGCGATAAGGCTGTAACGTCCCAGCCTTCCGTCAACTTCCGCACTCTCAAGCAGAATTCCCGGCGCGTCCCCCACCAGCCCGAGATAAAGGCTGATCGGAGTCTGCGTGTCAGCAGGCAACCATTTGCCGTACTGAGTAAGTTCAATCTTCATATTAGCTCTCCGTTTTAATTATTCGCATTGCACTGCCCCCCGAAGGGGGCCTTCCGGTAGGTTTACCGAAAGCAGTGGACATTAATTATAAGCACTCACACCAATTTTATATATAAAAAAAGGCCGCGTCCTCGGGAGAACGCGGCCTTTGATTTTTGAATGCACTTCTCCCTAGGTATTGTTCTCACGCCACCACCAGGATGCACGATCTGCGAGCAGGTCCATGTCACCGGCCGCAGCAAGAGAGAGAAAAGAACGGAACAGACGAATCGCTTCCTGGCTGTACTGATTAGCGTCGGAAATAGTCGCGAAAAGATCGCTGTCCTGAGTTACCATCTTACGCGCGGACTCCAGCCTGCGCTTGAAAGACGGGGTAACAAACTTTTTGATATTGGGGATCTCTCTGGAACAGGCCAGAAAGGCAATTGTAGAACTGAAATTAAGGGCCTGAATCATGGCCATGGCCTTGTCGTGCTCGTCAACGGAAGATTCAAAGGCACCGAAATCGAGACGCTCAAAGAAATCCTTAACCGCCAGCAGGGAGGGACGGTCCTCCGCACGCTCGGCAACAAGGGCCACGGTGGGGGCGAAATCGTTCGGGATCACCGGTCCGAACAGGGGATGAGTTCCGACAACAGGTCCATCGTATGCCCGGAGCATCTGCTGCACAGGACGGCCCTTGACCGAACCGACATCGGAAAGCACAGCGCCCTTGCGCATATGAGGAATCACTTTAGGCAGAACGTCATCCATGACCGTAACCGGGATGCAAAGCAGTACATAATCCGTAGCCGGCAGGCGACGGGCCATTTTTTCCTCATCCAGCGGCGTATCGAAACGGTGCACCAGAAGCCCGGCGCGTTCGGCCTTGAGCGCGAGGAAGCCACCCATCTGTCCACGGGACCCGATGACGGCTACGCTATGAATTTTCTCAAACTCGCACTCCATGACTAACAACCGTTTCCTTTGGTAACTTTTGCCCATTCATCCCAGAAACCGGGGAAGGATTTGGCTACACAGCCCGGTTCAGCTGGAACAGATTCAAGACCTGCCAGAGAGAAGATCGCGGTGCACATTGCCAGACGGTGATCATCGTAAGTTGTGAAAACGATACGTTCACCTTTTTTGAGCGGAGCCGGAATGATGGTGATGGAATCACCGGTGATCTCGGCTTTGCCGCCCGCGCGCATGACCTCTGCGGCACTGGCCTCAAGACGGTCACACTCTTTGATACGCAGGTGCGCCACATTGGTGATGGTGGTGGGACTGTCCGCAAAAGCGGCAACCACAGCCACGGTGGGAACGAGATCGGGACACTTGCTCATATCCACTTCCACACCGTGAAGTTTGGAAGGATACACAGTTACGCTGTGTTCGTCACTCTCTATTTTGGCCCCCATGGACTGAAGAATGTACATTATTGCACGATCACCCTGAAGAGACTTCACGGACAACCCGTCAATTTTAACAGGTTTGTCACCGACAGCCCCTGCGGCGAGAAAATATGAGGCGTTGGACCAGTCTCCTTCCACCCTGTATTCATCGCGTTCGTATTTGGAAGGCTCAACCTTGAAACGGATTTCTCCGGGAACAACCTTCTCGACCTTGCGCCAGTCGGTCTTTTTCCATTTACCGTCTTTCTTAGCCTGCACTTCGAACTTGATGCGGAAATCTTCCATCACGTTGAGGGTCAGGGCTACATAGGGCCATGAAACCGCTTTCTCGCCTACCACATTAATTATAGTTGTCTCGGCAGCAAGCGGAGCGCCCATGAGCAGGCCGGAAATATACTGGCTGGACTCTTCAAGGGAAATATTGATCTCCCTGCCTAGGAAGCCGTGCGCTTCAAGAGTTACCGGAGGATAGCCATGCTTGTCGGAAAAAGTGACCTTCACGCCCTGAGATTCAAGGGCACTGGTCAGTGCGCCGATGGGACGGTCATGCATGCGCGGCGTGCCCTGCACCCGGAAGAGTCCCTTTCCTGCTCCAGCCAGGGCTGTGATCAGGCGGCAGGTTGTGCCGGAATCACGCATTTCAAGCACTGCCGGCTCCTTCTCGCCGCCCTTGGGTCCGCCTTCCATACCGGTAACAGTTGTCGCTGTTCCATCAATATTGAAGTCAGCGCCCATCGTGGCCAGACAATCCATGGTGCGGTTGATGTCATTACTGTCCAGAGGATCAAGAACAACAGTGGTTCCCTCAGACAAAGCCCCGGCGATAAGCGCCCTGTGAGAGAGGGACTTGGATGAAGGTGCCTTTACGACGATTACGTTATCAGAAGTCATTTCCATATTTCCTGACTTATCTAAGTCTGTTGATTTTTTATATTCAAGATGCCTTCGGCGACCCTGCCGGGGGCCTTAAACCCTTTTGCAAAAGGTTTTAAGAATCCCAAAACCTTTCAATTCGGCTTCGCCGCTACGTACGACAAATTGTCATTAAGAAAAAACATTCAATATGACAGTTAATCGTTCTATTTTTTAAGCAAACCTTGCATCAAAAGATTTTAGTACAATATGCGGGTTTGCGGAACTTCGCCTCTTCGCAAAGACCAATGTCCGGTCACGGACGCGAAGCCTGTTAAAAGTTTTTGAAGGGATGGGGTCCGGGGAAGGGAAACTTTTTCCACAAATCCGCAGGAAAGCGGATTTGAGCGTTTCCTGAAAGGCAACGCCTCGCAGGGGTGAGCCACAGGACGTGGCGAATTAAAAAGTTTCCCTTCCCCGGCCGCCGGAGGCACCCTTAAAACTTGCTTCCGTTCTGCGACCCTGCCGGATAGCTGCCCAGAATCTTGAAGGTCAGGCAGCGGGCCTTGAGGTCTTCAATGAGCGACTCGTGCTCTTCGGCCCCGAGGTCTCCCTGCAGGTCTACAAAAAACATGTACTTCCACTTTTCACCGAGAAAAGGTCTGGATTCGAGCTTGGTCATGTTGATGCTGTGCCCGGACAGTTCGTTGAGCACAGAGACCAGCGCGCCGGGCCTGTCCGGGGTGGTAAACAGGATCGAGGTCTTATCCCTCTTGCCTTCCTTGCCGGGCTTGGGTCCGATGATCAGGAACCTAGTCCAGTTGTCAGGCTGGTCTTCAATCGACTCGGCCACCACGTGCAGGCCGAAAATATTGGCCAGCTTTACGTGTCCAAGGGCTGCTATGGGCTC
The DNA here is from genome assembly GCF_050916235.1 of Maridesulfovibrio sp. FT414. GTDB lineage: Bacteria > Desulfobacterota > Desulfovibrionia > Desulfovibrionales > Desulfovibrionaceae > Maridesulfovibrio. The sequence continues at coordinate 1,042,192 of NZ_CP104854.1, forward strand.
GCTGCTTTCGGAAACCATCTGTGCAGCCTTGGCGGTGGATTCCACAGACACGAGCTCTGCCCCGGGCAGATTGGCACGAAGCCATCCGGTGCATTGCTCAAGTGCCTTGGAGTGTGAATAGACAGTCTTGATCTCGCTTAGGGGAATACCTTTACTGATGAGCCCGTGGCTTATGCGGTGATACAGCTCGGCCTGAATAAAGACCGGGTAACGCATGAAGAGATCAACATTCTGCCCAACCGTTCCCTTGAGCGAATTTTCAAGGGGGATGATGCCTAAATCGGCTTCGCCCTTGGAAACGGCCACGAAAATATCTTCAAAATTGTTCTTGGGGATCAGGTCGGCCTGACGCCCCATGTGCTGTAGTCCTGCAAAATAAGAAAATGTCCCTTCCGGCCCTAGATAAACAACGCGCTCGGGCCTCTGCAGTCTGCGTGAAGATGAAATGATCTCGCGATATATTGCTTCAAGATGCTCTGCGGGGAGCGGACCGGGATTGCGCCCGGTCAGGCCGCGTAGAACTTCCTGTTCTCTGAAAGGCTTGAAAATCTGGTCCGAGGACCCGGCCTTGATTGCGCCGACGGCGAGGGAAGCGGCCGCACGCCTGTTCAGTAGTTCAAGTATATCGCTGTCGAGGGAATCTATTTCGTCCCTCAAATCGGTCAGGCTATTTTTGCTGGACTGTGACATTTTCCTTATTCCTCTGAGATTTCTTCTTTGATACGCATGCCGAAATGGCGTCCCGCATCATCAACTCGGCAAAGAATTTCGTCACCGGGTTTAAGAGTTACCACACTTACGGGTTCACCGTCACCACTCACCACCCTGATGGTCTCCGCATTCTGCAGGAACACCTTTCCTGAAACCGGCCCGGAAGGGGTCTGAACTTCAGCGGTGATCAAAAGCATCGGACGGACTTCGACCTTGCTGCGGCCAACCACGGCAATGGAAGTATTCCCCCTGGCATCAACAATGAGAACTTCGGTCCCGGAGGAGAGTTCCTCAAGGTAAGTGGTTTTGTCACCGGGCATCTGGGCATAGGCATGAACAGCCCCGGCATTCACCCGGAAAGGACGTGCGGCAACGTAGGGGTTTGATTCTGTTTCGGCATGGACAAGAAAGGTGAAGGCCGATGAATTTCCGGTCAGCATACCCTGCCCTTTCTTAAGCATGGAAATGGTATCCACGCAGACACGGTGGCCCAGCCCTGCGGACTCAATGCTGGTTACTTTGGCTTTCTGTAATTCCATTTTACCCTGTGAAAGTTTGAGTTCTGCAACTATCTGCTTGAGATCTGAAGCACCTTCGGGAGTTACCACGATGGTGTCCGCGCCGCGTTCCAGCACTCCGGCGGCCAGTCTGGCCCGATCGAGGGATTCGGCTTCAAGGGCCAGCGATTCGACCTGTGCAAGTATATTTTCAACCGGGATGATTTCCCATCCGGCACTGAGACAGACAGATTTCCCTTTTTTGTCAAGTTCAACTGCAGTTGCTTCGTCGGACTTCTCGTTGATGGCAACCTCGGGCATTTCTGCGGGGGTGATAACGGTCACCCTGCCGAGAGCTTCAATGGCCTTCTTGTGCTCAGCGGTAGTAAGTACCGCATCAACACCGGATTCAAGGGCCAGCGTGACAAGATTCTTGTCAAAGGGAATGGCTTTAAAAATAATCTTTTTCATCATGATTTCCTGTAGATCTAATTATTCGCCGATGTAAGCGAGTGCGGCATCAACGTCTTCGTCTTCGTGCACGATTTTGTGAAGAGCCTCGACCAGCCTTACGCGGTTCTTGTGCTGGAAGACATTTCTTCCAACGGAAAGGCCGGAACCGCCAGCCCTGATGGAATCGGAAACCATCTGCAGGAAGTCGCGGGTGGAATCAAGCTTGGGACCGCCGGCAATGACAACCGGGATGCAGCAGCCGTCCACAACAGTGCCGAAGGAATCAATGTCGCCTGTGTACGGGACTTTCACAATATCGGCACCGAGTTCTTCACCGACGCGGGCACAGTGGGCTACGGTTTCGGGATCGAATTCGTCTTTGACTTTGGGGCCGCGGGCGTAAACCATGGCCAGAACAGGAACGCCCCAGCCCTGTGCGCATGAAGCAACATCACCGAGATCCTGCAGCATGCGGGCTTCGGTTTCATCACCGAGATTGACGTGAACGGAAACGGCGTCGGCTCCGAGGCGGAGAGCATCTTCAACTGTGCCGACAAGAGTTTTAGCATTGGGGAAGGGAGAGAGGGAAGTGGAAGCGGAAAGATGAACTATGAGACCTACATCGCGGCCTTCCATTCGGTGACCGCAGCGGACGAGACCTTTGTGCATGAGTACTGCGTTGGCCCCGCCCTGAACCATATCCCCCACAGCCTCGCGCATATCTCGCAAACCCTCTATGGGGCCGACGCTTATACCGTGATCCATGGGCACGATGATGGTCCGTTCTGTGTTACGGTTGAAAATCCGCTCCAATCTGATGCTTTTTCCGATCTGCATTTTCTTTTCTCCTGAAGTTTGCCTCTAGATTCTCCAAGATACCGCTCCCCTTTCTGGCGGCCCGTAACAAGAAAGGGCCGCCGGCGAGTCTTCGCCTGCGGCCCTTTCGTAGAGGTCGTTTGCATTTTCGTATTCTACTTTTTGTACGAGCAAACCTCCACACGACCACAAGCGTGGGTGCACCAAAAATAAAAAAAGTAGAAAAAATATGAGAGGCCAGTGCCTATGGTGTTGAAAGTTTGCATGGGTATTTTTTAACCGCATCCCCGAAAAAGAGTCAACAACTTTATTTATTTTTTACTCATCATTAATCTAATGCTCGTTAATTGTAATTTTAAGTGAAGTTCAAATACACAAATAAACCAAAGTTACCGTTTTTGTAATTTTACATACATTTTACTCATACAAAAAAGTACAAAAATACATAATTGTAATCGTGTTTTTTTGGGGATTTTATAAAAACTCTATCATTTAAACACCTTACAAACATGGCACGGTCCGTGCTTTAGGAAACTCATCCTTGAAGCAATCAACACCCCTAAGGAGGACTGTATGACTACTAAATTTTCAAAGGCTGGCCGCATTGTACCGGCCCTCGCAATCACCCTGCTCCTGGCGGCACCTTCCATGGCTTTCGCTGGTGAGGAGTACCTGACCCAGACACACGGTAACATTCTCTGGACCCTTATTGCTGCTATTCTGGTTATGTTCATGCAGGCTGGTTTTGCCTGTGTAGAAGCCGGATTTTCCAGAGCCAAAAGCGCTGGCAACATCCTGATGAAAAACTTCATCGACTTCGCTTTCGGCTCAATCATCTTTTTCCTGTTCGGCTTCGGCCTCATGTTCGGCATTGACGCAGGTGGCTTTGTAGGCACCTCCGGCTTCAGCCTTGCAGGGATCGGCTTCACCAGCCCCGATGCACAGTGGACACTGACTTTCTGGTTCTTCCAGTCTGTATTTGCTGCAACAGCTGCGACAATCGTTTCCGGCGGTATTGCAGAACGCACCAAATTCAGCAGTTACCTTATTGTAACCTGTATTGTAACCGGCGTTATCTATCCCATTTCCGGCCACTGGGCCTGGGGTTCTCTGTGGCTCGGCGATTCCGGCGCAGGCTGGCTTGAAGGCCTCGGTTTCATGGACTTCGCAGGTTCCACCGTTGTTCACTCCGTTGGCGGATGGGTAGCACTGGCAGGTGCCATTGTTCTCGGACCCCGTATCGGCAAATACGCTGCAGACGGTAAGGCAAAGGCTATCCCCGGCCACAACATTCCCCTGGCATCCCTTGGCGTATTCATCCTCTGGTTCGGCTGGTTCGGATTCAACCCCGGTTCCACCACCACTGCTGACGGCTCCATCGGTCTTATCGCGGTAACCACCAGCCTCTCCGGTTGTGCCGGTACTGTTGCCGCCATGTTCACTTCCTGGTTCAGATTCGGCAAGCCTGATATCTCCATGACCTGCAACGGCGCACTCGCCGGTCTGGTCGGTATCACCGCTCCCTGTGCAACCGTAACCCCCGCAGCCGCAATCATCATCGGCCTTGTTGCAGGTGTGCTGGTAGTTCTTTCCATTGAAGTAATCGATAAGATTCTGAAGATTGACGACCCCGTAGGTGCCGTTTCCGTACACGGCGTATGCGGAGCATGGGGAACGCTGGCATGCGGCCTGTTCACTGCTCCCGAACTCAATGACGGCGCAGGCGGGCTCTTCTACGGCGGCGGATTCTCTCTGGTAACCCCTCAGATCATCGGAATAGCAGTATGCTTCGTATGGGCCTTCGGCGCAGGACTGATCGCATTCAACATCGCCAAGGCAGTTATGGGCATCCGCGTAACCGCTGAAGAAGAAATGAAGGGCCTCGACATCTCCGAGCACGGCATGGAGTCCTACAACGGCTTCCAGATCTTCTCCAACGAATAATTGAACCAGACACAAGAGAGGAATAATAAAATGAAACTCATCATAGCATATATTCGCCCCGAGTGCCTTACCCCGGTAAAGCAGGCCCTCTACTCAAAAGGAATATACTCCATGTCGGTAACCAACATACTCGGATCCGGCCGTCAGGCCGGGTTCACCGAGACCTACCGCGGAGTAGTAATGGAAGTTAACCTTCTTAAAAAAATCCGTATAGAACTCGGTATTGCACCTGAAAAACTGGACGAAGCCCTGGCAGCGATCAAGAAAGGCGCCCAGACAGGCAAAGAAGGCGACGGTGTCATCTTCGTTCAGGAGCTCAACCGTACCATCAGAATCAGAACTGGTGAAGAATCACTCTAACCCCAATTAGTGTACAGCTGGCCTGGGTCTTCGTCGGCAGAAGGTCCAGCCCCGGCCCGGTGTCCACCTCCACCGGACCTTCCCCGGCCGGAAGGGACTTCCCACCCTTCCGGCCGCCCCTATGAAAGAAAAGCGACTGCAGAAATGAATACAGCCCTGAACATATCCATACACGAACTCATAGAGCGCGAATGCCTGGTAACCTTTCTGCAGCCTCTTGTATCCATGAACCGCAAATCCTTGCTGGGATTCGAAGCCCTGAGCAGAGCGGTCAATCCCTACACCGGTGAAATAATCCCCCCATTTACACTTTTCTCCATGTGTGAGGACATCTGGACACTGACCAGACTGGATCGCGCCTGCCGCAAGAAGGCCTTTGAAACATTCGCTCCTATTTCCAAGAGAAACCGGTCACTGGTTCTGTCCGTAAACATCGATGCAGCCATTATCAACAACGAGTCCATACGCAACAGCATCACCGAAAAACTGGCAGCGGAGAACGGCATCCCCACCGGCAATATTGTTCTGGAAATTATCGAATCAAAGGCAGGAAGCGACCGGGCTCTTTCCTCTTTTGTAAAAACAGCAAGGGAAAGCGGCTTTCTGATAGCACTGGATGACGTCGGCACCGGACACTCCAACCTCGATCGCATCCCCAGACTGCAGCCGGACATCATCAAGATTGATCGGTCTCTGATCACCGACATCAACAAAAAATTTCACAATCAGGAAGTTGTCCGCTCGCTTGTCAACCTGTCGGAGCGAACAGGCTCGCTTCCGCTTGCAGAAGGTATTGAAACCGTAGAAGAAGCTCTGACCCTGATGGGCATGGGAATAGACGTGTTCCAGGGCTATTACTTCGGAAAACCAGTGCCTGCGGAGATGGCTGAAACCCAGAACTCAATCCCGATGAAATCTCTGGCCTCAAGGTTCAAGACCCACATACTGGAAGAACTCGGTCAGCAGAAGATCAGGGAAAAGCACTATAAAAAAATGACTGCAAGACTCAGGAGCGCCCTCAAGGACGAAGCTCCAAGCTCGGCTGATTCCATTCTTTCGGCATTCATTACGGAGTATTCCAGCATAGAATGCGCATACATACTGGACACTGCCGGAGTCCAGCTTTCAGCGACTGTCTGCAATCCATATAAGCTGAAAGAAAACAGGAGGCTCATCTACCAGCCCGCACCTGCCGGAGCAGACCATTCCCTCAAGGAATACTACCTGACCATAAAATCCGGCAAGGAGTGGCATACAACCACACCGTACATTTCACTGGCCTCTGGAAACCACTGCGTAACCATATCCACAAGGCTGCGCAAAGACCCCAAGTCCCCAATTCTGTGTATTGATATCAGCACGTAATCCGCCGCCCCTCTGTTCTTTCATACTAATGTATATTGCAAGGAGCAGAGGGTTGGCGTAGTCTTCCCGCCTCTGCAATTCTATCAACGGAAACGGGAAAATGAACAAAAACACTCATGAAGGGCTCTTCTTTGCTGCCGGAGCCTTCATCATGTGGGGATTGCTCCCCATATACTGGAAGGCACTCAAAGCCGTCCCCTCCATCGAACTCCTCTGCAACAGAGTCGTCTGGTCCATGTTTTTCGTAGGCGCGCTTCTGAGTATGAAAAAGCGCTGGCCTGAAGTTCGTACGGCATTCTGTGACACAAAAGGCAAACTGATGCTTTGCGCAAGCAGCTGCCTCATCGGCTGCAACTGGCTGCTGTACATCTGGGCCGTCAATAACGGACACGTTGTTGACACAAGCATGGGCTACTATATGACCCCTTTCATGAATGCCCTGCTTGGCTTCATCTTCATGAACGAAAGACTGAACAGGCTTCAGGTGGCAGCCATTGCACTCGCTGCCTGCGGGGTGGCCTGGTCCATTTTCGACTACGGAAGAATTCCGGCTGTAGCCCTTACTCTTGCGGTTTCATTCGCCCTTTACGGGCTGGTGCGCAAAATGATGAAGGTAGAATCCCTGCCGGGCCTCTTCATTGAAACTGCGGTACTTTTCCCGATCTCAGCAGGCTACATCATCTGGCTGGCTGCAACAGGAGACGTAAGCTATACCAGAGTAGGCCTGCTCGAAAACCTGCTGCTTCTCGGAGCCGGAGCAGCCACCTCTACCCCGCTGATCTTTTTTGCCCACGGCGCACGCAGGCTGAGGCTGGCCACCCTCGGAATGATGCAGTACATTGCGCCGACCCTGGCCCTGCTTATCGGCGTTCTGATGTACGGAGAACCTTTCGGGGAAACCAGATTCATCACTTTTGCCTTCATATGGGCAGGAATTATTATATATGTTGCAGATGGACTGCGCAGTAATGTAGGGTTACTGAAGTATATCCACCGGAACCGCACGTAATTTATAATAGCAAGGCAAGGCTGTTTTAAATACCTGAGACGAAAGCGATAACGCCCAAGCCGATACGGAGCTTCCAATTGCAGCAGACCCAAAATGAGCAGCTTATCCTGAGCAGATGGATCCAGTTGAAGCTGGTGGTTGTTCTGCTGGTCATTATTGGTATTGGCGGCGGAATAGGCCTGACCCTCGACAACATGGTCATCAGCGAACAGGAATCCATTTTCAACCGTCAGCAGGCCCTTCAGGCCCGCCTTGCCGCCACAGCCCTGAGCGACCGGATCAGCAGCATAGTAGGAACGGCGCAGGCGATTTCACAGTACTCCATCAATGACTACATCCAGACTCGTGGCTCGGATGAATCGCTGCAGGAGCTTTTCAAAGTCAAACAGAATTCGATCGATTCCCTCATCTACATAAGCCTGATGAAAGCCCCTGCAGAAGAGACTCTCGGCTCTCCAACCCCGACTCCGCGACTCCTGCAGGCAAGAAATCAGGCTGCCCTGTGGGCCGGCAAATACTACGCCACCGTTTCAGGCATGCATGAAGGTTTTATTACTCCGCGCCCCCTCCTGAACGGAAAGATCAGAATGGCAGGAATGCTAGTTCCAGTCTGGATTGATAAAAAATTCCACGGGGTTCTTACACTGATTATAGACCTCGGCCTGCTTGCCGACAAATACATGTCTCCCCTGCAGATTGGAGAATACGGCTCTGGGTTTATTGTGGACGGGACGGGTACGGTTCTTTTTGATCAGGAAAAGGAAATCATCGGCAAAAACATCTTCAATCTGCACAAGGATTTTCCCCAGCTCATCAAGCTTGATTCAAAAATGCTTCATGAAGAATCCGGAACCGGAGAATATGTTTTTTTCACCATACGGGGCGGCGAAAAAGTACGCAAGCTGCTGGCCTGGGATACGGTCAGGCTGGGGGATATGAAACTGATCGTAGCCATTTCCGCCCCTGAATCGGATGCAACAAAAACCCTGAACTCGGTGCGCACGGCCCGCATAGCCATGATAGCTTTCATGGGTTTCACAATTTTCGTAGTTCTCTTTTTCTTTTACTACTACAAATCAAAACAGGTTCTGATTTCCCAGAATGAAGAACTCAGACGCAAGGACCGTCTTTTTGAAGCCATTTCCATGAATGTTCCGGGAGTCATCTATAAATCCGACCCTCTCCCCCCCTACACCATGGATTATATCAGTCCGAAAATCAGTAAATTGACCGGGTATCCCCATAAGGAATTCGTTCAGGGCGGGATGTCCAGATTCATCGACCTAATCCACCCGGCAGACCGGGGAATGGTCAAAAGTGCCGTAGACAAGGCTATCGCTGCAAATGAATCTTTTGCAGTGGAATACCGCCTGCTCAAAAGCGATGGGGGCAGTTGCTGGGTTTACGAGCGGGGAAAAAAACTTGCTGATGAAAACAGCATCGTAGGATTTATAGTCGATACGACCGAACGCAAAAAAGAGATAGAAGCCCTGCATGCGGCGGAAGAGAAATACAGGCTCATAGTCAACAATGCGCCGCTTGGAATTTACCAGACATCGCCGGATGGAACATTCCAAAATGCCAACCCCCAGATGGCCAGTTACTACGGCTATTCTTCACCAGAGGATCTGATCAGGGAAATATCCGACATAAGCACCCAGTGCTATGTATCGACAGACACCAGAAAGAGGCTGACCACAATACTCAAGGAGTTCGGCAGGGCCTCTAGTTTCGAGGCGGAGCACTGCCGCCGGGACGGTTCAACCTTCTGGGCGGCGGAAACAGTCAACGCCGTCAAGGACGAAGACGGCAACGTAATCCGTTACGACGGGTTCATGGTGGATGTTTCCGAACGAAAGGAACACGAGGAAACCATGCGGAGGCTGGCCATGTATGACAGCCTTACCGGACTTCCCAACCGCATCCTGTTTGACGACCGCATAAAGCAGGCCATTTCCCACGCCAACAGAACCGGGCTTATGGTTGCCATCCTCTATGCCGATCTGGACAATTTCAAACCCATTAACGACGAACTGGGACATGTCGCCGGTGACACCGTGCTTAAAGAGGTCGCAGGGCGATTCAGCGACTGCCTGCGTACCAGCGATACGGTTTCCCGCATCGGTGGCGATGAATTCATATTCATTCTGCAGGACATCGGCTCCAAAAACGAAATTGAGGTCGTGGCCCAACGCATCATCGACACCATGCGTTCGCCGTTCTACCTTGCCGAAAAGGTATACCGCATCGGGGTCAGTATCGGAATCAGCATCTACCCTGAAAACAGTTCCGAAAAAGAAGTCCTCGTGCGTGTTGCGGATGAAGCCATGTACCGCGCCAAGACCGACGGAAAAAACAAATATTCATATTGAGCCGTCTTGCACTCCCCTGCCGCCGACTATCTTCACGCCTTCTAAAGACAATATCAGCACAAGTTTTATTGACCCCATATCCTGTTGTGATAAAAGAAAACATAGGAAAGAACAAACAACCGGACGCATCCGGGTTCAAGGCGAGAACAAGCTGTTCCTTGAAGACCGGCACCGGGTAATTCTGCTTTTACAAGCTACATCTGGAGTTAATAATGAAATTCCGCAATGAGCATGACTGCATCGGTCCCAAAGAGGTTCCGGAAGATGCGTTGTACGGAGCCCAGACCATGCGGGCGGCCGAAAACTTCCGTATCACCGGCATTCCCATTTCCCACTACCCGCAGATAATCTACTCACTGGCCAACATCAAAAAAGCCGCAGCCATTACCAACCACGAGCTGGGAAAGCTTGATGACGACAAAACCGCAGCCATTGTTTTTGCCTGCGACGAACTGCTTGCAGACAAGTACCACGACCAGTTCATCGTCGACATAATTCAGGGCGGTGCCGGAACATCCACCAACATGAACGCCAACGAGGTAATCGCCAACATAGGCCTCACCCATCTGGGCTTCAGCTACGGAGAATACGAGCACCTGCACCCCAACATTCACGTCAACATGGCCCAGTCCACCAACGATGTCTATCCTACCTGCCTGCGGCTAACCCTGCTTGCCAAGATGGATCAGCTTATTGAGGACATGGAATACCTGCAGGAAAGCTTTGCCGCCAAAGGCAAAGAGTTTGCCCGGGTCCTGAAAATGGGCCGCACCCAGCTTCAGGACGCCGTCCCCATGACTCTGGGGCAGGAATTCACTTCCTACGCCATCATGATCGGTGAAGATATTGAACGGGTACGCGAAGCAAAAAAACTTATCTGCGAGATCAACATGGGCGGTACAGCCATCGGAACAGGGCTTAACGCCCCGCCCCGCTATGCGCAGATCGTCACAGAAAAACTTCGCGAAATCACCGGATTCGAGCTTGAACTGTCCCCCGACCTTGTGGAAGCAACTCAGGATACCGGCGCATACGTGCAGCTTTCCGGCATACTCAAAAGAGTTGCTGTAAAAATATCCAAGATATGCAATGACCTGCGTCTGCTCTCCTCCGGACCGCGCTGCGGCCTGAACGAGATCAACCTGCCGCGCATGGCTCCGGGGTCTTCCATCATGCCCGGAAAGGTGAACCCCATCATCCCGGAGGTGGTCAACCAGATCGCCTTTACCGTAATCGGCGGCGACATGACCGTAACCATGGCTGCCGAAGCCGGCCAGCTTGAACTGAACGTCATGGAACCGGTTATTGCCGCCAGCCTGCTCAACTCCTTGACAATCATGCGCCGTGGATTCCGCACTCTGGCTGAGCGCTGCGTGTCCGGCATCACAGCCAACGAGGATGTCTGCCGAGGTTATGTGGAAAACAGCATCGGCCTTGTCACCGCACTCAACCCCTACATCGGATATGAAAAATCCACCGAGGTAGCGAATGAGGCTCTGAAATCAGGACGCTCTGTATACGACATCGTGATAGAGAAAGGCTACATGTCCAAAGAGGAACTGGAACAGGCCCTGTCACCGGAAAGTATGGTTCACACCCATCCGTTGAATCTTGGTGCAACCTGCAGCTGATAAATCACGACGGCAAGACCTGCGGGTCTTGCCGTTTTTTAATGCAATATCCTCCTCCACGGCCGGGGAACTGTCCAGATCAATGGACACAGTGCATAATTTCTACGGCCCCAAGGGTATCCGGTAATCAGAAATAGTAATTTATTACCAACCAGACCAACCTTTCACCTGGAGATGCCATGACACAGGAAAAATCAGCTTCCGCCATGTCCATGATGTTTGTCGTTGTAGGCAACATGCTCGGTGCCGGAATCCTGGCTCTGCCGGTAAACCTCTGCGCTGCCGGGTTTCTGCCGTCTGTTGCAGCCACCCTTTTCATGTGGGTGCTGATGACCTACACGGCACTGATATATTCAGACCAGAAAAGCCTGACCACCAACGAACACGCCGACCTGCCGACCTTTTTTCAGCAGGAGCTGGGAAACGGCGGTAAATGGGTGACCATCGTAGCCAACCTGATCATCCTCTACGGTGTGCTTGTGGCATACCTCTGCGGAATTTCATCCATCATCATGAGCCTTCAGTCTACGTTACCCAAACCTGTGGTCACGGCACTATATTTCGCCGTTGTGACAGGCATGACCGCTCTCGGAATGCAGATGATGAAGAAATGCACTCCCTACATGGTTACTCTCATGTGGATAACCTTCGGTGCACTTGTATTCATGGTAGTACCGGACGTCAGCGCACCACACCTCGAAGCACTGGACTGGACGTATGTTCCCGCAGGACTTCCGGTGCTGCTTATGGCCTTCCATTTCCACAATATCATTCCCAGCATATGCCGGGCCCTCGGCCATGACCGGACCAAAATACGCACTGCCATCATCGGCGGCACAACAATCGGCATGGTCATGAACATAACCTGGCTGCTGGTGGTTCTCGGAGCCCTGCCCCTTTCCAATCCGGAAACGCATATCGACCTGATCACCGCTTTCGGCAACAACGACCCGGCAACAATCCCGCTGGAAAAGCTGCTCCAGACACCGGTATTTACCTATGTGGCCCTGATCTTCGCCGTGGTGGCCATGTCAACCGCGTTCATGGCCAACGGAACCGCGCTCATGAGCTTCATGCGCGACCTTACCGCGACCCATCTGGGCACCAAGAACAAACCGCTCGTGTGGTCACTGTCCTTCCTGCCGCCACTGATTGTGGGGCTTATATATCCTGACATATTCCTTGTCGCCATCAACCTTGTCGGTGGTGTGGGAGAATGCATCATCTTCGGCATACTTCCCGGATTCATTGTCTGGAAATACTCCCCGGAAGGATCAATCCGCAAGTATTCCGGCATGGTGCTCATTGTCTGCTTCGCAGCCGTGCTGATGATTGAACTCGGTCAGGAACTCGGACTCCTGCACCTGAGTCCGAACGTAGAGTACTGGACTCACCACACCAAGTAACCGGAAAAGGTTCGTGGAATGCCTGCGGCTGCTGCAGATCCTCTCCACGGAGTCATGATCAAAAAAAGCCCTTAATCTCCCAAGTGAGATTAAGGGCTTCCTTATTTCGGATTCAAGGCCGGCCTCTGTAAAGGCAGCCAATTCTGGAGAGCTATGCGGCTGTCAGCAGGATTGATCCTGACAGATCAATAACCACCAGTTGAATAGCATAACTTTCCCATTTGCAGACTTGCTGATCCCTAACCGGGGATTCAGCACCGCTTCCTTCGCACCAGAAAACCATCTACCACAAAGATAAGAGAAGTAAGCTGCTGCCCCATAAGGATATAGAATCCTTCAGTCCCCATGAGGGCGGCACAGCTTATATTACCTAACATGAGCCAGAGGTATCCCTGACAGGAGTCTTGCGCCATCAGATAAGTCCCCAAAAGAAATCCCGCCGCAATACCGAGTTCAAGCACCTGGCTTATGTCCGTTAGCCCGCCGTACTCATACATACTAACACCAAGCCCGGCAAACACAGACAGTTTGGCCAGAGTGTCCAGCCATCTCGGAGCAGCACCCTGTCCACGCCAGGCAACAATAAGTCCTGAAACCATGGCAGGAGCCCCACCGGATTCCACAGCTGCCGCTATCCAGTTGTGTTCCGAGACAAACACAACCACCCATGCCGGCAAACCGACCAGGTAAACAATCCATGATCGTATACGCCATGATTTTCGATTGAAGAGGCTCGTCGCTCTTTCCGCCCTTGAAAAAAAGACCTTGTTCAGGAGGTAGCAAAGGCCTCCACATATTTGAAGCATAATTTCAGACACATATTCTCCTACATCATCAACAGCAATGAAGCCCGCTGATAAATTATTTCTGCGAATCAAAAGAGTGCATATATAAGAGTCTTGTGTCCAACGAGAATGATGGATATTCTTAATCGAATAATTAGATTATGGAGCGCTTCAGATGGATTTATGCAAGTTGAGAACATTCAGGATGGCGGCGGTAATGTTAAACTTCAACAAGGCCGCGGAAGTACTGAGCATCGCGCAGTCGACAGTTTCGACCCAGATCAAATCTCTTGAAGATGAACTTGGGGAGCTGCTTTTCAAAAGAATCCACAAAAGGATCGTGCTGACGGAAGCAGGTGAAACAATGCTCTTTTATGCAAACAAGCTTTTATCGATCGAAGAAGAAGCGCGTATCAGCGTGTCGAACAGACAGAGACCAGCTGGAACGTTACGGCTCCTTGCCCCTGAAGCCATTTCCTCAAACCATCTCAACCGAGTGATACGGAACTTTCTGGAATCATACCCTACGGTAAATTTTGATATCAGCAACTGCTCTCAAAGCGGTCTGGAAAACGAATTACGAACCGAATCCGTTGACCTTGCATTTGTGTTCACCAAGCATATCGACTCCATCAACCTGCACTCGGAGGTGGTTCTCACAGAAAAATTCACGGTTGTCGCAGGGAGCAGGTCCTCTCTTCCCAAACATCACCCCGCCGACATCTCCGTCCTTGACGGTCAGACAGTCCTGTTGCCGAAAGCCGGCTGCGGTCATGGGCTGCTTTTACGACAGATGCTCAACCTTGATATCGCCAAGCCGGCATCCGTCATTGAATCAACGAGCATTGAAGCGATCAAGAGATATGTGGTGAGTAACGACTGTATTGCCGTACTGCCCAGAAGATCAATTCAAGATAAGATCTGCAGCCGACAAGTTGTTGAGCTGAACTGGACAAACTCAATCGACATAGAACTTACCATGGTCTGGCATAAAAACAGGACAATACCAGAACCTTTAGCCTACTTCATGAACCTAGCCAGAAGATTGAAAGAGGATACAGCTGAAAGCAAGGCGATTATTGGGGATGAATACCAGCGCTAAACCCTTGTAAATTGGATATACAATACATAAAATTGTTATAGTTCTTCACGACATCCGGCCAAAACCATACGCTGGCAACGTTCTTGTTTCGAACAAATACTATTTTCACTCCCCAGAAACTGCCCAAACAATGAATCGCTTCCGGCAACCGGCAGAATGATCTGCAAGGCTGCCGGGAGCGCACTATAGAACGGCGTCACGTCTGGACAGATCTTCGTACATGGTCCATGTTTTCAGAAACTCTGCGTCAAAAGACCTGTTTTCCGTATAGACACGGGCACTGTGTTTCATATACTGCAGCAGCTCAGGATGATCGCTCAGCCGCACAATGGCTCTGGCAAGAGCGTCAGAATTGCCCGCCTCCACAATTAGCCCGGTTTTGTCTTCGATGATATTCTCGCAGGGTCCGCCGAAATCAGTAACAATAACCGGCAGACCGGAAGCCTGTGCTTCAAGGACCACGTTGCCGAAGGTGTCTGTTGCTGAAGGAAAGACGAACACGTCGGAACTCGCGTAGCACTGGGCCAGTTCTTCGCCGTCAAGATACCCGGTAAAAGTGACCGGATAGCCCTCAAGCCTCTCACGCATTTCAGCCTGATAAGGACCGTCCCCCACGACAACAAGATGCAGTTCCGGCCGTATGGGCGATATTGTCCTGAAGGCCTCGGTAAGAACATCAAGATTTTTTTCGCGGGAAACACGCCCCACGTAGAGCAGCTTGACCGCTTCCTTGACCCTGAACCTTCCGCTGTAAAAGCCGTTGCGTTTTTCCGGGGTAAACCGTTTTATATCCACCCCACGCGGATAGACCTTGATTTTGCGGACATCAACGCCTTTTTCCGCCAGCTCGTCACCGGTTGCCTCCGAGGGAACGAACACGGTATCCAGCTGATTATAGAACCAGATCATGAATTTCCAGACCATATCTTCAAGACCGGTATCATCCGTGAACGCCCTGACATACTGCGGGAACGCTGTGTGATACGTACCGTGAACCGGAAGTTTCAGCAGCTTTGCAACGGCAAGGCCGGCCAGCCCGACAGGACCGGGAGTCGCGAGATGCAGCAGGGTATAGTTATTTTCAAGGCAGTGCGAAAGGACCCGCAGAAACGGCGGATACTTGAATGAAAGCTCCGGATATTCCGGAAGGTCAAACTCCCCGGCCGGGGCAAAATTGACAACCAGATCACCGCCCTGCTCTGCACCGCACGTAACAACAACCAGCTTCTTGTCGTGCTTGCGGGCCACATCAAGCTGGTGCTGCAGGGTGATGGCAACACCGTTGACTTCGCTGAAGGTGTCGGTGAAATGGGCAATTCTGGTTTCTCCGCCCAAAGGATCCTTGAGTCCGAAAGCCTGCATGCAGTCACGGGCAAGCTCCCGTTCCCGGGCAAACAGGCTGTAGGAGAGAAAATATGGAGCCAGAAGAGTGTACAGGGAACCTGCGGCCCCCACAGTGTGGAATACGTCGAAAAGGTTTGCTCCCAGCGCGCTGTTTATGATCCTGTCACCAAGATCGGACAAGACCTTGTCGGTGGCATTGCCCACGAAACGGAACCATTCTCCTTCAAGTTCCGCAGGATTGGTCTTGAATCCGCCGCAGACCTTGCGGGCTTCCTCGTCGCTCATGACAATGCGGTTGGCCTCCCGCAGCAGCGCGGCCTGAACGGAGTCGGATGTTTCAAGATATTTTTTCGAACGCTGGCGGTAGATGTAGTTCTGAAGCTTGTCCAAAAGGGTAGGAGCTTCCTTGTCACCGGGGTCAAGGGCATTGTCGATGAAACGGAAACAGTCCGCAGACCGTTTGAGCTTATTCACATCGAAATGGCTTTTGTAAAACTGGAAAGCTATTCCGTAAAGATTGTGGGCCATGGTATGGGGAGTCGCCGCTTTTCCCTGAACAATCCCCCGGCCTTCCGCAACCGCCTCCAGCATTTCCTGAGGAGTTTCGCAACCTACGAATTCAGTATAGACGCGGGCAATATTGATCCCGGAATGGTCATCTGACCCGCCGGTAAGCCCCTTGACCCACGGAGTTGTTCCGTAGGGTTCAATATCGTGCTTGTTGGCAAGGAAATCTATTTTTCCGGGTGTAAGACTATCAACAATGGAACGCAGGGCAGCGTTCTGCATTTCATCACGGGTGCCGTTCAACTCCAGTGTGTTGAACATGAGCAGGGCCTTCTCAAAATGTTCCGGCCTCAGCCGTTCATTAACGGCAAAAAGCGGATGGGCCAGCACATGCACAATCCCCTGCTCCCTCAGGTACGGAACAAGGTCGAACACGTTATCCCGGAGCTTCTGAAATTCACGGTGGTGTTCCTCGGTAATATCGTAAGCCAGCACATGCAGCTTGCAACCGTCTTCCGGAAAGTAGGTGGTAATTTCCTCGCTGACGAACGCATTATCAAGATGCGCGATTTCCAGACTGCCGTTGATGGTGTTGTGGTCGGTTATGGTGACCATGTTCATGGAGCGGGCCCGGGCTCTTTCATAAATTTTCAAAGGCTCGGTAAAACTTTCCGGGCATCCCAGTTTCTGCAGTATCCACTGGGACGGTCTTGTCGAGTATTTCGAATGAACGTGCAGATCCACCCTCACGTTGGTACCTTTCATGGCAAAATCCTCCTGGAACTCTCGCACTGCCGGCGCGGAGATAGGCGTTAATCTTGCCTGTCTAATAAGGTATGACGGCTGTAACTGATCAGCAATCAAGTTACAATTCGAAGTAATTTCAACAAACAAAAAGGCCGCACCCTTAACAGGATGCGGCCTTGATAATCAAGCAACAGAGAGTCTTACCAGTCCAGAGTCGCCTTGAAGGCGTGGGTAAGATCACCGATCTTGCTTCTGACAATTCCGCTTGTGCCTTCGGAGATTCCAAAGGAATCAAGCCCGGTGGTCATACCGATACGCTTGCAGATCTGGCCTTCGAAAAGGACTTCGAACCTGTTTGCATTTTCGGGGGCCACTGTCACAGCGAAGCGGGAAGCTGTTTCACTGTAGAGAACGGAAAGGGTGGACATTCCGTACTCGGTGGGAACGGAGCGCAGGTCGATTTCACAACCGATACGTCCGCCGATGGACATTTCCGCAAGAGCTACACCGAGACCGCCGTCAGAAAGGTCGTGACATGCAGAAACGAGTCCCTGACGCATGGCCTGATTGAGGGTGATGTAACGGGACTTTGCGGTAAGCGCCTCAACATGGGGAACCTTGTTGTGGGTGAAGCCGAGCTGGGAGGAAACTTCGGAACCGCCCATCTCGTCTCTGGTCATGCCGAGAATATAAATGAAGTCTCCGCCCTGCTTGAAGTCGGAGGTCACGCACATATTGATGTCTGGTACGATACCTACTGCGGAGAACAGTACGGTCGGCGGAATGGAAATCTTCACGCCTCCGCCCTTGTAGTCGTTCTTCATAGAGTCCTTGCCGGAAATGCAGGGCACCCCGAAAGCACGACAGAAATGCGACAGAGCCTGGTTGGCGCGTACAAGCTGGGCCAGCTTGTAGTGACCGTCAGGAGTGGTTTCAGACTGAACCGGATCGCACCAGCAGAAGTTGTCGATACCGGCCATGTGGCTGATGTCTCCACCGACGGCGACCGCGTTACGGATCGCTTCGTCAATGGCGTTGGCCATCATCCAGTAGGTGTCCAGATCGGAGAACTTGGGGCAGATACCGTGGGAAACAACAAGTCCCTTGTCGGAATCGAAATCAGGACGCAGAACACCGGCATCTGCAGGACCGTCTTCCTTTTCACCGACCAGCGGCTTCACAACACTTCTGCCCTGAACTTCGTGGTCGTACTGGCGGATTACGTATTCCTTGCTGCAGATATTAAGTCTGCCAAGCATGTCCTTGAGCAGGGAGGTGTGGTCTTCCACAACCGGTTCACCGGTAAATTCGATTTCGGGACGTTCCCAGACCGCCTTGAGCTTCATCTGGGGAACACCATCGTGCAGGAAGTCCATGCGCAGGCAGGCCACGGGCTTGCTGCCGTAGCGGATGTTGTACAGACCGGTATCTGTGTAGGTTCCGAGTGCAGTGGCCTCAACATCCATTTCTTTTGCCAGAGCCATGAACTCGTCCAGCTTTTCGGGCGGAACAGCCAGAGTCATGCGCTCCTGGGCTTCTGAAACGAGGATTTCCCAGGGTTTGAGTCCGTCATATTTAAGAGGAGCCTTGGCGAGGTCGAGATCACAACCGCCGCTGTCTTCGGCCATTTCACCTACAGAGGAGGACAGGCCGCCAGCACCGTTATCGGTGATGGCATTGTACAGACCGAGATCACGGGCGCGCATGAGGCAGTCATACATCTTGCGCTGAGTGATGGGGTCACCGATCTGTACGGCAGTGGCGGGAGAACCTTCATGCAGCTCTTCGGAAGAGAAGGTCGCCCCGTGGATTCCGTCCTTGCCGATACGGCCACCGCACATGACGATAATATCGCCTGCCAGGGCCTTTTTCTGATGACTGGGACGTCCTGCAGCCTCAACGGGCATGGTGCCAACGGTTCCGCAGTAAACCAGCGGTTTGCCGAGAAATCTTTCGTCGAAAACAATGGAGCCGTTTACAGTGGGTACGCCGGATTTGTTACCGCCGTGCTCGACACCTTCACGAACGCCTTCAAAAACACGGCGGGGATGAAGGAGTCTGGGGGGCAGCTCGCCTTCATGGAAGGGAGATGCGAAACAGAACACATCGGTGTTGCAGAGCAGGTTCGCGCCGAGACCGGTTCCCATGGGGTCGCGGTTTACGCCGACGATACCGGTCAGGGCTCCGCCGTAAGGGTCAAGAGCGGAAGGACTGTTGTGTGTCTCCATCTTAACGCAGACGTTGAGCTTGTCGTTGAACTTGATGACACCGGCGTTGTCCTTGAAAACGGAAAGGCAGAAATCGTCATCGCCCTTTTCGGCGCGGATTTCCCTGGTGGTCTTCATGATGCAGGTCTTGTACAGACTGTCTACAGTTGAAGAGACCCCGGTTTCCTTGTTTTCGTAGGAAATTTTGGAGCTGAAAATCTTGTGTTTGCAGTGCTCGGACCATGTCTGGGCCAGAGCTTCGAGTTCAGCATCGGTAGGCTGGGCGGTAAGGCCCATTTCCTCGCGCTGCTTAACCACTTCGGGATCAGTGTAGTAATCGCGGATGCAGTGGAATTCCTCAAGGCTGAGTGCCAGAGTGTTCGCACGGCTGAAGGCCATCATTTCATCATCACTCATGGAAGCGATGTCGATAACTGCAACCTCGTCGCTGGCTTTGCCGGTTACCCTTGCGGCCTTGGCTTCAAAACCGGGGGACTTCACCCACTCGTCAGCTGAACGGATTTCGTAACGCTGAATAAGTTCGTTGGCCAGCAGGTCCTTGGCGATATGGCTGACTGTGTCCAGACCGAGATCTTTCGTGAAAAGGTACTGGGTAGAAGTGTAAACCTTGACCGTTCCGGCATCGGCAGGCTTGATGACCAGCACAAGGGATTCCTTGGCGGTACGTCCCTCGTTGTCGGTAACGCCGGGACGGAAACCCACCTCGAGGTTCCAGGCGAAATTATCCGCCAGCGGCTCAAGGGCAGGTGTGTGCAGTACAGGGTCGTGCAGGACGCCCAGTTCAAGCACTTTTTCAATTTCGTCTTTTTCAAGACCTTCTACAGTATATACCTTGATGGTCCGGACTTCGCCGGCCTCGATACCGAGTTCCTCTTTGATCTTATTGGAAACCTTATGGCCGTGAACGTCACGGACATGGTCTTTGAGTGCGACCTCGACACGCCAGAGCATGGTTATCTCCCTAATGTTGTTATAAAAGACAAGGTCCGGGCTAGTCCGCCCAGACCAATGCATTTCCGCCTGTATCCTTGGCCTTGTAAGTAGCATTATCAGCCCGGCTGAGCATAAGTTCAGGAGTGTCTCCGTCCCTTATCACAGTCATTCCGCCGCTGATGGTTACCCTGCCTGAAAATTTCTTTTCCACCCGGAGCCTGATCCTGTTACCGATCTTCTCCAGAGCTTCCGAACGGACCTCGGTTACAATAACCCCGAACTCATCCCCGCCGTATCGACAGGGGAAATCCATACCGGCCCGAAGTTCGGCCTTGAGAATATCCGCCACGTTCTTAAGAACTTCATCACCGGCCTGATGCCCTTCGGTGTCATTAACGGACTTGAATCCGTCAAGATCGAAAAAGAGCAGCCCGATGGGACGCCCGGTCCGCCTGCTGCGGGCAATTTCACGTGCCAGAAGCGTGTTGAACTGGGTATGGTTGAACAGATCGGTAAGCCCGTCAAAAATGGCCTGACGCTTGAGCTTGTCCTCAAGCCTGCGAATATGGGTCAGGTCTCTGGCAACAATCAGGTGTCTATCCCCCGGACCTGCCAGACTGCTGATAACCAGCTCGAACGGACGCCCTGCCGTATCAGTCCTCTTGAGCAGGACTTCAAGGACCGACTTTTTCTGATCAAAAATCTCGGGGCCCCAGCGGCCGATGAAAGTCTCGCCCGGAGAGGCTATGTCAAAAATATTTCGTCCCAGAAAAACCTTGGAAAATCTGGCCGAGGCATAGTTGATGTTTCCGCGCCTGTCTACAGTCAGAACCACGTCACGCATGGATTCCACCAGACCCTCGAGAAAATCGCGCTGTTTCAAGGCCAGTACCTGGCTTTCCGAAACATCCCGGATATTCTCCATCACCACGGAGATCATCTTGCCGTCACCTCGGGACTGGCGGTAGGCGGACACATAAATGCAGGCATCGCGAGGAATGCCTCCGGTACGCAGGGTAACACACATGATCTTGCTGAAAGACGGCCGGTCAACGGAATCAAGGAACTCAGTCCAGCCCCTGCCAAGTTCCATTCCAAGGCCGGTCTTGAACACTTCACCGAAATCCTTTTTGCCGGAGACTGTGGCCCCGCCGAGAAAACGTCCCATCTCCTCGTTGAAATCAACCAGATTTCCATGGGCATCCAGAGTGGCAATACCAAGCGGCAGGTTTTCCAGAGTTGCGGCCCGGTCTTCAATCAGATGCTGCCTGGCGCAGTAATGCTCATAGGCCTGACCTATAAAGCGGAAATAGAGCCTGAGCCAGTCCTTTTCCTCTGCGGACAGCCCCTTGGCAGAACACACGAACCTGCCGAACAAAACTGAACGGCTCAAAATATCGATACTGCACCCTTTCCTGCCCAGCTGCAGTTCATTCACGGAAAGGCGGTCACCACCCTTATCCACCCCCGATTCAGTAGAACGGTAGATGGTATAGCTGTCCGAATGAGGAGATTTGAGAGCCAGTTCCCAGTCAGCAATATCCCAGTTCAACTTCACGTGTCGGGCTATCATCCGGGCTATGGATTTAACCCCACCCTCGGCCGTAAGAAGCTCAAGGCTCAAAAAATAACTGGACTGGAGGCTTTTAATGGAATGGTTGTAAAAGTGGGTCTCTTCCCCGCCTTCTTCCATGCCGAGAATTTTGAGCATGGACTGGAACTTTGTACGGCATACAGCCCGGAAGCCCTCGATTGCATCTTCCTTCATGTCCAGAGAATTTTGGAGCAGAATCTCAAACTGCAAGACGTTGAACGGAGAAGTACTGTTTCCGAGTTCCATTTCAGCCCAGCGGGTGGCCAGAATCACTGCCTGTGTAGGAAGATCGAATGAATCAAGGTCGTCAATGGCATGGTGGTGCTGCAGGGCCGGGCACTCAAGGGTTTTCATCTTCCAGCGGGCAAGTAGAAATTTGCTCAGTGCCCCGTGGTTGATGCCCCATGCGTCGATCTCGGCTTCCTCCTGCCCGGGATAGGAACGCGCAATTGACTCCATATCAGCCCCGGCAGGCAGTTCTTCGGGGGCTGCACTGCGCAGAAACAGCAGAGAAATATCTTTAAGAAGGCAGCAAAGATAGACCTTGTCAGCATGCTCGGGGCAGATACGTGAAGCGATGAGTTGAGCTGCAATAGCCCCCCATACGGTAAGAATCCAATCATTGTATATTTTGTAGGAATCGTCTTCGACAGCACTGCTGACGTGCTTCTGGTAGTTTATCGTCACTGCAAGGTTGAGAAGCTCACGGGTGCCGAGAACAATAGCCGCCCTTTTAAGGTCGGATATTTCCTGGGACAACCCGTAAAACGGCGAATTGACCAATGTGAGAATTGTGGCCGACAGAGCAGGATCCATGCTGATAATCTGGCCCAGCACGGCAAAATCAGGCTCCGGCTTGCAGGCCTCCTCCATCAGCTGAAGCATGACCGGAGAAAAGCTGAGCTTCATCATAAGCCTTGGTGACTCAAGGATTTCTTCCAGACTCATCTACTGCTTCTCCTTATAATCTCGCTCCACCTACTTGCTGCGGGTCAACACAAAGTCGGCGGCCTGCTTGAGAACCCGACGCTCAGGGCTGTCGGGCAGAGGTTCAAGACTCATTTTGGCCTTCTCTATATAATCTGCCGCGTACTGTCTGGTCCGCCCTCCAAGATCATGCCTGCGAATTTCAGCAAGTACATGGTCCCGCTGTTCATCTGACAGGGTGCGTGTTTTTATACCGGACAGCAGCCTTTCGGCTTCATCATCTTGCAACATCTCAAGATAAAGAATCAACGGTAAAGTTACTTTGCCTTCCTTGAGGTCCCCGCCTTCAGGCTTACCGGTGTCTCCTGACGGGGATTCGTAGTCCAGAGCGTCATCCACAAGCTGGAAGGCGATACCCATGTTAAGACCGAAGTTGCCGACAGCATCCTCAAGATCACGGTCATCACAGGCAAGAGCTGCGCCGATCCGGCATGAAGATTCCAGCAGCCGGGCAGTTTTGCCGATAATGATCTCCATGTAGGTGTCGCGATCGACTCTAGGCTCGGAAATATGTGCTATTTCGAGGATTTCACCCTCGGCTGTGGCCATGATGCCGGAAGCGAGGATAGAGCTTATTCTGGATTTACCGTAGTCCGCTCCAATGCGGTTGGCCAGTGCCAGCAGAACATCTCCGGCAAGAATGGTTTCAGTGGTCCCGAAAACAAGGTGGGACGCCTTTACCCCTCTACGCAGGTCGGCATCATCCAGAATATCGTCATGAAGCAGGGTCGCTGCATGGAGCAGCTCAAGAGAGCAGGCCAGAGGATAGATGTCATCCCCGGCATATCCGAGTCCCCGTGCTGACAGAATGGTGAGCACCGGGCGAATACGCTTTCCCGGAGCCAGAAGGACATGCCTTGCAACCCCTTTCACCAACCCCGCGAGTTTAGCGGTTTCCTCGTCGAGAAAACCGTTAATATGAGGCAATTCCTTCTCAAAATAGGCTAATAACTCAGTCATCCGCGTATGAATTATCCCGGTTGAGTAGATTCAGCAGGAAACGGCAATTACCCGAACAGTCCGGAGCATATCCGGCCTAGTCCGGTCAGGGCACCGTTCAGGTCCCAATCGCAGCTATCCCTTGATCCCACAATGTTAGAAACGGTCCGCAGCTCGCACATATCCACGCCGGCCAGAGTGCAGGCATAGGCCGCTGCAAAACCTTCCATGTTCTCCAAATCCGCCGCATAAGCAATCCTGAACCGCGCGGCGCCCTCCAAGGTAGCGGTAACTCCGCTTACAGTTAAAGAAACAGCTTCGGGCAGTTTTGCCAATCGGTCAAGTCCTGATTTATCAAGACTTTTGCCGGAAAGCAGTTCAACCCTATCCCAGACAGGTCCGCCGGCCGTCTGAGCGAGGCAGAACCCGATTCCCTTAGGGTCAACGTCATGCCCCTTTTTCAGGCCGTATTCAGGCCATATTTCAGTCCGCACCATACAGGACGTACCGAGAGGAAATTTTTCCGGGACAAAAGTTCCGGCAATCCCGACCATGATTACCAGACCGGGATCGTGTTCAGCCAGAACCCTTCCCAGAGAAAGAGCGGTATTTATCACCCCGATTCCGGTCACCAGCAACAACCCGGAACGACTGCCCAGCCTGACGGGGATCTCTTTTCCCTGCTCAAGCACGGGGAGCTTCACAGTTCCTCCGAGGGCGGCCTTCATCTCCTTGGCTGTTGCGGTGACAAAAAGAACCGGTTTCAAATCTTAGAGTCTCCAGTACCTGACGCCGGATTCTTCCATTTCCTTGCGGTCAAAGAAGCATTTGACATCAACAATCACGGCCTGTTTAGGTTCAGCGAACCAGCCCTTGATGGTTTCAAGATCAAGCTTGCGGTACTCATCATGGGAAACGGCCAGAATCAGTGCGTTAAGGTCGTGAAATTCTTCAAAGCCAACTGTCTCAAGCCCGTATTCTTCCACGGCCTCTTCTGGATCGGCATAGGCATCATGAACCAGCACATTGACACCGAAGGATTTGAGTTCATCCACAACGTCAACGACCTTGGTGTTGCGAAGATCGGGAACATTCTCCTTGAAGGTAAGGCCGAGAATCCCCACACGGGCGTTCTTGACCTTGCTGTCGGCATTGATCATCTGCTTGACGGTGGTGTCTGCAATGAATTTACCGACGGAGTCATTGATCTTGCGTCCGGCAAGGATTACCTGCGGATGATAGCCTATGGCCTCAGCCTTGGTGGTCAGATAATAGGGGTCAACTCCGATGCAGTGACCGCCGACCAGGCCGGGACGGAAAGGCAGAAAATTCCATTTGGTTCCGGCAGCTTCAAGAACATCCAGAGTATCAATACCCATCCTGTCGAAGATCATGGACAATTCGTTCATGAGGGCAATGTTCAGGTCACGCTGGGTATTTTCAATAACCTTGGCGGCTTCAGCAACCTTGATGCAGGAAGCCCGGTGGGTTCCGGCAGTAACAACAGTAGAATAGAGCCTATCGAGAAGGTCGGCCACTTCGTCATTGTTTCCGGCAACAACCTTTACGATAGTCTGCAGGGTGTGCTTGCGGTCGCCGGGGTTGATACGTTCGGGAGAGTAACCAACGCCGAACTGTTCTCCATATTTGAGACCGGACTTCTCTTCCAGAATGGGCACGCAGATGTCTTCAGTCAGACCGGGGTACACAGTGGACTCGTACACAACAATGCAGCCCTCTGGCATGTTCGCTCCCACAGTTGTGGAAGCGCCGACAACAGGACGGAGGTCCGGATTGCGGGCTTCATCAATGGGGGTAGGAACGGCAACGATGATAACACCGCAGTCCTTAAGTGCCGCAGGGTCAGAACTGAACTCAAGATAGGTGTGGAAATCGTTCTCAAGGACTTCATTGGTGCGGTCATATCCGGTACGCAGTTCCTTGACCCGCTGTGCGGATATATCAAAACCCAGCACCTTGAAATGACGACCGAGGGCAACGGCAAGAGGCAGGCCCACGTAGCCGAGTCCGACAACACCTACGGTTGTCTTTTTAGCTTCAATATCTTCAAATCTGATCATATTCTGTAGTTCCTTATTTCTTTTCCGGGAATGCCCGGTTTACTGTGCATAATAATGCAGGCACAAAAATTTAATAAAACAACTCAGTGTGTATAGGGGTGGACAGAATCATCCTGCGCATATACAACTCTTCGTATTATGCACATAGATTGGTCCTTCCTTCTGTCCGCTCTGGGTCTGGCCTTCATAATCGAAGGGATACCCTATTTTATATTTTCTGAGCGCATGCCCAGAATACTTATCTCCATTATTGAAAGGGGACCGAGACAGTTGCGCATACTCGGCCTGATAGCAATGATATTCGGGCTGCTACTTATCTCTTTAGGTCAGTCGCTGAGCGATCTCTGACAACCAGCCTACTTTTCTTTTTCCGCAACATGAATATAGACAATACCTGAAAGCAGAGGGACGAACATTACACGCCCGAAACCGGCGCGGCGCAGTTCTTCGCCAAGGGCTCTCTCATCAGGAAAAGCGCGGATGGTATCCGCCAGATATGAATATGCCCCGGAATCCCCGGAAACAACCTTGCCCAAAAGAGGCAGGACTCTGTTCAGATAAAAATTGTATACACCCTTCCAGATGCGCTTGCTGCCCGAACCGAATTCAAGAATGCAAAAACGGGCTCCGGGCTTGAGTGCTCTGAGCACCTCGCGGTAGGCATCTTCCCTGGGCAGTATATTGCGGATTCCGAAAGCAATTGTCGCGCCGTCAAGACAGTTGTCCGGCAGCGGCAGGCTCTTGCCGTCCGCCTGAACAGGAGCGATTATCCCGCGCCTTGCCGCATGTCTGCCTTCAAGCTTCTTGTCCTTGCCGCAGGAAAGCATCGGATAGGCAAAATCCATGGCCAGGACTTTCACGCCCTTATACTGACGGACCAGTTCAACAGATACATCCAGAGTTCCGGCAGCAAGATCAAGCACAAGACCGTTTTCCTGCGGGCGAACCAGCTTTACCAGCCTGTAACGCCAGTAAATATCCTGACCGGCGCTCAGAAAATGGTTCAGGAAATCATACCAGCCGGCAATACGACCGAACATGGCAGCAACTTTTCTGCCATGCTCCTGATGGGAAGTATCAGCCATCGGCTTAGGAATCTCCTTTGCTGCCGGACGCCAGAACATCCTGCTGTTCCTTCACCGCCGCAACGACATCGGCATAGATAGCACTGAAATTTTCGGAAAAATTGCTGGGGGAAATACGGCCCACTTCAATGAACTTAACAACTATTTCCTTGGTTACCTGCAAAGCCTGCTTCTGAATATTATCCATGACTTCCATATCCTTGCTTTTTCTGGGAAAAACCCCGCCCGGTGGGAAATGGCCACGACCTCCACAGGTTGGGCGCCGGGCGGGTAAAAAGAGAGAAACCTTTAAAGCCACCCTCTTTTGTGAGGCTCTTTAGCATGAGACCTCCAAATAGTCGACCCGCATATCGGCTGAAAATAATTTATCCTGACTGAAGCGGCATTCATAAGGGGCTCCCCTGCAGACTGCCTCCTGCCATCACGGACTTACATAAATCAAATCGGTCCGACGGACTTCTTGCCCGTCGGACCGACCTGTATCTTTTATAGTACGAACTGCTGGACTAGTCTTCCAGTTCGCGGGCCAGAGCTGCAATCTCCTCACGGATGATACGGGCAGCTTCGGCGGGAACTGCTCTTTCGAGCTTATCAGTAAGAACGTCATCAATAGTGGACTTGAAGGACTCTTCGATTTCCTTCTTCATCTCGTCGATTTTTTCAACCAGACGCGGTGCGAGATAGTCCTCAATATCCTCGGTCAGACGGGTCTTGATCCGGTAGAACGCCGGGGAATCTGGATCAAGTTCCTTTTCAAGAACCTTACCCACGAGTTCCTCGATATCAGGTGCGGATTCGAGCCGTTCTTCAAGGGCTGCAATTCTGGGCTCATGATCAGGAAGCGCTTCGATACGAGATTCAACCCCTGCCAGTCTCGGCTCATGATCCGGCATTTCCGCAATACGGGATTCAAGTCCGGAAAGCCTTGGTTCGTGGTCAGGAAGCTGTTCAAGACGGGACTCAATATCACCGATCCTGGGTTCAAGATCAGGGGCTTCATCCAGCCGTCCTTCAAGATCGGCAACACGTGCTTCAGATTCTGAAGAAACACCGTCAATACGTTCTTCGAGAGCGGCAACACGCGGCTCCATATCCGGAGTTTCCTTCAAGCGGTCCTCCATAGAAGAAATACGAGCTTCAGAATCAGCCTGAATTTCCCTCAGTCCCAGTTGAATACGCTCCTCCACCCTGTTCTGCACATCATTTGCGGCAATTGCTGCAACTGAAAGAACTGCGACGGAATCAGGTTTGAGGGCTTCACTCAATTTCTGGTTCACTGCGGAATCAACATCAACTCCCTGCTGAAGACGCTCTTCGAGAATCTGCAGGTTTTCGTTAAGAGCTGCAACAGAGGCTTCAAGCGTAGCAACCTGAGCCACGCGCTCGGCAGCAGCTTCAAGAGCCGACTCAAGCGAGGCAATACGTTCGGTTGCCTCATTCAATGAAATTTCAAGACCCTCTGCACGCTTGGCGGCAGCAGCAGCCTTCTCCTCCATACCTGCGATGATGTCTTCCTGACCGGAAACTTCTGCCTCCCCGGCGTGGGCCTCAATCATTGCGTCCACATCAGGCATTCTGGATTCAAGCAGATCAAGGCGATCAATCAGTTCTTCAATGCGGGCGGAATTTATGGCAACATCCTGCATTTCCGCTTCACAGACAGACTCACTGACTTCTTCATCTTCAGTTTCAAATTCCGAGAAATCTATTTCGGTGTCCTCAAGCAGTTCTCCGAGATCGATATCATCATCATCAAGGCCGAGATCCTCATCGTCAACAAGCTCCAGATCGCCCGCAAAATCAACTACGGGTTCAACAACAACTTCAGCCGAGGCATCAACAACATCCTCAACAATTTCAGGCTCGACCTCAATTGCATCTTCCTCTGCAGCGGCTTCGACCAACTCGGCATCAACCGGCTCGGCAACAGCTTCCGGAGCGACAGGTTCAACATCAAGGACAGCTTCCTCAAGCGGCTCAAGACCTTCTTCCGTTATCTCAATCTCTTCGTGCTCATCTCCGAGAAGACCTTCGATATCCTCGTCAGCCAGAACATCTTCACCGATGTTCACCAGATCGACTTCATCCTCGACCGTTCCGAGCAGATTGTCGAGTTCATCCATGTCATCGCTTTGCGGTTCATCAAGAAGCTTGTCGAGGTCTTCAACCTCGGTATCGCCATCAAAAAATT
This sequence comes from Maridesulfovibrio sp. FT414, assembly GCF_050916235.1. Lineage (GTDB taxonomy): Bacteria > Desulfobacterota > Desulfovibrionia > Desulfovibrionales > Desulfovibrionaceae > Maridesulfovibrio. The sequence goes on from NZ_CP104854.1 coordinate 1,071,279, forward strand.
CTTCAAGATCTCCTTCGTCCAAGGGCAGAGTTGCCTCTCCACCGAGATCATCTATAAGTCCGTCCAGACCATCGGCATCAAGTTCACCGCCATCTGAATCGGAAACAGCTAGCAGATCGGCTTCTCCAAGATCGAAATCAATGTCATCACCGTCATCGGTGTCATCTGTGTCAGCCAGTTCTACAGGGGAATCATCAAGAGAAATTTCGGGAAGATTGTCCAGAACGTCCGCATCATCTGCGTCATCTGAGAATTCACCCAGATCAATGGCATCTGTCTCGTCTTCTTCCGCCATATCATCGAGGATCAGGTCGGCATCAAGCCCGTCTTCAAGGATGTCATCCAGAACAAGTGCACCCTCGTCTTCGTCATCCACGACGTCGTCGAGCTCAAGCAGCTCATCATCCACGACTATATCATCAAGAACAAGGGCGTCATCTTCATCATCAGCAACATCATCAAGAACCAGCAGATCGTCATCGCCGGACTCTCCGACAACGTCATCAAGGTCAATCAGATCATCACCGGATTCGTCTTCCACGACATCGTCGAGAACAAGAAGATCCTCTCCGTCCTCCACAACATCATCAAGAACCAGCATCTCGTCGCCATCCTCTTCAGCAACAAGCTCAGGCTCTTCAAGTTCCAGATCTTCAGAAAAAAGGTCTTCAAGCTCTTTCTCAAAGCTTGCGTCAAGATCATCGGCTGCTGAAGCACCGCCAAGTTCTTCAGCTACATCACCGAGGTCTATAACCTCTTCCTTACCCTGTTTTTCCGGCGAATCCGGGGTCATAAGCTACCCTTCCGTAAAAATTTAAAAAAGGGGGCCTGATGCCCCCTTCCATTCAAAACATCAAGAAGTCTTATTTCTTGGGGTGACAGTCGCCACACTTGGTGGGTCCGGTCTTTGCTTTGGCTTTGGTCATAGCCTTGTGGCAGCCGACGCAGCTTACTTCACTCTTAGCATGGAAAGCAGAGTAGAAAGAAGTGGGTTCTTTCTTGCCTTCCTTGGAGGTGTCTACGTGACAACCTTCAGAGGCACAGCTCTTGATTTCGCCTTTACCGTCCCATTTGTGGTGGCATTTGACACAGTCAAGAGCAGCATGTCCCTTGTGAGAGAAGCTTACCGGACCTTTGGTCATTTTAGCGCCTGCAGGTGCTTTCAGAACCATGTCACCGGGAGCGTCAACAGCATACAGGCTGGGCAGAGCAAAAGCGCATACCAGAGCAGCTGTCACCATGCAGATAAGCAGGGTCTTTTTCATCCTCAGTTCCTCCTTAGAATAACGTTAACCTAATTACAGTCTTCTTGTGGATTTAATTTAGATAAAAAACCATGTCAAGCACGGTAGCAAAAAACCGTTTATTAAAATTAGCGGTATCAAATACTTATACGGCCCTGAATCAGATGTCATACTTGTTTGCGTAGCCGCGCGGAGTAAGCATCTTCCCCCCAGCCGTGCGGGTGGATGAATTGCCAATTATCAGGACAGTTTGCATATCAACATCACTTTCATCAACAGCGCCCAGGGTGACCACCTGCACTTTCTGCCCATCCCTGTAGGCCCTGTTCACGATACCCACCGGAGTTTCCGGGCCACGGTAACGCCCCATGATTTCCAGTGCATCGCTTAAATGTCCTGACCTTTTTTTCGACCTGGGATTATAAATGGCCACCACAAAATCGGCAGATACAGCCGCTTCAAGCCGCTTTACAATCTTCTCCCACGGCGTGAGCAGATCGCTCAGGCTTACCGAAGCAAAATCGTGCATAAGGGGTGCCCCCAGTAGGGCTGCGGCAGCTGAGAAGGCCGGAATACCGGGAATAACTTCGAAATCGACCTGATCGAAAAGCCCTCCTGCCTCCAGCAGCTCCATTACAAGCCCGGCCATGGCATAAATACCGGGATCGCCGCTGCAGACCATAACCACATTCCTTCCGGCACGGGCTGCTTCAACCGCCTTGCGGCAGCGTTCCACCTCGGCCATCATTCCGGTGGAAAGGACTTCACGTCCCGCAAGCAGTTCCTGCGGAACAAGCTCCACATAACCGGTGTACCCGACAAGAACATCTGACCCGGCAATAGCCTGCCGGGCCTGCGGGGCCAGCAGACATTCATCTCCGGGACCAAGCCCGACTACCCGGATACAACCCTTGCCAGAGCCGCTGTCACCCGCGCACTCTTTGTCTTGGGTATCAGTATTTCCGTTGCATTTGCCAATTTCATTGCAGCCGCTTCGCATACGCCGCCGACTCCCATATGTTTCATCACCATTCCGGAAGGATTGGCGACTTCAATTTCATCCAGTTCCGTAGCACTGAAAAATTTCAATTCAAGACCGAGCCTGACCGCCGCTTCAAGCATCCCGGCCTCATCCGCCTTGGCATCAATCGATCCCATGCAGCATAATGATTCCGGGGCAATGCGATACTTATCCAGCACCGCCCTTATCAGCTCCAGAATCTCATCCGCCGGGACACCGCGCCGGCAGCCGACTCCGAGGGTCAAGCAACGCGGATAAAGCGCAATCACCCTTTCCGGCAGGTCATGGATACGCCAATCCACGACAACACCGCAACGGGACGTCGACAAAACGCCTACACTTTCAATTCGATAAAAAAAATCTCCGGCATCCTCTAAGTCCAGAAAACCGCCCGGATCATAGACAGGCACCTTTTCGCCGTCCAGCAATGCTGAATTTATATGCTTGATTAAACTGATATCATTTATGATCAACCCGTGTTTTCGGGCCAGCAGATCAATGGAGGGCACCCCGGCGCAATCCGTTGCGGTGGTGATAACCGGAGTTGCCCCGATCCTGTCCCCTATCAACCGTGCAAGCTCGTTAGCCCCGCCAAGATGTCCGGAAACAAGGCTGACCGCAAACTGCCCTTCCTGATCCAGTACAACCACAGCAGGGTCCTCAACCTTACTTTTGAGGTACGGGGCAATCATCCGGACAACAATCCCCGAAGCAGCAATAAAAATATGCCCCTCATAGGAATTAAATGTATCCGCAACCAGATCGGACAGCGAAGAAAAAGGTATATCTTCTTCAGCTGCGTAACGCTGCAGCACAAAGGAATCGGCCCTGATCAGGCCGGAAATCTTCCTTCCAAGATCAGCCCCTCTTGCGGTCAGGGCATATATGGCAGTTGTAGCAGGCATGAATGTGCCGTGAGGTTTTAAGGCGGACCGAGCGAAGCCCGCTGAAAGGTTTTGAAGGGAATGGGGTCCGGGGAAGGGGAAACTTTTGCAAAAGTGTCCCCTTCCCCGGCCGCCGAAGGCTTCTTAGCCTTTAAAGCTTTTTACAGCTTCCAGAGTGGCTTCATAATCGGCTTCGCTGTGGGCGAAGGAGGTGAAGGTACACTCGAAGCTTGAGGGAGCGAGGTTCACGCCGTTGGCACGCATGTGACGGTAGAATCTGGAATAGAGTTCAGCATCGCCGGTCTTGGCGGACTCGAAATCGGTAACGGGCTGGTCGGTAAAGAACAGTGTGAAAATGGATGCAATATGATTCAGGGTTACCTTGAAACCGTTGGACTCAAGAGCGGCCTTCATATCCTGTGCAAGCTTGAGGGTACGGACTTCGAGAGCATCGTAGTCCTGCTGCTGCAGGGCGCGCAGGGTAGCAATACCGGCAGCCATGGCCACGGGGTTACCGGAAAGTGTTCCGGCCTGATAGACATCACCGCAGGGGGCGATGCGGCTCATGTACTCTTTCTTGCCGCCGTAGCAGCCCACCGGGAAACCGCCGCCGATGATCTTGCCGAGGGTGGTCAGGTCTGCTTCAACGTTGAAACGGGGACCTACTCCACCGGCAGTAACGCGGAAACCGGTGATTACTTCATCGAAAATAAGCAGTGCGCCGTACTCGTCACAAAGGGCGCGCAGACCTTCAAGAAATCCTTCTGCAGGCAGCACAAGCCCCATATTACCGGCAACCGGCTCGACGATGATGGCGGCAAGATTCTTGCATTCTTTCTCGAACACGGCCTTGACGGCCTCTAGATCATTGTAGGGAGCCAGCAGGGTATCCTTTACGGTTCCTTCGGGAACACCGGGAGTTCCTGGAATGGAGAAGGTCGCCAAACCGGAACCTGCGCTGGCGAGGAAGCAGTCGCTGTGGCCGTGATAGCAGCCTTCGAACTTGAGAACCTTGTCCCGTCCGGTCACACCACGGGCGAGACGCAGGGCGGACATGGTTGCCTCAGTGCCGGAGTTTACCATGCGTACCATCTCAATGGAAGGAACCATCTTGATGATCTCTTTTGCAAGGGCAACTTCTCCTGGGCAGGGAGCGCCGTAACTGGCACCGAGATCCACAGCCTTGTGGGCTGCTTCCTTGATGTCTGCATAGCCGTGGCCGAGCATCATCGGCCCCCAGCTCATGACATAGTCGATAAGCTCCTGACCGTCCACAGACCACATACGGCTGCCGTCTGCCTTTTCAATGAAAAGAGGATCGCAACCCACGGATTTGCAGGCACGCACAGGGCTGTTGACGCCGCCGGGCAGAACTTCCTGCGCCTGCTGAAAAAGTTCGGAAGATGAAGTCATTTTAAACTCCTTAAAAATTTAATGCCTGCTGGACTTTGCGGTGTCTGCGGGCTGATATTTGGTTTTATGCTATTTTTCCTCAAAGTAGACCATGGAGGTCTTCTTGAGTTCCTTGAGACTGCGCAGGATGCAGTTATCGGTGACACCGGTCTGCTTCTCAAGCTCATCGACAACTTTACGGTAATCATCCGGGCCCTTGCCGTGAATCATGGTGTAAAGATTGTACGGCCAGTCTTCATAAGTAAGACGCAGGTAGCAATGGCTGATTTCGGGACGGGCAGCCATGAGTTCACCGACTTTTTCAGGTTCCTGATCTTCGGTGACACGCCAGGCCACCATGGCATTGGCACCGTAACCGGCTTTCTGATGCCGCAGCGTGGCACCGAAGCGGCGGATGATCCTGTCGCCCTTGAGTCTGCGCAGAAGATCCAGCACTTCCTGCTCTTCGCAACCGACCTGTTCAGCAATATCTGCATAAGGAGTGGCACTGCGGGAAAGATCGGTCCCTGCCAGAGCCAGAATATTATGTTCCAGTTCAGTAAATTTTTTTGCCATATCCCATCCTTGACTTCGACCGGAATAAAAAAGAACGGCCGGATTCGTTTTTGATCAGCCTGTAGATACCCGCATATCGTGTCATCCTCAAGCCCTGCGGCACAAATAATTATTTTAGCACATATGTGCAGCCACAAAACCGAAAAGCAAAAAGAAGACGTGTTTTTTGACCTAAGTCATGGACTTGAACCCTTCGTTATGTGATATTCGCAATAGTATTAACTTTTTAAGGAGGTGTACGTTCAAATTTTATCAGTGGAATGAGGACATTAGAGATAACTCCTAACAGCATGGAGGTGACTGGAATATGCCGGTAAACCCTAAGAAGACAGGGGAAGGCGGATTCAGTCGCAGATGGCGTTGGGGAGTTGTATCGGGACTTCTGATTGCGGTGATTACGGTTCTGGCTTCAGGCTACATGGTGGATATCACAAATACGGATGTATTCTGCCAGACCTGCCACGCCATGAAACCGTTCCGGGCATCCTGGCAGAAATCCGTGCATGGGGGGCAGAACCCTCAGGGCTTCGCAGCACAATGCGTAGACTGTCATCTGCCGCACGGCAGCTTTGTGGAATACCTGACCACAAAAGCCATTACCGGGACCGGAGACGTGATTCAGAATCTCATCATCGACCCAGCCGAGTTCGACTGGGCCGCCAATGCAGAGAAGAACAGGTTGAAGTTCACTTATGACAACGCCTGCAGGCATTGCCATAAACACCTTGAACCGGTCGGTGTCAAACCGGGTGCTCTTCTCGCCCACCGGGCTTATCTCTACGGACAGACCGACAAGAAATGCGCAAGTTGTCACCCGCATGTCGGTCACAAAGACATGATTGAAATGGCCGATAAGTTTTTTAAAAAGGCCTTATGATTCCAACTGGGGGTAATCATGTTGAAACAGATGGTTAAAGTTGTACCGATTGCAATGGCAATCGTCCTGTCCGCGGCTATGTGTTTTGCCGCAGCAGAACCCTTTCCCAACCTTGCTCCCAAAGAGCTGGTGGTAAAAAGGGGTTTTTCCAAAGAAGCTACTCAATGTATTGAATGTCACGCCAAAAAGACACCCGGTATCGTCGAAAACTGGAAGTCCGGCAAAATGGCTCATGCCACTGTGTCCTGTTACGACTGTCACGTAGTGGATAAAAGTTCACCCATGGCCAGTCAGTGTGAAGGTATCAAAGGAACCAACACCTACATTTCGCCCATGGTTTCTTCCAAGACCTGTTCCCGCTGCCACCCGCAGGAAGTCGACCAGTTCCTCAAGAGCGGTCACGCAAAGCTTGCAGGCGCACCGGTTGTTGAAAACAAAAAAATGCTGAAACTGATGTACTACTATGAAGGTGCACAGTTCATCGGAGTCAGTGCCGACTCCTCCACCAGCACGGCCTCCCGTGCCTCAGGCTGCCAGATGTGCCACGGAACCCAGGTTGAACTCGGTCCCGACAACAAGCCGATCAAGAACACCTGGCCCGGAGGAGTAGGCACACGCTATCCTGACGGAACCATCGGCACCTGTACCGTCTGTCATACCAGACACAAATTCTCCATTGCCGAAGCACGCAAGCCTGAAGCCTGTGCCAGCTGCCACCTCGGCCCCGACCATCCGCAGATCGAGATATATCTCGAATCCAAGCACGGTCAGATGTTCCTGACCCAGGGCGACGAATGGAGATGGGACAGCGCACCCGATACCTGGCAGCCCGGCGATTATGACGCACCGACCTGTGCGGTCTGTCATATGTCCGGAATCGGCGAACTCAGCACCACCCACAACGTCAACGAACGCCTCAAGTGGGACCTCGTCCACGCCCGAAGCGAAATCCGCAGCGGTGAACGCGGCAACGGCGAACAGGGTGAAAAGCTCATGCGCAAGGTCTGTGAAAACTGCCATGGAGACACCCACATCAACGTTCAGCGCAAGGTTCTTGACGATGCTGTAGCCCTCTACAACACCTACTGGGACGGCGCAGTTAAGATGAAGAAGGAGCTGACCGACAAGGGGCTGCTGCTCAAGGATGATCCGTGGAACGACGGCTTCCAGGAGCTGGAATACTACCTCTGGCACCACACCGGAAGACGCGCCCGCCACGGCGCAGCCATGAACGGACCGGACTATGCCCACTGGCACGGCTTCTTCCAGGTATTCCAGGTCTACAAGGACATGCAGAAGCTCTACGAATACCGCATCAAGAACGGCAAGATCGAAGAACTGTCTCACGTGATGAGCACCGGTCCGATCTAAGCCGCAAGGATCACTTAAGAACATTTAGCAAAAGGCCCAGCACTCCGGTGCAGGGCCTTTTTGATTGGAACGATAAACTCCAGGGCTTCAGTTTCGCCGACCTGAAGTCCAGCCCCCGCCGCAACTCGCTGATTGTTTTCGCAAATATCATTTTTCATTAACGATAGTCCGCTTTCATTTTTGAACCGGTTGCCAAAAAACTGCACAGCAGGTATTTTAAGCCTGATAAATTTGAAGTCATCCTGAAACTGTCTGAGACAAGCGATATATACCTAAGGAGTTGATATGAAAGTAGCTGTAATCGGTGCAGGGGCATGGGGAACCACTCTGGCCAATACCCTGGCAAAAAAAGGACTTGATACCCACCTGCTGGTCAGGGAACAGGAACTTTGCAATGAAATGAAGGAAACCGGCTACAACAGCGTGTTTCTCCCGAGCTGCAGACTGTGCGATGACCTGCAGTGTGACAGTAACCCGGAAAAAGTGCTGAAGGACGCTAAATATTACATTCTAGTCGTCCCCAGTCAGTTCATGCGCGATTCACTGGCGAGGATAAAGCCGTATTTCCCGCATAACCCGGCTGTGATCTGCGCCAGCAAAGGCATAGAGCTGAACACCGGTGCGCCCATGTCGCAGGTGGTTCATGAAGCACTCGACGGACTCACCCCGCGCTACGGACATATTTCAGGCCCTACATTCGCCTATGAATTGAGTGCGGAGCTTCCCACTTCGATTGTGCTAGGCTGCGAAGACGAAAAGCTTGCCCGTGAAGTACAGGCTCTTTTTTCAACTTCCTATCTGAGGGTCTACACCAACCCGGACTTTCGCGGGGTTGAGCTTGGCGGAGCAATCAAGAACATAATGGCAATCGCCGCCGGTATGGCGGACGGCCTCAAGTTCGGACACAATGCCCGGGCAGCCCTCATAACCAGAGGAATTGCGGAAATGAGCAGGCTTGGAGTAGCCATGGGTGCCAAGGCATCCACATTCATGGGCCTTTCCGGCATGGGCGACCTTGTGCTGACCTGTACCGGAGACCTGTCCAGAAACAGGCAGGTGGGCCTCAAGCTGGGCCAGGGAATGAAGCTGAGCGAAATTTTGAAGATGCGCATGGTGGCGGAAGGTGTTAAAACAACCGAGTCCGTTCACTTCCTGGCCAAGAAGCTGGGAGTGGAGATGCCCATCACCGAGCAGGTATACCGGATACTTTACGAGGACAAAGACCCGGCACAGGCTGTCTGTGACCTCATGACAAGAGACCTCACCTGCGAATAAAACACGGAGACCAGATGAAAAAATTGATCCTCATTGCGGCAGCTCTGACAGTCCTCGGAGGATGTTCCTCGTGGCACAATCCGAATATTGCCGATCCATCAGAAGCCGCCGAAATACTTGCCCGCGACAAGGCTTTCTGCAACCAGCAGACTCAGGAGGAAGTGCCTATCGCATCAGAGACAGACGGCGCACCACCCGAACCGACTACCTACGAAGCCAAATTTTCGGAAGACTACACTTCAGCATCAACATTTGATGAATGCATGAAACAAAGAGGGTGGATAAAAAAATAATTCACCTTCAGCCAGAACCTGACCCCCGGCCCTGAAAAGCGCCGGGGATTTTATTTCTCCGAGGGATAAAAGCTTATATTCTTCGCTCTTGTGACAGAATTTTACCCGTGCTACACTTTTGTCATATTTCTTTAAGGAGAATATATGCCCTTCAAAACAATTCTATGTTCAGTCTTATTGCTGCTGCTTGCCAGCAGTCCTGCGCAGGGCCGGAAGGAGATCCTGACAGTTTCCGGCCAGATGGACTGGAAACCGTTCCTGATGAAGCATCAACACACGGAAGAATTTTACGGGGCAATGTACGAAATTCTCAAACAGGCTTCCGAAGCGAACGGCTATGAACTCGACTATCGCGATTATCCATGGAAGCGGGCTGTGGTCAGTCTTGAAAAGGGAAGACTGGACGTTATCTGCGGAATGTTCTGGAACCCGCAGAGGGGGCCGAAATATAATTTTTCAGCCCCGATTATCCGGAATCAGTTACGCATTTTCACCACTAAGCCATTCAGGATGGATAGCCTTTCGGACCTGATAGGCAGAAAAGGAGATATAATCAGGGGCGGCAGCTACGGTGAGACGTTTGATACTTTCATCAGGTGCGGTAAAGCAGACTTCACTGAAGTCACTGATGACAACACTGCCCTAAACAGGCTGGTTAGAGGCTACTCGGACTTCTTCATCGGTACCTACATAGATACCATGCTGAAAATATCCGAGCGCAACCTAATGGACACGATAGTCCCACTTCCCTACATTGTAGACAATGTGGACGTATACTTTGCCTTTGCGAGGCACTCCAGGAACAAACCTGCGTACGAAGAAATAAAGCTCACACTGGAACGCATGCAGCAGAACGGCACAATCAGAAGCATTCTTGAAAAATATTTTCAGGGAACAGGGATCTCCCCGGAAACCGTCTTGATCGGGCAATAGACAGGCAGGACACCCTTCACCGACTCAGCCCCGGTGCTTAGCCCGGTATTTCTCAATCAGGGCAATAGCGCGACCGGTAAGTTCATTGAATTCGGGCTTGGTGATCTGGTCATCGGCCTTGACGGCTTCCCCTTTGTGATACAGCCCTTTTGTGATCAGCGAGGAAAAGAGGATAACCGGAAGCGCGGAAAGATCTGCATGTTCCTTTACATTCTTGGTGAGTGTGTAGCCATCCATCTGCGGCATCTCAATATCCGAAACAAGAATATCAACCACATTGGCAATGGAGCCGCCCTGCTCCCTGGCCTGCCTGTTCATCTCCTGCAGCCCTTCCCAGGCTTCAAGGCCATTGGAAAACAGGTGTACATCGAAATTGGCTGCATCAAAATTTTTGTTCAGCAGGGCCCTTACGGATACGGAGTCATCCACCAGAACTGCAGTGTACTTTTCCGGCGCAACATAGGAATTTCCGTCACTGCGTTCGGCCATTTCCGGATCAAGTTCTCCAAGAATCCTTTCAAGGTCGATCATGAGCACGAACCGGTCATCCAGCTCAACAGTACCGGTTATGCAGTTGGAATCCATATCGGCAATAAATTTGTTCGGGGTTTTAAGGTCTCCCCAGCCGATCCGGTGAATCTGAGTCACGCCGGTCACCAGAAATCCGGTGACAACATTGTTTATCTCCGTAACCACGATCAATTCAAAATCAGAAGGTTTCCGCTCAATGCCCAGCCATACGGAAAGATCTATCACAGGAAGGATTATATCCCTTAAGGACATGGTGCCCAAAAAACTCGGATGCGGCGCGCCTTCTGCTGATTCCATCCCGACAGGAGCCTCCACGACCTCAAGAACTTTTGCCACGTTGATACCGAAATAGTCACGCCCGTCCCCGCTACGGCTGACCTCATCAATATAAAATTCAATTATTTCAAATTCATTAGTGCCGGTATCAAGTAGAATTTCGTTATCCCGCATAAATCGACTCCAAACTGTTCATTCCGGTATTTTCCACCCGTTGCAGCATACTGCCTATCTCTACCATACAGCAGTGTAAATTGCAGTCCACTCTATATCAAGGCAATAAATTCTTATTACTATTGTCATCTGTCAGCTATACCAAAAATTCGCACTGATTGCGATAATTCAGGAATCAGCTTCATAAGAGCTTAATCCTATTGTTACCTGCTGAGAACAGCATTGCCTAGCCCCCTATATTCATATACAAATGTTGCTGATTATCTTCAACATAAAACAGGGGTAACCATGCGCGGAAACACAAATTTATTGGCACTGGCAATGTTTGCGGTCATAATCATGTTCGGGGGCTGCTCAGCCCACCAGACCAAACCAACCGTACCGATGACTGTATTCAATCCTTCTCCCGGATCAACGTTCAACGTCCGGGCTGTCCTGTTCCAACTTGATGGAAGCGGCATTCCGCAAAATATTGAAGCTGGAGTGGTACCCATTGAACAAAGCGCAATATCAGCTCTCGAAGGGATAGGGTATCATTATACTCCTTCAGGGGATGTCAATTATCTCGTCGAAGCCAGAATCGGTTCCATATCCCCCAAACTGGCTGCTCAGGGAGCATCCCAGCAGGTGGGATTCGCTTTTGATTCCTTCGCCGGATGGCCGTCATTCAACGAATACCCGGTGCTCGTGAATGAATGGACCCCTGAAATCCAGCGGATCAAGAGCGGGCCAAACTCCTGCTTCATCACCATGCAGGTTCTCATCAAGGAGGTCAAACAGGACCGCGATTCAGTCATCTATCACGGAACTCCGAGGCCGCTGGAAGTCCCGTATGAACTGGGATGTCCCTTTGCCCAGTGCGGTCAGGGAGCCGGTCAGTCTCTGACAGACTATCTGCTGCAACTTTTTGCGAGTCCCACGCAAAATTAGCATACATACAAACTTGCCAGATTATGAACTGATCAATATACTCGCGGTTCTTTTGAGCAGGCGTTGACCCTATTTTTGAGGGAAACTGTTTTAATGTATGAAGAAAGGGAAGGTTTGGAGTGGAAGTCAGTCGCCCGTGGCTTAATAATTACGAATCGGATGTACCAAAGAGCATAGATTTTACCTATCGTCCGTTATTTGAATATCTGGACATGACTGCGGAAAAATGGCCGAAAAGAACAGCCATTGAATTCCAGAACTGGTCAATCAGCTACTCCAGACTCAAGCACGAGAGCGAAATAATTGCGGCCAACCTTCGCAAACAGGGTCTTGAACCCGGCGACAGGGTCGCTATCATGCTGCCGAACACTCCGCAGATGATCATGACCTACTGGGCCATCCTCAAGGCCGGTGGCGTGGTGACCATGACCAACCCCCTGTACATGGAAACTGAAATAGTTCATCAACTGAACGATTCCGGAGCCAAGATGCTGGTCACGGTAGACCTGCTCTGGCCCAAAATTGAAAAGCTGCGCGATAAGCTCCCCGTACGCAAATATTTTATAACCAGAATATCCGACACCCTCAACTTCCCCCTCAACATACTCTACAAGGCAAAGTGCCTGCGGGATAAGAATACGCCCAAAATTCCGTACAATGAGACCTCCATTCTTAAATGGAAGGCTCTGCGTTCCGGCAAGGAGACCTACAACGCCACCAACGTACGTCCAGAAGATACAGCCCTGCTGCAGTACACAGGGGGCACGACCGGGCTCTCCAAGGGCTGCAACCTTACCCATGCCAACCTCAGCGCCAACGTTCAGCAATGCCATGCCATGCTCAACAAGCTGGGCAGGGACAAGGAGATCGTGCTGGGCATCCTGCCCTATTTTCATATCTACGGGCTGACTGTATGCCTGAACTTCCCGACTCTGCTCGGGGCGACAATGGTGCCTTTCCCGCGCTACGTTCCCCTTGATGTGCTTAAAACCATGCACAAACTCAAGCCGACCCTTTTCCCCGGTGCTCCGGCACTGTATATCTCACTGCTGCAGCAGAAGGAGCTCGACAAGTACGACGTTGCCTCTGTTAAATACTGTCTTTCCGGGTCCTCGCCCATGCCGGTTGAGGGCATCAAGCAATTCAAGGAAGTTTTCGGTGCAGAAATTGTCGAAGGGTTCGGTCTGACGGAGGCCTCACCGGTCACCCACCTGAACCCGCTGATCGGGAAAAGGAAACCCGGATCAATTGGAATGCCCCTGCCCTCAACCGATGCCGCCATCGTTGATATGGAAGTGGGCAGCGTGCAGCTTCCCCCAGGAAAAATGGGAGAACTGATTATCCGAGGTCCGCAGGTCATGAAAGGCTACTACAACAAGCCTGACGAGACTGCCGGAACTCTTCGCAACGGCTGGCTCTACACCGGAGACATCGCCTACATGGACGAGGACGGATACTTCTATATTGTAGACCGCAAAAAGGACATGATCATCTCCAGCGGCTACAATATCTATCCCAGGGAAGTCGACGAAGTGCTCTACAAGCACCCCAAAATAAAGGAAGCAGTAACCGTAGGACTGCCCCACAAGACCCGTGGTGAAATCATCAAGGTCTACATAGTACTCAAGGAAGGCGAGTCCATGGACCGCAACGAGATCACGGCCTACTGTCGCGAGAAACTAGCCGGGTACAAGGTTCCCAGACAGGTGGAGTTCCGCAAGGAACTGCCTAAAACAATGGTCGGAAAGGTACTGCGCCGAGCCCTGCGCGAGGAAGAAGCCCGCAAGAAGGCTTAATTGTTCCGGCTGCTTTTTCAGCAAGCAATCTGGAAATGATTATTCAAGAATCCTGTCTGCTTACCTTAGCAGGCAGGGTTCTTTCTTTTCAAGACCAGCCTTTATTTGACATTGAATGAAGATGAGTACAATATTGATAATCAATAAATTCGGATAATTATATCAAATTAAACACAATTTCACCGAGGACTGTCATGGATAATCTGAAAACCGTAACAATCGGTAAAGGTGTACCCGGAACAATCACGCTGCTTCAGAAAGGAGTGACCGTCCGCGCTGTTGCGGGCATGAGCATCCGCGAGTTTATGGAGGAAGTCATAGGGCTGAACCCGGAATATGCGGAAAACAGAGTCAGGACCATATTTCTCAACGCTTCTCCTGTGGATGACATCGACGGGGTCAAGATTCAGGACGGTGACTTTGTTTCCCTCTCAGGTGCCCTGCCGGGAATCTGCGGAATAGCCATGGGCCGGGACACGGTCATCAGCCCTTTCCGCACCGAAATCAGTGCCAAGGCCAGCGATGCCAGACGGGCTGGAGAGGCCAGCATTTTCCTGAAGCTCTTCAACCTCGTTGCAAGCGAGGCCGGACCGGTCCTGCTTCAGAAAGGGGTGATTGCTCAGGCCAGTGACGTGATCAACGCGCTTGGGGAAAATTCGCCGGAGGGGCTGAGAGCAGATGACGGACCGGTGCTGGTTCAAAACTAGCCCGTGTAACCTTTTTCGCTGACGGAATTGGACTACTGAGCCAAGTCCGGGCTAATCGGCAACCCTTAAACATATTTCCTGCACAGGCACTATTGATTTATTGCAAGTCTGACATGACAAGGCCCGTAATACCTTAAGGTATTACGGGCCATTCTTCTTTATAGATCCACGCCGGACAGGAGTTTTTTTAGACTTACCTTGTGTGGCTATACAAATCAATATACGGCAGCTTAATCCTTTTCGAGCAATTCCAGCATGGCTTTCTTCATGCCGGTGGTGTCGATGCCGAGTTCGCTGCGCAGTTCCTGCTGGGTGCCATGCTCAATGAACTCGTCGGGGATACCCAGACGCTTGATGCGGTGTCCGTCAAGAGCATCATTATCGGCGAGCACTTCCAGAACTGCGGAACTGAATCCTCCGGCCTTGGCGTTCTCTTCAACAATGAGGATCTTCTTGAAACGTGATGCCAGTTCAAGAATCTGCTTTTCAGGCAGCGGCTTGATGAAGCGGGCATTGAAAACAGCCACGGCCTTGCCGAACTCCTCGTCCAGCTCCTCAACGGCCTCGACGGCAGGCCATACGCGTGATCCGACAGTGATAATCACCCCGTCAAATCCGTCGCGCAGCAGCTCACCCTCGCCGATTTCAAGAATATGGGGATTCTCTTCAAGAATGGCTCCGATGCCTACACCGCGAGGATAACGCACCGCAGCAGGGCCATTGAAATCAATGGCGGTTGCCACCATACGGGCAAGTTCAGCTTCGTCCTTGGGAGCCATGAAAACCAGGTTCGGAATATGGCGCATGTAGGACATATCGAACACACCGTGGTGGGTGGCACCGTCCGCACCGACCAATCCCCCGCGATCAAGGAAGAAATTAACGTTCAGATTCTGCAGGCAGACGTCGTGCACAACCTGATCGTAGGAACGCTGTAGAAAGGTTGAATAAATTGCCACAGCAGGCTTGTATCCCATGGTGGCAAGACCGGCTGCAAATGTCACCGCATGCTGTTCACAGATCCCCACGTCAACGAAACGTTCCGGGAACTTCTCGCGGAAAGGACTGGTTCCGGTCCCTTCCGGCATGGCGGCGGTAATGGCCATGATCTTGTCATCTTTTGCGGCCAGCTTGCAGAGCGTGTTGCCGAAAACTTCGGTATAGGACGGCAGGCCGCCCTTGAATTTCTTGGCGCGGCCGGTTTCCGGCTCAAAGCTGCCCACACCGTGGAAATAGGTCGGGTTGTCCTCTGCCGGAGCATACCCCTTGCCCTTGGTGGTCAGCACGTGCACCAGCACGGGTGAATCAATCTTCTTGACCTGCTCGAAGACATCGACAAGTTCGTCGAGGTTATGGCCGTTAATCGGCCCGAGGTAGGTGAAGTCAAGGGACTCGAAAAGCATGCCCGGAGTGAAGAAGCTCTTGAAAGAGTCTTCGCCGCGCTTGGCGTACATGGCAAGATCGTCCCCTATTCTGGGAATCTGCTTGAGAAGGGATTCGAAATCCTTCTTGAAGCGGTTCATTACCGGATGGGAAAGCTTGCGGCTGAGGAATGCGGAAAGGGCCCCCACGTTGGTGGAAATGGACATCTCGTTGTCGTTCAGCACAACAACCATCTTGCGCTTCATCCCCCCGGCCTGGTTAAGACCTTCAAAGGCCTGCCCGGCGGTCATGGACCCATCGCCGATAACAGCTACACAGTTGCGTCCGTCACCTTCGAGATCACTGGCCACAGCCATGCCCAGCGCGGCGGAAATGGACGTGCTGGAATGGCCTACGCCAAAGTGGTCATAAGGACTTTCGGCCATACGCGGAAATCCGCTGATGCCGTCCTTCTGACGCAGGGTATGAAACCTGTCGTAACGTCCGGTAAGAATCTTGTGTGCGTAGGCCTGATGACCCACGTCCCAGACCAGACGGTCCTTATCAAAGTCAAAGCTCTTGAAAAGCGCAATGGTCAGCTCGATAACACCGAGAGAGGGAGCAAGATGCCCGCCGCCCTTTGATACGGTGTTGATGATACACTGCCTGAGCTCACTTGCGAGCTGATCCTGCTCTGCGCGGGTAAGATCCTTGACCTGCGCGGGATTATTTATCTTCTGCAGAAGAGGATAACTGCCACATCCGCATGAAACATCATTTTTGCTCATATTCCCCGAACCTCGCAACGGGTTATGCAACGAAAGAACACAGTTAAGCGGCCATGCTCCCACCCTGGCGCATCCCGTGAGGGGCGGGCGGACACATCAGTCGCTTAACACTGTTAACTTAGCGATCTATAAAACTTTTTTAAATCAGCAGAACCTTTCCGCCAATCAGTAAACTCTGTCTACAATGTACTGGGCCAGTTCGCGAAGGAAATCAGCCTCTTCCCCGGAATAAGGGGAAAGGAGTTCCACCGCTTCCTCAATGTACTTACGGGCCAGTTCCTTGCTCTCTTCAAGGCCAATCAGGCTGGGGTAAGTGGATTTTCCCAGCTCAATGTCACTGCCCACGGGCTTGCCCAGTGCGGCTTCATCGCCGACGATATCCAGAACGTCATCAACAATCTGGAACGCAACTCCGATCAGACGGCCGTATTCTTCGGCACGACGAACGTCATCTTCGGTGGCTCCGACACCTTTAGCCAGAATAGCGCCGGATTTACAAGCAGAAAGAATAAGTGCACCGGTTTTCATTGAATGCATGACCTTGAGTTCATCAAGGGTAACACCCTCGCGACCGGTGTAGCTGATGTCCACAGCCTGACCGCCTACCATACCGCCGGAACCGGCCGATCTGGCCATCAGGGCAATGGCCTCAATCAGGTCTGAGGCTGGAGCTTCGGCTTCCGCCATGAACCCGAAGGCCTCGGTAAGCAGTCCGTCCCCGGCCAGAATTGCAGTGGCTTCATCAAACTGCTTGTGGTTTGACGGTTTTCCGCGTCTCAGGTCATCATCATCCATAGCCGGAAGGTCATCATGGATGAGTGAATAGGTATGAATCATCTCCAGACTGGCTGCAAAAGGCATAACGGCCTCTTTCTTTGCTCCGAGCATTTTGGCCCAGACAAGAACCAGTACCGGACGCAGGCGCTTGCCGCCAGCCAGCAGGCTGTACTTCATGGATGCAAGCAGACCTTCGGGAATCCCGCGGTCATCAAGACATTCATTCAGGAATTTTTCAACATCTGCAGCGTGTACCGCGAGTTTCTCTTTAACTGTCATCCGCTATATCCTTATTTTCATCATTGATTTCAAAATCTTCAACCAGACCGTCGTTGACGATCCTGACTTCGTTGCGCGCACGGGCCAGCTGCCCGGCACATTCCCGCGACAAGGACTGTCCTTCCTTAAAAAGGGCAACGCCATCCTCAAGCAACAGGTCCCCTTTCTCAAGGGCTGCGACTATTTCTTTCAGCCTTTCAAGCCGTTCTTCAAAACTTCTTTCTTCTTTCAATTCATGCCCCCGGCGGCTGAACCGGAATCTTTAAGGGGCCGCAACATTATTCCATGAAAAAACAATTATCTAAGCCCCGGATCTTTTTTATATGATTCT
Source organism: Maridesulfovibrio sp. FT414 (assembly GCF_050916235.1). Classification (GTDB taxonomy): domain Bacteria; phylum Desulfobacterota; class Desulfovibrionia; order Desulfovibrionales; family Desulfovibrionaceae; genus Maridesulfovibrio. The sequence continues at coordinate 1,089,096 of NZ_CP104854.1, forward strand.
GCAACTGCATGCCATACCGGCAAAAAACGGTTAGGCATTTACGGCTTTACTTTATGCCCAGCAGCTGATCTGTGTTTCTATAGAGCACGTAGGTCGGATCGACAAGCCTGCCCTGAACGCTCACACTCATGTGCAGGTGAGGTCCGGTCACCCGGCCTGTAGAACCGATGCCGCCAATGACCTGTCCTCTCTCCACAATTTCGCCTTCCTTAACATCTATTCTGGAAAGATGGAAATACATAGTTACCACCCCGTTGCCATGATCAAGATAAATGCAGTTCCCGGCGTAGTAATGATCACCCACAAGCACAACCCTGCCATCGGCGATGGCGGTAATCTCGGCTCCTTCGGCACCCCGGAAATCAAGTCCGCGGTGCGGATTCCTGGGCTTTCCGTTCAGGATGCGTTGTGCTCCGTACGGGCTGGACTGGCTGCCTTTGGTCGGGCGGGTAAAAGGCACAAACCATTTGCGCTCTGCGGACATGGTTTCCTTGGCGGCAGCAACTTCAACCCTGTCCTGGGCAATCTTATCCAGCACATCTTTGGGTGGAGTAACCATGTTTTCCGGCAGACTAAGCCTTTGAACCTTGTATTTCTTTTTTTTGACACGCACAGAACGACCCAGTCTGCGCTCTTTTCCATCCTCCACAACGGTGATGGAAAGCTTTGACTTACCGGTCTTATCAACCAGTACATCCGTTCCGAACATTGCCAGTGCAACAGACCGTCCTTTCCAGTTCCGTATCTCAGGCTTAACTTCAGTGCCCTTCCATTTAATGGAAACGGACTCCAGCCCGCTGTCGGAAGTGATCCTGACAAGAAAAGGTTCGCCAAGCCCCACGGATTCAGGATAGGCAAGATTGATTTTGGCAAATGCAGTGGACGCGCACAGCAGCATCAGCAGGACAGCAAACGCAGCAATTTTTATTTTTTTGATTTCAGTCATTTTAAGTGGAATTGATTATTCGGTTGTAACAGTTGCCCGTACTTCACCGGACCTCACCCGCACCCGGATAAGGTCGCCATGCACAACCTCTTTATGGTCACGCAGAAATTTTCCGTTCTTCTCTACCGTAACGAGCGAGTATCCCCGTTCCAGCGGCCCTTCAGGGTCCAATATCCGCAGTGAATTTAAAGCATTATCCAGTTCTGCTGTTTTTGCATCAAAGAATGCTGCTCCGGCCCGCTCCAGTCTTTCGGACAGCACTACGACATCCTGTTCCCGCCGCATGATCCGTTCCTCACCGAATGAGAACTCCAGCCTTCTGGACAACGAATCAAGTTCCAGCTGCCTGCCTGAACAATAACGTTCTGCAGCACGCCCAAGTCTTTGCCCCTCTTCAAGGAACGACTCCAGCAGTCGGTCGATGCGGCGGGAAGGAGAAAGCCAGGTCAGCCCCCTGCGCAAAGTTTCAAGCCGGGCTTCGCGCACCCCGATATAATTGTTAAAGCTCCGCAGCAGGCCGGTTTCCAGTTCATCGACAGTCTGCATGAGAACTTCACGGCGCGGCCAGAGTTCCTGTGCCGCATGACTGGGTGTGGCAACCCTCCTGTCAGCAACATAGTCGGCGATGGAGACATCAACCTCGTGTCCAACCCCGCACATAACCGGAACAGTGGACCGGAAAATCGCATCCGCAACCGGCTCCGTATTGAACGCCCACAAATCTTCCAAAGAACCGCCGCCGCGGATAAGCACCACAACCTCGGCCCAGCCGTCATCGCTGACCGTATCAAGGGCCTGGGCTATCCGGGCGGGGGCAAGATCACCCTGCACCAGCGTGGGGTAGATGCGAATCTCCGCCCCTGTGCCGCGCCCCTCGGCGATTTTCAGAAAGTCCCTTATCGCCGCTCCTGTCGGGGCCGTAACAACCGCCACCCGCTTTGGAGAACGGGGGATCTCCATCTTGCGGTCTTCGTCAAAGTACCCTTTCTCGGCCAGCTTTCTTTTCATGGCCTCAAAGGCCAGCTTCAGGTCTCCGACACCCTGTTCCTGCACCAGCTCGGCAATCAGCTGATACGCCCCGCGCGGCGGATAGACATTCATATGTCCGGCGCATAAAATTTCCATGCCGTCTTCAAGCTCAAGCGGCTCGCCTGTTTCCACCTCTCCTGTAAGGGGGTTGACCCTTTCCCCGTTTCCATCATCCTTACGCTGGTTGCCCTTGAACCAGACCACGGAAAGTCCGGCATCTCCATCAGTAAGCGTAAAATAAATATGCCCGGACGCAGGCCGGGCCAGATTCGTAACCTGCCCCCGCACCCAGATAAATGGAAACTCCGTCTCCAGCACATCCTTAACAGCACGGGTTATGTCAGTTACTGTAAATATTTTCATAATTTGATGCGCTACGCGCTTTTGATGACTTTTTTGCCTCCGGTGGCTTAAACCCTTTGCAAACGGGTTTAAGAATCCCAAAACCTTTCAGTAAGCTTCGCTGCTTCTCACGATAAAAATGTTCTTGAGGCAAAATAGATGATCGAAATATTTCAATCCGGGAAAATATTATTAAATCATTTCACTGCAGAAGAAGCTGGGGAAGGGGCAGATTTGATGCCCCTTCCCCGACTGCTGGAGGGCTTTGGCTCTAAGCCTCAAGCCCCCAGGACTTCCATATATCGGAACGCCATGCCTTGAAGGCTTCGATGAAACCATCAAGGGGCAGCTCTATCTTTTCACCGGTCTTACGGTTCTTGGCTTCAACAATGCCGTTCTTGAGTCCTTTGCCGCCGACAACAACCTGCATGGGATAACCGATCAGGTCCGCATCGGCAAACTTGACGCCGGGACGCTCGTTGCGGTCATCATAAGCAGCATCGATGCCCAGTTCCATGAGCTGGTTGTAAAGCTCTTCGGCCTTTTCATCAACGGCCTTGTCCTTGCCGCCGAGAGAAATAACACAGAGTTCAAAAGGAGCTATGGTCGGCGGGAAGATGGCACCGCTTTCGTCATTATTCTGCTCGATAGCAGAAGCCACGATGCGCGATACACCGATACCGTAGCAGCCCATGACCATGGTCTGGGTCTTGCCGTTTTCATCAAGGAAGGTAGCTTCCATGGCCTTGGAATACTTCTCGCCAAGCTTGAAGACGTGGCCCACTTCAATGCCCTTGGTGAATTCAATGACAGCTCCGCACTCGGGACAGGGATCGTTTTCGGTGATCACGCGCAGATCGGCAAATTTCTCGATCTTGCAGTCACGTCCGAGGGACAGGTGACGGATGTGGGTATCACCCTTGTTGGCACCTGCAATCCAGTCGGTGTCCACACAGAGTTCGTGGTCAGCGAAGATGCGTTCGATCTTGAGACCGACCGGTCCGGCAAATCCAACCGGAGCACCGGTCCATTCGCGGACCTGCCCTTCGGAGGCCATCTCGATTTCATTGCCGCCTACGAGGTTGCGCAGCTTTACGTCATTGAGTTCACGGTCACCGCGAACAAGAGCGGCAACAGGAGCTCCGTCAACAACAAAGAGGAGAGTCTTGACCAGCTTTGCCGAGCTCACTCCGAGAAATTCACAGACTTCCTCAACGGTGTGCTTGCCGGGAGTAGCAACTTCCTCGATAGCCGGGCACTCTGCATTGCAGGCACAGTCACCTTTGGGAGCGTGTATTTTGGCCTTTTCAAGGTTGGCTGCATAACCGCACTTAGCATCGGCACACACGGCGATGGTGTCTTCACCGGTATCGGCCAGCACGTGAAATTCATGCGAAAAATCACCGCCGATAGCACCGGAATCCGCCTGTACGGGACGGAAGTTGAGTCCGATGCGGGAGAAGGCTTTCTTGTATGCCTCGAACATGTTGCGGTAGGATTCTTCTGCACCGGCTTCGTCCTTGTCAAAGGAATATGCATCCTTCATGACGAATTCACGGCCGCGCATGAGACCGAAACGGGGACGGATTTCGTCACGGAATTTGGTCTGAATCTGGTACAGGTTGATGGGCAGTTGCTTGTAGGATTTCACTTCACCGCGCACGAGATCGGTAATGACTTCCTCGTGAGTGGGGCCGAGACAGTAGTCGCGGCCATGACGGTCCTTGAGGCGCAGGAGTTCCTTGCCGTAGTAGTCCCAGCGACCGGTTTCCTGCCAGAGGTCTCCGGGCTGGACCATGGGCATGAGCACTTCCATGGCACCGGCGCGGTTCATTTCCTCACGCACGATGGCTGCGACCTTGTTCAGGGATTTGAGTCCCAGAGGCAGGTAGTTGTAGATACCGCTGGTCAGCTTGCGGATCATGCCTGCACGCATGAGCAGTTTATGGGAAACAACTTCGGCTTCTGAAGGGTCTTCTTTCAGCGTGGGGATATAGTAACGGCTTAAACGCATTTATTGTCCTCTCTTTTCTTTCAGGAATATTTCGATTTCTTTCATGAATTCAGGCAGCAGGTTCTCGTCGCCCTTCACTTTGCGGATGACTTCTCCTTTACGGAAAATAATTCCGAGACCGCGCCCACCGGCAATGCCTATGTCGGCTTCGCGGGCCTCTCCCGGACCGTTCACAACGCAGCCCATGACCGCCACGGTAAACACGTCCTTTACTCCGCGCAGGTTATCCTCGACCTTCTGTGCAAGGTCAATGAGTTCTATTTCTGTACGGCCGCAGGTGGGGCAGGATACGATTTCTGGTCCGCGTTCGCGCAGTCCGAGTGAACGCAGAATTTCCCAGGCAACGCCCACTTCGGCTACAGGATCGTGGGTAAGGGATACACGCATGGTGTCGCCCAGCCCTTCCCAGAACAGAATGCCCAGCCCTACGGCGGATTTTACTGCACCGCGCACAAGGGTTCCGGCTTCGGTGATGCCCACGTGCTGGGGATAATCCACTTTCTCGGACAGCAGTTTGTAGGCTGCAATGGTATTCAGTACGGATGAGGACTTGAGTGAAATCTTGATGTCGTGGAAATTTCTCTTTTCAAGCAGGGCCACGTGCTCCAGCGCACTTTCCACCATTGCCTGCGGAGTGGGACCGCCATACTTGGCAAGCAGAGATTTGTCCAGTGACCCACCGTTCACCCCGATGCGGATGGGAACCTTCCGCTCCTTGGCGGCGGCCACAACTATATCAACCTTGTCTTCGCCGCCGATGTTTCCGGGGTTGATGCGCAGACCGTCAATTCCGGCCTCCATAGCCGCGAGGGCAAGGCGGTAATCAAAGTGAATATCAGCAACCAGCGGAACAGGGGAGCCCTTGCGGATCTGAGGCAGGGCCTTTGCAGCAGCTTCATCCGGCACGGCAACTCGCACAATCTCACACCCGGCTTCCGCCAGTGCGTCGATCTGGGCCCTTGTGGACAGGGCATCACGGGTGTCGGTATTGCACATGGACTGGACCCTGATCGGGTTGTCCCCACCGATGCCGACATTCCCGATAAACAGCTCACGGGTCTTTTTTCTATTAAGCATTTTTCACCTGAGTTATTCAGTTTCGCAGCCGATTCGAATCAGCGTGCGCGGTAGCATAATACATATTGGTACGGTAGCCAACCGTACGTTCAGGCCCTTAAAAAATCAATTCAGCAAAAAAATCCCGGACCGGAAAACCGGACCGGGATTTCAGATTGCTGACAAAGTCCTCGCCAAACGGCGAGGACTTTTTTATATTATTCACATGTTAAAAAACATTGAGCAAAAGCAAGTCACTATTGAATTGGTTACGATTGAAGAATTGGTTCCAAAAAACCATCTTCTTAGAAAAATTGATAAGTTTATAGACTTTTCCTTCATCCGCGAAGAAACAAAACACCTTTACTGTGACAACAATGGACGACCAGCAATTGATCCGGTTGTTCTTTTTAAGATGCTTTTCATTGGTTACATATTCGGAATTAGAAGCGAAAGGCAGCTTGTCAAAGAAATACAAGTCAACATGGCTTACCGTTGGTTTCTTGGGTTCGGTATTAAGGATAAAATACCTGATGCTTCAACCATAAGCCAGAATAGACGAAGACGGTTTAACGGGACTACAGTAGCTCAAGATATTTTTGATAATATTGTTTTGCAGGCCATTAAACGTAAAATGGTTGATGGTAAAACACTTTATACAGATTCCACACACCTGAAAGCTAATGCTAATACACGTAAATTCGTTGATAAAATAGTACGTAGCAACACCAAGTCATATTTAAGCGACCTTGATGACGCCGTGGAGGAAGATCGAAGCAACCACGGAAAAAAATCTTTGAAGCCTAAGCCTGCCTCGACTCCCGTCAAAAGAATCAAAGAGAGTACCACTGATCCTGACTGCGGTTTCATGTACAGAGAAGGAAAACCTAAGGGATTTTATTATCTCGACCACCGGACCGTTGATGGAAAATTTAATTTAATCACCGATAGTTACATAACTTCAGGAGCGAGTAACGACAGCGTACCCTATCTCAGCAGACTGGATCGGCAAATCAAGCGATTTGAATTAAATGTAGAAGCTGTTGGACTTGATGCAGGATACTTCACTGCTCACATCTGCAAGGAGCTGGAAGATCGGGATATTTTTGGTGCAATAAGCTATCGCAGACCCAACAAACGCAACGGTTCTATGGCAAAACGGTTATACAAATACAATCCAGAAGTGGATTGCTATGTGTGTCCGAGAGAGCATGAACTTCACTACAGAACGACCGACAGAGATGGTTTTAGACACTACTCATCATGTAAGAATATTTGCAAAAACTGTGATTTGCTTTCTCAATGTACAACAAACCAGAGATGCGTAAAAACCATCACCCGCCACGTCTGGGAAGACGCGAAAGAGCGAATGACGCAGAATCGTCTCAGTCCGCGTGGCAAAAGACTTTACAAACGCAGAAAAGAGACCGTTGAACGCAGTTTTGCAGATGCAAAAGAGCTTCACGGGCACCGCTATGCCCGCATGCGTGGGCTCTCAAAAGTTCAAGAACAAAGTCTCTTGTGCGCCGCCTGCCAAAACATGAAGAAAATGGCACTCATCCTGAGTGCAATACACTTATTTCTTTGTGTTTTTCAGCTGGATAAGACCCAAAAAAAAGCACATATACTTTTTAGGTCTAATTTTGCATTTGGACGAATAGATTTGGGGTTTTCAAATTAGATCGGGCAGAAAAGAGCATAAGAAAACCCCGCTTAAGAAAAAAAGCGGGGTTGGTCAGCAATCTGAAATCCCGGACCGGAAAACCGGACCGGGATTTTACAGTCAGGCAGGGGCAGGCCTATTTGCGGACGGTGTTCACATAAGACCTGAGTGATTGCAGCTCAACACTGGCCGGAGCAATCTCAAGCCCACGGTCAATAAGCTGTGCGGCCTGATCAAGCTGGTTCTGGCTGATCAGGTATCTTGAGTAGATTGTGTAGAGCTGTGCGCTTTCGGGAGCGTAACGAAGCCCGGCACTCAGAATTTCACCGACCCGGTCAATCCGGCCACGGGCCTGCTGGATATAGGCCATAAGGATAAACGGCTGGGGATCACCCTGCACTATTCCGTTCTCAATGGCCCTGTTGATATAATCCTTGGCGCTGTCGTAATCCTTGCGGGCAAAAGCTTCTTTTGCAGCATTCATGTTTGCGTCATAGTCTCCGCGCACAAAACCCTGAGCCGGAGTATCCTGAGTCTGCTGGACCTGAGCCTGCTGCTGGGGCTGCTCCTGAACAGCTGCAACTTCAGGTTCCGGCTGTTCAGGCGGCAGGGAAGCTATCTTCTGGTTAAGCGCGGCAACATCGAATGCAGGTTCACCGAAGAACGGAGCGTTCTTGAACACCACAATATAGAAATCAGCAGTCAGCGCAGGCGAGACTTTGCTGCCGTAAGCAGCAGCAATAGCGTCCATGGCTGCCCGGGTGCGTGCTCCGTAAACGCCGTTGGCCTCGATACCCTCAATGCCGTATGCGGGCATAAGCTGCTGGATCATCCATGTACGGTTGGGCTTGTCCTGCGCCTTGAAAATCTTTTTGCGGTCGCGGATGACCATCTGGTCCTCATTGGCTCCGTCAGTACACTTCCAGTAAGGAAGACTCATGTACTTGCCGAGAAGCTCAAGAACGCACATTTCTACAAGGGTTCTGACTGCGGCATGACGACCCTGCACCTTTTTCACGGTACCCTTTATACCGAACGACTGGCCGAACAGACTGAAACCGATATCGGACTCGCGTGCTCCCTTGTAGACCTTGATGGTGTTCACGGACTGAACCTGCGGAATCATGGCCATGGTGGCGAATTCAATCATATTCATATCAAGGGTGATGCTTGATACGGACTGCTTGTCGGAAATACCGGCATCCGCGCCGATAGCTCCGCCACCGCCGAACTGGGTTCCAAGGTCGGCACTGTCACCGGTAACTTCCGTTGACCGGTCATACTCGGTGATGCCGCCGCTGATGGTAACCTGCGGAGGAATAAGCCCGCCGGAAATATAGGCTGCGCTGTCCTGAATGTAGGTGGGGTCGTAGGGGACAAAACGGATTGCCCCGCCGATACGGTTAACCGCACTCTGCAGCATTTCGGTGATGTCCACCGGAATCTCCCCTGCACGGGAAGAAATGGACGTTCCGGTCTTATCAATGACCGGTTTGCTCTGTACATTTATGATGACGCCCGGAGAAAACAGCTCTGTCATTTCACCAAGCTTGTAAAGAGCGTCGGAATAGTTTGTTACTTTCTTCTCCGGGGGAGCCTTGGGCAGTTCCACCTGCATATGTTTGGCACCGGAACATGCCCCCAGCAGTAAAAGAACGAAAACAGCAGCCACAAATCTTACTTTTCTGATCAACTTACTCCCCCTATGGTCTCATGAAAACGCAAAAAACTTGTTATGCTAATTTCCCTGCATGATAGTAATATCTTTTGCATCCATCTGGATAATTACGTCACCGTGAACAGGACCCTGAAAAGTGGGACTTGCGATACTTGCCCCTCCTTCACCTGAACCGTCACTCTCTATATAGGTGTTTCCGTTCTTACCCTTATTTTTCTTTGCTGTATACACCTTGGCCTTTGCTTTTGCATTGTAGAACTTCATATTCGTCACCTTCTGGAGATCATTATCCCCGGTGACAATACCGTCTCCTTCACCGATGCCGTCATCATAGTCATCAGCCATTACCGGAATCGCCCCGATGACCAGAGACAGCATCAGGACAAGCAGAACAAACGGTCTCATGGCATTTCTCCGAAAAAAACGCCGGGAGCATTGCTCCCGGCGTCATTAGATTCAATTTTACTGGATGTTTACACTGCCGATGTTGGTATTGGCCTTGTTGCCCTTTCCAACTGCGGAGTTGACTACGTTGCCGGTCTTGGTCTGGGTGCTGATAACGCCGGCCTTGGAGTTGCGAACATTCACATTGCCGATGTTGGTATTGGCCACGTTACCCTTGCCTACAGCGGAGTTCACAACATTACCGGTCTTGGTCTGGGTGCTCACCACGCCAACCTTGGAATTGGAGATTGCGGTATTACCGATGTTGGTGTTGGCTACGTTGCCCTTACCCACGGCGGAGTTGACTACGTTGCCGGTCTTGGTCTGGGTGCTTACAACACCGACTTTGGAATTGGATACAGCAGCGTTACCGATGTTGGTATTGGCTACGTTGCCCTTGCCTACTGCAGAGTTCACGACATTACCGGTGGAAGTCTTGGTGCTCACAACACCGACCTTGGAATTATTGACCACTGCATTACCGATGTTGGTGTTGGCCACGTTGCCTTTACCGACTGCGGAGTTGACCACGTTGCCGGTCTTGGTCTGGGTGCTCACAACACCGACTTTGGAGTTGGAAATAGCTGCGTTACCGATGTTGGTATTGGCTACGTTGCCCTTGCCTACCGCAGAGTTCACAACATTACCGGTGGAAGTCTTGGTGCTGATGACCCCAACCTTGGAGTTGCTGACACCGACGTTGCCGATGTTGGTATTGGCGGTGTTGCCTTTACCGACCGCGGAGTTGACTACGTTGCCGGTGGAAGTTTTGGTGCTGACCACACCGACCTTTGACTGAGCGAATGCGGGAACACTCAGAGCACACACCAGAGCAGACACGACGATAATCTTCAAAGTCTTCATAACAAACTCCCCCAAAAAGGATTAATTTTGTCAGCATACAGCTGTGGTTGACAAGACTGATCTTCTTACAATTAGTGTTAAGATAAATCAATAATCAAAGTAAATATACCAACATCTTTTTAAGCATATTTACTTTTATAGAGGACGGGAGAGTTTATAGCGAGGGGAAAGATTAACTTTTTCTCCCCCCGCTAAAGATACGTTTAGAAAGTTAGATCAGCCTGCCCAATCAATTTCAGGACACTTGGCGAAATGATTTTCATGAAGAAATGAACCGGGCTTTTGGTCGAAAAGACGTGGATGGTAGCTTGTCAGCTTCTGCGAATCAGGCACAAATGAGCAGAATTCCTGGGCATCTTTTCCCCAGAGCATCCATCTGGCCTCAGGACGCTGCCCGGCAATGAATCTGAGCAGGTCAGAGGAGAACGGCCGCCATATCTCTGTATGGCTGCCGGAATTATTCAGCTGACAGGTCAGGGCCGTATTCAGGAAAAGTACGCCCTGACTTTCAAGATGCCCAAAGAGTCTGGACGGAGGAAGGATCGGAAATTCCCCGGAATCAATGTCACTGCGGATATGCGCAATCCCGACGGTTTCCGCTGCCTGCATATGATTTTTATGCAGCAGCTTGAGAATATTAACCAGCGAGGCGTTGCGTTTGAGATCGGCCCAGCGGTCAATATTGCCGACTTCAAATGCCCTGCCGGTGGCCACGGACGGCTGGGGATAGGGATCCTGTCCCAGAATCACCACCCGCACTCCGGCCAGATCGGTATGGCAGAAAAGCAGCACAAGTTCTGAAACAGGAGTATAGTCATCCCCGATGCGGGAACTGATTTCCTGCACTTCCCTGATACGCTCGGAGGTAAAAAATAGTCTCCAATCCCCGCGGGGCTGGTAGGTGGCACTGCCGAATCTGAATGTTGTATTTTCCATCATGTAATTAATTGTTGCGGTTAAAAATATCCCAGCGATGTCAGCAGTTCGAGATTCTTTTCCTTTTCAGCACTGCGTCCTTCACGCTCCGAAACACCATCTCCCTTTATAGTGCAGGGCCTGCAGCCCAGAGACCTGTAGCCCTGATCGTAGAGCTCGCAATGGGGAATCCGGTGCATGGAAATGAAAGCCCAGATGTCCATCTCAGTCCATTCAAGAATGGGATTCAGCAGGGTATGGTCCGGGTCGTTGCGGATTTCAATATACTTGCGCCCTGCCCTGCTCGGATGTTCGTCACGCCTTATGCCGGTCAGCAACAGGTCGATTTCATGTTCATCAATCGCACGCTGAAGCGGTTTTATCTTCAGGTCCGCACAGCACCGGACCGGGTCCTGTGCAATCGGGTATGTTTCAATATCCACGACAGGACGCAGGACAGTAACATCCACATCCCACTGTTCCGCCAGTGAATCCCTGAATTCCATGACCTCGGGGAATTTGACCCCGCTATCTATGGACAACGCCTTCACGGACGACAGGCCTTTGGATTTCAAGACTTCCCGCCACAGTGCCAGCACAACCGTGGAATCCTTTCCCCCGGTCCAGGCCACGGCAATATGCTCGGGGTCATACATTTCAAGCATTCCGGCCATCAGGCCTGCGGTGTGTCCAACCTTGACATCCAACGGCGAATTCACGCTTATCTCGGTCACAATAATACTCCTTGGATCAGATGCACCCGTTCTTGCCCGATTCCGCACAATTTGCAAGTCAGCACAATTTACAGATTTCCACTGGACGTATTTCTCCTTGCGCAGGAATTCAGCTTTTTTTTCTTGCATTTCATTACCTGGAACTATATGCCCTACGTCTCTTTTAATTGAAGCATGCTAACCGCTTTAATTTTGAAAAACTTCTGATATCTTCAAAATACAGAGCAAAGCTTCATTTTTCTGCATATCACTTATCTTAAGGAGCAGCTTATGAACTATCCCGACGAAGTACACGGGAAAACAGTCATCGGCTGGAGGGAGTGGGCCGCTTTCCCGCAACTGAACATTCCGGCAATCAAGTTCAAAACCGATACCGGAGCAAAGACATCCTGCCTGCATTCGTTCCGGCAGGATTTATTTATGAAAGGGGGAAAGCAATGGATCAGATTCGGAATACATCCAATCCAAAAGCGCACTGATATTGAAGTCTTCTGCGAAGCCCCGGTTGTCGAATTCAGAAACGTCACAAACTCCGGTGGTGACACAGAAGAAAGACCGGTCATCAGCTCCCGGATCATTCTGGGAGAGCTGGAGTGGGATATTGAACTGACCCTGACCAACCGGGACTCCATGAGATTCAGGATGCTGCTCGGACGGTCAGCCATGGAAGAGCTGCTCGTGGTAGACCCGGCAGGATCATACGTGCTCGGCAGAAAAAAAGGCTCACTGTATTATAAATAGATATTTCTCAGCGGAGAATCACATGAAAATCGGAATCCTGTCCCGTAAAAAGGAACTGTACTCTACTACGTCTCTCGTTAATGCCTGCAAAGCACGCGGGCATGAGGTTATGGTCATCAATCCCCTGCGCTGTTACATGAACATCACCTCCCACAACCCCAGCATATTCTACAAAGGGGAAAAACTGGAAGGTTTTGATGCCATCGTGCCGCGCATCGGAGCGTCCATCACCTTTTACGGCTGTGCGGTTGTACGCCAGTTCGAGATGATGGGAGTCTACTGCGTCAACGAATCAGTCGCCATCACCCGTTCCAGGGACAAACTTCGCAGCCTGCAGCTCCTCGCCCGCAAAGGAATCGGGCTTCCGGTTACAGCTTTTGCGCACTCCACCCAGTATACAGATGACCTCATCGACATTGTCGGCGGTGCTCCGGTCGTCATCAAACTGCTGGAAGGAACTCAGGGCAAAGGAGTGGTTCTTGCCGAAACTCGCGCCACCGCAGTGAGTATAATTGAAGCCTTCAAGGGCCTTGACGCGAACATTCTTGTGCAGGAATTCATATCCGAAGCGGCAGGTGCCGACATCAGGTGCCTCGTTGTCGGCGGTAAGGTCATAGCAGCCATGAAACGTCAGGGCCGCGACGGCGATTTCCGCTCCAACCTGCATCAGGGCGGTACCGCATCACAGGTCCGCATCACCCCGGAAGAGCGCTCTACCGCCGTGCGCAGCGCCAAGATCATGGGGCTGGGGTTCTGCGGTGTAGACATCCTGCGCTCCAACCACGGACCGGTTGTCATGGAAGTCAACTCATCCCCCGGTCTAGAGGGTATTGAAAAAACCACCCAGATTGATGTTGCCGGGGCACTGGTTGAATACATAGAAAAGAATGCCAAGCCCGGCAAAACCCAGACCAAAGGCAAGGGTTGATTTTGTTGCGCTACGCGCTTTAGGCGATCTGATTTCGCCTCCGCAGGTCCGCCGATGACATACCTCGGTGAAGTATCAGATACATAAAAGGCCCCCGCATCCGATGGATGCGGGGGCCTCTATTTTTTATGCAGACACGTTTTTCTAAAGAGGACTGCTAAATGGAATAATCCAGTTCAGAGAGCTGCTTGAGGAGCTTGAATCTCTGGAGGCAATCCTTTTCGATACCGGCACGCATTTTCTTGGATGCTTCAGGCATCATGCGCTCAAGCATGGCGTAGCGGTTTTCGCCGGAGAGGAACTCCTGCAGGGTTCCATCAGGCTCTTTGTACTCTACAACCAGCGGGTTCTCACCGTTTTCTTCACGGCGGGGGTCAAAGCGGTAGAGCGGCCAGTAACCGGATTCAACTGCAAGCTGACCTTCGAGCTGGGTTTTGCCCATACCCTTTCTGATACCCTGGTTGATGCAGGGAGCATAAGCAATGATCAGGGAAGGTCCGGGATAGCTTTCAGCTTCGAGGAACGCCTTCATAACCTGATTCTTGTTGGCACCCATGGAGACGGAGGCCACGTAAACATAGCCGTAGCTCATCATCATGCGGCCAAGATCTTTCTTGGAGGTATGCTTACCTGCTGCGGCAAACTTGGCAACGGAACCGAGCGGGGTTGCTTTGGAAGCCTGACCACCGGTGTTGGAGTACACTTCGGTATCCATGACCAGAATGTTGATGTCCTTGCCGGAAGCGAGAACATGGTCCAGACCGCCGAAACCGATGTCGTAGGCCCAGCCGTCACCGCCGAAGCACCAGATGGACTTCTTGGTGAAGATGTCTTCCTGCTCTTCGATTTCAAGAAGCAGTTCGTAGGTATCGGCTTCAACAGCGAGCAGTTCGCGCAGCTGGTTGCCGTACTCGAGAGACTTCGCAGCATCATCCTTGTTCTCAATCCAGCCCTTCATAGCTGCGGCAAGCTCTTCACTGATTTCAAGTTCAAGAGCCTGTTCCATGAGCATTTTCAGGCGATCGCGACGGTTGGAGATAGCCATTTCCATACCGAAACCGTACTCGGCGGCATCTTCAAACAGGGAGTTACCCCATGCAGGACCGTGGCCCTCGATGTTTTCACAGTACGGAGTGGAAGGAGCGGAAGCACCCCAGATGGAGGAACATCCGGTGGCGTTGGCAATGATCATGCGTTCGCCGAAGAGCTGGGTGAGAACCTTTACGTAAGGAGTTTCACCGCAGCCGGAACATGCACCGGAAAATTCCATCAAGGACTGCTGGAACTGGCTGCCCTTTACGGAAGTTCTGGGCAGGAGGTTGTCTTTGTAGGAAACGATTTCGGAGAAATCATAGTTGGGAACCTGAACCTCGGTCTGGGTGGCGATGGGTTTCATCACCAGAGCCTTTTCCTTGGCCGGGCAGATGTCGGCACAGTTGCCGCAACCCTGACAGTCAAGGGTGTTCACCTGCAGGCGGTACTTCAGGCCTTCAAGCCCCTTACCCTTGGCATCCACGGTTTCGAATGATTCGGGAGCTATCTTCATTTCCTCTTCATTTACGAGGACTGCGCGAAGAGCACTGTGCGGGCAGACGAAGGAACACTGGTTGCACTGGATGCAGTTGTCCTTGATCCATTCGGGAACCATGATGGCCACACCGCGTTTTTCAAAACGGGAAGTGCCCATGGGGAAACGTCCGTCGGGAGAGAACGCGCTGACAGGCAGGCTGTCACCCTTCTGGGCCAGGATGGGCTTGACCACGTCGGTGATGAATTCGGGCTCAAAGTTTTCAGTGGGCTCTTCATCTGCGGCGGTTGCCCATGATTCGGGATATTTGATTTCAATGAGGTTTGCTTCGGCCTGATCAACAGCAGCGTTGTTCATGTTGACGATCTTCTCGCCCTTCTTGCCGTAAGCGTCCTGGATGGATTTTTTCAGAAATGCAACTGCATCATCGAAAGGAATTACGTTTGCCAGCTTGAAGAAAGCAGTCTGCATGACCATGTTGATACGTCCGCCAAGACCGACTTCTCCGGCAATCTTTACTGCGTCGATCACGTAGAACTTTAGTTTGTTCTTTGCAATGGTGCGACGCAGCTTTGCGGGCAGTTCAACTTCAAGATCCTCAAGACCCATGCTGGTGTTGAGCAGGAATGTTCCGCCTTCACGGATGCCTTCCAGCAGATCGTAAAGTTTTACGTAGCTGGGATTGTGGCAGGCAATGAAATCGGAAATTTCAACCAGATAGGTGGACTTGATGGGCTTATTACCAAAACGCAGGTGGGATACGGTAATACCACCGGACTTTTTGGAGTCATAGGCAAAGTAGCCCTGAGCATACATGTCAGTGTTGTCGCCGATGATCTTGATGGCCTGCTTGTTGGCACCAACAGTTCCGTCGGAACCGAGGCCCCAGAACTTGCACTGAACAGTGCCTTCGGGGGTGGTATCAAGTTTTTCGCCGATTTCGAGAGAAAGACGGGTTACATCGTCATTGATACCGACAGTGAAGTGGTGTCTGGGGGACAGAGACTTCATGTTGTCATATACGGCCTTGACCATGGAAGGAGTGAATTCCTTGGAACCCAGACCGTAACGGCCTGCATAGACAGGCATGTCGATATTCAGTTCTTTGAGTGCGGTGCAGACATCCAGGTACAGGGGCTCACCGATTGCTCCGCCTTCCTTGGTGCGGTCCAGAACGGTGATCTGCTGGCAGGTAGCCGGAATTGCACGGCCGAGGTGTTCCATGGAGAACGGACGGTAAAGTCTTACTTTTACCAGACCGACCTTCTGGCCGTCGGCAAGGAGCTTCTCAATGGTTTCCTCGATGGCTTCACAGCCGGAACCCATGGCGATGATAATGTTTTCGGCTTCGGGATGACCGACATAGTCGAAAAGTTTGTATTTGCGTCCGGTGATATCGTAGACCTTTTTCATTGCGTCTTCGACGTATCCGGGAACTGCATCACGGTAGGGGTTGATTGCTTCAGTGGCCTGGAAGTAGATATCCGGGTTCTGGGCGGTTCCACGGGTGTGGGGGTGCTCAGGGTTGAGAGAGCGGTCACGGAAATCTCTGACCTTTTCCCAGTTAAGGGCTGCGGCCATATCTGCGTAATCGATCAGCTCGATCTTCTGTACTTCATGGGAAGTTCTGAAGCCGTCAAAAAAGTGAACAAAAGGAATGCTGGATTCAATAGTGGCCAGATGGGAAACCAATGCGAGGTCGAGAGCTTCCTGAACCGAGTTGGAAGCAAGCATTGCAAAACCGGTCTGACGGGTGGCCATTACATCCTGATGGTCGCCGAAAATTGAAAGTGCCTGTCCGGCAATAGCGCGGGCGGACACATGGAATACAGTGGGCAGCAGTTCGCCGGCGATCTTGTACATGTTGGGGATCATCAGCAGCAGGCCCTGAGAGGCGGTAAAGGTGCAGGAAAGGTTACCTGCGGCAAGAGCACCGTGCAGTGCACCGGCAGCACCCGCTTCAGACTGAAGCTCGCGCACTTCCATGGTGGTGCCGAAGATGTTCTTCATACCCTGAACGGCCCATTCGTCGGCCAGTTCCGCCATGGGAGATGAAGGGGTGATGGGATAGATGGCTGCGGTTTCGCACATAGCATAGGCTACGTATGAAGCGGCTTGGTTGCCATCCATGGTTTTCATTTTCTTTGCCATTATAAATCTCCGTGTCTTTGATTGTTGGGAAGGCGTGCAGCGACGACTGTAGCACAGAAGAGTACGCATTGCCTACCCGTATTTCACAGCTTCAAGGCCAATACTTGCAGAATTCTTGATCAGCCATTCAACATACCTGAAACACAAGCTCTTCCAAGGGCAGAACTCAGCTTTCACATCAAGCTCGGCCCTTGGAAGCTCATTCAATCACACTTGATTTTTATAATCGACATTTCCTAGTTCATTGCGGCGAGATCTTTTTCTGCAATAGCCTGAATGGCGGTAATCGCCACCGTGTTGACCACGTCACGAACGGTACATCCGCGACTGAGGTCGTTCACCGGTTTCTTCAGTCCCTGCAGAACCGGGCCGATGGCCATTGAATCGGGCTGGGAACGCTGTACGGCCTTGTAGGTGTTGTTACCGGTATTCAGATCGGGGAAGATGAGAACGGATGCCCTGCCCGCCACCGCATTGCCCGGCATAACCTGAGCAGCAACCTCCGGATCAACGGCAACATCGTACTGCAGCGGTCCTTCAATGGCTATTTCGGGAGCCATTTCCCGTACCAGCCGAGTAGCTTCCTTGACCTTGTCCACGGACACCCCTGTCCCCGACTCGCCAGTCGAATAGGACAGCATGGCAACTCTAGGCTCAATGCCGAAGATTGCGGCGGTATGGGCGGAACTTATCGCTATCTCCGCCAGTTCCTGTGCGTTGGGGTTCGGATTCACGGCGCAGTCGCCGAACACGGTCACCTGATCATTCTGGCACATCAGGAACACGCTTGAAACAATGGAAAATCCCGGTTTTGTCTTGATGAACTCAAAGGCCGGACGGATAGTCTGGGCGGTGGTGGTGATTGAACCGGAAACCATTCCGTCAGCAAGTCCCGTGTAAACCATCATGGTTCCGAAGTATGTCGGATCACTCATGCGGTCTCTGGCATCGTCCTTCACTATGCACTTGTGCTTGCGCAGCTCGTAATATTCATCGACAAAACGATCATAGAGATCCGACTTCGCCGGATCAATTACATCAATGCCGTCCAGCTTGATGTCGATATTGGACGCCGCCTTGTGAACTTCATCCACATTACCGAGCAGAGTAAGGCGCACAACGTCACGGCGGCGAAGAATATCCGCGGCGCGCAGGATACGCTCTTCGGCCCCTTCCGGCAGGACAATATGCTGCTTGGTCTCGCGGGCCTTGTGAAGCAGCGTGTGTTCGAACATGAACGGGGTAATGCGCTGGGACTTGGTGGAAACGAGCTTCTGCTGCAATTCATGTGAATCCACGCAGGTCTCGAACAGCCCCATGGCCGAAAGAACCTTGACCTGATTCTCGGGATCGATGGTTCCGTGGAGTCCGCGCAGGATCTCTGCAGTCTTATGGGTGTGCCCCTGAACAAGCAGAATGGGCAGGGGAACGCCCTTCCACCCTTCAATGAGATGGTGGACCGTCATGGCCGGACGTATCCCTCCGGTAAGCAGTACACCTGAAACGTTCGGGTAGGCTTCCGACAGGCGCGAAGACAGTGCAGCAAGGATAATATCAGAACGATCGCCGGGAGTTATGATCAGCGATCCCTCGTTGACATATTTCAGGAAGTTCTCGATCTGCATGGCTGCGACAACATAGTTGTCGATGGGAGTTTCGAGCTTTTCACGCCCGTAAAGGACCTGACTGTCCAGCCATTTGACAACATCCTTCATGGTGGGGTTGCCAAGCCGCTTGTCGTCGGGAATGACATAAGTGAGGGGTTTCTTCTCACCTTTGAACCCGGCCCGTATCTTTTCAGCCAGATCCGGCGAAAACTTCCTTGAGGCCCGGTTCACCATCACCGAAATGACATCAAGGCCCTTTTCCTCAAAAATATCCACGGTACGGATGGCAAGATCACAGACCTCGTCCTCATCACTGTTCATAGCATTGAGAACCGCCAGAACGGGACTTCCAAGGTTGCCCACAACATCAAGGTTGATGTCGAATTCCACGGCTGCCTCTCCGCCGAGGTAATCGGTCCCCTCGCACAGAACGAAGTCATATTCATTCTCAAGAGCCTTGAATTTGTCGAGAATGTTTTCCATGAGCAGAGAGTGCTTACCGTCATTGAGCAGACGCGTGGCTTCACTCTGGGTGTAGGCGTAAGTGGTTCTGTATTCCTGCGGGAGTTTGAAGTGGTTCAGGATCAGGTCAATGTCATGATCCCTGCCCCGTGGGTTGTCGTGGATGATCGGCCTGAAAATCGCCACCTTGCGCAGGTGGGTCAGAAGCAACTGCATGACTCCAAGAACTATAGCGGATTTTCCGCTGCGGGCCTCTGTTGCCGCTATGTATAAACTTTTGGACATCCTATCTCCTGATTAAAATAACTGCACGGACAATTACTCATAACAGAAGTCTTTTCATTAATCACGAAACAAAACAGCCGCCGAATTATATTTACGAAACAAAATCGTGAACTATCTCCAAATACGCAAAATCATGCGGAAGGATTCCCTTCAGCCTGCGCAGGAGGTGCTGATGAGGTCCGCCTGGCCGATCAGTCGTAAGGATACAACCGTGTTGCGTTCAAGCCGGCAAACGTGGCGCGCCGCCTCCGGGAATCCTCCCATGTTGCGGACAGGTTCCGTGGGCCCTGCGTTGCGTTCAGGAACCCTGAAACTATCCGGGTCCGCCCATATAGTCATGACCGGCCCGACTCTCGGACAACCGGTAAACAGATTTTCGGAACGGAAGCGAGTTGCTGTTCTGCACGCATCCCTGCTGCCCGGCCCGGTCAAATGCGTCCTGATTTGGGCGCACGTATTGAACCCATGACTTTGCGGCCATAGAAATTTCAAAGAGCTATGAGTTGTTATTAATGCTGATCAGATCAGTTTCCGGGCGGACCAAGTCCGCCCGGAAACAAGGGAGGTGTTACTTAGGCATTACAGCCCAGTCAGGAAGTACGCTAAGGTCGATACCCCAGAGAATCGGGATAATGTAGACCACGGAGAAAGTGATCAGCAGCCAGCCGATCATGTTCAGCCAGAATCCGGCTGCGGCCATCTGCTTGATCGTCACACAGCCCGACCCGAAGACAACCGCGTTGGGAGGCGTTGCAACCGGAAGCATGAATGCGAAGGATGCAGCAACGCAGGCCCCGATAATCGTTGCGAACGGATGAACACCCATGGCAATTGCCGCGCTGCCCATGATTGGAACAAGCAGGGTCGCGGTTGCGGTGTTGGAAGTGATCTCGGTCAGGAAGATGGTGATAAGAACAACCACAGCTACGAACATCAGGACGGTCATGCCTTCCAGCATGCTCAGTCTGGAGGCGATAAAGCCGGCCAGACCGGTCTTGGAGAATCCGTTGGCGATTGCAAGACCGCCACCGAAGAGCAGGATTACGTCCCAGGGAATCTTTACAGCGGTTTTCCAATCCAGCAGGAATTCGCCCTTCTTGAAATCAGTGGGAATGGCGAAGAGAATAAGGGAACCGAGGATACCGATGGTTGCGTCATGAACAAAGCTGAAGTTGGGCCAGAAGCCCTTTACCAGAGGCTTGAGGAATTCACGGGACAGCCAGAAGACAGCAACAAAGCAGCCTACTGCCACAATGTATTTCTCTTCCTTGCTCATGGGTCCAAGGGCTTCGATTTCCTTATTGATGATCGCCTCACCGCCAGCCAGCTCCAGTCCCTTGGAGGGGAACAGAACCTTGGTGAGCAGCCACCAGGATACACCGATCATAATGGTAGCCAGAGGAACACCGTACAGCATCCACTGACCGAAACCGATATGTACGCCGTACATCTTGTCGACCATACCGACCATAACGGTGTTCGGGGGGGTACCGATGATGGTACCGACACCACCCATGGAAGCAGCATAGGCGATACCGAGCATGAGACATTTACCGAAGTTGGCCTCGGGGCCGGTAGTGGCACAGGCCCTAAGATCCTTGGAATCAAAACCGGTGGCCTGCTGGATAACAGCCAGACCGATGGGAACCATCATCATGGTTGTGGCGGTATTTGAAACCCACATGGAAAGAAAGCCGGTGGCTATCATAAAGCCGAGAATCATTCTTCCCGGGCTTGTGCCCACAGCTTTAATAGTATGCAGGGCGATACGCCTGTGCAGGTTCCACCTCTCCATAGTCACAGCCAGAAAGAATCCGCCCATGAACAGGTAGATAAGGTGGTTGGCATAAGGGGAACAGGCTGCTGCGGATTTCATGATACCCAGCAGCGGGAACAATGCGATTGGGATAAGAGATGTCGCCGGAATTGGAATGGCTTCGGTGATCCACCAGATAGCCATCAGGGCCGTAACCGCCGCAACCTTCCATGCTGCCTGTTCCATTCCGGATGGAGCAGGCAGAAGAAGCATGATCAGGAAAACGACCGGCCCTGCAAAGAAGCCGATTTTTCGTCCGTTGCCAGAATCTTTTTGAGCGCTCATAGTCCCTCACTTGAGCTTGTGGCCTACCCACCGGATAAAACACCACTTTCCGCCCCGCTTAACGCAGGTTGTCAGCGCGGTCTGTAATGTCCTGCCGAATCCGGTTCATAAGCCGATACTTACATAATATGGACCTCATCACATATTTTATCCCGCCCGGCCCCCCTCACGGAGCCGGGAAGGATTGTTGAATGTTTAATTAAAGAACTTCCTAGATGTCGAGATTGTAGGATTTAACAAAGTCACCCACGCGCTTTCTGGAAGCAGCCAGACGTTCGCGGAGTTCCTTCTTGTATTCCTCAATATCGATTTTCTTGCGGGCAACACCGGTATCCATGGCTGCCTGGGCAACTGCGGCGGATTCCCATTCGATCAGGCGCAGGTCAAGCGGCTTGGGAATGATGTAGTCAATGCCGAATTCCAGCTTGTCCACACCGTAAGCTTCGCAGACATAGTCCGGAGCAGGTTCTTTCGCCAGAGCGGCCAGAGACCTGGCAGCGGCAATCTTCATTTCCTCGTTGATAGCGGTGGCGTTTACATCCAGTGCTCCACGGAAAATGAAGGGGAAGCCGAGTACGTTGTTGACCTGGTTGGGGTAGTCGGAACGACCGGTTCCCATGATGGCATCAGGACGGGCTTCCTTGGCATCGCTGTAGCTGATTTCGGGATCAGGGTTGGCGCAGGCAAAGATGATGGGGGAATCGGCCATGGACTTGACCATCTCCTTGGTGACCATGCCTTTGACGGAAAGACCGAGGAACAGGTCGGCGCCTTTCATGGCGTCGGCGAGGTCCGCATATTCCTTGTCAGTGGCGAACATCTGTTTCTGAGCGTTCAGGCCCTGGCGGCTCTTGTTGATATGACCGCGGGAGTCGAACATGGCAACGTTTTCGCGTTTGATGCCCAGAGACATATAGAAATTGGTGCAGGCAACAGCCGCTGCCCCGGCACCGGAGACAACCAGACGCATGTCTTCGATCTTCTTGCCTGCGATTTCAGCAGCGTTGATCAGCCCTGCACCGGAGATAATAGCGGTACCGTGCTGGTCATCGTGGAAGACCGGAATATTCATTTCTTTCTTGAGTTTTTCTTCAATGTAGAAACACTCGGGAGCCTTGATGTCTTCAAGGTTGATACCGCCGAAAGTCGGTTCGAGAGCTTTTACAATATTGCAGAGCTCATCCGGGTCGGTGACATTGAGGTTGATGTCGAATACGTCAACATCTGCGAAAACCTTGAACAGAACACCCTTGCCTTCCATAACCGGCTTGCCTGCTTCGGGGCCGATGTTACCAAGGCCGAGTACGGCAGTTCCGTTGGAAACTACAGCGACAAGGTTGCCGCGACCGGTGTAAAGATAGGATTTTTCCTTATCTTCAGCGATTGCAAGGCAGGACTCGGCAACACCGGGGCTGTAAGCCATGGAGAGGTGTTTCTGAGTGTCGCAGGGTTTTACAGGAACAACTTCTATTTTGCCCTTTCTGCCTTTGGAATGGTAATCAAGAGCTTCCTGTTTAGTGAAAAGAGCCATAATTTTTTCTCCTTAATTGTCGGTTGCAACTTTTCCGACCGTTACTCAACACCCGCCGCCTTTCTATCAGGAACAGCGTATAATTCACCGCCGTGAGAATCGTTGATGACCAGAAGTGGAAAGTCCTCAACAGTCAGCTCACGGATCGCTTCGGGGCCCAGTTCATCGAAAGCGATGACTTTCGCTTCCTTGATGCACATGGACAGAAGAGCACCAGCACCTCCGGTGGCTCCGAAATAAACAGCCTTATAGTCTTTGAGAGCCTGTTTCACGGCATCATTACGCTTGCCCTTGCCGATGCTGGCCTTCTGGCCGAGGCTGTGCAGACGCGGAGCGTAAGTGTCCATGCGGTAGCTGGTAGTGGGGCCTGCCGACCCGATGGGCCTGCCCGGTGGCGCCGGGCTGGGACCAACGTAATAGACTACCGATCCTTTCAGATCAAAAGGAAGCTCTTCGCCTTTATCGAGAAGGTCAACAAGTCTTTTATGGGCAGCGTCACGGGCTGTGTAGATGGTGCCGGTCAGCTTGACCACGTCACCGGCCCTGAGCTGGTCCATGTCCTCATCAGTCAAAGGGGTGGTAAGTTTATATTCAGCCATTAGAGTTCCACCTCCTCATGCCTTGCGGAGTGACACTGAATGTTTACGGCCAGCGGCAGACTCGCAATGTGGCAGGGGCGCATTTCGATTTTGACGTCGAAAACAGTGGTCTTGCCGCCCAGCCCCATGGGGCCGATACCGAGCTTGTTGAGATCTTCCATGAGTTCGGCTTCCAGTCTGGCGATTTCCGGGTCAGATGAAGGTTCGCCAACCTTTCTCATGAGGGATTTCTTGGCCAGCAGGGCGGAATATTCAAATGTTCCGCCGATACCGATGCCCACCATTGTCGGGGGGCAGGGGTTGGGACCGGCTTCCGCAACACGCTCGATGACGAATTTCTTGATGCCTGCCCAGCCCTGTGCAGGGGCGAGCATGGTCACACGGCTCATGTTCTCTGAACCGCCGCCCTTGGCCATGAAGAAGATCTTGATCCTGTCTCCGGGAACGATATCAAAATGGATGATCGCCGGAGTGTTATCCTTGGTGTTGGCCCTGGTCAGGGGGTCACAGGCGGATTTCCTGAGGAAGCCTTCCTCGTAGCCCCTGCGGGTTCCTTCATTGATGGCGTCACGGATATTCATGCCTTCCACATGGACGTCCTCGCCCATCTCGACGATGTACACGGCCAGACCGGTATCCTGACAGAGCGGCAGACCGGATTCGGCGGCCAGCTCCCAGTTTTCCTTGATCTGCCTGAAGACTTCCTTCGCAGCCGGGGACTCCTCCGCAGCGGCACACTCTTCAAAGCGTTTTTTCACATCCTCGGGCAGGTAGCGGTTCGCGCTCACGCACATCTTCGCCACTGCATCGACAATCTGTTCGGCTTTAACGGTACGCATAGCTTACTTCCTGAATATTTCCTTGATTGCGGTGATACCCATCTTCCGGCGCAGGAAACCGAGCTGGTTCTGCAGCGGCAGGTTCTTGGGACATACGTCCTCGCAGCCAAGGAGGCCCATACATCCGAATATACCTTCATCATTACCGATAATCTCAAAGTATTCGCGGTCGGTACGCTGGTCGCGAGGGTCGACAACGAAGCGGGCTACGCGGTTAAGCGCGGCAGCACCGAGGAAGTCGTCACGCAGGCGGGCTGTACCGCAGGCGGCAACACAGCAGCCGCATTCAATGCAGCGCTCAAGTTCGTAGATCTGTTCGGCCACTTCGTTTTCCATACGCTCTTCAAGTGCGGCAGGATCAAAAGTCCTGTTGGTGTGAATCCACGACTCGGTGGACTGGTACATTTCCCTGAACCAGACACCTGTGTCGACCGAAAGGTCACCGATCAGTTTGAACACGGGCAGCGGCATCAGGGTTATCTGGGTGGGCAGGTCCTTGGTCTTGGTCTGACAGGCCAGACGGGGTCTGCCGTTGACTACCATGGCACATGCGCCGCAGATACCGGCACGGCAACAGAAGTCGAAGATCAGGCCCGGGTCCTGTTCCTCGCGCAGGCGGTTGAGTGCGATGAAGAGTGTCATGTTCTCGGTTTCATCCAGCACAAAGGTCTGCATGCGCGGAACCGACCCCTTATCCTGCGGATTGTAGCGGAATATATCAAATTCGAGTTGTCTGCTCATTATCATTTCCTTCTCAGGGGTTATTTCTTGATCATCTTGGCTTCAATCTCGGCCTTGTCGGCTTCAATGATCTTGCCGCCGCCGTAACCGCGGTCTCCCGGAGGAATTTCATAGACCGGGGTGGCTTCCTCGTACTGGAGATCGGGCATATCGGCACCTTCGCGCCAGTAGGCCAGAGTCCTGTTCAGCCATTCACGGTCATTACGTTCCGGATAGTCCTCACGGTTGTGGGAGCCACGGCTCTCGGTACGCTCAAGAGCAGCCTTGGCAATACACAGTCCGAGCTTGACCTGCCCCTCGATCTTGAGTGCGGCGGCCAGTTCGTGGTTTGCACCCAGGCCGTCGGAAACCAGACCGACCTTACGGGCCTTATCAAGAGTTCCCTGGAGGGTTTCAATGCATTTTGTGAGTCCTGCATCATTTCTGAAGACAAAGCAGCCGTCCATGAGTGCGTTCTGAAGCTCTTCACGGACCTTGTAAACATTTTCCTTTCCGTTCGCACGACTGCGGAGCTTTTCAATACGATCCTGCTGTTTGCGCACGGCGTCGGCAACCAGAGCGGTCTTGAAATCGGTCTCGTAGCCCTTGAGGAATTCGACGATCTTGACGCCGATGATACCACCCGCAACAACGGTCTCGGCCAGCGAGTTACCGCCGAGGCGGTTGAAGCCGTGCATATCCCAACAGGCGGCCTCGCCTGCGGAGAACAGACCCTTGAGTCCGTAAACCGCACCGTCCTTGTTGGTACGCACGCCGGACATGGTGTAGTGCTGGGTCGGCCGTACGGGAATAAGCTGGGTTCTGGGATCGACACCGAGGAAGTGGTGGCAGATCTCGTCAACTTCACGCAGCTTGGTGGAGATGTGCTTGTCGCCGAGATGGCGGATATCCAGCCAGAGGTGCTCGCCGTACGAGGACTTTACGCCCTTGCCCTGACGCATGTGGTAGGTCATCCATCTGGAAACAACGTCACGGGAAGCCAGTTCGGCTTTTTCCGGCTCGTAGATGTTCATGAAGCGTTCTTCATTTACATCAAGCAGGGTTCCGCCGTCACCGCGGCAGCCTTCGGTCACCAGAATGTCGGTGGGCACGATGCCGGTGGGGTGAAACTGAATGGCTTCCGGGTTACCGATGGGAACAACTCCGGTATCATGTGCAAGGATATGCCCGCCGCCGTCGCAGATGACCGCGTTGGTGGTCGCCTTGTAGATACGCCCGAAACCGCCGGTGCAGATTGCAGTTGCCTTGGAGAGGAATACTTCCAGCTCACCGGTACGCAGACAGCGGACCACGGCACCGATACAGGTGTCACCGTCGTGGATAAGGGAAATGGCTTCCTTGCGGTCGAAAACATTGATTCCGAGTTCGGCGCATCGGTTGTCCATGGTGCACATGACCGCATGACCGGTTCCGTCGGAAGTGTAGCAGGTACGCCATTTAGCGGTACCACCAAAGGAACGGGCGGTAATCAGACCGCGTTTTTCCTCTTTCTCTTCTTTTTCAAATTTCTCGCCACCTTTGAAATAGAAGGATTTTCCGGGAACAACACGGTTCCAGGGTACACCCCAGTGTGCCAGACGACGCATTTCGATGGGTGCGGCATCCGCGAAAAGACGCGCTACTTCCTGGTCGCAACCCCAGTCAGAACCGCGCACGGTGTCGCCGAAATGGACGTCCACATTATCCCCTTCACCTTTGGCACAGTTGCCAAGGGCTGCCTGCATCCCGCCCTGCGCAGCCGACGAGTGGGATCGGCGTGCCGGGACAATCGAGAGACAGATTACGTCAAAACCTTCCTGGGCCGCCTCCACAGCCACGCGCTCGCCCGCCAGTCCGGCGCCGATAACAAGGAGATCAGAGTAATATGTTTGCATTTATGAACCCCGTTTAACTTAAAGTTACGAACCTGATCAGGGTGATTATGCCGATGACCATGAATGTCGCGAAAAGAACGGACTCAAGCTTCTTAGCCTGGGTTCTGTTCTCGGTCCTGATGACTCCCCACTTGACGCCGATGCGGTAGAAACCGACACTTACATGAAGTTCAACACAAGGCAGAAGAACAAGGTAGAAAAGCATCCACCCGCCCCCGGAAACACGTGCTGCCGACTTTGCTGCGGTGATTGGAAGATCATTTAGCACAACCCACATATGGATGGCGCCAAGAACAAGGATGATCATTGCGGTCACGGCCTGCACAACCCAGAGCCAGGTATCACGATGCTTGAGCATCTGAGCATGCTGCCAAATGGTGGCCTGTCCTTCCGCACGGAAAGGTATCTTTCTGGCCGCCAGAGCGAAATGTAGCAAAAAAGTTAAGAAAATCAAAGGGCCGCCGACCTGTGCCATATAAGTATGTTCAAAAAAACCTGCAATGGCATTCATTACGTTCGGTGAAATGACGACCGAGGAAACCAGCAGCATGTGACACCACATAAAAGCTACAAGCCCAGCCCCGGAAAGCATCTGCAACCAATCCAGAACAGCGTCCCGCTTTCCCGGGCGAGCCACGTGCATACCTACGTTTACAGCCATAATCATCCTCCTTTGACAGGATTTCTCCCGCATTAATGGATTACCAACATGACCTCATCAGCATGAGTACAGGTGGTCTTGAGACCGTTGCAGACCGACGGTCCGCAACATTCCAATACCAGAACTTCCGCCCCGGAGAACAGCCAAATCCTCCGGGAGCCGGGTTAAATACCCGGCTTAAAAGGCATGACCCCTTTCAAGGGAAATACTTTCGGAAATGGGTAAAACACCATATGCAAAGCATGCGGCAGCTCGGCCGCATCTCTGGTCGGGAATGAATTGTCTATGGACTGTAATGATGTGAAAGGTATAGAAGGGATGGCCCCGGAAACTCCCTGAAAAAAGGGACGGGAAAACCCGATATGATTTTTCTTAAAGCAGAAACCAGACGGAGATGACAGCCTGAAGACGGCAGACACAAACAGCTCTACTGCGCGACACAGCAGTCTGCTGTTCTGCCAGACCGCAAAGCAGGGCCCTACCCCTTTATTCGCGGCAATGTTTTGTCGTACAACTGGCATACATCCCCCGGCACCCGAAGAATCTTACCGGCAGGGACGTCCGGTCAGGACAATTCCCTACCATTCTTCGGGGAGATAGTTAACAAACCAGAATCACAAAACCTGAATCCCAAACTGTCAAAACAAGCGGCCTGAGCCGCTTTCCCCATTTAGTTGTAACTGTTTTAACACCCCTTAATTGGCTGGTCAATCAATTTCGAAAAAAACATTGACACCAAGCATTGTTTTTGCGCTTAGGCAACAGTAATACAAAACACAAAAGAGTTGCTACCACAACAAGAGCTCATTTATTTCGCGTCACTATACGCAATGAAACATACAACAAAGCGTGCATAAAATGATTATTGCTTAATTTTTAGCTGCTTGCATTATGTATTTCTCATTATTTAAATTTTCCTGTTGAATGACTTCAAAAAATATGAAACTCAGACGCAGAAGTTGACACTCACTTTTATGATGATTAATCGGTTGCAGGCCATACATTAGGGTTACATAATATTTTATTTTAATGTAGCCTGTCAGTTAAACCAAAATCCTCTGAACTGCCTTCCCCGATTTGCCTGAAACAGCACAACCTTGGAGTCTTGCCATGACCAAGAAAGAACGGATCCTGCTGGCTGCACAGGAACAGTTTGGAGAGCACGGTTATACCGCCACAACCCTCAAGATGATTGCCGACCACGCCGGGGTGGCCTCCGGGCTCGTCTCCCACTACTACGGAAACAAGGACAACCTTTTCCTTGAATCAGGCGGAGATCTAATCGACCAGATGCTCGGTATACTTACCGACAAGGCAAAGGCCGGAAAAAACGGCCTTGAATCACTGGCAATATTTGTACAGGCCTACTTCGATTTCACTCTGAGCAACAGGACAACCTTCCCCACACTGCTCAGAAGCTCACCTTTCAGCGACGAATATCCCCACCTCGACAGAAGCCACATTGCTGGCAAATTCAAAAAATTGATTGACCGCATCGAAGACTACATCAAAATTGGTATGGAAGACGGCTCCGTACGAGAAGTACCTCTGCCGCAGACCTCATACCTCGTCTACGGTCACATTGTCGGGGCCGTAAGAACCGAATTCCTGACCCCATTCAAGGTCGAAGGACTTTTCAAAGCAGCATGTCAATTCATAGTTCGAAGCCTGGGCAACAACTGACCGGATTCAACGCGTTCCTGCTTATGGTCGCTGTTTTTGCGGCCTCAATGGGCACTGGGGTCTTTTCGTTTACCCTGCCACTCATGAACCTTGATGAAAAAGCGGGCGGAATGTGGCTGGGAAGCGGTTTTGCCGGATACTTTCTGGCCAAGCTGCTCATTGCCCCGATGTCCGGGTACTATGCCGACCGCAACGGCA
The DNA here is from genome assembly GCF_050916235.1 of Maridesulfovibrio sp. FT414. Lineage (GTDB taxonomy): Bacteria > Desulfobacterota > Desulfovibrionia > Desulfovibrionales > Desulfovibrionaceae > Maridesulfovibrio. Next base: position 1,118,710 of record NZ_CP104854.1, read on the forward strand.
TCCGCACTCCCCTGCTTTCCTCCTGCCTTGTAGCAGCTGCGCTGCCGATTCCGTACCTGCTGTTTCCGGCCATAGAGACTCTCTACACCATCCAGTTCTTTCTGGGACTCTGCGCCGGGACGATTCGTACCGTCAGCATGGCCGCCATCGGAACAAACATGCGCGGCAAGAGCCTTTCATCGAATTTCGCCCACCTGTCGGCAGTTATGAACAGCTCTTTCCTGCTCGGTCCGCTGCTGGGAGGATTATTATATATAGATAAGGATTACCTTCCGGTGCTCTGGGCCATGTCCGGATTCATGGGAACGGCTTTTCTGCTTTTCATACTGTCCGCGAGACACTATCAACCATTGCCCCATGCGAATGAGGAGACACCCCCGGTCCGTGCGGAGGCGTCTTCATATATGAATATCATGCTGGCCCTGTTCGGTCGCGCAATGGGAATCGGCAGCATGATAGCTTTCTACCCGGTGCTTCTAAAGTCCGTATTGCAACTAAGTCCGGGCATGACCGCCATGCTGTTTTCTTTGCCGAGCCTGATCACCGTGCTGCTGCTGCCGCTCAGCGGACGGATTCTTGCCGGATTCGAGCGAAGGCTGACCACCTGCTGCGGGATGTTCACAAGCGGTGCTGCCCTGTATCTTGCAGCCGGGTGCAACACAGTCCAGGGCTTTATTCTGGTCGGAGTAATTTCCGGCATCGGGGCGGCGGTTTCCATGCCGGCATCCATGTCAATCTGTGCCGAACTTGGCAGCAGAAAAGGCAGAACTCTCGGAGTTGCCAACATGGCCGCAAATCTGGGATTCATGGCCGGTCCTCTATTCTGCGGTCTGCTGGTGACTGTGACCGGACATATCGCCGCACCGTTCAGGCTCACTGCCATTGTCGGTATCCTGAGCTGCCTGCCCCTTTTATATGAAGTGGCCCGCGTAAAAAGACTTAAAAAAGCTTCGCTTGCTGCCATAATCTTAACTGCCGCAGCCCTGTTCGCGGCAATCCCCGCGCAACTTGTTCCACCGACAGTCAACGAAGGGGATAACCTGTTCCGTTACAGCGATGTAGCCATGGGTACAGTTGTAAACCTTACCATTGCAGGACAGGCAGATCAGGGCACGGAAAAAATGGCCCGGGAAGCCGTCAGCACGATGCATCAGCTCCAGAAGGACCTGGACCACCGCAACAGGCGGGGATCGGTGGGCAGAATCAATCACGATGCCGGAGGAAAAAGCGTAAAGGTTTCCGACAAAGCATTTGAAACAATCATGCGCGGCCTTGAGATCAGTGAAAAATCCGGCGGCAGCTTCGACATAACCATCGGAGCAATCACCACAACGCCGTTTTATTACGCCCTTGATCCCGAACGCTTCACCGGTCACAAAAAACTGATCGACCACAGACTGGTTGAATTCGATAAGGAAGGAAAACGGGTCAGACTGCCGTTAAAAGGCATGGCTCTGGATCTCGGAGGACTTGCCAAGGGAACCATTATCGATGCCGCGGCCCAGCATCTGAAACAGTCCGGCATCAGGACAGCCATGGTTGAGGCCGGTGGGGACTTCATGGTCTTCGGAGACCGGACCTGGGCCATCGGAATCCGCAACCCGAGGGGGGAGGGCATCATAGGCCTGATTGACGTCAAAAACAGCGCTGTCTGCGGTTCAGGAGACTACTACCAGTTCATCACATCGGTAACACTGAACGACAACACCAGAAAACATCACATCTTTGATCCGGCCCTGCTGAGGTCTTCCGTAGGCTGCATCGCCACGACCACAGTAGCTCCTAACGCTGAAACTGCCGATGCTCTGGCCACAACTGTATTCATCATGGGACCGGATAAAGGTCAAAAATTCATGCACGATTTCTTTCCCGACAGCTCTGCCATGTGGATTATGCCGGACCTGAGTATCCGGACCACCCCGAATTTCCCGGAAATAAAACATCCGGATACAACAGAATCCACTGAACAATGACAGAACAGCAGACACTGCTCATCTACGCGGCAGGCTGGCTGCCAATGCTAGCAATCGCCATTGCCAACGGAGCCCTGCGCGAACTCGGCTACGCAAAATTCATGACCGAGATCCGTGCGCACCAACTCTCATCGTTCACAGCTATAGTCGCATTTTTATTCTACACCTATATATTAAACAGGATACTGCCGCTCACATCGGCCCGCCTGGCCTTACAGGCCGGAGGGCTCTGGTTAGTCCTGACCGTATTGTTTGAATTCATTTTCGGATACCTTGCCGCAGGAAAAACATGGAAAGAACTCCTTGCAAACTATAATATTTTCAGAGGACGCCTCTGGACTCTTGTTCTTGTCAGCGTTTCAGCTGCGCCGATTGTAATTTACCTTTTGGGAGGCAATTCAAAATAATTACTTATTTTTTAGCTATTTATGAGAGACAACACTAGTTTTGCAAAAAATCGTTTCCAAAAAAAACAATTTTATTTAAAATAACGCTTGACCTTAGAGGGGTTTCTCCATAGAACCCTCTTCAACGCGCGCCTGTAGCTCAGCTGGATAGAGTGCCGGACTACGAATCCGTAGGTCAGAGGTTCGAATCCTCTCAGGCGCGCCACTAAGTGAAATCAAAGGGTTATGATCAATAGATCATAACCCTTTTTTAGTTTATCTGGCCGCCCTCGTTTGCAGTTATAAATTTAACTACCCAAAATAACTACCTCTGATTTCAAAATATCTTTTTCAACTTTTTTTGTTTTTTAAAAAATAACTCTTGACCAAACACAGGTTTCCACATAAACACACAACTCGACGCGCGCCTGTAGCTCAGCTGGATAGAGTGCCGGACTACGAATCCGTAGGTCAGAGGTTCGAATCCTCTCAGGCGCGCCACTTAGAGATACCATAGGGTTACGATATAAAATCGTAACCCTTTTTTTATTACCTGCATATCTCCGAAAGAAGGCTCCAGCTTTCAGGAACATATCCAGAACAACCTTCCGCTCATTCAAGACTTGTCCGCCTCAGCACCAAATGGTATATAATAATGGCTGACGAAATCTGCTTCATTAAACCCGGTACCGCTTAGAAACTGTTTTCAATAAATGGACATCGCATGAAAAGTATCGTCTCAGTACTTTCCCGCTATATGCTCACCCTCTGCTTTTCCTCCATTATGATCTTCGGAGGGCTGACTGTTTATTTCATGGTCACAGACTACCGGAAGGAATTGCAGAAAGTGGATGAAAGAATAATGCGAGGACTCGAGGACTCTCTTCTGCGCGAAGCTTCACGTCTTCAGAATTTCATAGAATTCAGCCGCAACAACGCCCAGATGCAGGGGGTCAAAAACATCAGGAACTTCATACTGGAAGCGCACAATCTCTCCGAAATCCTTTATAACCGCTACAAAGATTCCATGCCGGGGGAAGATCTCAAGACCCTTATTAGGGAAACCCTGCGCTCCATGATTCACCACTACACGGACTCCTACATTTTCATTGTCGATATGAACGGCATAGAACAATTGCATACAGATCGTCCTGAAATGGAGCAAAAAGACCTGTCCATGCTGCAAAGCACGGACGGACGTTTTGTCGTCAAAGACATGATCAGCATGGTCAGGGATCAGGGAGAAGGATATATTGACTATCTCTGGACCAAACCGGGTGCGGAAGGATCAGGTCACGAGAAAAAATCATTTCTCAAGCTGTTCAAGCCCTACCAGTGGATAATCGGGACAGGCGCCTACTATGCCACAATAAAGGAACAGACCCAGAAGGAAGTTCTCAACAGGCTAAGCACCCTTAATCCGGGCAAGGATGGCTTCATCTTTGCCGGTACGTACTCGGGAGTGCCGCTACTTGGCCCAGGGCTGGACCGGCGCGAACTGAACATAGCAGATGCAGGCGGGAGCAATCCGGTTCAACACTTTGTGACTCTTGCCAAGTCAGGTGGGGGTTTTCTCACCTACAAGACCATATCCGGAGACTCCAGACACGATTCTCATAAAGTTCTGAGCTACTGCACAGCTGTACCCGAGTGGCAGTGGTATATAGGCTCGGGAATCGATATCAGCATGGTGGAAAAAAAGCTTAGTGCGGAGAAAGACAACCTTCTTACAACCATGATACTCAAGATATCCTCTGTAAGTGCGTTGCTGCTAATTTATTCGATTGCCACAATATTCTTCTCGGAACGATTCAGAAGAATGATCAGTGACAACTTCAACTCTTTTGACCGCTTTTTCCGCAAGGGTATGGAAGCCCCTGTAAAGATTGACCGCTCCCAGATAGCATTCAAGGAATTCGACCAGATGGCTCAGCTTGCCAACTCCATGATCGACAGCAGGGAAGAAGCCAGGCAGAACCTTCTAAAATCAGAAATCACCTACAGGGAAATTTTCAACTCCACCAAAGATGCAATTGCGGTCATGGACATTGAGAAGCGCATCTTTACGGACGTAAATCAGGCCTTCCTAGATTTCTTTGGGATGGATAGATCAGATGCCGTAGGGATGAGCCCGGAAGACATAAGCTTCAACACTCCGCCCTACGACAACAGATATGCGGCAGAACTATTCAAGAAGGCACAGTCCGGCGAGACCGTTCATTTCGAATGGATGGTGAAAAAGGCAAACGGAGAACCATTCTGGACCGACAACCTGGCAAGAGTTGCAACCATCGGAGCCCAGAAAAAGATTCTTATTGTCATGCGTGATGTGACCGAACGCAAGAAAATGCACAGGATAATGATCCAGACTGAAAAGATGATGTCGATCGGTGGTCTTGCCGCCGGCATGGCCCATGAGATCAACAACCCGCTGGGTGTGATCATGCAGGTCTGCCAGAACATCATCCGGCGCACCTCCCCGAATCTGAAAAGCAACCAGCCTGTGGCGGAACAGTGCGGAGTCGATCTGGACAACCTGCGCAACTACATGGAGAAAAGAGGCATAACAAACTACCTGCATGCCATTCAGGATGCCGGAATGCGGGCGGCCACCATCGTCAAATCAATGCTGGACTTCAGCCGCAAAAGCAGCTCGGCAAAATCTTCATGTAATATTGAATCGGTAATCGAGACAGCCATCTCGCTGGCATCCAATGACTACAACCTAAAAAAACAATACGATTTCAAAAAAATAAAAATAATAAGGGACTACAGTTCCCCGCCCATGTTCAATTTCACCGAGATGGAAATAAGCCAGGTCATCCTGAACCTGATAAAGAATGCCGCGGAGGCACTTTCGGAAGAAAACAATACCGGCAAGGTCCCGACCATCACCATCAGGACATCTACGGACAAGCAGTCCGTGAGAGTGGAAATAGAAGATAACGGTCCGGGAATTCCAGCAGAGACGCTTGCCCGTGTTTTCGAACCGTTTTACTCGACCAAAAGTCCGGGGTTAGGCACAGGGCTCGGGCTTTCCGTTTCCTATTTCATAGTGACCCATAACCACGGGGGAACAATCACTGCCGATTCAAATACCGGCGAAGGCACCAGATTCACAGTGACACTGCCCATGCTTTAGCTGCCGGGGAGGCTCAATTCCCCGACAGCAACCAAATTCTATGCCTTTATGCTGCTATCTGGCATGTCACCGTTTCCGCCCATAAGATCCCAGACCAGCCGGGCAAGCCTGTTCTGGGCAACCTTGGTATGCGTATTTCCGGCTTTATCCAGCTTTTTGCGCAAGGCAAGGGTGACATTTTCGTCCCCGGTAAGGTCAAAAATAATATCAAGACCTACTCCGAGCCCGACAAGTTCAGTCATGCCCATGATCGGCACTCCATCCTTTTCCGCCTGCCTGCGCCCTTCTGTATTATACAGTTCGCTGACGGCCTTTACCCTGATTACATCTGTCCGGCCCAGCACCTTCTGCAGAAAGGCGGACCCTACCCGCCCCAGACCGACGATGGCAATATTGTGTTCTTTCATAACCCAGCTCCCACTTTATCAACATGTTGCAATAAAAATAACAAACCGGATTTACCATTTTTCAACCCGGTCATGCAAGTACGGAGGCCCGGGCAGTCCTGCCGACAAGTATGGACCGACGCCCCATTTTCCTTTAACTCACTGCGAAATAGTGGCAATATGAGCCGAGTTTGCCATAAAACAGGATCAACGTTTCCCATATAAAGAGGTGCGCCCATGGACAGAGGACCATCCCCCTTCAGAGACAAGAAAAATATCGTTATCGCCCTGCTGCTGATGCTCTGCATCATTCAGGCTGCCGGACTGCTCAAGACGAAACACGAGTCCGTTTCAGCCCGCATGAACTCCGGAGATGGAGTGAAGGTTACCGATGTAAGTCTGGACAGCCAGGGCTACTCTCAGCTGCTCATTGCTTTTGATATGCCCATCGGCCCGGAGGCTCCTTCGTATGCACTCAAGAATCCCCCGGCAGTGATCACCCCCGAAGTGAAGGGGACATGGCGCTGGATAAACCCCTACGGCCTCAGATTCACGGCAGACCCGGCATTCAAGGCCGACACAAGGTTTGAAATCGAGCTTAAGCCCGAAAACTTCCTGCTCAACGGACAGACCATGGCCGGTGAAACTAAATTCAACGTGCAGACCGGCAGCTTTTCCATCAATGAAGTGAACCTGCGCACAGAGCCGGTCGCCGGACAGGGCCGTCAGGTACGCATTGAGGGCAATATCAATTTCAGCAGTTACGTTTCCCCGGAAAAACTGCTCAAAAACCTGTCCCTGACCGCTCCGGACGGAACCCCGGTACAGATCAGCATAAACACCGGCTACGAAGACTATTACCAGAGCTTCACCAGTGCCCCCATTGAGAAGACAGCTGAAGCCAAAACCTACACCCTCACAATAGACAAGGATATGCCTGACGGGCGCGGGGCAATGGTCCTTGGCCGGGATTATGAAAACAAGATTGAGATAGTCTTCGACCCGGTCCTGAGTTACTCCGGCTTCAAAGCCTCAAGCTCTGTCAACGGAGCCCGGGTGGAACTGGGATTCTCCAGCCCGGTCATACCTGCTCAAGCACTAGAAATGATCAGCATAAGCCCGGACGTAAAGGTTTCCGCCGCCGCTTCCGGACAGTCGCTGATTCTCTCCGGCCCCTTCAAACCGGGAAACAGGTACGCTTTCACCCTCAAAAAAGGTCTGACCGCGGCTGACGGGTCAGTCCTTGAAAAACAGGTAAAGGAATCACTGCTCATCCCGGACATTGAACCCGGCGTGGATTTTTCATCTTCCGGCATGTTCCTTTCGGAATCAGGCTACAAGACTTTGGGACTTGAAACGGTCAACACCACCGGCGTGAACGTTACCGTAGACCGGGTCTTCCCCAACAACCTGTTCTCACTTTTCACCCATTACGGGTATATGGCCTTTGACCAGAACACCTACGGCGGAGGAATTTCCGCCGCCCTCGGCAGCCGGATTTTCAACGGCAAAATAAAAGTAGCCAATCCGCGCAACAAGGAAGTTTGCACCCCCCTGTCCATGCAGAGCTTCATTGCCGAAGGCGGCAAGGGACTCTACCGCATAGGAGCCATGATTCCGGGCAAAGGGCAGGGAGTTCAGCGCTGGGTGATGCTCACAGACCTTGGAGTTGTGTCCAAGCAGGGCGACAAGGAAACCCTGTTCTGGGTCTCCTCGCTTTCCGACCTCAAGCCGGTTATCGATGCCAGGATACAGCTCATCAGCGACAGCAACCAGATAATGGCCAGCGGAACCACCAACTCGCGCGGCATACTTGTCATCAAGCAAGAGGAGCTGGGCAAGGACCTCGGCAAGCCGTTCATGGCCATAGTCACCCGCAAGAATGACATGACCTTCCTGCTTCTGGACCGCTTCGCCACCGACCGGTCCGGGCTGGACATCGCCGGGCAGCGGCTTTCACCCAAGGGACTGACCGCCTTCACCTACGGAGAACGCGATCTCTACCGTCCCGGTGAAACCGTCAAAGGAGTGGCCGTGGTCCGCACCGAAAAACTGCTGCCGCCCACCACAATTCCTGTGGTGCTGGTCTACTCCGACCAGCAGGGCAGGGAACTGTTCCGCAAGACAGTCAAGACGGACGAACAGGGCATGATCGAGTTCAAACGGGACATCCCGGACTACTCTCCCACAGGTCAGTTCAACATCAAATTCATGGCCGGCAATGAACTTATCGGCAACTACCGCTATTCGGTGGAAGATTTCATGCCCGACCGCATCAGCGCGGAAATCATCACCTCCGGTCAGGCAACTGCCGGCAGAAAACTTAATTTCCACGTGGAAGGACGTTACCTGTTCGGTCCCCCGGCTGAAGGACTGCCCGTCAACGCCCGCGTGACCCTTGAACCTGCAGAATTCGCTCCCGAAGGCTACTCCGGCTACCGCTTCAATACCGACGAAAGCAGCTTCAAACCCCGTGAAATCATGGTTACAGAGAACAGGCTCGACAATAACGGAACCTTCGCCTTTGCAACTGATATTCCGTCCAGCCTGCAGTCCGACTCGGCCATACAGGCTCGGCTGACCGCAAGGGTAACGGAAACCGGCGGACGCGGGGTAACCGCAACCAGAACCACCCCGGTAATAATCTCCGAGTTTTACCCCGGCCTGAAAAAACTCGAAAAACAGGGATACGATCAGGGCGAAGCAGTCACTCTGGACTACATAACCCTGACCCCGGAAGCAAAACCCGTCAAAGCCGCAAAGCTGGTCATGAAACTGTACCGCGACCGCTGGCAGACCATTGTGCGGGCAACGGCATCCGGTTCTTACCGTTACGAAACAGAGCGTGATCCCCAACTTGTGGAGAGCCGCGAAATTTCACCGGAAGGGGAATCCGGAACCTTCAAGATTTCTGCCCCGGAATTCGGTTCCTATCGGGTAATCCTCAGCGATCCGGCCTCAGGGGTATCTGCTCAGTCCGACTTCTTCTGCGGCGGCTGGGGCTACTCTCCGTGGGCTCTTGAGAATCCCGCCCGCCTTGAAATCATCCCCAACCGCACGGGAGACTACAAGCCCGGGGACATGGCCAAGTTTCAGGTCCGCACCCCCTTTGCAGGCAGGATGCTGGTCACGGTCGAGGATAATTCCGTACGCTGGATGAAGACCGTTGACGTTGAAGGCAACACCGCCAGCATTGAAGTTCCGGTGCAGGATGGAATAAGCCCCAACGCTTACGTCACGGCCACCCTTATCCGCTCGGTAAACAAGCTGGAACCGGGATCTTCAGCCCGTGCCGTCGGAGCCGTTCCCCTGTTCGTTGACCGGGAATCCAACAGGCTGACAGTTGAAATTGGCGCACCCAAGACCACCCGTCCGGACCGGACCGTGGCCCTGAGCGTAAAGACTAAACCGGGTGCCAGCCTGACCATCGCAGCAGTGGATGAAGGCATCCTGCGCCTCAACAACCAGAAAACGCCCAATCCCTTTGACTACTTCTACGCCAAACGTGCGCTCGAAGTGCGCTGGTCAGACACCTTCGGCCTGCTCATGCCCGATGCAGGACCGGTCAACAATTCCCCGGCCGGTGGAGGCATGGCTCTGGCAATGATGAAACAGTTCGCCGGGTCCAGTGCCATCAGGCGGGTCAAACCGGTGACCTTCTGGTCTGGCATCATTACTGCCGACAAGAACGGAAACGCAGTTTTCAATGCCGCGATACCGGAATTCAGCGGAGCCTTGCGCATTATGGCCGTTGCAAGCGACGGCCGCGAGTTCGGCTCGGCATCAACAATCATGACCGTGCGTTCACCGCTCATGGTAACGCCGACCCTGCCCCGCTTTCTTGCTCCGGGCGAGACCTTCGGCATTCCGGTCAGCGTCCGCAACGACACACCGAATGATGGAAGCTTCAATCTCTCGGTCAAGGCAGAGGGAGCCATGCAGGCCGACCTGTCGCTCAAGGATTTTGCAATCCCCACCGGCAGGCAGAAGACAGCCTTCTTCAACACTGAGTCAGGTCCGGGACTGGGTGCTGCCACCTTCAGGTTCACTACCGAAGGAAACAGCGAGCAGGCATCCGCAAGCGTGGACCTCAACATCCGCGCGGCCCTGCCGGTACAGCGCATCAACACCTCAGGATTCATCAGCGGCAGGTCCACCGCACTCCCGACGGACCTGAACGGATTCAGAATACCCACCGTGGAGCGGACCCTGATCATAGGCGGACAGCCCATGCTGCGCCTTGCCGGAAGGCTGGACTACCTGCTGCACTACCCGTACGGATGCGCGGAGCAGACCGTTTCACAGGCCTTCCCGCTACTGCGGTTCCCGGAACTGGCAAAAGAACTCTCACCGGAAAGCTTCAAAGATAACTCCCCGCAGTACATGGTCCAGTCGGCACTGACCAGACTGTCCATGATGCAGACTCAGGACGGCGGATTTGCCATGTGGCCCGGTGCACGCCGCTCCGAACCGTGGGTATCGGTATACGTCCTGCATTTCCTGCAGCAGGCATCCATATCCGGTTATCAGGTCGATTCAATGCTTCTCAAGGGAGCACTTAAATACGTTTACGAAAAGGCCACAACAATTCCCGAGGAGAACACCTTCCGCCTGCCCTGCTACGCCATGTATGTGCTGGCCCGCAGCGGCAAGGCAGTGCATGGCCCCATGAGCTACCTGCGTGAGCAGAAGACCGCCAACATGGACAGGCTCTCGCTGACCCTGCTGGCCGGGGCCTTTGCCGCTTCCGGCGACATGGCGGCATACCGCGAACTCATCTCGGCCAAGCCCGCGCCGCTCACCGGCAAGGACAAGGACGAGCAGTTCAGCACTCCGGTACGCGATCTGGCCCTTGAACTGCTGGTACGCATGGAATCAGACCGCACTGATGATGCCATACCCGGTATGGCGGACAAGCTCGGCAACCTCATGGCCGACAGCGGCAAGGATGTCACTCAGGACAACGCCCTCGGTTTTCTGGCCCTTGGAACATTCTTCGCCAACACAAAATACGAGCCGCTACCGTCCGGACGCATAATGGGCGGAGATCAGGAGCTGGCCTCCTTTGACACAAACGGAACCGCTCATGTCACCGTGACCGGCGACACACCTCTGTCCATTGAGCTGGCTTCTGAGCCCGCAAAAGGATCATTTGTCTGGAGTGTGCAGACCCATGCGGTTCCGACCATTGATAGCTGGAAACCCTACTCCAGCGGCCTTCAGATCAAACGTGAATTCCTGACCCGCGATGGTGAACCTCTCGACGTGGACTCCATCAGACAAGGTGATCTGGTCGCCATGCGCACCACCGTCAGCGGTTCCGGCACTGCGGTCCTCAATACGGTCATCAGCTGCCTGCTGCCTAGCGGTCTTGAGCCCGAAAACACAAGGCTTGCCACTCGCGAGGATCTGCCGTGGGTAAGCGCGGTAAATGTTCAGCCGGACCATATTGATATCCGTGATGACCGTATCCTGATCTTCTCCGACATCCCGGCCGAAGGTAAAATCGAACAGGTTACCCTGCTGCGGGCCGTCACCCGCGGTGAATTCAAGGTTCCCCCGGCACAGGTCGAAGCCATGTACGACCCGGCAGTAGCGGCTGCCACCGAGCTCGGAAAGATGATCATCAAGTAAATCTGCCATCAATAAAAAATCCCTCGTCACCTTTTAAGATGACGGGGGATTTCAGATTGCTGACCAACCCCGCTTTTTTTCTTAAGCGGGGTTTTCTTATGCTCTTTTCTGCCCGATCTAATTTGAAAACCCCAAATCTATTCGTCCAAATGCAAAATTAGACCTAAAAAGTATATGTGCTTTTTTTTGGGTCTTATCCAGCTGAAAAACACAAAGAAATAAGTGTATTGCACTCAGGATGAGTGCCATTTTCTTCATGTTTTGGCAGGCGGCGCACAGGAGACTTTGTTCTTGAACTTTTGAGAGCCCACGCATGCGGGCATAGCGGTGCCCGTGAAGCTCTTTTGCATCTGCAAAACTGCGTTCAACGGTCTCTTTTCTGCGTTTGTAAAGTCTTTTGCCACGCGGACTGAGACGATTCTGCGTCATTCGCTCTTTCGCGTCTTCCCAGACGTGGCGGGTGATGGTTTTTACGCATCTCTGGTTTGTTGTACATTGAGAAAGCAAATCACAGTTTTTGCAAATATTCTTACATGATGAGTAGTGTCTAAAACCATCTCTGTCGGTCGTTCTGTAGTGAAGTTCATGCTCTCTCGGACACACATAGCAATCCACTTCTGGATTGTATTTGTATAACCGTTTTGCCATAGAACCGTTGCGTTTGTTGGGTCTGCGATAGCTTATTGCACCAAAAATATCCCGATCTTCCAGCCCCTTGCAGATGTGAGCAGTGAAGTATCCTGCATCAAGTCCAACAGCTTCTACATTTAATTCAAATCGCTTGATTTGCCGATCCAGTCTGCTGAGATAGGGTACGCTGTCGTTACTCGCTCCTGAAGTTATGTAACTATCGGTGATTAAATTAAATTTTCCATCAACGGTCCGGTGGTCGAGATAATAAAATCCCTTAGGTTTTCCTTCTCTGTACATGAAACCGCAGTCAGGATCAGTGGTACTCTCTTTGATTCTTTTGACGGGAGTCGAGGCAGGCTTAGGCTTCAAAGATTTCTTTCCGTGGTTGCTTCGATCTTCCTCCACGGCGTCATCAAGGTCGCTTAAATATGACTTGGTGTTGCTACGTACTATTTTATCAACGAATTTACGTGTATTAGCATTAGCTTTCAGGTGTGTGGAATCTGTATAAAGTGTTTTACCATCAACCATTTTACGTTTAATGGCCTGCAAAACAATATTATCAAAAATATCTTGAGCTACTGTAGTCCCGTTAAACCGTCTTCGTCTATTCTGGCTTATGGTTGAAGCATCAGGTATTTTATCCTTAATACCGAACCCAAGAAACCAACGGTAAGCCATGTTGACTTGTATTTCTTTGACAAGCTGCCTTTCGCTTCTAATTCCGAATATGTAACCAATGAAAAGCATCTTAAAAAGAACAACCGGATCAATTGCTGGTCGTCCATTGTTGTCACAGTAAAGGTGTTTTGTTTCTTCGCTGATGAAGGAAAAGTCTATAAACTTATCAATTTTTCTAAGAAGATGGTTTTTTGGAACCAATTCTTCAATCGTAACCAATTCAATAGTGACTTGCTTTTGCTCAATGTTTTTTAACATGTGAATAATATAAAAAAGTCCTCGCCGTTTGGCGAGGACTTTGTCAGCAATCTGAAATCCCCCGTCACCTTTTAAGATGACGGGGGATTTTTATTATTTCGTAGAAGTATGCTCCGGCGGCCAAGGGTCCGCGACCCTTTGGAATCCCTATTAGTCTTATGGATTAGAACTGCGAAACGAGATCGCGGGTAAGTTCGCGGTAGACTTCACTCAGCAGCACAACGCCGATGATTTTGCCGCCTTCCTGCACAAGAGCCCACGAACGCTTTTTCTTGCGGAAAATTTCAAGCACCACGAGCATAGGATCGGTGGGCTTGAGTATGGCTACATCTTCTTCGATGTGTGCATCAAGTGTTTCGGAACAGCAGGCGGTTCCGGCTCTTTTGAAAGCGCGGTCCCAATCCGCATCCTCAATCAGGCTGAGTTCTTCATCCCTGAGCACCTGATCTTCAACCGCCTTGAGCATGGTCCAGATGGAAATGACTCCGCGCAGGGCACCATTTTTGTTCAGCACAACCACAACACTGTTGTCCGGGGACTTTTTCATGCTTTCCCGCAGAATTCTGATTCCCTCGGCAAGGCTTGCGGACTCGTCAATAGTGGTAAATTCTTCGCGCATCATGTCCCAGGCTCTTTTTCTCAACAGCATCAGTATCTCCTTTTTGCAGAAATTATTTCCGAAAGCCGTCTACCGGCCAAGTAAGCAGTCATTCAACATGGTTAAATCATATTAACATAATTTTCGCAAAGTGATTTACTCAAAATCAGCCAGAAGAGGCCCGACATGAATTCCGGCAACCACCGGGTTCTCCATGTACTTCTGGCTGATGCGCCAGTATGCCTGATGCAGATGAGATGAGGTGATACCGTTGCGCATGGCATTATAGGCTTCAAGAAACGCGGCCAGATGATCGCAGAGCTTCAGCAGCTCTCCATCCTTGGGGTCATAACAGTCGTCATTGTAGCGGGCATCGAGTTCGTCTGTTGATATTCGCTTGGCCGTACCGCCTACAATTGCCTGAGCATAGAACTCGGACCCGCATTCAAGGCCGAGGAAGTAACCCAGCCGGGAAGCGATGCCGTGGTACCCGTTTTCCTGAAGCGGAGCCATAATCCGCCTTTCCATTTCCTCATCTTCGTATTCCTTGATCAGCTCTCCGATGGTCGGATCGGACTTCTTGACCGGAGAAATTATGTCCCGGGTAAGCAGCTCAGGGATGTCATGAAACAGGCCGGTAAAAAAATTGTTCTGCCTGCGGGCCGGACAGGCCCCCTTTTCCATGCTGAAAAACCAGGCAAAGATTGCCACGATAAAAACATGCCCCAGTACGGAAGTTTCAGGAATACGCGGCGTCTGGGACCAGCGGGTCTGGAAACGCAGCCTTCCGCAGAGGTCGGCAAAACGTCCCAGCGGAGTCGACTCCGAATGCAGAAGCTGGGTGACCCCGGAAAGGTCGGAATAACTGTCCAATCGGTTGGTAAAGTTCTGTTCTATGCCTGCAAGCTCGTCATCCGGCTGGTTCAGATGCTTGAGCAGCTTGAATTCCGAATAGCTTGCATACATATGTGAAGCGTCAAGGATCTTCCGGGCCAGCGAGTCTGATTCCGGACTGAGATGATACTCGGTCAGCCGCTCCCAGAATTCTCCGCCCAGAGGCATGAGCCTTGGACGCAACTGTTTGAGCACCCATGTGGAAAGTTTGTTGTAGTGTTCGGGATTTTCCTTGATGCGGTAAAAGACAGGAGGCTTGATGTCGGTAATGACCATGCGGAAAAGATACTCGAAAATTCCGCCCTCAACGATGCTGTCTCCGAGCCGGATTTTATCCCGCTGATCCATTTTTTCACTGTTGAGTTCAAACAGAATCCAGGCCGCAATCATCTTGTGGGCCTGCTTGTCCACCTCGACCAGTTCCATCGGCCTGAGCTTGTCGTTCCAGCGTTTCATGAACGAACCGGAAAAAATAAGCTGCAACAGGCTCTTTCGAATTATCGGCATATCCACCTCAAAATGAATGACTATGGACCAATGTCCGGACAGTTTGATCTGAATTTAAAGAAGACCGTTTTTCAGGCTTGTTGAACAACCTGTTATGCCGGGATTCCGGCCAGAAGACCATAAGAATCAATCCACCGGAATTTTCAGGTACGGGCAGACCGAACTCTGGGGGACGAACTGCCCCATCTTTACCGGACTGCTGCAGATGTCGGCCATCTCGGTTTTCAGGTAAGCTTCCGGTGTCTCGACCAGTGCCGGGGTGACGTCTATGGGTTTGCAGAAGACCTCTCCCCAGTTGGTGCTGTAGACCAGATAGACTTCCCGGACCTTTTTATCCTCACGAGGTGAACAGAAGTTCACTATAAAAAAGGCCCTTTGTATCTGCTCCTGATTGAGGGCTTCCTCCACCGGGGTCTTGAAAACCTTGCCACGGGGGAAGAACTGCATCAGGCTTTCCAGCAGGCCTGCAACTTCGCGGTCGCGCACCGGGGCGGAGCTCATGTCGCTCCTGATTTTCATATCCCGGTTGTAAATTCCGTTAAGGGCCACCCAGACCAGCATGGAAGTGAGATCCTTCCCTGACTCAACGGTTGTCTGTTCCACCCTTGATCCGGCCTCGACCGCATATTCGCCCTGAATATCCCAGACACCGCCCTTATCGCGGGTTACAATCAGGCTGTCAAAGAAGTGCGTCCGGGAACCGGGCAGACTTACGCGCTCGACCTTGTGCTTGCGCTTGGCGAAATTGGAAAAGATCACCCGTCCCAGCCGGGTAAGGTCTTCAGGAGTTATGGCCGATCCGGCAACACCGTCCTGCTCTCCACGTACCTTCATATAGGTCTTGAGCATGAACTGGTTGATCTTGTCACCAAGGGCCACAACGGACCTGAAATCGGAAAGCCCCTTGAATCCCTTGAGACAGCCCGGACTGTTGGTACCAGCCAGCCCGGTTGCGAATTCTATAATCTCCCTTTCCTCAGGCCGTTCCGGAACACTATCCAGCCTTTTTTCTTCCAGCAGGCCACACTTCAACCGCAAAGCCATTGCGGTGAGCCAGGTATACTCGGGATTGCCCTGTTCCGTGTAAAAATCGGCAAGGTCGCGATACAGGAGCATGTAGGGATCAACGCGCCGCAACCTGCGCATACCGTCCAGAATATTCCTCTTGATGCTCTCACACAAAAGGGAAGTCTTTCTGCCGGAGGTATAAAGCTCAAGCAGCCCGAATTTCATTATGGACTTGAAAGGACTCTTGACCCCCTTGACGATCTGCCAGAGAGAGGCCCCGAAAAATTCTTCCAAGGGAATGTGCGGTACATTGCCGAGATCTGTGAAGTAATCCTTTCCGCAAAGCAGTGAAACCCTCTTCAGAGTATCCTGATATGCCTTTTCGTCTGCTTCCGGCGGACTGAACCACCACAGGGGGGGCTTGCCGGAAATAAGCAGGGCAGTGCGGTAGAATTCCTCCTTGAGAAGGGCACTCTGGGCGGAGCCGGAGCTTTCCTCGTCACTGAGGCCGAACATGTTGTCGCGCACTTCCCGAACATCCATGATGAAAAAATGCACCTCAAGAGCGAATTCGCTGTCAGCCCATTCCTCAATGGCCCGCAGCTTGAACTGCAGCCGTTCCCTGCTGTCGCCCCTGCTGCCGGAAAAATCGCAGCAGACCCAGCAGTCCAGATCAGAGGAGGCTCCCTGCGCAATGGTCCCGGTGCTGCCTATGGACATCAGGGCCTCGATCGGAACCGCTGCCTCGACCTCGTCCTCAATTTTCACATCGGGGAATATCTCACCCATACAACGCAGGACTTCAGCCGAAAGATGGTACCCCTTCATGGAGGAAGGTACACTAAGATCCGTTATCCCGGTTGAACGCTCGAAAACCGTTGTGTGCAGAAGAGCAGGCAGAATCTGAAAGAACGTTCTTCCCTTCTCATTCATCCGCGAACCGGCCCATGCAAGCCTGCGGCTGTTGTTCTCCGCAAAACGGGCATGAGAACGCTGTATATCCTTGAAGGCAAACCAGAGTTTCACGGCACTGTGCTGAATGGCCCGCTGATACTGATCAAGCTTTCCAAGGGAACGGCTTCTTTTCTTCAGCCTCTCCCGAAGCCCGAGTCGGCCGGCAAGCGTCCTGTTCATGGCTTTGAGCAGTTCGGAATCTCCGGTCTTCATACTCAGGGCCTTCAAGCCGAAAGTCGAGCAATCGCAGAACTCAAGAGTACGGGCCTCCCCTGCACTGAAAAAAGCGCCGCTGAAATCGCAGTTAGCAAACGAGACCCCAAGAAGCCTGCCCTTGTAGACATACGCCTCACGCAGGTCGGCAACCCTGAAACCGCAGGACTTGAACCCTGCCCGGCAGAAGAATGCCCCGGGAAAAGCGGTTAAATCAAACCTGCATCCGTCAAAGGAAGCCATGAAAAAGACTGCGGAATCAAAATGGGAGCAACGGAAGGAACAGGATTTGAAAGTGCAATCGTACAGAAGCGCCTGTTGAAAGGAACAGCTGCTGAAGGAACAATCCCTGAACCGGGATTCTGAATAGGTGGATTCGGCAAATGAACAGGATTCAAATTTACAGTTCCTGTAAACACACCCCTCCATGAATGATGCCCGGAAGTCGCAGGCCGAGAATGAGCAGTTGCGGAAGACAATGCCCTTCCCCCTGCTCTTCCAGCGGTTCAGCTTATGGATGTGCTGATTGGCGATCTGTCCGTCGGTGTAAATATCCTGCGCCCCGTCGGAGACATCATCTTCCTGCCCGAAGATTCTCGTAAAACCGCTGTTGCTCTTTTTCTTCATCACGTTGAGCACAATGGGTGCACCAAGCTTGATGAAATCGATTCCCTGCATGGACCTGCCTTCTCCCATGTCGGGGCGTCCGGGCTCGGTAAGGGAATCCCGCTCGAAAATATCCTTCAGCATAGGTTCAAACAGCTTCTTGCTCTTGCTCCGGGATTTTTTGAGCACGGAGGAAAGAATCGTCCCGAAACACTGGGGATCTTCTTCAGACAGGGTGGAAAAAACAGTGGAGATTACCGGAGAATGGAATTCCTTCGGAATGCTGTTCATGAACTGGACGAAATTATCGCCGCTGAGCAGGGGAAGCCTGTTTACCAGCTCGGCCCTGGTCTGGGTGGAGCCGTTGAAAACC
The DNA here is from genome assembly GCF_050916235.1 of Maridesulfovibrio sp. FT414. GTDB lineage: Bacteria > Desulfobacterota > Desulfovibrionia > Desulfovibrionales > Desulfovibrionaceae > Maridesulfovibrio. The sequence goes on from NZ_CP104854.1 coordinate 1,136,956, forward strand.
CGCGCAAAAATCCTGCCGCGCCTCCTGCCACCGAACTTGGCAATGACGTCCATGGCCGCCTTGGCGAGAAACAGAGACGGAGACATGGCCAGCGGGATCACCTGCTTCATGGTTTCGTCATCTACCTCATCAGCCAGCCGCTCCACCGCCCGGAGCACCTTCTTCATGATCACCGGGTCCATTGTGCGCAGATGGAAGGCCACGTCCTGAACCAGCGCAATTTCCGGATAAGACGGCATGCTTTCCGTGCATTCGCTGATCTCTTCAAGAGTCTGCGGCTCACTGAGGCTGCGGCGGCATTCGGTACCGAAGTTCCCGCTCATGAAATTTTCCAGCGTGGAAAATGTAAGCTGCCCCTTACGGGTTCCGTTCCCCTTGAAGAAAGCCACCGCCCTGTTCCGCTCAAAAGACGAGGCTTTTGCTATGACTGAACGTGCATAATTCACACGTTCAAGGGCATTGGCGGGATTCAGGGCTACAATCCTGTCAGCAACAGAAACGGCTACGGCATCAGGTTTCTCTTCAAACCATTGCTTTAACCGGGAAAAAGGAAGGAGCTTGTTGCAGAGCAGCTCTGCAGCCATGGTTCTGGAACAGATTCCCAGTACGGATAAGGCATCAAGACAGATGAAGGGAGCGTAATCATCATCTTCCTGCGCGTATGAACTCTTGCGACCTTCAGAGGCATCCGCTTCAAGTGACTTCAAAGCCATGCCGTAAAGCATGACAGTGTACTTGGACAGATCCAGATCATCTCCGGGTGAACGGGCGTTTTTGACCCGTTCCTCGATTTTGGAGCGCAACTCACCAAGCTGCCTGACCTCCGGCGGGTACAGGTTCAGCCGACGCAGCTCTCTGAGCAGGGTATCCTGAATTACTTGTTCAGTCATAAATCCATGTTACGGACCACAAAGCATCTGCGTGTCCGGAAGCAAAAGATAACGAATGCCAGCGGGAAGCCTCCCCTCCCTCAAGCTTATCAGATTGTGGCAGTTTTATCCCGCTCTAGTCAACAAGGCGATGCATTCTACGTGAGCGGTATGGGGAAACATATCCACTGCGGAGAATTCCTTCATGGAATATTCCGTCCCCAGAACAGCACTGTCACGGGCCAGTGTCGCAGGATTACAGGAAATATATAATATTTTCTTTGGCGCGAGGTCCAGAATCCGTTCAAGGGCAGGGCCCGGAACTCCGCTGCGGGGCGGGTCCACTATAATAAGGTCAGGCGCTGGCAGGTCCCGGGGGAAATCCTCTTCACGGGTAAGGTTGCCAACCATGTATTCGGTATTTTTCAGCCAGTTGAGCTTCGCATTTTCCCGGGCCGACAGAACTGTCTCCCCGGAAATCTCAATGCCGATAACCTTCCGTACGTCCCTGGCCATGAACAGTCCTATGCCGCCTGATCCGCAGAACAGGTCGAAAACAACATCCTCTGCACAGGGTCCGGCAATCTCCACACTGCGCCGGTAAAGCTTTTCGGCGCCGCCGGAGTTGGTCTGGAAAAATGAATTCGGGCTGATCCGATAGCTCACCCCTATACCATCGGATCTTTTCAGGGTCTCGGTTATGAAAGGTTCGCCGCAAAGAGATACAAGCTGCTCCCCGGTAGCAAGGTCCGCCCGTCCCTTGCGGGTGGAGTGCGCAAAGGTCTTCAACTGCTCCACCCGTTCAAAAAGAAGCTTTTCGAGTCCCTTTATCCGGCCGTGACTTTTCGCAGGCCCGGTAATCAGGTGGACCATGATCTCCCCTGTGGCATGAGAGATACGCACCACCAGCTTCCTCCAGTATCCTCCGCGACCATGACGATAGGCCTCAAGCCCTGTGGCGGCGCAATAGTCACGAACCAAGGCAGGAATTTCAGTGCAGGATTCCGGCAGCAACGGGCATGACCCGACATTAAGCACCTCGGTCTCGGAGCCGCGCACCTTGAAGCCCAGTCTCAACCCGTCTCCCTGACCTGAAAAGGAAAATTCCATTTTGTTACGGAACCCTTCAGAAGCAGGGGAACCCAGAGCAGACTCACCCATGCCGGGAATTTCAGCGGAAACCTTCCCGAGGCGCTGAAGTGTTTCGCTGACCTGTCTGCCCTTCCACCGCAACTGGGATTCATAAGTCATATCCTGATGCAGACAGCCTCCGCAGATTCCGAAATGTGCACAGAAAGGCTCCTGTTCCTGCTCAGAAGCACAGAGGACCTCCAGCCGCCTTGCCTCGGCAAAACGTTTCTTGAGTCCGGTGACTTCGCAGCGGACCTTCTGTCCGGGAACTGCGCGGTCCACAAAAACGGTCATACCGTCATGGCGGGCAATTCCCTTGCCGCCGAAAGCAAGCGATTCAATCTCGCACTCGAATATACTTCCCCTGCTGAGGGCTTCGTTATCATTGGTCATATTTGACAGTTCTCCTTGTGCCGCTATATCGTCTCTGCATGATAGATAAAACGACTGCTCTGGAATCGGTACTTAGGAAGCTCCAAAAGATTCCCGTGGGCCATTGCATAGACCTGCGTACCTATAAACGCAACCGTTCTCTGCTCATCCTACACGTTCAGGAGGGCGATTTCATCATTTATGAGGACGGATACGATACAATCACCCACGAAACAAAATTGGACTCCATGCGCAAGCTGCTGAAAACCCTCTTCAAAAGGGAATTCCCCCGCAGCAATAAGATCCGCATGTACGAGCTGGGACAGTTTGATGAAACCATGCGTGAGCGTGAAATGAAAAAGTTGTAATGCGCTCTTCTTGCAAGGAATTGAAAATGTGCATAATGGTAACGGGCCTGATACATACAATACACGGCAGGAGATATTGATGATAAGACACTTTTTCCTCACCCACATGGCATTGCTGCTTCTGCTGACCGCAAATACGGCACTGGCACAGGAAGACGCCCCGGCTGAAGCACCATCGGCAGCCGTTGAAACAGCAGATACACCGGTTATCCCGGCTGACTACAGAGAAGAAGGCGTCGCCTCATGGTACGGTGAGAAGTTTCACGGAAAGGTGACCGCATCCGGTGAGCCATACGATATGGAAAAATTCACTGCCGCGCACAACTACCTGCCGCTGGGAGTAAAAGTGACCGTCACCAACCTGAGCAACAAAAAAAGCGTTGCGGTTATCATCAATGACCGCGGCCCCTTTGTCCCTGACCGTATAATCGACCTCTCAAGGGCAGCAGCACAGGAACTCGGCTTCATCGACTCCGGCAAAGCCAAGGTCAGCATCGAACCATACCGCCCTGCACCGAAACCAGCCCCGGTCACAGCCGCCCCCGCTCCTGCCACGGTTCAAAAAGAACTGTATGGCGCTTTCTACATTCAGGCTGGTGCTTACAAAGTCAAGGATAATGCCGAAAGGCTCGTCGAAAGACTGCACAAGGCCGGATTTACCAACACCCGCATAGTTCGGCTGGTAACTGACAGTGCCCAGATTTTCAAGGTTCAGGTCGGCATGTACAAAACGCTCGGCAATGCCCGCAAAGCCCTCGTCAGCCTCGGCCCCGGATTCCCCGGAACATTCGTTCTGGCTGACGTTATTCAGGATTAGCCGGAAGAGTTGCCTCCGGAGGGCCTAGGCACTTGAGGGCAGGAATAAAAACGTCCCCCAGCTACTTCACCTCAAATATGACCGTATCTGTTCGGCCGATCTGGTCGGTAACTGAAATTCGGTGCGTTCCCCTGCTCACTTCGGTGAACTGTTTTTCGTTGATCTCCCCCTTGCTGACCAGCCTTCCATCCAAAAACCAGTACAGCACTCCGCTCTCCGGTCCGGCTTCAGCCTTGAGGGCTATCTGCTGAAATTGCAGCGGCGTGTCGCGGCGCAGCAGATACGGCGTGCTTGCTGCAGGGGAAATTATCCGCGGCGCAGCTCCGGCGGGAATAAGATCGCAATCCGGCGACAACGGCGGCATGTGCGGAACTTCCAGATTATTGGCGGCCCGCCAAAGGGCAAGGTTTGGCGGTATGGTGCGGACAATCCTGCGTTCAATGCCGGGCCGGTCGAGGCACTCTCCGGAAAGACGGTAACCGGTCCGGACATCCACAAATATCTGGCGGCATTCTTCGCAGGGATGCAGTCTGGTGCGCCCGGAAAGGGTACGGATGGTGGTGCGTTCGGTACAGAAAGGTCCGGGAAGCTGACGGCTGTGGGCACAGACCTGCACTTCGGAAATCCCGGGTCCGTCCGGCGGAGGGGGCAATTTCCCGCCCGGGGCGGCCAGCCGGAGCAGATCGAAAAGCAGCGGTCCGGCATGAACAGCACCGGAAATCCCCTTGCGCGGCCTGCCGTCCGGATTGCCTACCCACACACCTACGGCGTAGTCGCCTGAAAGACCTATTGCCCATGCATCGCGATGCCCGAAGGATGTTCCGGTTTTCCATCCGGCCTGCGGCATGTCGCGGGTCATCATCCATGTGTCATCCATATCCGGTCTGGTGACCGAAGAAAGCATATCAAGCACGAGCCAGGAAGATTCCGGCGAGATCAGATTTGCGGAAACGGGTTCATTGCCGGGCAGGAAGGTCAGAGGCTTGTACATCCCCCCGTCTGCGAGACAGGCGTAAAGATTGGTCAGCTCGGTCAGTTTTGTCTCACATCCACCCAGCGCTAGAGGAAGTCCGTACTTGTCAGCAGTCCTGTCGAGCGTGCTTATGCCGCCCTTGCGCAACAGGGTAAGGAATTCATCCACCCCGGTCCAGGCCAGCGTGTTGACTGCCGGAACATTCAGGGAACGGGCCAACGCCTCCTTTACGGTAACCTGACCGCTCCAGCTCCGGTCATAATTTTCCGGGGCATACCCGGAATAATCCACCGGGATGTCATACAGAAAACTGCCGGGAACCATCAATCCCTGTTCAAAGGCCAGCGCGTACAGAAATGGTTTGAGAGTGGAACCGGGTGAACGGGACACCCCGGCAAGATTTATCGCCCCGCCGAAGCCGTCCTCAAAATAGTCTGCCGACCCCACAAGGGCGCGAATTTCGCGGGAAGGAATATGGATGATCACGCAGGCCGCATTATCAATATCCTGAGCGCGCAGCCTGCTGACATGATTGCGGAGTTTCTCCTGTGCCGCCTGCTGCAGCGAGGAATCGAGCGTGGTAAGGATTTCGGGAACCTGTCCGATGCGCTCGAAGACCATGCGGCTGAAATGAGGAGCGTGAAGGGGGACTGCCCTGATCCTCTCCGGCAGGGGGAGCTTCATGTTCCGCTCCACCTCGTCGGCAGGGAACACGCCCTTTTCCCGTAACTGGAGCATTACCCGGTTGCGTCCCTCCAGAGCCTGACGGGGGTTTCGCAAAGGGTCGTAGTAGACAGGTCCGCGCGGCAATGTTGTCAGCAGGGCCGCTTCACCCAGCGATAGGGTTGACGGCCCGTGCCCGAAATAAAAATGCGATGCAGCCGCAACGCCTTCGATATTGCCGCCGTATGGCAGCAGGTTCAGGTATATTTCAAGAAGCTCGTCGCTGCTGTGGTGGAACTTGAGCTGCATGGCACGGAAGGATTCGATAAGCTTGGCTGAAAAGGTTCTGGGGCGCGGATCGGCCATGCGGGCAATCTGCATGGGAATTGTGGAAGCACCGGAGACCACCCTTCCAGCGGCAATGTTGGTAACCGCCGCACGAATTACCGCTACCGGGTTAACCCCCGGATGGAATTCGAACCAGCTGTCCTCGGATGCTATGAGCGTCCGCTTCAGAACAGGGGAAACATCTCCGAGCTCGGTCTTCATGCGCCTTGCACCGTCAGGGGGAAGGAAAATCCGAAGCGGACTGCCATCCCGGTCTCTGACAACCGTGGCAGTGGAAGGATACAGTCGATCTTTCGGAAACGGATAAATGAAATCCAGAGCAAAAAAAACAGCGGCAAGGATGGCTATTATCCCTGCCGCTATAATTATTTGTTTTTTACGCATCGTGAGAGCCTGTGGCAGTACCCCGAAGACTGCACCGCCGCATTCTACTGCAGCGGCTTATCTTTCTTATCGTCAGGTTCGATGTCGATGACATTATCGATGCGCTGACGGGGCTGCTCCTGATTGGTCCAGGCGGTAAATTCGGTGTTGTGGTAGGTAACGTGGACATTGGGCTGTTTCTTGATACTTTCAAACTGCACTCTGAGCCAGCGTTTGAAATATCCGCGGGTCAGCGGGAAAAGCAGCAGCAGTCCGAATATATCGGTCATGAATCCCGGCGTAAGCAGGACCAGGCCGGCAAGAAAAATGATCACCGCGTCGAGGATATCCTCTGCCGGAACGATACCTCTGTTAAGGCTTTCCTGCACTTTCTGCATGGTGGCAACACCCTGCGATTTGGCAAGTGCGGCTCCCACAAATGCGGTCAGAAGACACAGGGCAATAGCGTTCAGCGTCCCGATTTTTGACCCGATCTGCACCAGAATATAAAGGTCAACCAGAGGGATAAGGACAAAACCCAGAAAAATTTTTGCGAACATTAAACAACTCACTCCATGCTTGATTTCATTGTTAGACGTTCTGGAATATAAGCATCAATCCCATGAAGACAAGCAGGACCATGACGATTCTTCTGTAAAGCCCTTCGGCAACCCTGCTGCTCAATCTATGTCCAAACAATACGCCCAACTGAACCGGGACGAGCGACACCAGAAAAAGTTTGAACGCATACAGAGTGGTAAGCCCGCTCAGCAGATGGCCCAGTGCTCCCATAGATGCTGCAACAAGAAAGAACCCTGCCAGAGTGGCCTTGAAATCGTCCTTTTTCCAGCCCATGAGTGATGAATAGATAATTGTCGGAGGCCCTCCCGCACTGACGGAGGCAGTTATGGCCCCGGTCATGAACCCTGAGACATAACCCCAGACAGGGGATATCTTGAGGGCCAGCGGTTTTACCAAAAGAGAATAGGAAGCATAGCCGGACACCAATAATCCAAGGAAAAGTTTTATCATCTGCCCGTCAACTTCCTTGAGTACCACAGTACCGAACACCGCACCGGGAATACTGCCGATAATCAGCGGCAGAACCTTTTTCCTGTCCAGCTTTGACCGCAGATTGCTGCACATCCTTAAATTGATTGTCACCCCGCAAAGGGTACAGACAGCGACCGCAGTCTTGATATCAACCACATAGGCTAGAAGAGGCATGGCAATGAGGGCCGAACCGAACCCGGTCAGCCCCTGCAGAAAACCGGCACTGAAAAATATGGCAGGAAGGAGAATAAAGGCAGACATAGCTGAAAATCCTATGGAAACGGAAAGAGTGAATACCGGGAGTGGAACTATTACTTATGAAGTGTCAGCAGGAGTTTTCCGTCAGGCAGGGATACTTCCGATGTTATTTCCGCTTTCTTGACCCTGGCGATGGATTCGATCTTGGAGTACTGGTCAGGCAGAATCTCCACCCGGATACTCTTCCCGGGTTGCAGATAATGAAGGCGCGAACTCACCTTCTTGAGCCCTGCTCAACAATCTTCCCAGCAGATGATTACTTCGTTATCGGTCATGGCAGACAATTAAAAAGGCCGGGCTCATTTCCAAGCCCGGCCTTTCTGTTGTTATTTCTTGTTCTTCAAGGCTTCCTGAAGCTTGTCCCCAAGCAATCCGAACCCGCCGGTATCTCCGGCAGAAACGGTCTTGGGTGCTGACTTGGATGCTGATTTACGCGGAGCTGCCTTCTTCGCAGGGGCGGGCTTGGCGTATTTCTTCCAATCCACTTCTTCTTCACCTTTAACGGCTTCGCCTGCGGTGAGGGTTACCTTGCGATCAACAGTGTTGATCTCTTCGATGGAGATGGTCACCTTGTCGCCTGGCTTGAGGGCTTCAAGCTCTGCCTGCTTGCCGGAACGGCTGATGCGGGACATGGGCAGCAGACCGGTTATACCGGGAGCGAGGTTGATGAAAATACCGAACTCAGCACGGTTTTCAACAGTACCTTCCACTTCCTGTCCGACTTTGAAGGTGTCGGCAACGTCAAGCCAGGGGTCACCGGCTGCGTCTTTCATGGAAAGGCTGATACGGCGCTTGGCCATATCGATGTCCTTGACCATGACTGCAACTTCCTGACCGGGAGCAACTTCGTCCTCTGCCTTATGAACGCGTTTGGTGTAGCTCATCTCGGAGATGTGAACCAGACCTTCCACGCCGGGAGCGATTTCAACAAAAGCTCCGAACTCGGCACAACGGACAACCTTTCCGGTGATTTTGTCTCCGGCGTTGATCTTGCCTTCGATTTCATCCCAAGGGTCAGCCTGAAGCTGCTTGAGGGAAAGGGCAATCTTGAGTCCCTTGCCATCTTCGCGGGTCTCGACGGAAAGAACGCGTACGGAAACTTCGTCTCCGGGCTGTACGATTTCTTCGGGCTTGGCGGTGCGTGACCAGCTGAGCTCGGAGACGTGGACCATGCCTTCAACTCCGGGAGCAAGCTCCACGAAAACACCGAAGGGCATGATTTTGGTAACTTTACCTTCGAGCACTGCGTCGGCATTGACATCCTTAACAAACTGCTCGCGGACCTTTTCCTGCTCCTGTTCCAGAAGAACCCTGCGGGAAACTACAATGTTGCGACCGTTTTCCTCGAACTTGATGATCTGAAAATTGTGGGTGGTGCCTACAAAGCTCTCAGCATCTTCAACAAAAGTGGTGTCGATCTGGCTGACAGGGCAGAACACCTTGCGATGCATCATCTTTACTCTGAAACCGCCTTTGCATGTTTCGGCGACCTTTCCTTCAACGGGGACTTTGTTTTCATATGCTTCACGCAGCATATTCAGTCCACCTGCGCCGGACATGGCTTTGGAAAGAACGATTTCATTGTTGTTCATGGAAATGACGAAGAGTTCAACGGTATCGCCATCTTTAACGGTCAGTTCACCTTCCCCGTCGGTCAGTTCATCACGGTCCACAACACCGTCAACCTTGGAACCGGTGTCGATAAACACGGAATCCTTGGTGATGGAAATTACGGTTCCCTTGATCTTGTCCCCGACCTGCAGGTTGTCGTTGGATTCAGACTGGAAGGCTTCAAACAGTTCGGCAAAGCTCTCTTCGCCATTGGTTTCCAAGTTTTTCTCGGACATGCTCTTGTTTCTCCTGGAGGGCATATTGGTCACGGCAGGGTAGGATATTGGTTATCGCCGCAGACAAGGGGAACCTAACGGGAAAAGAAGCAATTTTCAAACGATTTATTCAACATTTTTTTGATGGGAAAGCCCGAAATAAGCGGCACCCAGCGCACCGGCAAAATCAGGTTCCTCCGGAACAATGGGATTAACCCCCAAAGCATCTTTCAACATACTGACAACACAGGGATTATTTGCAACACCCCCGGCAAAGACCAGCGGTTCGAAAAGCCCCACCCGACCAAGCATATTTACTGTGCGTCTGACAATAGACCCGTGCAGCCCCAGGGCAATATCCCGCGGATTCCTGCCCTGAGCCATCAGCGAGGTGGCTTCGGTCTCCGCAAAAACAGTGCACATGCTGTTGATCGGCAGCGGTTCCGTTCCCTCAAGAGCATACTGTCCGAACTCCTCAATGGGAATCTGAAAAACCGTTGCCAGATGTTCCAGAAATTTACCGGTTCCGGCGGCACAGCGGTCATTCATTTCGAACTTTCCGACCCTGCCGCCCGGCAGCAATGCGATTGCCTTGGTGTCCTGCCCGCCTATATCAAGTACAGTCCGTGCCTCCGGACAGACACGCGATACCCCAAGCGCGTAAGCCTTTATCTCGGTAAGGGAAACGCACTCGGTCCCGGTCAGTTCACTGGTGACCAGCTTGCGCCCGTAACCGGTTGCGGAGATAAGATCCACATCCACATCTTCCAAAATTCTGGCAATCTGTGCTGCAGGGTCAAACGTCGTCGGCAGCCTGCGCTTGAGGACAACCTGTTCCCCATCCAGAACAACCAGCTCCATGGAACGGGACCCGATATCAATTCCAGCAATCATATTCTTCACCCGGGCTTCGCCGTGTTAATGACATTTAATCTCACGAAGTGGCGAAGCCTTGTCAAAAAAGTTTGGGATTCTGAAACCTTTTTCAAAGGGGTTCAGACCCCCGGCAGGCCTTACAGTCGCCTAACGAGTATTCGAGTTCAGCGGTCTGTTGAGAACAGAGGTGCCGCCGGAGACAATTGTACAAGGCAAAAATTATAAAAGCCCCCGACAGGTCTGTCGAGGGCTTTCTTCAGCTGAATCAGGATTAGGAAATCATTTCAACAAATGCTTCAACCCTGGTCTTGAGCTGTTCAACGTCTTCCATGCTGTAGTCGGTTTCAATTGCCAGCATGGGCAGTCCGGACTCGGCCAGAACCTTTTCCACCTTGAAAGCTTCATGGGTGTAGGGCTGGCAGAACATGAGCGAATAGTGAATAACGCCGTCGACCTTGGTTTCTTCGGCCAGTTTTTTGATGTTGTCCAGCCGCTCATTGTTGGGAGTGAAACAGGCACAGTCGATTTTCATGTAACGATCACAGATCGCGTCGAGCATTTCCTCTACGGTCTGGCCGGATTCGTCCACCAGATCACGAGTGTTGCGTGTTCCAATACATGATTCCTCTGAGACAACCACAGCTCCGGAACTTTCCACTATATATGGAAGCTTCCAGTTGGGTACTGCCATCGGGCAGCCGGACAACATGAGCCGTGGGGTCTTTTCGGGCACAATACCTTCGCCGGCGGCGATACGGGCTTCAATCTGGTCGCAGAGGGTGTTGATGGACTGGGTGAACCGTACCGGGTCATCATAAAAACTAACCTGATTGATGAGCAGTACATCACGTCCGGAAATGGGAGTAGGTACGGCAGCACGCAAGGTATTGAGGCGCTGCAGAGCACGACGCTTATCGTTAACGGTCTTTATGCCCTTCTTGAGGGACTCGGCGGTAATGGTTCTGCCGGTGAGTTTTTCAAGTTCTTCCTTGAAGCGCATAACTTCGGACTTCCAGAGTTCACGGTCGGAAGCTTCCTTACACTGGGGAACTTCCATCACGTACATGGGAGCCATCTCGGAAAAAGCTTCGTAGGCCTTCTTCTTGCCGTCACAGGTGGTTTCACCGATGATCAAGTCACAGGACTCGGTGTAGGGGCAGATTTTAGCCATCTTGAAACCGATAAAAGACTTGATCAGCGCGCAGGTGTTGCGGGGAACCAGTTTCTCGGCAGCTTCGGTTCCGGCATCGGCACCGGCGCAGAGTCCCACCTGAATGGCGTCAACAGCAAGGGTAAGTTCCTCGGGAACAAAAACACAGAAGGTCCCGACTATCTTGCGGCCTTCGGCCTTGGCATCCATAAGCTCCTTTACCCGCAGGCCATGCACTTCGGAAAGTACGAAATCAAGGTACTCCATACCCTGCAGACGGCCCTGCTGACTCATGTAGATGTCACCATAAAATTTGCCCAGAACCTCAAGCAGCCCGTCATGGGCCTCAATGTCGAGATTCAGGTTTTCCCACATCTCCCTGTATCCAGCTTCTGACATGATCTTATCTCCCTTTGTGTGCTCTAAAAAAGTGGTTTACGAACCTTTACCCAATAAAGCAGCAACTCCCTTTCCACAAATCGAATCTACATATGCATTTGCAAACAATGGATTTTATAAACCAATAACAACCGATTACATCCACTGGCCTAATCCGGCTCTTTGGTATAATCCTGCGGAACAGAAACAACGAGAGGATCAACTTGAACAAATCGGACGCCACATTTTATGCCCGGGGACTCAGCCCTGACCGGGAATTCAGCGCTGCCTACATGGACATGCGCAACCTACGCACCCTGCTGCAGAATTCACCGGACTTTGCGGATGATTATATTGTCCATGCGGTCTGGGATATCCTCATGGAGGAACGGTACGGAAGCCAGCGCATGTCCCAACTGCTCTACCGGGAATGTGCCAAAGCTCTGGCAGCAGTAGGACAGGGCTGCTCCGACATGGATCTTTCCCACAAGGCACTTCATCTTCAGATTCAAGCGGCATCAACATGCAAAAAATATCCTGCTATTGAGGCTTCCGGCGGGCTGGGAGTTCTACCATTTGCAATAGACCTCCCGGAGTCTCCGGAACCGTTCAGCGGGGCAGCACCTTCAATCAGGTGGGAACAGCTGCTTAAATCTGCAGGGGCTATTGAAGATCCCGTGTTTTCAGGTCGGAGTGCCGTGATGCGCACGGAAAAGGCAGACCAGATCTTCTCGGTGAAGATTCTCCGCAAGGGAGAGGACCCGCAAGGACTTCACCTTGAGGGCCGCTGGATGCAAAGACTGCAGGAAGACGCCAGGCAGTGCCCGGTCCGTTTCGATTGTCCGCAGCCCTGCACGGTTGAGGGACAAATTGTGTTCAGAATTGAAGGCCTTCCTGATGTCAGGCCGGAAAACCTGCATGACGAGCTTTATGCCATGGCCTACCACGCCCACAGCGACTATTTTGTATATCCCAACGATGACAGGGTGGACAGACGCTGCAACGCGGAGGATATGCTCGAGATCATGGGGCGCAATGCCTACATTCTAGGCTGGCTGGCCGGACGCGGAATAGTCCATGACGCACCGATCCCCCTGTTTCACAACCGGGTTCAGGCCACAAGGAGAACGGACGAGGGAGTGTACGAATGGCGGAGGTTCGGGCGGCTGGACCGCTGGCTGGATTCCTGCCGCTACCCCAACTTCGGGCTTTCAGGGCTGCGCGACTTTGAGCACCTCCAGGTCATGAAACCGGGACGTGATTCCTTCTACTGGGCAATAGGTTCCCACTTCATGTCCATCCTGCTGGTACTGGGCAGCTGGTTCAGGGCCGGACAGCCGGACCTGTGCGGCCTTGACGAGAACGGCGAGCCTGTCGATGCCCGTCATCTTTTTGATGCAGAGCTGTTCGAGCAGGCAATCATAGAATGTTTCAGGCGCTACTACCACGGCTTTACCGGGATGCAGTACAAGAACGAAATAGACCTGCACGTGCCGGAGCTGGTACAAGCCATGATCGATAAGATGGGAATAGACCGGCACATGTTTGAATTCATGCGGGTGGTGGATCAGGACATCCTTGAAGACGGAGAATTCCGCAAATATCTCATCAAATGCGGCATGGCCCCGGAAAAGGCCATGACCATAGAAAAAGGATGCGAAGACATACCGCTTACCACCGGGCCTCACCTTGGCGACTTCAACAGCACCATTTCACTGCCTGAAATAATCGAATGGTCCGCCATGGCCGCCGGTTGCTGCGTTGCCGGGAAAGCCCTCGGCAAACGCTGGGCACAGAAGCAGTCCTGATTACTTCAGGGTCATGGCCCAGGCCTGAATGCTCCTGGTCACTTCAGGGTCATACCCCTTGTCCTGTGCAATAATGGTGGCGGCCTGTTTTGGGTCTATGGCCTCGGCATAAGGACGGGCTGTAATCATGGCGCAGTAGGAATCCACGGCAGCCATCAGCCTGCCCAGACTGGAAATATCCCTTCCGGACTTTTTCTGGGGATACCCCTTTCCGGTCACCCGTTCGTGATGTTCAAGCACGCAGGCCTCGATTTCCTTGTATTTCAGGTCCAGCTTGCTGAGCATTTCGTAACCAAGCATGGGATGTTTATCGATCTTGGTCCGCTCATCGGTGGTCAGCGGCTTGGGTTTTTCCCGAATGAAGATGGGAATCTTGGTCATTCCCAGATCATGCAGGAACATCCCGGCGGTAAGTCTGTTGAAATGGTTGCGGGTGATCTCTCCCTTGGCAAAAGCTGCCCCCTTCTGGTGGATGAACATGGTCAGCCCCAGAATGCCGCAGTTCACACTGTGCCTTGCCAGTGAGTGTTCCTTATGCAGACGCCGGGACAATGCCTTGATGCGGTAAGGGTCATTCCAGAGATATTCGGTAAGTACCATCAGGTCGACCCACAGCTTCTCCATGACCACGCCCACAGGCTGGTCAAAAAATTCACCGATGCGCATGGTCAGGGCTTCAAGAAAAATATCGGCAATCTCGCTTTCCTTGAGGTTGCGGTCGATCAGGACAAGGTCCAGCTGGTAGGCGATGTGCTTGACGTATACCGGATGGTCCTTGCGGGAAACAAAAATCAGTCCCTCTTTGACCAGCTCCGCAAGCATCTCAATGCGTTCCTTGCTCAGCCTCTCCCCAACCTTATAAAATGGACTGACCCGTCCCACCTCCTCTTTGAAAAGAAATATATCCAGCGGGGGACGGAACTTATTGAAGCTCTGGATAATGTCAGAGCTTATCTGGTAGTACTCCTCATTAAGACCATCCGGAACATCAAATCTGCCTTTTGCAATCATCCTCAACGCACCCCGATATAACCTGCTGTAATAATTAGCTCAGAATTGATAGACAGACCCATCGACAAGTAGAATCAACACCAGTTGCATGATCGGTCAGTTTCCCTCGGCCCATACAATGCACCCCTGCTTTTTTTGCCCTATAGCACTCATATGTGGATTCGTGAAGAGTATCCACACCGGGATTACTTTTTTAATTATTTTTTTAAAATTTTTCTAAATTGTTTTTCCACCTGTCTTCATCTTTTCTAAGCTCCGTATATTTAAGCTTTTAGAATACACCAAAAGGTTACGAACCCTTGAAAACAGCCAAAATGAGACCCTCTTATTTATGAAAGGGGTCTTGACTTTTCTCCCAATTTCCAACACAGGTGGTGAGACGGGGGGAATTGGTGGTAGAACTGTGTGATTAGGTGGTAACAATGAAATTCAGAGGTCACGCACATAGAAGCCTTGATGATAAAGGCCGACTTATGCTCACTCCGGAGTATCGCGACCAAGTGTACGCCGATTCTCCGAAGGGTTGCGTGACTTTGACAATTTTTGAGGGAAACATCGTCGGTTTCACTCCGCCGGACTGGGACATCCTTGAACAGAAGCTCACAAGCATCAAGAACCCCAGTCGGAAACTCAGAAATTTCATCCGCATCATCATTTCAGGTTCCGAACAAGTCTTTCTTGATAAACAAGGAAGAATCACCATCCCTTCCCATCTGCGGAAAAGCGGCAAACTGGACAAGGACGTTGTTCTTGCCGGTGTCGGAGACAGGTTTGAGGTCTGGGACAAGCGGGAATACGAAGCCCTGCTTGAACAGGATTTTGACGATGTTTCCGACGAACTGGCTGAATGCGGAGTAGAACTCCCCTTCTAGCCGGTCTCGCTCACCCGCATCACTGACACACAATTGTTATTTAAATTTCAAGCTTGATATTTCAAGCCGGCACAGTTTATGACCGCTCCCCCCAGGGCACAATCATCAACACTGAAAACGGTTTGAAATCAGGACACCATGGAAAGCAAGGAAACCAGACCTGAAAAGGTTCACACATCGGTTCTGCTGAATGAAGTCATCGAATGGCTCGCCCCCAAACCGGGCGGACGCTATCTCGACGGCACTCTCGGTATGGCCGGACATTCGAGCGCTATTCTGGAAGCTGCCGGAGAAGGCGCGGAACTGGCCGGACTTGACCGGGACGAGCAGGCCCTTGAACTGTCCGGAATACGCCTTGAACCTTTCGGTGACAGGGCGCACCGGTTTCACCTTGCTTTCAGCAGATTTGAAGCAGCCCTTGACGAACTGGGCTGGGACACTGTGGACGGAGTGGTACTGGATCTGGGAGTCTCCTCCCTGCATCTGGACCGGGCCGAGCGCGGTTTCAGCTTCATCAAGGACGGCCCGCTGGACATGCGCATGGACCCGGCTGGAGGTATGCCTCCGGCATCGTCCATCGTGAACAAGGGGTCATTTTCGGACCTGAACCGTATCTTGAAGCTGTACGGGGAAGAGCCGCTGGCCTCCAAGATAACCAAGGCCATCATCGCCGCCAGGGAGCAGGAAAAGATCACCACCACCCTGCAGCTGGCTGCCATTGTTGAAAAAGCCTATCCGGCCAAGCGAAAGGCCCTGTCCCGGACACATCCGGCCACCAAGACCTTTCAGGGACTGCGCATTGCGGTGAACTCGGAGCTGGAAGAGCTCCAGAACTTCCTGCAGAGAATACCGGAAAGACTCAGCCCCGGAGGAAGAGTCGCGATCATTTCCTTCCATTCGCTGGAAGACAGGATCGTGAAAAAAAGTTTCAAAGCAGAATCAGAGGACTGCGACTGTCCGCCCATGCAGCCGATCTGCACCTGCGGAAAAGTAAAAAGGCTCAATATACTGACCAGAAAACCCGTCCTTCCCACCGAGGAGGAGATGATGGTCAACCCGCGCAGCCGCAGTGCCAAGCTCAGGGTCGCCGAAAGAGCCGCCGAAAAAGAGTGAGTGGCAGGATGAAAGGCGACTCCAAAGGAATAGTCATCGCCCTGGCCCTGACCATGGGTTCGGCACTGATACTGGGACTTATTTCGGTCTGGTTCAACATTGAACGGGTTGACCGGGCATATGACCTGAGACGCATGGAAAAGCGGCTTGACGAACAGGAAGCCCTGGCCGCCAAGCTGGAAGTGGAAAAGAACAACCTGCTCTCTCCCTTGAGACTGCGGGAACTGGCAGAGAAATACGGCTTCGGGCCGGCTTCACAGGGGCAGATAAGGAGGCCTAGGGAAGCGGCTAAACCGTAGTTAAAAGGTAACAGGAGCTTGAAGTGGCAAAAAGGAAAAAAGAAAGCCTGAAGCAGAGCAGGAACAAGCTGCTCTTCGTCATGGTCCTTTTCGCCCTTATGTGGACGGGACTTCTCGGCAGAGCGGCATGGCTGCAACTGTTCAAGGGTGCCGACCTCTCGCGCCTGGCCTCGCGTCAGCATCTGGCTGCGGAACTGGAACGCGGAGAGCGCGGTTCAATCTATGACCGCAACGGCAACCTGCTGGCAACCAGTGTTGAAGCGGAATCCGTCTATATCCGCCCGGTAAAGATCACCGACGTTGACGGAACAGCTGGCAAGCTTTCGGAAATTCTGGGAATCCCCAGAAATGTCCTGAGAAAGAAGCTGTCCTCGAAATCAAATTTCATCTGGATAAAACGCCAGATAAACGACCGGATGGCCGCAAAGCTGAAAGCAGCGGATCTGCCCGGCGTACACCTGACCACCGAATATGTCAGGCTCTATCCCAACAACCACCTTGCGGGGCAGTTGCTGGGATTTTCCGGCATTGACGGCAACGGTCTGGAAGGACTTGAAAAAGAGTTCAACGAACGGCTGGCCGGCCGCAAGGCCCAGTTCGTTGTTCAGCGCGATGCATCGGGACGCAGGCTTTACCTCGATGCAATGGGCCGCGAAATGGACATCAGGGGTAAGGATCTCCACCTGACCATTGATTCCCACCTGCAGTCAGTGACAGAAAACGCACTGGCCGAGGCTGTGAAGCAGTACAGCGGCAAGTGGGGCTCCGCAGTAGTGGTTGAAGTTGCCACCGGCGACATCCTTGCCCTGGCCAATTGTCCGCGGTTCAACCCGAATATTTTCCGCACCAGTTCCCCTGACATCTGGAGGAACCGTGCGGCGCTCGACGTTGTGGAACCGGGTTCAACGTTCAAGCCGTTCCTGATTGCCGCCGCGCTTGAGCACGGTGTTGTAACCCCGGAAAAGCTCTTTGACTGCGAAAACGGCCGCTGGGAACTTAACGGCAAGTTCATCAAGGACACCCACCCGGAAGGATGGCTGCCTGTGCACAAAATCATGCGCTACTCCAGTAACATCGGTTGTGCAAAGATCGGCCTTGAACTGGGCGTGCAGAACTATCACAAGTTCATCACCGACCTCGGATTCGGTGAAAAGACAGGTCTGCCCCTGCCCGGAGACCGCAAGGGTATGATCCGCCCGGCAGCGAACTGGAACGAGATCGACCTTGCAGCCGGATCATTCGGACAGGGAATCGGTGTTACCGCCCTGCAGATGGCACAGGGATTCCTGACTCTGGCCAACAAGGGGATAAGCAAACCGCTGCACCTGATCCAGTTCCCCCGCACGGAAGATGATGCGGAACCCAAAAGAATCTTCAGTGCCGAGGCAGCCGAAAAAGTCCTCTCCATGATGCGGGAAGTGGTTCAGGAAGACGGTACAGGCAAAAAGGCCCGCATAAGCGGGATGACCGTGGCCGGGAAGACCGGTACGGCCCAGAAGGCACACAAGAAAGGCGGATACGGAACCGAATATCTGGCCTCTTTTGTGGCACTGGTTCCGGGCTACAACCCGGACTACATAGTTTTCATGATGGTGGACGACCCCAAGCCGAACCATTACGGCGGCACGGTGGCGGCACCGGCGGTCAGGAACATAATGACCGAAACACTGGCCTATTACGGAAGGCTTCCGGAAAGGAGAGATCCCACCCCGGTAATGGCGGCTGTTGAAGAGCCGGTTTCCGATCTTCCGAAAAGGGCCGTCAAGGCAACCCCGTCCCATACGGAAGTGGCCGGCACGGATGTACCGGACCTGACCGGGATGCCTGTAAGAAGAGCAATTGAAATACTGGTGCAGAAAGGTTTTGTCCCCAAACTGAAAGGTCAGGGGATGACGGTGAAGAAACAGCTCCCCAAGGCCGGCGACAAATGGCCTGAGGACGAAAACGCGGAAATGGTTCTCTGGGTATCCTGAACAGGGGCTGAATATGACTGCTGATAAATTTGACAAGACAAAATGGGACGCACTCCTCGCCAGGGTCGGCGCAGGACTGATGGTCCGTACCGATTCCCGCACAGTACAGGAAGGCGATGTTTTCGTAGCCATATCCGGACCGCTGCGCGATGGAGCTGAATTTGTCCCCCAGGCACTGGAAAAGGGAGCCTCCTGCATAGTCTGCGCCTCTGAAACTGAAACCGGAAAGGCGGATCTCATCGTCCATCCGGATCCGCGCGAAGCCCTCGGAGAACTGGCCACAGCATATTTCAAGACCTCCGAGAACAAGGTCAGACTGGTCGGAATAACCGGGACAAACGGTAAAACAACCGTTTCCTACCTCATCGAACGGCTTCTGACATCAGCCGGAAAGAAGGTCGGCGTCATCGGCACCGTAAGCTACCGCTGGCCCGGATTCGAGCAGGAAGCACCGCTGACCACCCCCGGATGCTGGCAGTTGCATGAACTGCTGGCACAGATGAACCAATCCGGGGTTGATGTGGCGGTCATGGAGGTATCCTCACATGCACTTGACCAGAAACGCGTGGCCGGACTGAATTTCGACGCTGCGGTAATCACCAACGTCACCCAGGACCACCTTGATTACCACGGGGACATGGAAACATATTTCAAGGCCAAGTGCCTGCTTTTCAACCACTACCCCAGCGCACTCAAACGCGGGATCATCAATTTTGACGATCCCTACGGCAGACGGCTGCTTGAGTGCTACGGCCCGGCCATCGGCTTCGGTCTGGACAAGGCCTGCGCCACCGGAAGCGATTCCCTGTGCGGCGAAATGCTGTCCTGCACCGGCTCCGGCATGCATCTGCGCATGACAAGGGGCGATGAGCAGTGGGAAATCGAATCGGACCTCATCGGCCGCCACAACGGTTCAAACCTGCTTGCCGCTCAGGCAGTCGGTCTGCACCTTGGCCTTACCCCGGCCCAGATGAATGTGTTTGCAGAATTTCACGGTGTTCCCGGCAGGCTTGAACGGGTCCGCAACGATCAGGGACTTAATATTTTCGTGGATTACGCCCACACCCCGGACGCGCTGGAAAACGTACTGCGCACCCTGGAAGACCTGAATTTCAAACGGATCATTACCGTGTTCGGCTGCGGCGGAGACCGCGACCGCACCAAACGCCCGCTCATGGCGAAAGCAGCCTGCAGATATTCTGACGTGGCAGTGCTGACCTCGGATAACCCGCGCACCGAAGACCCGCTGTTCATCCTCGACGAGGTGAGGGCCGGGATAGAAGGTTGTGACAAGGTGCTGGAAGATGCCGATCGCGCTGCGGCCATCAGAATGGCTGTAGCGGAAATGACTGCCGAAGACGTGCTGCTGGTGGCAGGCAAGGGTCATGAGACCTACCAGATTATTGGAACCGAAAAACGCCATTTCTCCGATGCGGAAGAAATCGGCAAGGCGATCAAGGAGATATACGGTTGAAACTGACTCTGTCTGAACTCGAAGAACAGCTCCTGGGGGGCAGCGACATCCCCGGTGCGGAAGGCATTGAAATCTCCGGCGTGCGCATTGACAGCAGGCTGGTGAAGAAAAACGATGTTTTCTTCTGCATCGAGGGTGAAAATTACGACGGCCACAACTTTGCCGCAGCGGCCCTTGACGCCGGTGCAGCAGCCGTTGTCGTCTCCCAGTACCGTCCCGAGCTTGAAGGCAGACCGGTCATTCTGGTCCGCAACACCGTACAGGCCCTCGGCAGGCTTGCCGCATACTGGCGCCTCAAGTCCAAGGCCCGCATGATCGCCGTCACCGGTTCCGCAGGCAAGACGACCGTAAAGGAAATGCTGGCCCACGTACTTTCCGGATCCCACACCGTGCACAAGAATTTCATGAATCTGAACAACCAGATAGGCCTGCCCATGTCCATGCTGGAAGCCACCGGCGAAGAGACCTACTGGGTAATGGAACTGGGCATCAGCCTGCCCGGCGACATGGCCGAACTGGGCCCCGTGGCCATGCCGGACATGGCAATAGTCCACAACATAGGCCCTGCCCATCTGGAAGGACTCGGCTCGCTGTCCAACGTGGCAAGATTCAAAGCCTCAATTTTCGAATACCTGCGCCCGGAAGGGAAAGCCCTGTGCTGCATGGACCACACCCTGCTCTGGGAAGAAGCCTGCAGCATAACAGATCCCGTTCCCTTTTCTTCACAGGATCAGAGCGCGCCCTATTACAGCACGCTTATGCGCACCCTTCCCGACGGGTCCGGCGAATTCATGATCAAGGCCGGAGACAAGCGGACCAAGGTGGTCCTGCCGACCTGCGGTTCACATTTTGCGGAAAATGCCGCAGCCGTCACCTGCGCAGCACACCAGCTGGGCATGGAACTGGATGAAATCGCAGCAAGACTTTCCACTGTGGAGCTGCCCAGACAGCGCTTCCACTGCCATACCTACGGGGAATGGACCCTCATCGACGATTCATACAACGCCAACCCGCTTTCCATGCACCGGGCCATCGACACGGCAAAGAATATTGCCGGAGAGCGCCCGCTGGTGCTGGTACTGGGGGACATGCTTGAACTTGGCGAAGAAGCCGGATGCGCCCACTGCGACCTCGGCACCAAAATCGCCGAAATAAAGCCCGATGCGACTTTCTACCACGGCAGACACTACGCCGAGGTGGCATCGAATACCAACGGGTCCACGCTGGTCCCGGTGAACAATCCTTCGGAATTTTTAAACGGAATACATGAACTTGGCTTAAGCGACGCGGTTGTTCTTTTCAAAGGGTCAAGATCATGCCGCATGGAAGAATACTTCCAAGCCCTTAACACTGAAGTCAGCGGGGAGACCGGAGGAAACAAAGCATGATCTATCATTTTCTTGTCCCCTTGAGTGCGCAGCTCAGTGCGCTGAATGTGTTCCGGTACATAACTTTCCGGTCCATCTACGCCCTGCTGACCGCGCTGGTCATCACCATCGTGCTCGGCCCGGCAATGATGCGCTGGCTGCAGAAGATCAAGTGCGGCCAGTACATTCAGGACGAAATCGCCGAACAGCACAAGTGCAAGGCCGGAACCCCCACCATGGGCGGCCTGCTGCTGGGTTTCGGTGTGCTGGTCTCCACCCTGCTCTGGTCCGACCTTACCAACGTCTACGTCTGGCTGACCATGCTGGTTTTCGCAGGATTCGGACTGGTCGGCTTCATTGACGACTACACCAAGATCAAGGGCAAGCGTAACAAGGGAATTTCCGCACCGGCAAAACTCTTCGGCCAGCTGATCGTGGCCGGAGCCGCAGTTGGGCTGCTCATAATGCAGCCCGCCTACTCAACCGAGCTGGCAGTGCCGTTCTTCAAGAACTTCACCCCGGACCTCGGCTGGCTCTACCTGCCGTTCGCCCTGCTGGTTATGATCGGTGCCTCGAACGGGGTAAACCTGACCGACGGACTGGACGGACTGGCCATAGGCCCGACCATCACCAGCGCCACCTGCTACGCTTTCTTCATCTATATTGCGGGGCATGTGGGGATGGCCAGCTACCTCAACGTGCCTCATGTACCGGGCGTGGGCGAAGTTACCGTATTCTGCGGTGCGCTGGTGGGAGCCGGACTCGGATTCCTCTGGTACAACGCCTATCCCGCGCAGATTTTCATGGGTGATGTGGGTTCACTGAGCATCGGCGGGGCTCTCGGCTTCATCGCCGTACTCTGCAAACAGGAACTGCTGCTGATCATCGTGGGCGGTGTCTTCGTATTCGAGACCGTCTCCGTAATCATGCAGGTAAGCTATTTCAAGGTCAGCGGCGGCAAGCGCATTTTCCGCATGGCACCGCTGCACCACCATTTTGAGCACCAGGGTGTGCCGGAATCAAAAATCGTGATCAGGTTCTGGATTATCTCCATCCTGATGGCCCTGATGGCCCTAAGCACACTAAAGATCAGGTAAGGAATCATGGACAGCGCATTCGTAGAAAAGGTCACATCGACCCGCATGTTCACCGACCGGCTGGCTGTTGTAGCCGGAGCCGGACGTTCAGGACTGGCCGCAGCACACCTGCTGCACAGGCTCGGTGCTGCCGTGCGTATCGTGGATGCCAATGAAAACCTTACTGAATCCGTACTTGAAGGCCTCGGCCCCAAGGCCCAGCTCATGACCGGTCCCTTCTGCGAAGAACAATTCGCCGGTGCGGACGTTATTGTCATAAGTCCCGGTATTCCTGTCCGCCGCATCAAGCCCTTCATCGGCGACCTGCCTGAGCGCAGGATAATCTCCGAGCTTGAACTGGCGGTCTGGTTTGCAGACGAACCCAAGATCGCCGTAACCGGGACCAATGGTAAAACAACCACAGCCGCACTGATGGAACACATCCTTCAGGAATCCGGCAGGACCGTTTTCGCCGGTGCCAACTACGGGACTCCCCTTTCCGAATACATCGTCAACCGTGGACAGGCCGATGTACTGGTGCTTGAAGTATCAAGCTTCCAGCTCCAGAACTGCCGGCTGTTCCGTCCGCAGGCAGCCATCCTGCTCAACATTTCAGCCAACCACCTCGACTACCACGAGGACATGGATGAATACGTAGCGGCCAAACTCAAGATTTTCGAACGCCAGAGCAGGGAAGAACTGGCAATACTGCCCGCAGATATGAAAGACCGGCTCGACCCTGCTTCCTTCACGCGTGCGGAAGTTAAATGGTTTGACGGAACTGCGTTCCCGGAACAGCCAAATCTTCCCGGAAAACATAACCGCTACAACATTGAAGCTGCCTGGCTGGCACTTGAGAAGATCGGTCTGACCCGCGATGAATTTGAAGCCGGGCTGAAAACATTCAAGGGCAAGCCCCACCGCATCCAGAATATCGGCATCGTGAACGGAGTACGTTTCATCGACGATTCCAAGGGAACCAACCTTGATGCGGTCCGCGCAGCTCTCAACAGCTTCGAAGGCCCTATCAGGCTGCTGCTTGGCGGCGTCTTCAAGGGCGGAGACGTCAGTGAACTAATTACGGTCATGGAAGGCAAGGTAGTTGAAGTGGGCCTTTTCGGTGCCGGACGCGAACACTTTGAGCCAGCGCTGAAGGACAGTTTCAAGATTTCATGGCACGAAAACCTCGAAAAGGCTGTACGCACCCTTTTCGCCAATTCAAGCGCCGGGGAAACCATTCTGCTTTCTCCTGGGACTGCAAGTTTTGATGCCTACACAGGCTATGCGGCTAGAGGCGATGATTTCAAAAGGATCATGGAGGAACTGTCTTGAACAAAAAAAAGACCCTCTCAGACAAGCCCGAACGCCCTGACTACTGGCTCCTCTGCGCGGCACTGCTGCTGGCCTGTTTCGGCCTGATGATGGTGCTCTCCGCCAGCGGAATCATGGCCGAGCGTTTCTTCGGGGATAAATACCTCTTCTTCAAGAAGCAGGGGATCTTCCTCGTTGGCGGAATCATCATGATGTACATCAGCTCAAGGCTGCCCAAGGCCGTATTCTACAACATGGTCTACGTGTGGCTCATGGGAGCGTTCATACTCCTGCTGCTCTGCGATTTCACGCCGCTTTCAGTAGCTGCCGGAGGTGCAACCCGCTGGATAGCCCTCGGCCCCATCCGCATTCAGCCGCTGGAATTCTGCAAGCCCGCGCTGGTGCTGTATCTGGCCTATTTTTTCTCACGCAAGCAGGAACTGATCAAGACCTTCAGCGTAGGATTCCTGCCGCCCTTCGCCATTACCGGAGCCCTGTGCCTGCTGCTGATGCTGCAGCCGGACTTCGGCGGGTCGGTGTTCCTGTGCATGATCCTCTTTTTCATGAGCCTTGTGGGTGGAACCCGTGTCAGCTACCTGCTGACTTCACTGTTTTTCGCCGGCGGTGCCGGGTACATGCTGATCACCAGCTCCCCCTATCGCCTGAAACGCATGACTGCGTTTATCGACCCGTTCAAGTCCGCCCATGAAGAAGGATACCAGCTGGTGCAATCCCTCTACGCCTTCGGTTCGGGCAACATTTTCGGGCAGGGACTCGGTGCAGGCAAACAGAAACTTTTCTTCCTCCCGGAAGCCCATAACGACTTCATCATGGCCGTTGTGGGGGAGGAACTAGGATTCATCGGAGTTCTGGCGGTATTCATGGTTGTTGCCTTTCTGGTCTGGCGCGGTTTCAGGATCGCACTGGCACAGGAAGACCTGCAGGACCGTTTCACCGCCTACGGACTGACCATCATGCTGGCTCTGGGCTTTGTGCTCAATCTGGCCGTGGTCATGGGAACAGTACCTCCCAAGGGTGTACCGATGCCGTTTGTAAGCTACGGGGGATCGAGCCTGCTCATTTCCTGCACCTGCATCGGCATACTGCTCAACCTCTCGAGGGGTAAGGTCTGATGAAGCGCGTAATCCTGACTACCGGCGGCACCGGGGGCCATGTATTTCCGGCCCTTGCTGTGGCTGAAGAAATCAGGAACCGTTTTCCTGCGTGCGAAATCCTGTTCATAGGCGGACAGGGCGCGGAAAGGGAAATGGTGGAACGCGCAGGCATTGCCTTCAAGGGGCTGCCTGCCAAGGGAATCATCGGCGGCGGAATCGGCAGGGTCATCGGATCATTGTGGATTGTAAGGGCACTGCTGCTGGCCTTGAAAGAGATTGTGAGTTTCAAGCCCGATGCAGTCATCGGATTCGGCGGATATGCCGGGTTCTGCCCGGTTCTGGCAGCCCGGATTCTTGGAATTCCCACTGCCATCCACGAACAGAACAGTGTGCCGGGCGTGACCAACCGCATTCTGGGCAAAGTGGTTAAAAAAGTTTTCACTTCCTTCAAGGACATCAGGAACTCGTTCCCCTCCACCAAGGTGGAGGTTACGGGCAACCCGGTCCGCAGGGAGATCTTCTCGGCCGGAAAATCCGGAGGAAATAAAGGCGTGCTGGTATTCGGCGGCAGTCAGGGAGCAAGGGCCATCAACGAGGCCGTGTGCTCCGCCCTGCCCCGGCTGAAGGACGCAGGCGTCAGCCTGACCCACCAGACCGGAAAAGCGGATTTTGAAGAGGTCCGCAAAATTTACGAAGATATGGGAATGAACGGACATGACGTATCACCGTTCATTCATGACATGGCCTCTGCATATTCACAGGCACAGCTTGTGGTCAGCAGGGCCGGGGCATCCACTGTTTTCGAAGTGGCGGCAGCGGGAAAGCCGGCTGTTTTCATCCCGTTTCCGCAGGCCACCCACGACCACCAGACCGGCAATGCCATGAGTCTGGCCGGAACCGGGGCGGCGGTTGTAATCCCTCAGAAAGATCTGAACGGGGACATGCTGGCAGATACGATTTTGAAACTGATTTGCGATCAGGACGGCCTGAAGGAGATGGGAAGCAAAGCTCTTTCATTCGCCCGGCCTGATGCGGCCGCCGCAATAGTGGACGGCATTGAAAATATTATTCGCACGAAAACAGTGAGAGGTGAGGCATGATCGCAGCACAAGGTCCCAGCGTACCCCTGGTAACAGACGCAGCCTGTCCCATTATGCGCAGCAGGGTGGGTAACATTCATATGATCGGAATCGGCGGCTCAGGCATGAGCGGTATTGCCGAAGTTCTGATCAACATGGGCTTTACCGTATCCGGTTCAGACCTTGCGGCCGGTGCTCCGGTCAAACGTCTCCAGAAAATGGGCGCGCAGGTTTTCATCGGCCACGGAGCGGACAATGTCTCTGACGCAGATGTCGTGGTCAAGTCCACCGCCATCTCCGAGGAAAACCCCGAGCTGGTCCGGGCCAGAGAACTGGGCATCCCGGTCATTCCCAGAGCGGAAATGCTGGCAGAACTCATGCGCCTGCGCACCGGTATCGCTGTTGCCGGAACCCACGGAAAAACTACCACCACTTCCCTGCTGGCAACTGTTTTCACTGAAGCGCAGCTTGACCCCACCGTCATCATCGGCGGAAGGCTGAATACCTTCGGCAGTAACGCAAGGCTCGGCGACGGACAGTTCCTGATTGCCGAAGCGGACGAATCCGACGGTTCCTTCCTCTGCCTGTCACCCATCATCACCGTAGTGACAAACGTGGACAAGGACCACATGGACTTCTATGCCGATCAGGATGCCATTGACGAATCCTTCCGCAAGTTCATGAACTCCATCCCCTTCTACGGCATGAACGTTGTCTGCGGGGATGATCCGGGCGTGAAGAGACTGCTGCCCACCATCAAACGCCCCTGCCTGACCTACGGACTGGGCAAGGGTAACAGGCTGCGCGCGGAAATCATTTCCTGCGAAGTACGCTCCCTGTTCAAGGTATTTCTTGATGACGAGCTGCTGGGTGAAGTAACCCTCGCCCAGCCCGGCAAGCACAACGTACTCAATGCCCTCGGCACCATCGGCGTTTCCCTTGAAGCCGGACTGGACCCCGAAATCATCCTTGCCGGTCTCTCCAACTTCATGGGAGTAGGCCGCCGGTTCGAGAAAAAAGGCGAGTGCAAGGGAGTTCTGGTTGTCGACGACTACGGACATCACCCAGCGGAAATCATGGCCACCATCGAGACCGCAAAGTCCTGCTTCCCGAACCGCAGACTGGTTGTTGCCTTCCAGCCGCACAGGTTCACCAGAACACAGGCCCTGTTCGGTGAATTCTGCAAGACTTTTGAAAAGTGCGACGAGCTGCTGCTCACCGAAATATATCCGGCCTCGGAATCCCCGATCCCCGGAGTGAACGGCATGTCTCTGGCGCAGGGCATCCGACAGGTCAGCTCCACCAAGGTCCGTTTCTACCCGGACTTTGAGGTGCTTGAAAACGAACTGCCCAACATCCTCAAACCCGGTGACCTTTTCATCACCCAGGGCGCAGGATCGATTTACAAGATCGGTGAAAACTTTCTGCAGTACCTTGCCGAGCAGGGCTGCGACTGCAAGATCAGCGACGGCTGCTCACCCTTTAACGGATAGGAACAATGGCCCTTACACTGCTTCATAAACCGGATATGTCCGCACTGACCTCGCTCGGCATCGGGGGTAAAGCCCGTGTGCTCGCAAAAGTCAGGGATGAAAACGGACTGGATGAGCTGGCCCGCTTTGTTGAAAGCGAAGGCCCGAAGCTGCTCGCCATAGGTGAAGGAAGCAACATGCTGGCCGGAGACGGGGAACTGGACCTGGCCCTCATTCAGGTCGAACGGGACTCAAGACCGGAAGCGACAGTGTCCGGCAGCAGGGTTCGCGTTCCTGCTGATATGAGGTTGCCGGCACTGCTGGCCGTGCTGATCAGAAACGGTCTTTCCGGCATGGAAGGTCTGGCCGGGATTCCCGGATCGGTCGGCGGCTCAGTCGCCATGAACGCAGGTTCTTACGGAACCGACATGGCTGCTTCGGTCAGCCGGGTGCGCATCTGGACTCCCGGCAGCGGTCTGGTCTGGAAGGATGCCGCCGAGCTGGACTGGGGCTACCGCCATTTTTCCGCCCGCACTGATGAATTCACCATCATATGGGAAGCCGAGTTCGAGCTTTCCGAAGCCGGTGAAGAAAAAGTAAGGGCCGGGGTGAAAGAAACTTTTGCAAAGAAGAAAGCCACCCAGCCGGTGCTGGAAAAGACCGCCGGGTGCGTTTTCAAGAATCCTGAGGGGCACAGCGCGGGCAGGCTGCTCGACGAAGCCGGATTCAAAGGACGGGAACTGGGCGGCATGGCCTTTTCTGAAATGCACGCCAATTTTCTGGTCAACAGGGGGGGCGGAACAGCGTCGCAGGCACTTGAGCTTATGGCGCAGGCAAAGGAAGCCGTACTGGCAAAGTTCGGCGTAACCCTCAAGCCGGAGGTCATAATTCTGCCATGAGTGTAGCCGGAACAAACAAGACCAGACTGACCCTGATCAAGTCCGGGAAAAAGCGCATTACCCGCAATACGGCAAAGAAGCGCTCCGACAGGAACTTTTCCGCTGCGGATGTGCTGCTGACCATGATGCGCAAGGCCTGCATTTCCGGCGTATGTCTGCTGGTTCTGGCCGTTATCGGGGTGGGCTGCCTTGCTGGATACCGCTGGATGACCACCCATCCGTATTTTTCACTTCAGGATATCAAGATCAGCGGCAACCACCGTCTTACATACGGTGAAATACTTTCACTGGCTGACGTGAACCTGAGCAAGAACAGTCTGGCCGTGAACATCGGCGAAGTGGAAAACAGGCTCAGCGGCAACCTCTGGATCGACTCGGCAACCGTGAAACGGCAACTGCCCGGAAAGCTGCACATCCTGATCCGCGAGAAGGTGCCGCATTTCATGGTCCGTCAGGATGACCAGCTTTACTACTGCGACAGCAGGGGCGGACTTATTGCTCCGGTGGCTCCGGGCAAGTTCACCTCCCTGCCGTTTCTGAATATAGATTCCGATGCCATGGACAAGGCGGCCATCCTGCCTGAATTCATGGGCAAGCTCAGAAGAAGGGAACTCCCCTTCGATGCAGGGCAGATCGCCTGGATAGACATCAAGGGCGGAGACAGGATGGAAATTTTTATGGACAGCCCGGGCCTGAAGGTTCTGCTGGGGCTGGACAACTGGCAAGAACAGCTTTCACACCTGAACACAGTTTGGAATGACCTCAAAAACAGGGGAGAGTTCAGGGACGTGGCAGCCATATCCACCGGAAACGGCAGGGTCTGGGTAGAAAAGAGGACTCCCGGGAACGGTTCGCCACGGTAGGCAATATCCCCAATCTATTCAAGGTGATGAGGAGAAAAAATTATGTCCAAGTCTGATCTGATCGTCGGCCTAGATGTAGGCACCACCAAGATCTGCGCAGTGGTCGGGGAACCCACTGCGGACGGAGTAGACATTGTCGGTATCGGCACTGCCCCCTCCACTGGTCTGCGCAAAGGCGTGGTTGTCAACATCGAGCAGACTGTCCAGTCCATCAAGAAGGCTCTTGAAGAGGCTGAACTCATGGCCGGATGCGAGATCCGTTCCGTGTACGCCGGAATCGCCGGCAGCCACATCAAGGGCTTCAACAGCCACGGAGTCATTGCCGTAAAGGGCGGCGAAGTGACCCAGAAGGATGTGGACCGGGTAATCGACGCGGCCAAAGCCGTGGCAATTCCGCTCGACAGGGAGGTTATCCACACCCTGCCTCAGGAATACATCGTGGACGATCAGCGCGGCATTGCCGACCCGCTCGGAATGGCCGGTGTGCGTCTTGAAGTAAAGGTGCACATCGTTACCGGTGCGGTTACATCGGCTCAGAACATCATCCGTTCCTGCCATCGCTCGGGACTTGATGTTTCGGACATAGTTCTTGAATCGCTGGCATCCAGCAAAGCCGTTCTTTCCGAGGAGGAAAGGGAGATAGGCGTTGCCATCGTTGACATCGGCGGAGGCACCACCGATCTGGCGATATTTGCCAACGACTCCATAAAACATACTTCTGTTATCGCGCTCGGCGGTAACAACCTGACTAACGACATTGCGTTCGGCTTGAGAACACCCATGGGTTCCGCGGAACAGATCAAGGTGAAATACGGAACGGCACTGACCGACCTCGTCACCACTGACGAGACCATTGACGTGCCTTCCGTCGGGGGACGGGATCACCGCAAGATGTCCAAACGGGTTCTGGCTGAAATCTGTGAACCGCGCTGTGAAGAAATTCTCGCGCTGGTGGATCAGGAACTGGTACGCAGCGGCTACAAGAACATGATTGCAGCCGGAGTTGTACTTACAGGCGGAACTTCGCTTGTGGACGGAATGCAGGAACTGGCGGAACA
The DNA here is from genome assembly GCF_050916235.1 of Maridesulfovibrio sp. FT414. Classification (GTDB taxonomy): domain Bacteria; phylum Desulfobacterota; class Desulfovibrionia; order Desulfovibrionales; family Desulfovibrionaceae; genus Maridesulfovibrio. Next base: position 1,167,191 of record NZ_CP104854.1, read on the forward strand.
GATTTTCGATCTGCCGGTTCGCATCGGATATCCCGCGGGAATTGGTGGACTCAAGGACGTGGTCAACAGCCCCAAATTTGCGACAGCAGTAGGGCTGCTTATGTTCGGCGCGGAAAAGGAAGGCGGTTCCGAGCAGGTCTTCCGCATCCGTGATGAAAATGTTTTCAACCGCATTCTGGGCAGGATGCGCAAGTGGTTCACTGAGATAGCCTAGAACAGGCACTCTTAAAGCTCCGAAAGGCTTATATCCGCTTCCGGCGGCTGAAACCGCTTCCGATACCGGTTTCAGGATTATGGACATAAAAGTCCGTAACGTCCGTCTTCAAAGGGCATATGTGCGGAAACCAGCCTTCAGGCAGATTCAGTGAAGGTCTTTCCCGGGCCGATCAGCCGGGAAAGTATGAATTAACGGAAGTAAATTACAGGGGAAACCGAAATGATGATGGATTACATGGAAATCGAAGGCGACGGTCAGGCCAGAATCAAGGTTATCGGCTGCGGCGGCGGTGGCGGAAACGCTATCAACAACATGATTCAGTCCGCTCTTTCCGGGGTGCGCTTCATTGCTGCAAACACCGATGCACAGGACATCAACAAATCCCTGGCTGAATACAAAATCCAGCTCGGCGACAAACTCACCAAGGGCCTCGGTGCCGGCGCCAACCCTGACGTAGGCAAAAACGCTGCCATGGAATCGCAGGAACAGATCCGCGAACTGGTCAGCGACAGTGACATGGTTTTCATTACCGCAGGCATGGGCGGCGGAACCGGAACCGGTGCAGCCCCGGTTATCGCCGGAATCGCCAAGGAAGCCGGTGCGCTGACCGTTGCAGTTGTAACCAAACCTTTCTATTTCGAAGGCAAGCGCAGACTTCTTCAGGCTGAAAAGGGCATTGAAGAGCTCAAGAAGGTTGTTGATGCGATCATCACCATCCCCAACGACCGCCTGCTGCAGCTCGCCGCCAAAAAGGCCGCCTTCTCCGAAATGCTCAAGAAGGCCGACGAAGTCCTCTACTACGGCGTCAAGGGTATCGCCGACCTGATCACCGTTCACGGCCTGATCAACCTCGACTTCGCAGACGTTCAGGCAGTAATGTCCAACTCCGGCCTCGCCCTCATGGGTACCGGTATCGCCCGCGGCGAGAACAGGGCCCGTGAAGCTGCCATGAAGGCCATCACCAGCCCGCTGCTTGAAGATGTATCCATTGAAGGAGCCAAGGGTGTTCTGATCAACATCACCTGCTCTCCCGACATGACCATCGACGAAGTCAGCGAAGCAGCCAACATCGTACACGAAGAAGCACACGAAGACGCACAGATCTTCTTCGGTACCGTATTTGACCCCGATGCTGGCGACGAAATGCGTATCACCGTTATCGCAACCGGCATCGAAAGCGCCTCCAGCCAGACTGCTGCCCCCAAAGTGGAAACCGCGCAGCCGCAGGCGCAGGCACAGCCCCAGCGGGCCACCATCACCCCCAGAGGCATGACTCCCAGACAGAAGGAGACCATCACCAGCATCCACCAGCTTGGCAGCGCCCACGCTGAGGAAGACCGCTCCATCCCTGCATACCTGCGTCATGGAGCCAACAGACCCACGGATGCAACCGGCAATGCCGAACCTGTTCAGCGTCAGCCCAAGCAGACTGCTGCCAACTCCGGAGAAGAATTCATCTTCCATGATGATGACGACTTTGAAGTACCGACCTTCATCCGCAAACAGGCCGACTAAATCCTGGCTGCGTATGAAATATAGATCGGAAACAGCACGGACATTATGTTCCGGGACTGCAGAATGTCTGTAAAAGAGGATTTCTTCTATTACGGACAGGAAGAACCCACCCCGGAGGAGAGCGGAGGCCGTCTGCCCACGGCGCTTGTTTTCCCCGGCAGGATGGGCGCGGGCCTGTCAACCCTTGGCTGGCAGGCAGTGTACAGGCTGCTCGCGCCGGACGCGGAGCTAGCGGTCGAAAGATTCTTCCTTGGAGATCCCGGCAAGACGTCTGTTTCCATGGACAGCGACAAGGAGCTGTCCGAGTTTCCCCTGATCGGCTTCAGCATCAACTTCGAGGAGGAGTATCTCCACCCCGTAAGAATGCTGAAAGATTCGGGCGTTCCACCGCTTGCGGCGGAACGCCCGGACTTCCCGCTGGTCATGGCCGGCGGTCCGGTCGCGTTCCTGAACCCAGCTCCCATAGCCCCCTTTTTCGACATGTTCTGGGTGGGCGAAGCAGAAGCGGGGTTGAAGGATCTCTGCGTCGAGCTGAAAAGGCATATTTACAACGGGGGAAGCAAAAAGGAATTTCTGGAACTCATCAAGGACCGGGACGGAGTCTACGTTCCCGGCATGACCACAGGACAGGTCCGCCGTGCCGTACTGGCCCCAGGACCAGTTGATGAAGGACACGGCGTCCCCCTGCTCACCAGTCCGGCCTATTCCTGCTTCATAAGCCCGGATGCCGTGTTCAAGGACATGTTCCTTGTAGAAGTGAACCGCGGCTGCCCCTACGGCTGCCGCTTCTGTGCAGCAGGCTACATATACCGCCCGCCCCGCCATGCATCAGTTGAGCAACTCAAGGAACTGGTAGAGCTGGCCGATCCGCCCAAGGTCGGCCTTGTGGGTACGGCACTCACCGACTGGCCGGATCTCATCCCCTACATCGAGTGGCTCAAGGCCAGAAAAACCAAATTTTCCCTTTCCTCGGTCCGAGCTGACGGCCTGACCGAGGAACTGCTGGACATCCTGCGCGCCGCCGGAGTCCGCACCGTCACCCTCGCCCTTGAGGGGGCAAGCAAACGGTTGCGTGATGCCGCAAGCAAGAATCTTGAAGAGGAAGATTTCCTGCGTGCGGTGGAACTCAGTGCCGCCAAAGGCGTCAACCATCTGCGCATCTATGTAATTGTGGGCTGGCCCGGCGAGACTGCTGAAGACTACGAGGAGCTGGCCGACATGCTCCGCAAGATCGACGAAGCCAGAAGCCGCGGACAGGGTAAGAAGAAAAAGCAGTTCATGCGCATCACCCTCGGTGCAAGCTGCCTTGTGCCCAAACCGTGGACACCGCTGCAGTGGGCTCCCATGCAGTCCGAGCACGATCTCAAGCAGGTACTCTCCACCGTCAACGGCCTGACCAAGAAGTACAAAGGCATCACCTTTTCCGGAGACTCCCCTTTTCAGGCCCGGCTACAGGGAATTCTTTCCCGTGGCGATGAATCCCTTGCCGAGTTCATCACCATAGCCGCTGAACAGGGCGGATGGAAAAAAGCCTTTAAATACTATGAAGGCGACCCCGAACGATTCATTGACACCGAACTTGAGAAGGATTCCCCCCTTCCTTGGGATTTCATTGATACCGGGGTCAAAAAATCCTTCCTTTGGCGCGAATGGGAACGCTTCCAGCAAGCACGCAAAAGCCCTGTATGTCCTCCAGACGGTTGTGCTGAATGCAAAGTATGCGGCATGCACCAGTGGCTGACGCAGAAGTAGGACGTTGCATTAGCAACGTCCCGGTATGCTATGCCTCCGGCGGCCAGAGAAACTTAAAAAAATAATTATCTGGACGCTTCAAAAAACTTTTTCATTAAGGCTTCGCCAGTAGCACACTAGATCTGCTTCCAAGACCCGGCGCCATCGTAACTGGTTGTGCCGGGTGATGTGCAAATTATTGTGCAAAAACTTTGCACAATAATTCTTTTTCCAATTTCCTGATCAACTGCACTAGATTGTTAATCGCTGATATTGCTCGCCTTGTACACAAATTGCATACTATTGCGGTATACATTTTTCAAGGAGAGTTTTATGAAAAAACTGATTCTGCTTCTGGTGATCCTGCTTGTACCCAGCGCATTGTTCGCAGGAATGAAATTGGAAGGAAACAAGGCCATTATTCCGCTTGAAGAAGTCAGCGATAGCGAAGCCCATTATTATTCAATGAATGTGGACAATACAAATGTCCGCTTCTTTGTCCTCAAAAGCAAGGACGGGGTCATACGGGCAGCATTTGACGCGTGTGATGTCTGTTACCATTCCGGCAAAGGCTATTCGCAGGATGGGGACTTCATGGTCTGCAACAATTGCGGCATGCGCTTCCATTCCACCCGCATCAATATCGTAAGCGGTGGATGCAACCCTTCCCCCCTTGAACGCACGATTGAAGGGCAAAACCTGATCATTTCAATGGACGCAATCAAGTCCGGCAAAAAATACTTCTAATCCGGGGTACTGAATGAACCTGTTTACAATCCCCCTCCGTAATCTCGGTCGCCGTCCGCTGCGCACCGTACTGCTTACTGCGGTTTTCACCATCGGGGTAATGTCCGTTGTTTCCATCCAGCAGCTATCAACGGTTGTGGGTAACAATCTTGAAGAAAAACTTAACAAATTCGGAGCAAATATTCTTGTCACCCCTAAAACGGAATCCCTTTCGGTCAGCTACGGAGGTCTGGACCTCGGCAATGTGGCCTACGGAGCACACGAACTGCAGGGAGATCCGGTTCTTTCCTCCATCAGGGCGATTGACTTGAAGGACAGGCTCAGTGCTGTTGCCCCCAAGTTTGCTTCCATATCCAAGGTCAACGGAGTTCCGGTGGCTGTGGTCGGGGTCAGCATGGCTGACGAGCTGAGCATCAAGACCCACTGGTACCCGGAAGGGAATTTCCCGCAGAATGACCGAGAAGTACTGTTAGGCAGCAATGCAGCGGAAAAGATCGGCATCAGGACCGGGCAGAATGTCAGTATTGAAGGCAATACACTTAAGGTAGCGGGAATACTTGATCCAACCGGTACGGAAGACGACAACGTGATCTTCATGGACATAAACCTGCTGCGCAACAGTGTCGGCAGGCCCGGAGCAGTTCATTTCATTGAGGTGGCAGCTCTCTGCGCCGGCTGCCCGATAGATGAAATCGTTGAGCAAATCGTGAAAGCCGTACCAGACACTGAGGTCAAAGCATTACAGCATGTTGTTAAGCAGCGCATGTCGGCCATAGGCTTTGTGAACCGTATGGCCTGGTCGGTAAGCGGGGTCATCCTGCTGACCGCCTGCTTCATGATCGGGCTGTCCATCTTCTCAGCTGTAAATGAACGCAAAACTGAAATCGGGCTGATGCGTTCGCTTGGATTCTCAACAAGTTCAGTCTTCTCAATCTTCTGCCTTGAAGCCCTGTTCATAGGCAGTATGGCAGGTATTGCAGGATATGCAGGAGGCTTTCTTGCCAGCGGCAGGATTCTCCAAACACTTGATCTCGGAGAGGCTGATATCGCCTTCGACCCGGCGGCCTTTGGAATAACCTTTCTGGCCGTTGCCGGTCTTTCAGTTCTTGCGGCTGTCATTCCATCTCTGCGGGCCACCCGCGTTGACCCATCACGAACCCTTGTTTCACTGTGAGGCTGCACATGCTCAAAGCTGATTCCATAACCCACCGCTACGGACGTGACGGGGCACAGGTAACCGTCCTGAATGATGTATCCATTGAAATTCCGGAGAAGAGCTTCACTGCCGTTGTAGGCAGATCAGGATCCGGGAAGTCCACTTTGCTGAGCGTGGTCTCAAGCCTGCTCAAACCTGAACAGGGGCAGCTATTTTTCAGGGACGAAAATATCACCTGGTTCAGCAGGGCGCGCATTGACCGGCTACGCAGTGAAGAGTTTTCCATAATATTCCAGTCCCACCACCTGCTGCCCTATCTCAGCGCACACGAAAACGTGCTGCTGCCCTATCTGAATAGGATAAAGCCGGTTGGCAGGGAGATATATGAACGGGGCCTGAAATGCCTTGAACGGGTTGGACTGGCCGGTCTGGGTGAACGACTTCCCGGAGAACTTTCCGGCGGGGAACAACAGCGGGTTGCCATTGCCCGGGCACTGGTCAAGTCTCCTTCAGTCCTGTTTGCTGACGAGCCCTGCGGGAGCCTCGACAAGGCCACGGGCAACGAAGTCATGAGCATCCTGCAAAGCCTGAACAAAGACGGACTGACTATAGTCATGGTCACCCATGACCCGATGCACGCAGAGATGGCGTCAAGGATCATCCGCCTTGAGGACGGGAAGATCGCACGCGAATGTTAAGTTCACTAAGTGCATTATAAAGACAATTTGTGCACAACTTGTGCATCGATGCGCAGCAAATTGCATTCTATATTTTCCAACCATTTCAGTATGTTTCATACGAAGCACCCGGAATATCAGGACTATCGAAAATGGCACGGCTGATGCTTTATGGGATTATGAAAGGGCTGAAAAATCTATCCTGATAAGGAGATAAAAATGAAAAAGACAATCGTGATCCCGGTAATGGTTATTATGGTTCTGGCTTTGGCGGGAACAGCAATGGCTCGCGGAGGCTGCAATGGCGCATACGGCGGCGGCCCCGGCTACGGTCAGGGATACGGTCCCTGTACTGGTCCTGCCCAGATGTTCGATCAACTCACCCCGGAAAAGCAGCAGGAAGTAAAAGCCATCTTCCAGAAATATGATGACAAGATTGAGGCCGTCAGAAGCCAGATGTGGGCCAAGCGCACGGAACTGAATGCCCTTGTGGAAGCAGGCAAGGCGGAAAAGAAAGACATCACCGCCCTTGTTAACGACATGGCTGCACTCAGAGACAAGGGATACAATCTTCGCAAACAGTTATCTGCTGAAATTGAGCAGGCCACAGGTATTGCCATGCCCGTGCCCGGCTTCGGTGGAAACGGTATGGATAATGGCAAGATGGGCTTCGGCAGACATCACCGCGGGGACGACCGTGGCGGCAACTGTTGGAACTGGAACTCTTAAACATCTTCACACACTAAACATTCCCCCTGCGTAATAGAAGCACCCCTGCAAAAGGCCGGTAGGACTTGGAGTCCTTCCGGTCTTTTCGCTTTTGATCCGCTCATAGGCTACGGGTAAGATATTCCCGGAGACACGAAAAATCGCCCCGTTACCGACCACCGTATATTATGCTGCCCGCAGCCGGCTTAACGGGATTCCCCGAAGAAAGATTAATCCGGCGCTCCAGCACCAAAAGCCCCATCATGTGCACGGCATCTGCACTCTGACTGGCGGGCATGCACTCATTGTGCAACACAGTGCGCAAATATTTGCACAACCATTTTTGTCAGCACACCCTTCGTTCGCCCATAACCTACTTTAATAAATAATAAATAATATTTGGCACGCCATGTGCTTTAGTCGATCTTGAGAGGGCAACAACATCTAACCGCATCAGGAGATCATATGATAAGAAAAGCTCTGGTCCCGATGATTGTCGTGCTGATACTGACAGTTGCTTCAGTTGCCATGGCACGAAACGGCTACCGCAATGCCGGATACCATGACGGCAACTGGGCAGCCTACAACCAGCTGACACCTGAAAAACAGCAACAGGTTCAGAACATAGTTAAAAAATATGAAGCCACTTTCCAGGCTCTCGGCAGCCAGCAGTGGGCCAAGCGTACAGAACTGAATGCCCTGGTTGATTCCGGAAAAGCTGATAAGGAATCAATTCAGGCTCTGGTAAAGGAACTTTCCGACATCAGAGACAAGGTCTACGCTGAACACAAGAAAATGGCCGAAGAACTTGAAAAGGAAACCGGAATTTCCTTCCCCTCCATGGGTCAGGGGTCCGGCAGGGGCTGCGGCAATTATCGTCAGGGAGGCTGTCCCGGCGGTGGCGGCAACTGCGGAAATGTTCAACCCAACTGTCCCGGTGGAAACTGTCCGGGGCAAGGTTCCTGAACCTTAACCAAATAACGTTCATCTACACCTAATTACAGAAAACGGGAAAAAGGAGGACTTGACCGGTCCTCCTTTTTTAATGAAAACCCCTTCCAAGTGCAGGACAATTCAAGTTACAAAGGCAGTACAACTCACTTAAGGAGCAGAGCATGTTCAGAAAAATCACTTCCCTCACCAGTTTTTTCTCCATTCTTGTCCTGACCATTACCAGCATTGTGCTTTATTTCGTTCCCCAGGGCCGTGTCGCCTACTGGGCTGACTGGACCTTTCTGGGGCTCAGCAAGGAACAGTGGGGTGACATCCACATCTGTACCGGTGCCCTGTTCCTCGTTGTATCCGTCCTGCACATCTGGCTGAACTGGAAACCGATCCTCGCCTATCTGAAAAAAAAAGGTGGCGAAGCCAATTTTACTTCCCCGGCATTTTTCGTCAGCATCATCATCACCCTGTTCGTGGCCTTCGGAGCCCTTGCCGGACTGCCGCCCATGAAACAGGTCCTAGAATTCGGCATCTACCTTAAAGCGCTTGGAGAAGCCGAATACGGCAACCCTCCCTACGGACATGCCGAACTTAGTTCTCTGGCAGTTTTCTGCAAACGCACCGGTCTCAATGCGGACAAGGCCATAGCCTCCATCCGGAAGGCCGGCTTGGAACTTGAATCTGCCAAGGAATCCATCAAGTCCATCGCCGCCAGAATGGACATCACCCCCAAAGCACTGCATGAGATAATACTCAAGGACCAGCAGGAAGCAGCACAACCGTCAGAGTCCAAACCCAGATCCGGATTGAAGCAGGAAGACAGCCACAACAGCGGGAACGGGTCCGGGTCAGGATCCGGGGCAGGAATAGGCCGCATGTCGCTTGAGGATTACTGCCTGAAATACAATCTTGACCTCAACACTGCTCTGGGCATACTTCGCGAAAAGGGTGCGGTTGTTGACAAGTCCACCACCATCCGCGAAATTGCCGGGTCCCTTGGGCTCAGTTCTCCCAGAGAAGTGAGCGTACTGCTCAACCCGTAATCCATACAGAAGAGTCTTAATGGAACTTAGTTCACGCAAATCTCAGAAACTGCCTCTAGCTCTAGCGCTTCTGGCCCTGGTTCTCCTCGGGGCCGGTAGCCTTTACCTTACCTGGCACAACCTGCAGCAGATGCACCAGACGGTTTTCGAGCACATGCTGCTCTCCGCACGCTCCATTGCAAGAGGACTGGACATCCAGCTGGTTGAAGGGGCGCGGCGCATGCGCAGGCCGGGTGGACAGAACGGGCACGGCATGCACAACCGCCGTATGCCTGACGAGCTCATACCGGATGCACGTGAACTGTTCCAGGAAATGGTGGCTCAGGGAGACCTGCTCTACATTGCCCTGTACGGTCCGGACCACAATCCTCTTCTGGTGGTGGAAAAAGGGGATAAACCGTTCTCCCCGCCGCCGGAAATGTTCCGTATGCTCGATTCCATACGGGAATCAAGCACCCCGGTGATTATCGACGGCAAGGCAGCCCTTCTGTACGGAACCATCGGCCAGCCCATGCTGCTGCGCATATACGGTGATCCAAGATTCCGCTTTCTGCCCCCGCAGGATCAGGGCACATATCTTCTGCTCGGCCTCAACGCCGAGAAACACCTTCACCAATTCAAGCAATACCGTCGTGCGGCCCTGCTGCAGACCGGATACATATTTCTGGCCGGATTCGTTCTCTGGCTGCTGGCCGTGGCTTATTTCCAGCGCCGGGAACAGGGCAAGAAGCTGGTTAGACTGGAAAGGTTTCAGGCCAACCTGCTCGACAACATGCCCGACGGACTGCTGACCCTGTCCATGGACGGAACCATACTCTCCGCCAACGGCTCCGCGCTGAAGCTTCTGGACAGTCCTGCAGACGAAGCTCTGGTAGGCATGAACTGGAACAGTTTTTCGTATGAAACACTGCAGGAATTCCAGCGCGACAACGTGGTCTGGAAGCACGCCCTGCTGAGCGGCAAGAACCTTGAATTCATCTTCTTTCCGTATTTCGAAAGTCAGGATGAAAAAAGGACCATGATCATCATCCGCGACCGCACCGATATAGCAGGACTTGAAGAAGACCTCTACGAAGCCCGCAGACTGGCATCCATCGGTTCGCTGGCGGCCGGGGTTGCCCATGAAATACGCAACCCCCTGAGTTCGCTGCGCGGCTTTGCCCAGCTCTTTGCGGAAAAATTCAAGGATGAACAGCCTTACGGGACCTTCGCCACCACCATGCTCGGCGAAGCCGACCGCCTGAACCGGGTTGTAACCGACCTGCTCTATCTCTCCAAGCCGCACGAGCTTGAACCTTCCAGACTGGATCTCGACGATATATGCAGGTCCATGCAGACACTTATGGGCTTCGACCTTGAACACAAGGGAGCTGTCATCAACACCGACCTCAGGGCCGAGACAGTATACGCGGACCCGGATGCCATACGCCAGGTTCTCCTCAACCTGCTCGTCAACAGCCTGGACGCCGTACCGGAAGGAGACGGAGAAATATCCATCAGTGCCGAACAAAACGGGCACGGCGTATGGATCAGCGTCTGCGACAACGGTCCCGGCATGCCGGATGAAATCCGCAAGCACGCGCTGGAACCTTTTTTCACCGACAAGCCCAAGGGAACCGGATTGGGACTTGCAATTGTCAACACCATCATGCGCGGACACAACGGACGTGTTACCATTTCCGGACAGGGAGAATCGGCCCAGCCGCACGGAACCTGTGTAAAACTTTTCTTCCCCGATCCCCGCAGCAAGGAATGATATAATGACCAAGAACACCAAGACAGCACTTATCGTCGACGATGAACCGTCACTGCGCATGCTCATCCGGGCCGTACTTGAGAGCGACGGATGGACCGTCCACGAAGCACAGTCCGGCGAACAGGCTCTGGAAATGGTCCCCGGGATGGAGCTTAACGCAGCCCTCATAGACATGCGCATGGAAGGGATGGACGGGATGGCCCTGCTCAAGGAGCTTAACACCACCGTCCCCGGACTGCCTGTTATCATGCTGACAGCCTACGGCAATGTTAACTCAGCCGTGGTGGCCATGAAGCACGGAGCATTCGACTACCTGACCAAACCGGCTGATAACGAAGAGCTCAAGGCGGTCATGAACAAGGCCCTCGACTACTCCCGGCTGGTTGATGAAAACGAACGCCTCAAATCTGCCGCCGGTGCCACGGAAAAAATGATCGGCAGCACCAGAGGCATGCGCAATGTGAAGGACCTGATCGAACAGGCCGGTCCTTCAGAAGCGACCATCCTCGTCCTTGGCGAATCCGGCACAGGCAAGGAGCTGGTTGCCGAAGGTCTGCACCGGGCCAGCCTGCGTGCAGGAAAACCGCTCGTCAAAGTCAACTGTGCGGCCCTGCCCGCAGATCTGCTTGAAAGCGAACTTTTCGGATACGTCAAGGGAGCCTTTACCGGTGCCAACACCAACAAGCCGGGCCGCTTCCAGCTTGCATCCGGCGGAACTCTCTTCCTCGACGAAATAGGCGAGATGGACCCGCTTCTTCAGGCCAAGATCCTGCGCGCCCTGCAGGAAAAGGTTGTCGAACCTCTCGGCAGCGTGTCCCCGGTGGAAACGGACGTGCGCATCATCGCCGCAACCAACCGGGACCTGAAAAAAGAGGTTGAAAAAGGCAATTTCCGCGAAGACCTCTATTACCGGCTGAGTGTGCTTGAAATCCGCATCCCGCCCCTGCGCGAACGCATCGGCGACCTTCCTGCGCTGGTGGCCTACCTGCTTGAAAAGCTGGGCCGCAAAAACAACAAAAAAGTACGCTCGGTAACCCCTTCATTTCTTGACGTGCTGAGCCGCTACGACTGGCCCGGAAACGTACGAGAGCTGGAAAACGTTCTGGAACGGGCCATAATCCTCAGCCGCAGCGAAGTGCTGGGACCGGAACTCCTGCCCCCGCAGGTGCAGAACCCCGCTCCCAGAGCGGTCCAGCCGCAGCATACTCCGAATTTCGAACCTTCTGCACCACGCCAGCAGCTGACGCCGCCTCCGTCCCCCGGCCCGGCGTCCCTTGACGATGCTGAACGTCAGGCCCTGATCGCGGCCCTGGAAGCCAACCAGCACCACAGGGAGCGCACAGCGGATGCACTGGGCATCAGTCGCCGCACCCTTCAGTACAAACTGAAAAAATACGGCCTGACCCGCCGCTGAACGAATTACCTCAACCTTACAACACCGCAATCTACTGAATTTAAGGGCCCGGAAGCATATGTTTCCGGGCCCTTCTTGCGTGGATGGACTTTATCGGCATGCCCCTTCTGAAAATATTCCCGGACAGTCGCAACCGAGAATCCTGCGCGAACACCGGCGCTAAAATGCCCCAATCGCTGCCTCCGGATTATCCGTAATTAGCCCTGATCTCATCCAATCAGCAGCATTGAAGTCGCCTTACCTCTGCATGCCGCAACCCGACTACATTATTCATAAAAATACTGTATAATATTGTGTAAACCAATCTCATTTGACAGATGACCACATTTTATCTACCATACAAAATCCAGAAACATAATTTTACTACCGTATAAAATGAGTTTTTTGCGTTATCAAAATTAAAGTTTGAATGATAAAATTCTCAACTTTGCTTTTGAAGTGATTCGAATGTAAAAACTGCATTTTTCCAATGTAACAACTGAAAAAAAGATACACTACATAGCAACAAACAGTTACAACAAACTACTGCATAAAATTATGTATCAGATTAAGAACTACTACATCAAATCAACTGGCTCTCCCGTCCAGGACTCCAACCTCAATTCCGCACCGGAAAAAGTACCCGTTTAGCTCTCCCCTCCGCCAGACAGAGCCGTTGCCGATCTTATCAGCCTCTGCGTAGAAACGCAGATGGTCTGTTCATTTATAATCAATGGAGAAGTTATGCCAAAAATACGAGTAGAGAATCTCTACAAAATATTCGGCCCCAACCCGCACAAAATCATACCCATGCTTGAAAAAGGGGCCACTAAAGACGAAGTCATGGAAAAATCCCGGCACGGAGTCGGTGTCAACAATGCATCCTTCACCGTGAACGAAGGAGAAATCGTCGTAATCATGGGTCTTTCAGGAAGCGGGAAATCAACCCTTGTCCGCTGCCTCAACAGACTCATTGAACCCACAGGCGGCAAGATCTTCATCGATGGAGAAGACATAACCGCACTGGACAAGGAAGAACTGCGCAAGGTCCGACAGAAAAAGCTGGGCATGGTCTTCCAGAACTTCGCCCTGTACCCGCACCGTACGGTATTGAAAAACACCGAGTACGGCCTTGAAATAGGCAATGTGGACCCTGAAACGAGGAGAAAGAAAGCCATGGAGTCCCTTGAGCTGGTCGGGCTTTCAGGATGGGAAGACTCATACCCTTCACAACTCTCCGGCGGCATGCAGCAGCGTGTCGGTCTTGCCCGGGCACTGGCCCTCGACCCTGACATCCTGCTCATGGACGAAGCCTTCAGCGCGTTGGACCCGCTTATCCGCCGGGACATGCAGGACGAACTCATCAACCTGCAGGAAAGCATGCACAAGACTATCGTCTTCATCAGCCACGACCTTGACGAAGCCCTCAAGCTCGGGGACCGCATCGTGCTCATGAAAGACGGTGAAATCGTCCAGACCGGAACCCCGGAAGAAATACTCACCGAACCGGCCAACGACTACGTACGCCGCTTTGTTCAGGACGTGGACATCACCAAAGTCCTTACCGCTGAATCCATCATGAAGAAAACCGAAGCCGTGGCCTACTGCAAGAACGACGGTCCCAGAGCATCGCTGCGTAAAATGCGCAAGAACAACATCTCCAATCTCTTTGTTCTGGACGAACACCACAAACTTATAGGAGTCGTATCCGCCGCGGACTGCGCCAGACTCGTCGAGGAAGGAGGAAGGGACCTCCGCACGGTAATGCGGACTGAATTCCAATCCGTAAATCTCGATTCCCCGGCACAGGAACTTTTCAACATCATGCAGGACCGCACCACCCCCCTCCCGGTCATTGACGAGAACAACAGACTCAAGGGCGTCATTGTCAGGGGGGCTCTTATCGGGGCACTGGCCGAAAGGGGAGTAAACTAGCAATGAATTTTCCGCGTATACCGGTAGGAGACACAATAGAAAGCGGCATCGATTTTCTGGTCGAGCATTGCTCCTTTGCCACCAAGGCATTTTCCGCCGTACTCGAAACCGGGCTGGATATTATTGAAACAGCGATGAAGGCCTGCCCGCCGTGGCTGCTGATAGGCCTTATCGGCCTGCTGACATGGAGGCTGGCCAGAAGCAGACGCACCGGAATCTTCGCGGTGGCCGGACTGCTGCTCATCTGGAACATGGGGCTTTGGAAAGCTACTGTTTCCACCATCGCACTGGTCATCGTTTCCACCATGCTGGCACTTATGATCGGCATCCCCATTGGCATCATGGCGGCGATGAACCGCTATGTGCACAAGACGGTAATGCCGGTCCTCGACGTCATGCAGACCATGCCCGCATTCGTCTACCTGATCCCGGCCATTCCGTTCTTCGGTCTGGGCAAGGTGGCAGCCATATTTTCAACCATAATTTTTGCCATGCCTCCGGCCATCAGGCTGACCTGCCTCGGCATCAAGCAGGTTCCGCCAGAACTGGTGGAATGTGCCGAAGCGTTCGGTTCCACCCGCTGGCAGAGGCTCGTCAAGCTTGAACTGCCCATCGCCACCCCCACCATCATGGCCGGCGTAAACCAGACGGTCATGCTCTCACTGTCCATGGTCGTCATCGCAGCCATGATCGGCGCAAAAGGCCTTGGCGGAGAAGTCTGGAAAGCCATCCAGCGACTCCAGATGGGCAAGGGATTCGAGGCCGGAATAGGCATTGTCATCGTGGCCATGATCATGGACCGCGTACTCCAGAAAATAGGCTCCGGTAAAACAGACCGGGGCTAATAAAACAACGGGAGATCTCTATGAAAAAATTCATTACCCTTATCATTGCAGCACTTCTTGTCGCAGCAGTTGCTGCCCCCTCCTTTGCCGGTGACAAAAAAAAGGTCAAACTGGCCTATGTTGAGTGGGACTGCGCCACTGCAACCACCAACGTCCTAAAGGCCGTACTGGAAGAACGCATGGGCTATGAATGCGAAATCATCCCCGTTGCTGCTGCCGCAATGTGGCAGGCCGTAGGCAGCGGAGACGTGGACGCAATGGCCACCGCATGGCTGCCCGTAACCCACGCCGATTACCTGAAAAGGGTGAATAAGGATGTGGTAAACCTCGGCCCGATCGTTTCCGGCGCAAAACTGGGCTGGGCGGTTCCCAAATATGTGACTGTCAACTCCATCGCGGACCTGAATAAATATGCCGACAAATTCGATGACAAGATCATCGGAATCGACCCGGGTGCAGGGCTCATGAAACTTTCCGAAGATGCCATCGAAAAATACGGTCTGGACAAGTTCGAACTCATGGAAGGTTCAGGCGCCACCATGACCGCGGCCCTCAGTGATGCCATCAAGAAAAATGAATGGATTGTTGTCACTGCCTGGTCACCGCACTGGATGTTCGGTCGCTGGGACCTCAAGTATCTTAACGACCCCAAAAAGGTTCTCGGCGAAGAGGAAACCATCAACACCATCGTGCGCAAGGGACTCAAGGCAGACATGCCTGAAGTTTACGCTTTCCTCGACAAGTTTTCATGGAAAGATGCAGGCCAGCTCCAGATGGTCATGGCCTGGAATCAGGACAAGGGTGCCGATCCCTATGAAAATGCAAAACGCTTTATCCGGGAGAACAAAGCTCAGGTTGACACCTGGCTGAAGTAAGCATTCCCCCGCAAAAATGAGCCTGCAGCCCCCGCCATACCTCCTGTGGCGGGGGCTGTAATGTTCCTGAAAACTGAGCTTTGCTGCCAACACCTTTTAATGTATGGTAAAGACAGGGGATAACCATGCAGCAAGGCGGTAACCATGACAGAACAACTATCCATACCCGAAGAGACGCTGCAGACTGCCGTCGCACTTATGGAAGAACGCTTCGCACGTGCCGACCGCACAAAACCTATTCTGGCAACCCTTTATGAGCTTGGGGTCAGCCTTGTAGCTAAGGACCTTGCAAGTCACCCGGAACTGTACAAGCCGCTAGCAGAACTTCCGATGCCAACAGCAAGGTTCGCCCCGGTGGACCCGGTTTCACTCATCCGCGCCGAAATCAAACTTCCGTCACTTCCGCAGGTATTCATTGAGCTGCGGCAGGTCATCAACGATCCGTCCAGTTCGGCATCGGATGTGGCCAAGGTCATCTCGCGGGACACAGCCCTTTCCGCATTCCTGCTGCGCATGGTCAACAGCGCATTCTACAATTTCCCGTCACAGATCGACACCATCTCACGGGCCGTTGCTGTAATCGGCACACGGCAGCTTTCGACCCTGGCCCTTGGAACCTCGGTAATGGACATGTTCCGCGGACTGCCCACCGACATCATCGACCTTGAACTTTTCTGGCGGCACAGTTTCTCATGCGGCATAATCGCCAGTGAACTGTCCCGGACGCTCAAGCAGGGGTCACCTGAAAAATGCTTTGTAGCCGGACTGCTCCATGACATCGGCCGCCCGGTACTCATGATGACTCTTCCTGACAGGGCTGTGGCTGCAACGGCAATCTCGCGCAACAAGCAGGCTCAACTGCACAAGGCCGAGAGGCTGGTTACCGGTTTCAACCACGCAGAACTGGGCGGAATGCTGCTGCGCAAGTGGAACCTGCCCTTCTCTCTGGTAACGGCAGTGCTCTACCACCATAATCCGACCAAGGCAGCCAAGACACCGGAAGCCATGTTCGTTTTTTTTGCCAACATCATTGCCAAGACTATGGGTATCGGCGGAGGCGGAGACTTCTTTATCCGCAACATAAAAAGCGAAAGATGGGAAGAATACGGCCTGACCCCCGAAAGGCTCCGGGAGCTGGTCAGCAGGCTGAATCCGGTACTTCAGGACGCATTTTCCATACTGCCGAAGGTTAGATGAGCGAGAAGAAACAAGTACTCCCTGACAGGAGCAGGTTTGACATCGGCCCGTAAAGGTCGTACTTGAGCGTGCATACCAAATGGAGGATTTACCATGCACGACAAAGTCGAAGCCGCTCTGGACAAAGTCAGACCTCTTCTGCAGGCTGACGGCGGCAACGTTGAACTCGTAGAGGTAACAGACAAAGGCATCGCCAAGGTCCGCATGCAGGGTGCATGCAAAGGCTGCCCCATGTCCCAGATCACCTTGAGGAACGCCATTGAGCGTACCCTGCTCAAGGAGATCCCGGAACTGAAAGGCGTTGAGCCCGCGGAGTAATATTTCACCGGCCGGAGCAACTCCGGCCGGGTGGCATATCCTGCCGGCCCAGAAAGATAGAACTAGATCAGGTTCAGCAGTAAATACCGCCCCTTACGGCGGATTTTTTTGCTTCTGAGCTCTTAATTATATTTTCAGGAGATACAACCATGGCTAAAACCGTAACCCGTTTCGCACCAAGCCCCACCGGGCATCTGCATATCGGCGGCGCCCGCACCGCTCTTTTTGCATGGCTTCTGGCCAAAAACAAAGGCGGCGAATTTGTGCTGCGCATTGAAGACACCGACCGCCAGCGTTCCGAACAGGAATACACCGATGCAATCCTCGATTCCATGAAATGGCTGGGCATGGACTGGGTCGGAGAGCCCATTTACCAGAGCGAACGTTTCGACATCTACAACGGCTACATCGACCAGCTTCTGGCTGAAGGTAAGGCTTACTGGTGCGAATGCACTCCTGAAGAAGTCGATGCCATGCGCGAAAAGGCCATGCAGGAAAAACGCAAGCCCAAATACGACGGTTCCTGCCGTGAAAAGAAACTCGGCCCTGGAGAGAACAGGGTTGTACGTTTCAAGGCCCCGCTGGACGGACGCACTTCTTTCACCGACATGATCAAGGGCCCCATCAGCGTGGAAAACGCCGAAATGGACGACATGATCCTGCGCCGCAGCGACGGCTCCCCCACCTACAACCTCGCCGTTGTAGTGGATGACCACACCATGGGCGTTACCGATGTCCTGCGCGGAGACGACCACGTCAACAACACCCCTCGTCAGATCCTGCTTTATCAGGCTCTGGGCTGGGATGTTCCCAATTTCGGACACGTGCCCATGATCCTTGGACCGGACAAAAAGAAACTTTCCAAACGCCACGGTGCCCTTTCGGTCATGGAATACGAAAAAATGGGCTACCTGCCAGAAGCGGTGGTAAACTACCTTGTACGCCTCGGCTGGTCCCACGGCGATCAGGAGATCTTCTCCCGCGAAGAACTTTTCAGCTATTTCAATACCGACAGCCTAGGCAACTCCCCTTCCGTTTTCGACACCAAAAAACTGGACTGGGTAAACAGCGAGTACATCAAGGCCAAGGCCCCGGCTGATCTGGTAGCAGGACTGCGCACCTTCCTGCCCGAAGGAACCGAAGCAGAAGACGCTTACCTTGAAAAGATCATCCCCCTGCTCCAGCCCCGCGCCACAAACTATCAGGAAATGGCCGACATGTGCGATTTCTTCCTCATGGATGCCCAGACCCTAAGCTATGACATGGAAGCAGTGGCAAAAGTCTTCACCCCCGATGCCCTTGAGATCATCAAAGAACTCACCGCACGTATCGACGCTGATGAAGAATACTCCCACGACTCCCTTGAGGCAGTCTGCAAGGGCTTCCTTGAAGAAAAGGGCCTGAAGTTCAAGGCCATCGGCCAGCCGGTCCGCCTTGCCCTCTGCGGCAAGACCCAGTCCCCCGGCGGTCTCTATGAACTGATGCTCGTTCTGGGCA
This sequence comes from Maridesulfovibrio sp. FT414, assembly GCF_050916235.1. GTDB lineage: Bacteria > Desulfobacterota > Desulfovibrionia > Desulfovibrionales > Desulfovibrionaceae > Maridesulfovibrio. Next base: position 1,185,746 of record NZ_CP104854.1, read on the forward strand.
AGGCCGAAACCATCGCCCGCATGAACCGGGCTGTCACCCTAGCCTAATTTAACGGATATCTACAGGTGCAGGCACTCAGGTTCCGCACCGTCCATTTAAAGCAAAAACGCTCCGTGCCCTGCGAAGGGAACGGAGCGTTTTTGCTGCCTGCTTCACGAATCTTTTATTTCTCCGGTTCCGGAGGAAAATACCTGTCCATAATCTCCTGCCAGACACCTTCGCTCTTGAGTTGATCCAGGACGGTCTGCCATTTTCTGATAACCTCATCGGGAGTCTTGTGTGCAAAGGCAATATAGGCGGTGGTGAAAAAAACCGGAGGACCAAGACGTTCCAGTTCTTCCACGTGCAGTTCAGGATGCTGCCTGCCGAGATACTGCAAAGCCTTGCGTCCCATGGGTACAAGGGCCACCCGGCCTTTATTCAATTTCATAAAGTCAAAGACCTGCGATGAACTCACATCCAGATTTGCGAATCCCATATTCACGAGATTGAGATGAAAAACATCATCCCTCGTCACCGCAATCATGCCAACCTTTTTGGCATCATCGACGGTTTTGAGCTCAATACGGCATCCCTTACGACCGTAAAAATAAACGTCATCCCAAAAAACTGGCCCCACGAACTTGAACAGGGCCGAACGCTCCGGGGTCATGGCCATGGGAAAAAGGACATCACCCATTCCGGCCTGTAGTTTCTTGTATCCTCTGGCCCAAGGGTAAAATATAATCTTCGAGGGGTGCTCCCCCAGCCTTTCCTGAATAATTTTCACAAGCTCAACAACAAGCCCCTTTGCTTCCCCATCAACATGATAGCTGTAAGGAGGATATTCCTCAGCCATTATGCAAAGGTCGGAAGCAATGGCCGGAACCGCGTGTAAGAGCAGAAAAGAGGCCAACAGCAGGCAGCGTAAGAATGACAACATGTTTTTCAGGTTATATTGAAGAAACGCAAAAGACAATTACTCTGAGTATAGCCAAACAGCACATATGTCCTGATAGCACTGTCTAAACGATTAACTGCAAACCACCAATCAGGTCTTGCTTTTTCGCTGCCAAACCAACTACGATCCATACCCGGAAATAACAACCCCGGAGATCTGTAATGAACCCTTTTGAAATATCCAGCCACAAACTCCCTGAATTCGTTTTAACTTCACGCCGTTCCCCGGTTTTCGCAACCCGCGGCATGGTCGCAACCAGTCAACCGCTCGCAACCGAGGCCGGGCTGGAAATTCTTCGAGCAGGGGGCAATGCAGCCGATGCGGCCATAGCAGTTGCAGCAGCTCTCGCAGTGGTGGAACCATGCAGCACCGGCCTTGGAGGAGATGCCTTTGCCCTTTTCTATAACGCAAAAGGCAGGACCGTATCGGCCCTGAACGGTTCGGGAAAATCTCCGGCGGAGATTTCGCTGGCCAAAGTCCAAGAGATGGGTATTGCCGGAGAACTTCCCAAACGCCATGCCATGACCGTAAATGTTCCCGGAGCCCTCGCACTCTGGACGGATATGATCGAACAACATGGAACCATGCCGCTGTCAGCAATCCTCGCCCCGGCCATCCACTACGCAATGCAGAGCTTTCCTGTGAGCCCGGTGACCGCTCATCTGTGGAATGAAGGGGCTGAACATGTCCTCAGAACCAGTCCCGGTGGAACTTCCCTGCTGCTTGATGGCGAAGCTCCCCGCTGCGGAGAAATAATGCTTAACAGGGCGCTCGGACTGACTCTTGCCCGGATCGCAGACTGTTCTCCGAAGAAAGCCCGGGAAATGTTTTATCGTGGAGACATGGCAGAACGGATTGTCCGAATAGTCCGGGAGAACGGAGGATTTCTTTCAGCGGAAGACATGGCTGGACATTCGACCCTTTTTCAGGACTCAATCAGCACCACCTACCGAGGCTACGAAGTCCATGAATGCCCGCCCAACGGACAGGGTCTTGCAGCACTGCTAGCTTTGAACACCCTCTCGACCATTGATGTGGCCGGTCTCGGAAAACCGGACTCGGCCAAACGGATGCACTATCTGATTGAAGCCATGCGTCTTGCGTTTGCAGACGCACGGCAGCATATTGCCGATCCTCAGGAATATACCCCACCGCTCGATAAACTGCTCTCACCGGCATACGGTGCAGCAAGGGCCGCCTGCATACTTCAGGACAGAGCCAATCCTGCTGCCGCAAGCGGAATGCCGGTCAACAGTTCCGATACCGTCTATTTCTGCGTAGTGGACAAGGACGGCAACGGCTGTTCCATGGTCAACTCCAACTACATGGGCTTCGGAACAGGTATTGTTCCGGACGGACTCGGATTCTCACTGCAGAACCGCGGGCACAACTTCTCACTCGACCCTGCCCATCCCAACGTCCTTTGCGGAGGCAAACGCAGCTACCACACCATAATTCCGGGTATCTGCCTGCGTGCGGACAAATCCCTGCACAGCACCTTCGGAGTCATGGGCGGATTCATGCAGCCGCAGGGACACCTGCAGGTCATCTCGGCCATGCTGGATGACGGCGCAGGCCCGCAGGAAGCTCTGGACCGGCTGCGCTTCTGTATAGAGCCCGGCGAAGCTGGGGGAAAAGTATGCCTTGAAGAAGGCTTACCACCCGAAACCATAGCCGATTTGTCAGCTATGGGACATTCAGTCGGAATTATAGAGGGTTATAGCCGAACAATTTTCGGGCGCGGCCAGATAATAATTCGCGATTCTGACAACGGAGTGCTCTGCGGCGGGTGTGATCCCCGCTCTGACGGATATGCAGCAGGACTGTGCTGAGTCTGTTGTAATATAGCCAGAGCGCGGTTTACAACGTATGGGGAAATAGTCTCAGGAGACACAGTCAAAAATAAATGTGATCCCTCACTTTCGAATTTTATTTAATTTAATCTTGCCTTGAATTCGTTATTCGCAAATCACACTGCGTATTTAAAGCAAATTAATACACAACTAAAAAAATCGATCACGAGTAGAATATAAATTTAAATTTTCAACTTGAATGGTACACATATATATTTTAATTCACGTTCATTTCAATTCCAACTTACTGCATAACTTATACATCATACCTGCATAGCAAAATTTGATCATACAATCAAAAATGCCATAAGGTACATATATACCAGCAACTGGATTTTTTATCTTTTACATAATATACAACCCGGACAATCCGGCGACTCTAGCACAAAAGAACACACCTTATATCTTTTCTGCAAGCGCTGGCAAAGTGATCCGTGCAGCAATCATGAACACCGGGGTTGCAATTCCAGATGATCTACATCCTGCCGACATCACTGCACTCCGGCACAAGCACTCAAAACACCTTGAGTACACTCCATGAAACAATGCTGCATACGACATCGTATCGGCCTGTGCATTTATAAACTCACCTGTCCAACATCCAACCGCGGAGGAACTATGTTCAAGAAATTTGCCAGCCTCGTTCTGGTGTGCATGCTTTGTCTTACCTTTTCAGCAGCCCCATCACAGGCCAGCGACAACAACCTGATCATCGCTACAGCCACAACCGGCGGAACATACTACCCGGTTGGTGTTGCTATCGGAACACTGATCAGCATCAAACTTTCCAGCGCTGACAAGATCACCGCAACCGCAATCAACTCCGCTGGTTCCGGCGAAAACATCCAGATGCTCAAGAACAAGGAAGCCGACCTTGCCATTCTGCAGGCCCTGTTCGGGCTCAATGCCTATGAGGGAGAGGGACCGTATGAAGGCAAGGCCTTCAAGGACTTCCGTTCCATCACCATGCTCTGGGAAAACGTTGAACACTTCCCCCTGCTGAACAAGTACATAAAAACCGGTGACATTTCAGACCTCAAAGGACTGGACAAGAAATTTTCCATCGGCAAGCGCGGCAGCGGAACTGAAGGCTCGGGAAGAACCCTGCTCAAAATAATGGGCGTAGACATGGAAAAGGATCTCATCCTTGAGTACCTCGGCTACACACCCTCTGCACAGGCCATGATGGACGGAAGGATTGCCGGGGCCAACATTCCCGCCGGCCCCCCTGCAGCAGCAATCACCCAGCTTTACGCTCAGCTCGGCTCGGATGATGTGACTGTTCTTGACTTCAGCGATGCCCAGCTTGCTGAAATCCAGAAGAAGTATCCCATCTGGAACCGCTACGTGATTCCCGCAGGCACTTATCCTTCACAGACAAAAGACATCAGGACCATTGCCCAGCCCAACTTCCTGGCCTGCCGCGCCGATCTGCCTGAAGATGTTGTCTACAAGATCACCAAGACCATTTACGAAAACCTGCCCTTCCTGAACAACATCCACAAGGCCACCAAGGCCATGTCACTTGAACGCGCCACCGCAGGCCTTCCCGCTCCCCTGCATCCCGGTGCCGAGAAGTACTATCGCGAAGTCGGCATCATAAAATAATTACGGTTCACGCATTTAAGGTGGCGGACTTTCAAGTCCGCCACCTCTCACAATTCATTCCAAGGATAATTTATGGCTGACACGACTTCCCCAAAGCCGGCAGTTAAGAAAGATTCAGGCGGCGAAACCCTCGCGATAAAGCGCGTAATTGAAGGTCGCACCGCTAAACTGCTTTACGCCACAGGCATCATCTGTTCTCTCTTCCACCTCTGGGTAAACACCATCGGCATCATGCCCGAAATCCAGAGGAACGCCATCCACTACTCCTTCATGCTCTTCATCGGGTTCCTGCAGTACCCCATGCTCAAAAAGCATGCCCGCGAATCTCTGCCTGCAGATTATTTTCTGGCAATCCTGTCCTTCGGGGTAGGACTATACCTTGTTTTCTTTGAAGACGCACTGCACATGCGCAACGAGGTGCCCATACTGGCGGATCTCATTGCGGCAGGGCTGGCGATCATTCTCCTGATGGAGATAACCCGGCGGACCACGGGCATGCTCATACCCTGTCTTGCCGCCATATTCCTGGCGTACGGGCTGGGTGGCGGGCGATACCTTGACGGACTCTGGCACTTCCCCGGAGTAACGGTGGAACGCATGCTTTACCGCATGTACTTTGCCCCGGACGGTATCTTCGGAACCATTGCCACTATTTCCAGTACCTTTGTATTCCTTTTCGTACTCTTCGCATCATTCCTGATCAAATCCGGGGCCGGTGAATTCATCATCAGGCTCTCCATGGCAACCATGGGCCGGACCATTGGAGGCCCGGCTAAAATGGCTGTTTTCGCTTCAGGTTTTATGGGTTCGGTTTCGGGAAGCGCTGTTGCCAACACGGTCGGGACCGGTTCCATAACAATCCCCCTGATGAAGAAAACCGGCTTCCCCAGCAAGTTCGCCGGGGCGGTAGAGGCAGCAGCCTCCACCGGAGGCCAGCTCATGCCGCCCATCATGGGCGCCGGTGCGTTCATCATGAGCCAGTGGACCCAGATTCCCTACCTGACCATCGTCGCCGTCGCCTTCATCCCAGCCATCATGTATTTCATCAGCGTCGCCTTCTTCGTCCACCTGCGGGCCAAGAAACTCGGGATCAAACCTATTCCCGAAGAGGATATTCCCCGCATCGGCGAAGTCATCAAGGAGGGATGGAACTTCTTTCTCCCCATCGGCGTGCTCATGGGGCTGCTCATGGCCGGATTCACCCCCACATTCTCCGCCTGCGGAGGTATTGTGGGGATTGTCGTAGCCAGCTGGATCAACCCCAAAACCCGCATGTCCGGGCGCGACATCCTTGATGCACTGGCAGCCGGAGGACAGAACATGGTCACCACCGGGGTCATCCTGCTCTGCTCCGGAATTGTGGTTGGGGTCGTGCTCATGGTCGGCATGGGTATCAAATTCTCCATGCTCATAACCATGGTTGCCGGAAACAGTCTGCTCCTGACCATCATCATGGTGGCGCTGGCTTCACTGGTACTGGGCATGGGACTGCCCGTAACAGCCTCCTACATCGTTCTGGCAGTTCTGGCGGCTCCGGCCATGCAGATGCTCGGTACAAGCCTTCTGGCGGCCCACATGCTCATTTTCTGGTACTCGCAGGATGCCAACGTGACCCCGCCGGTCTGTCTGGCGGCGTACAGCGCTTCGGGCATTTCCGGGTCCAGCCCGCTTGAGACGGGATTTGAATCTTGGAAGATAGCCAAGGGACTGTACGTCATCCCGCTGCTGTTCTGCTACACCCCGATACTGTTTGAAGGAACGGTATGGCAGGTGGCGGAAACCGCAATCACCGCCACCGCGGGCCTGTTCTGCTTTGCGGTATTCTTTGAGGGATTCAACACCTATGCGCTAAACTTCCTCCAGAGACTTCTCTACATGGGAACTGCTGTCATGCTGCTCTGGCCGGACATGAGCCTTCACGCCGCCGGTGCGGTCCTGCTTGCAGTCATGGTTCTGAGAGAAAGATCGGTATTCAGAAAACAGGCTTTTGAAACAGCTTAGCGACAGCAACAAGTAACGAGCAGGGGAAGTTTCACAAATGAAACTTCCCCTTTTTTTTGGTCCGTGATAATTCTTTTATAACACAATATTTATCGACACCCTTTCAAGGAGCGTAATCATGATTGAAGTCATGCCTGAAAGCAGCGGGCCTATGCTGGCGGTAAGGGCCACCGGAACTCTCAGCGGAAATGACTACTCTGAGGTGTGGATTCCCGCTCTGCAGCAGGTCATTGAAAAATATGGCAAATGCCGGTGCCTGCTGTACATGGACGAGGAATTCAAGGGCTGGGACCTCGCAGCCATGTGGGAGGACGCCCGGTTCGGCTTTGTTCACCGCAACGACTTCGACAAAATCGCCATTGTCGGAGGACCGGGATGGGTCGAGTGGGGAACAAAGGTTGCCGGGGCACTGATGAGCGGGGAAGTGAAGACCTTCACGGCGGAAAAACTTGCGGATGCGCTTAAATGGGCGGCGGAATAATCCCGGAAGAAAAAGCAAAAAAAAGCCCCAGCCATAATTATTTATGACCGGGGCTTTTTACACGAACTGGCCGTGCGAAAAAAGAATGTAACCTAACTTACTTTTTAGCTACGGGCTTTACAACAGAGCCGGAGCGGATGCAGCGAGTGCAAGCCTTGATGCTTTTCACTTCACCGCTGGGAAGCTGGGTGCGGACCTTCTGCAGGTTGGGCATGAAGCGTCTCTTGGTCTTGTTGTGAGCATGAGAAACGTTGTTGCCGCTCTGAGGGCCTTTTCCGCATATATCGCATACCTGGGACATGTTGAACCTCCTTGATGGTAGTAACCTTTTCTAGGATGCCGGAAAGCATAGATCCCTGCAAGGGAAATCGCTCCGTCCGAACAAAAGAGGTATCATTTAAACGCTCGCTCTGGAAAATGCAAGCTCTTTTTCCTTGACAGAAGAAAAAAAACTCATATAGGAAAACCCTCCGCGAGGAGAAAATATGTCTGAACTCTGGATTACTTTAAATGACATTCCCGAAGAGGGACAGGATTTCGTTTTCGAGGACCAGAACTTCTGGTCTGACGCCTGGAAACGGTTCAAGGTGGAAGTCCGTGAAGGAGATCCCCTTGTGTCGGAAGTCTACGTCCTCCCCCAGGGAGACGGTTGCCTTGTCCGGGGCAGAACCAGCGGTTCAGTAATCATTTCGTGTGACAGATGCACGGCAGACTACAAGCACAAAATTTCCACCGAATTTGAGGAATTCGAGCAGGTGGCCGAATCGGAAAAGGACGAAGAGTCCCCGGTGGTTCGGACCAAGGACGGCTTGAAACTCAACATCGGAGCCCTGCTCTGGGAAAATTTCGCCATTGCCCTGCCCGTAAAGCCCCTTTGCAAGGAAGAATGCAAGGGACTCTGCGATAAATGCGGTGCAGACCTTAATAAAGGCAAATGCCAGTGCAACAAGGATGAGGGCGATCCAAGGCTTGCGGTTTTCCGCAATCTTAAGATAAAGAACTAAGTTCCGGTCCGCATAAGACCGGTTTAAAAAATCACTCTAGGAGACTAGTCATGGCACAGCCGAAAAAGAAAACTTCCAAATCCCGCAAGAACATGCGTCGTTCCCACGACCACGTAGCAACCCCCAACGTAGTATACTGCGAGTGCGGTGAGCCTATCATCCCTCACAGAGCGTGTTCTTCCTGTGGTTCCTACAAAGGTCGTCAGGTAATCACTTCCGAAGATGCCTAACATAATTCCCCGCATCGCCGTTGACGCCATGGGAGGCGACTACGGCCTTACGGTTATCGTCCCGGCTGCGGTTTCGGCCGCAAAGAAGGGACTCCCGATTACTCTGGTTGGTGATGAGTACATGATCCGGTCCGAGCTCGAAAAGCTCGACACCGGATCATGTACTATTGACATTGTCCACGCCTCACAGATCGTAACCATGGAAGACAAGCCTGCCGACGCCATGCGCCGTAAAAAGGACTCCTCCATTCAGGTTGCCTGCAGGCTGGTCAAGGAAGGCAAGGCAGACGGGGTCGTCAGCGCCGGTAACTCCGGAGCGACCGTGGCCTGCGGCATGTTCACCATCGGCAGAATCAAGGGAGTGCTGCGTCCGGGAATGGCCGGTATTCTTCCCACTGAAAAAAAACCCATGGTTCTTCTGGACGTGGGTGCCAATGTAGACTGCAAACCTGAACACCTCTTCCAGTACGGGCTCATGGCCGACGTGCTGGCCCGAGACGTGCTGGGCTATGAAAAGCCCCGCATCGGTCTTCTGACCATCGGGGAAGAGGAAGGCAAGGGCAACACCCTGGTCAAGACCACCTACGACATGCTCAAGAGTTCATCACTGAATTTCGTGGGCAACATCGAAGGTCGCGACATATTCACCGGGGATGTTGATGTTGCCGTTTGTGACGGTTTTGTAGGCAACGTGGCACTCAAACTCGCCGAAGGGCTGGCCAGCAGTTTTGCACACCTTCTGAAGGGCGAACTCAAACGCGATATTGTCTCCAAGATCGGAGCCATGCTCGCCATGAAAGCCTTCAAGAGATTCAGCCGACTCCTGGACAAGTCCGAATACGGCGGAGCGCCAGTCCTAGGACTGAACGGAATCGTCCTTGTCTGTCACGGCAAAGCCGATTCCCGGGCGGTTGAGCGTGCCATTGAAATGGCCGCCACTTTTGTAAAAAATGATGCTGTAGCCCACCTCAAGGAAGGGCTGGCCGCCCACAAGGGAATCACCGCACCTGAGTTGTAGCGATCTTTTCCTCCCGGCAGCCTCCAGCACAGTTTTTTCCAGATCAAGACCGCCTGTTGCATTTTCCATCCTAAAACAGGAATGGCATAATGAGTACTTTCTCGCACATCAGGGGCCTTGGTTTCCATGTCCCTGAAAAGTTGTATACAAATGCGGACCTGGAGAAATTCGTTGACACAAACGACGAATGGATCACCACCCGCACCGGAATCAGGCAGCGTCATATCGTTGAAAACGAGACCTGCCTGGATCTGGCACACGCCGCCTCGGTTAAAGCCCTTGCCGCAGCAGGGATGGAAGCCGGGGAGCTCACCCATATCATAGTGGCCACCTTCACCGGCGACATGCCGGTCCCGACTACTTCCTGCCTGCTCATGGAGCGTCTTGGTATCAGAAACCGTGTAGCCATGGATCTTTCCGCGGCCTGCTCCGGTTTCGTTTATGCCCTTGAAGTGGCCCGCGCCCTGATCAACCTTGACCCTAGCTCAAAAATTCTTATTTGTGGTGCTGAAGTCCTCACCAGCCGCGTGAACTGGGAAGACCGCTCCACCTGCGTCCTCTTCGGAGACGGCGCCGGTGCGGCTGTTCTCTCGGCCGGACAGGAAGGAGAACCCGGACGGGTCATAGACACAATCCTTTCCGCTGACGGCGGTCCGGCCATGAACCTGACCATCAAAGGCGCAGGTTCTGCCTATCCCTACAAGCTCGGCGATACTGTCGGCGAAGAAAACTTCGTCCAGATGCAGGGCCGGGAAATCTACAAGCATGCAGTAAGGTCCATGACCGCCATCTCCAACGAGATTCTTGAGCGCAACAGCTTCACCACTGAAGATGTGGACGTGCTCCTGCCGCATCAGGCCAACCTGCGCATCATTGAGGCTGTAGGCAAGAAGCTGGACGTTCCCCGCGAAAAAGTTTTCGTGAACGTCGACATGTTCGGCAACACCTCTGCGGCTTCGATCCCCATCGCCCTTGCGGATGCAAGGGAATCCGGTTTCATCAAGGACGGGGATCTGGTTCTGCTGGCTACTTTCGGCGGCGGACTGACATGGGGATCTTCACTGATCCAGTTTTAATCTGGCGTTGCGAAAAAGGTCTTTATTTTTTCACACAACAGTCACAACCTCGTTGTATGAAAAGGAAAAAGAACATCACGCAAACGCTCATGAATGTTTAAGAAGATTAATTTTAGATTAGATTTGCAGTCAAAGCCGCTTTAGGCTATGAGACGCAGGACTACTTTAATTCAACATAGAGGAAATCAGATGAGTGAACTGCCAAGCACCGCCCTTGTGACGGGCGGTTCCAGAGGAATCGGCGAAGCCTGTGCCAAAAGGCTTGCCAAAGACGGCTTTGAAGTGATCATCACCTACGTCAGCCGCCCCGACGGGGCCGATAAAGTCTGCGCTGAAATTGAAGCCGCAGGCGGAAAGGCCCGCTCATTCAAACTTGATTCTTCTGACCGTGATGCTGTCGCCGCCTTTTTCAAAGACGAAATCAAAGGCAAGGTCAAACTGGATGTTTTGGTCAACAACGCCGGAATCACCCGCGACGGCCTGCTGGTCCGCATGAAAGACGAAGACTGGGACAAGGTGCTGGACATCAACCTGACCGGAGCCTTCACCTGTCTGCGTGAAGCGGGCAAAATCATGATGAAGCAGCGTTACGGCAGAATCATCAACATATCCTCTGTTGTCGGTCAGGCCGGCAATGCCGGACAGGCCAACTATGTATCCGCCAAGGCCGGCCTTATCGGGCTGACCAAGGCCAGTGCCATCGAGCTTGCTTCCCGCGGAGTCACAGTGAATGCCGTTGCACCGGGATTCATTGAAACCGACATGACCGCAGAACTGCCTGAAAAAGTCGTGGCACAGATGATGGAAAATATTCCGCTGAAAAAACTCGGAAAATCCGAAGATATAGCGAATGCGGTCTCCTTCCTCGCGTCGGAAGACTCCGGTTATATCACTGGACAGACTCTCGCCGTTAACGGCGGGATGTACATGTAGACAAAAAACATTAAAAAATAATGATTTGGAGGGGACTATGTCCGCAGCTGAAAAAGTAAAAGCAATTATCGTTGACCAGCTTGGCGTTTCCGAAGACGAAGTAAAAGAAGAAGCTTCTTTCGTTGAAGATCTCGGTGCCGACTCTCTTGACCTCACCGAACTCATCATGGCCATGGAAGAAGAGTTCGACGTAGAAATCGAAGATGAAGAAGCTCAGAAGATTCTGAAAGTAAAAGACGCTATCGCTTTCGTAGAAAGCAAGCAGTAGAGTTTACTCTCTGACTTCAGGGTTTAAGAAGAGCGCCTTACGGCTCCCCAACGGGCGTAAGGCGCTTTTTATCTTTCAGGCCCCCGCCGGAATAACCACAACCAATCATACAGGTTCTTATACATGAACAGGGTAGTAGTAACAGGCGTTTCCGCCATCACCCCCATCGGTAACGATGTCGATACCAGTTGGAACAACCTCATTGAAGGGAAGTGCGGGATCGCCGAAATTACCGCATTTGACGCCAGCGAGTACACCGCCCGCATCGCCGGGGAAGTAAAGGACTTTGATCCCACAAAATACATCCCCGCAAAGCAGGCCAAACGCATGGAAAGGTTCACCCAGTTCGCGGTGGCTGCCAACCAGATGCTCATGGAATCCACCGGGCTCAAGCTTGAGGGCGAAGCAAGAAAACGCGCCGGTGTCATCATTGGAGTCGGCCTCGGAGGCCTCGAAACCATTGAAGAACAGCACACCAAGCTGATGAAATCCGGTCCCAAGAAAATTACGCCGTTCTTCATTCCCATCATCATCGGCAACATGGCTGCCGGACAGGTTTCCATTTTCGCCGGAGCCCAGGGCCCCAACATGTGCCTCTGCACTGCATGCGCATCCGGAACCCACGCCATCGGCGCAGCATACACTGACATCATGCTCGGCCGCGCCGACGTTATGATCTGCGGCGGAGCAGAATCCACCATCACACCTCTCGGCTTTGCCGGATTCACCGCCATGAAGGCCCTTTCCACCCGCAACGAAGATCCGCAGACCGCTTCCCGCCCGTTTGACGCAGGCCGTGACGGTTTTGTAATGGGTGAAGGCTGCGGACTGCTGCTGCTTGAATCTCTGGACCACGCCAAGGCACGCGGTGCCAAGATTCTGGCCGAAGTAGTCGGCTTCGGCGCATCCGGAGACGCCTACCACATGACCGCTCCCATGGAGGACGGCGAAGGCATGTCTCTGGCCATGGAAGCAGCCATCCGCGAAGCGAAGATCAAGCCCTCCGACGTTGATCACATCAACGCTCACGGAACATCCACAAAACTCAACGACTTCTGCGAAACTACCGCCATCAAGAAAGTCTTCGGCGACCACGCATACAACATCGCCATTGCCGCAAACAAAGGTCAGACCGGGCACCTGCTCGGCGGAGCCGGCGGCATGGAAGCTGTTTTCGCAGTCAAAACACTTGAAACCGGCATCATTCCGGGAACAATCAACCAGATCGATCCCGATCCCGATTGCGACCTTGATTACGGTAAAGGCGGATCCCGCGAAAAGCAGGCCGAGTATGCACTGAGCAACTCCTTCGGCTTCGGCGGAACCAACGCCTGCATGCTCTTCAAAAAATTCGAAGCTTAAGCTGAATCAATAGGCCTCCGGCGACCCTGCCGGGGGCCTTAAACCCTTTTGGGAAAAGGGTTTAAGTATCCCAAAACTTTTTAACAGGCTTCGCGTCTGTGTATGAAAGATTTTGCGGAACAGATAATACCTGCCTTTCCAAACCTTTTCCTGTATGTAGACATAATCTTGGTTGCCGAGTAAAAAGTTTTTGTGATCACCACAATTTTCCGAACGGGCTGAACCTCACTGGAGCAAAGCCCTGCTAAATGTTTTAGAAGAGTCCGGAGAAGCTTTTAAACCATAATTCTCCGGCCCTCGGACGGCCCCCGGAAACACCGCCAGCAGGCACGCCGGTGGCATATAAATTTCTAATTTTAAAAATACGGAGCTTGTCATGGAAGAACTGATGATGAAAGATCCGGCAGTAGCCGCTGCCATCGCCCAGGAAGTAACCCGCCAGATGACCAAGCTTGAACTTATCGCATCGGAGAACTTCACCTCCACTGCGGTTCGTCAGGCCATGGGCAGTGTAATGACCCACAAATACGCTGAAGGTTACCCCGGAAAACGCTACTACGGCGGCTGTGAATTCGTTGACCTGGCAGAAGACCTTGCCCGCGACCGCGCCAAACAGATCTTCGGCTGCGAATATGTAAACGTACAGCCCCACTCCGGTTCACAGGCCAACATGGCCGTATACTTTGCGGCCCTCAAGCCCGGCGACACCGTACTCGGCATGGACCTGTCCCACGGCGGCCACCTGACCCACGGTTCCCCGGTCAACTTCTCCGGCAAGCTCTTCGACATCAAATTCTACGGTGTTGATCCTGAAACCAAGACCATCAACTACGACAACGTCCTTGAGATTGCCAAAGAGTGCAAACCCAAGATGATCATTGCCGGTGCTTCCGCCTACCCCCGTATCATCGACTTCGCCCGTTTCCGCCAGATTGCTGACGAAGTAGGCGCTGTGCTGATGGTTGACATGGCGCACATCGCAGGTCTCATCGCAGCAGGCGTACACCCCTCCTGCATTGAGCATGCCCACTACACCACCACTACCACTCACAAAACCCTGCGCGGTCCCCGCGGCGGTATGATCCTCTCCTCCGAGGAGTACGGCAAATCTCTGAACTCCAACATTTTCCCCGGTATTCAGGGCGGTCCGCTCATGCACGTCATTGCAGCGAAAGCGGTTGCCTTTGGTGAGGCCCTCAAGCCTTCCTACGTTGAATACCAGAAGCAGGTTGTAGCCAACGCCGCTGCACTGGCAAAGAACCTCATGGATGCCGGTTTCGAACTGGTTTCCGGCGGTACTGACAACCACCTCATGATGGTCGACCTGACCAACAAGGACATCACCGGCAAAGACGCCGAACATGCCCTTGACGAAGCAGGCATTACCGTCAACAAAAACACCATTCCCTTTGAAACCCGTTCCCCGTTCGTTACCTCCGGCGTCCGCATCGGTACCCCGGCTCTGACCACCCGCGGAATGAAAGAAGCCGAAATGGTGAAAGTGGCCGGCTGGATCACCGCTGCCCTCGAATCCGTCGGCAACGAGACCAGACTTGCTGAAATCAGCAAGGAAGTTGCAGACTTCGCGAAAGATTACCCGCTGTTTGCGTACTAGGATTGATCCTGTAATCTGCAATTACGCAGACAGGGTTAATTCAGATTATGACTGCCGTTTTTGCTGAACGCGAGAGAATCCCTGACAGGGATTCCAAAGGTGCTTAGCTCCTTTGGCCGCCGGAGGCGAAATCAGATCGTCAAAAGCGCGCAAGCGCATCACCCTAGAGCCTTCCCAGGCTCTGGCAACCAGCACGTACCATTAAAAACGGGCCCGGATTAAAGTCCGGGTCCGTTTCAGCTTAGAAAGCAGGGAGCATTCCATGGACAACAGACTTCCGTGGCCTGAATATTTCATGCGCATAGCGCACCTTGTAGCCGAGAGGGCCACCTGTACAAGACGCAAGGTGGGTGCCGTGGCGGTCAAGGACAAACGCATCCTCGCCACCGGCTACAACGGTCCGCCCTCTGATACTGCACACTGCGCCGATGTCGGCTGCATCCGTGAAAGCCTCGGGGTTCCATCCGGACAGCGGCACGAATTATGCCGCGGCCTGCATGCCGAACAGAACGTAATCATTCAGGGTGCACTGCACGGCATATCCCTGAAAGGTGCGGAAATATACTGCACCACCCAGCCCTGCCTGATCTGCACCAAGATGCTGATCAACACCGGCGTAACGGCAATATACTATTCCGAAAAA
This sequence comes from Maridesulfovibrio sp. FT414, assembly GCF_050916235.1. Lineage (GTDB taxonomy): Bacteria > Desulfobacterota > Desulfovibrionia > Desulfovibrionales > Desulfovibrionaceae > Maridesulfovibrio. The sequence continues at coordinate 1,200,778 of NZ_CP104854.1, forward strand.
TACCCTGACGATCTTTCCGAGCAGATGCTCAAGGAAGCGGGAGTTAAATTTGCATTTCTTCCACTCGACTCTTAGTTTCTACGAAACTTTCATGACCCGCGCAGTGGAACTGGCCCTGCGCGGCCGCAGCCGCACCGCTCCTAATCCGTGCGTTGGAGCTGTCATGGTTCAGGACGGACACATCGTTGCTGAAGGCTACCACAAATTCTGCGGCGGCCTGCACGCCGAACGTGAATGTATTGCTGATGCCCGATCCAAGGGTGTGGATATGTCCAGATGCACAATGTTCGTCACCCTTGAGCCCTGCAACCATTACGGTAAGACCCCGCCCTGCACCGAAGGAATCCTGCAGGCCGGGATCAGACACGTGGTTGTAGGAACACGTGACCCCAACCCCAAGGCTGCTGGAGGGCTTGAATACCTGGAGTCCAGAGGGGTCAAGGTTGAACACGGGGTACTTGAAGAGCAGTGCCGCGACCTCATTTCGGATTTCCTGTGCTGGCAGTTTTCCGACCGGGCCTATTCCATCCTGAAGCTGGCCTGTACCATCGACGGCAAGATCGCCGGTGCGACCGGAGCGCAGGAAGCGGTGTCCTGCCCGGAATCCTTTGCCGATGTTCAAAAACTGCGTTCAATAGTCGGTGCGGTAATAGTTGGCGGCAACACCCTGCGTGAAGACAATCCTAGTCTGAACTGCCGCCTTGATCCACTGCCCGAAGGAGTAACTCAGCCCAGGGCTGTTGTAGTCACCGGATCGCTGCCACGGAACATGGATGACTATACCCTGACCACCACCAGAGCCACCGAAACAATTTTCTGGACCAATGAAAGAGAGGCCGCTACTAAGACTGCCGCGGAGCTAAAAAACAGGGGAATTGAAGTTACAGCCCTTCCCAGCGGCGAAAACGGTCTTATATTGGGATCTGGCTTTAAAATGCTGCGTGAAAAACACGGAGTACTGCGTACCCTGTGTGAAGGCGGCGGACGTCTGGCTCTTTCCCTTGCCGAGCAGGGGCTGGTGGATGAATTCGTCATGTATCAGGCCCCCAGGATTCTCGGTAATAACCAGGGCAGGCCCAACTTTTCCGGGTCGGAACGTAAGCTTATCGGGGAAGCCTTGAGCCTGCGCATCAGCCGCGTTCAGCAGAGCGGACGAGATTTAAAAATAGTTTTCAAACCCGAAGGACAGTAGAATATGTTCACCGGACTAGTTCAGGGAAAAGGCAGTATTTCCAAAGCCGAAAATCGCGGAAAAGAAACCCGCCTTACGGTCTTGGCCCATGGCATCCGTGATTACGTCAAAGGCGAATCCATTGCCATCAACGGGGTCTGCCTGACCGTAGAAACATACAGCGACAGCTGGTTCACCTGCTATGCAAGCAACGAAACCATGTCGGTGACCAACCTCGGCAACCTGAAAAAAGGCTCCATGATCAATTACGAGCGCGCACTGGCCATGGGTGACCGTCTGGGCGGACACATCGTATCCGGCCACGTGGACTGCATCGGAACCGTGGATTCTGTACGCCCTGCCGGTGAATCTCGGATTTACCGCATAAAATTTCCGGCTGAACACGGAAGATACATTGTACCCAAAGGCTCAGTAGCTCTGGACGGCATCAGCCTGACCGTAAACGATTGCGGGCAGGACTACCTTGAGGTCAACATCATTCCGGAAACACAGGAGCAGACCACCATCTCGCTGTGGAGCCCCGGTTACGCCGTGAACATCGAGACTGACATCATCGGGAAGTACGTTGAACGCATGGTCGCGCCCTGGACCGGCGCAAAATCCGATGACAAGCCGCAGAGCAGGATAACCATGGATTTCCTGCGCGAACACGGGTTTTAATTTTAGTTGGTGCGCTGCGCGCTTTTTTCGATTTGATTCTGCCTCCGGCGGCTTAAACCCTTTTTGAAAAAAAGGGTTTAAGAATCCCAAAAACTTTTGGCAGGCTTCGCCTCTTCGTATAAAAAAGGCACAAACACGTAGCTAACAACTTGCAATATAAAGACTTAAGTGTAAGTAAAAAACATATTTCACCCTTTTCACTTTTTAGGGTAAGTAGACAGACCTGCCCGCAATGCCGGACAGTACAAAAAGAAGCCCTCCGCCCGGCGGAGCATGAGGATACGAATATGCCTTTCTGCACTATTGAAGAAGCGATTGAGGATCTCCGCGAAGGCCGCATGGTCATCATGGTCGATGACGAAGACCGTGAAAACGAAGGCGACCTTGTCTGCGCAGCAGAGAAAGTCACCCCCGAGATCATCAACTTCATGGCCACCCACGGACGCGGGCTGATCTGCCTTGCCATGTCCGGTGACATGATCGACCACCTGAGACTGCCTCTCATGGCCCAGTCAAACGGCTCTCAGTTCGGTACCAACTTCACAGTTTCCATTGAAGCGCGTGAAGGTGTAACCACCGGTATTTCCGCAGCCGACCGCGCCACCACCATTCTCACCGCCGTACGCGACGGAGTACAGGCTGAAGACATCGTAACCCCCGGTCATATTTTCCCGCTCCGCGCCAAGGACGGCGGGGTACTGGTCCGCGCCGGACAGACCGAAGGCAGTGTTGACCTTTCCCGCCTCGCCGGTCTGAAACCCGCAGGGGTAATCTGCGAGATCATGAAGGACGACGGCACCATGGCCCGCCTTCCCGACCTCAAGGAATATGCCAAAAAGCACAATCTCAAGATCTGTTCCACCGAGGACCTGATCAAATACCGCATGAAGTTCGGCAGCCACACCGTAACCCGTGAAGCTGACGCAGAACTGCCCACCCGCTGGGGTAATTTCAAGGCTTCCGCTTTCCACTCCTCCGAGGACAACCGCACCCACATCGCCCTGACCATGGGCGACATCGTGCCCGGTGAACCTGTACTGGTCCGCGTTCACTCCGAATGCCTCACCGGTGACGTTTTCGGTTCCCAGCGCTGTGACTGCGGCGACCAGCTTGCCTCCGCCATGTGCATGATCCGCAACGAAGGCAAGGGAGTGCTGCTGTACATGCGCCAGGAAGGCCGTGGAATCGGCCTCGGCAACAAAATCAAGGCCTACCACCTGCAGGATCTCGGCTGCGATACCGTTGAAGCCAACGAACGCCTCGGCTTCAAGCCAGACCTTCGCGAATACGGCACCGGCGCACAGATTCTGGTCCAGCTCGGCATAAGCAAAATGCGCCTGATGACCAACAACCCCAAGAAGATTGTCGGTCTCGAAGGTTACGGCCTTGAAGTCACCGAACGTGTGCCCATTGAAATGGACGCCTGTGAAATGAATTTCGGTTACCTCAAAACCAAAAAAGACAAGATGGGACACATTCTGGATCATCTTGAAGACAAAAAATAACAGGGAGATGCACCATGTATCATATCAAGACAATTGAAGGCCAGCTCGACAGCAAAGGCCTCAAGATAGCTCTCGTTGCCGGTCGCTTCAACGACTTCATCGTGGAGAGACTCATCGGCGGAGCAGTTGATTATCTCCACCGGCACGGCTGCGACAAGGCCAACATGGAACTGGTCAAGGTCCCCGGTGCTTTTGAAATCCCCGTGGTAACCAAGAAACTTGCAGAATCCGGCAAATATGACGGAATCGTTGTGCTCGGAGCCGTTATCCGCGGCGCCACCCCTCACTTCGACTACGTCTGCAACGAATGTGCAAAGGGCGTTGCCCAGGTCAGCCTGGAAAACAACCTGCCCATCGGCTTCGGTCTGCTGACCTGTGACACCATCGACCAGGCCATCGAACGCGCCGGTTCCAAGGCAGGCAACAAGGGCGTTGAAGCCGCTTCCGCCATGCTGGAAACCATCCGCGTAATGGAACTGATTTAGGCAGAATTCCCACTACCGGCCGTCTTCGGCCGGCTGCATTGCAGAGCAATAGAATTAAGGCATACGGCCTCTGATCACTCAATCAGGGACCGTATGCCTGTTGTGTTGTTTAAATAACAATTTAGATGTATCTTGCGTTTCAAATTTAACGAGCTCTTTGTAAACGCAAGGGTGTGATCAGAAATGTCCCAGACAAAAGGTTTACGTAGAAAGGCCCGCGTACTTGCTTTTCAGGTACTTTACGGCTTGAGTTTTGTCCCTCCCCACGGCGGATGGACCTGTGACCGCATTTACAACCAGAGCCCGGCTGTCCGGCGCGAGACTGACGAGGAACTGATCCTTTATGCCCGCGACCTGCTGCTTGGAATCTGGAGATCCCTTGATGAACTTGACGAGGTTATCGGCGGCTACTCCAAGCACTGGAAAATCGAAAGAATCGCCAAGGTCGAACTGGCGATCCTGCGACTTGCCGTTTATGAACTGATGCACAAGCCCGACATCCCCTTGAAGGTGGGTATCAACGAAGGCATTGAGCTTGCCAAGAAATTCGGTGACGGTAATTCACGCAATTTCATCAACGGCATTCTTGATGCGGTTGCCCGTGACATCGACACCGGCAAGTTCAAGGTTACGAAGAATTTCTAGGCCGCATTTCAATGCTCAGGGACTCTGCGAAAAGCATAGATTCCCGTTTCACACAGAAAACTATCAGGTATTCCAAAGGGGATAGTCCCCTTTGGCCGCCGGAGGCGACAACTTCTGACCGGACACAGTTCCGGTCGGATCAAGCCCCGCAGGGCCTCCGAAGGCAGCACCTGCCAAAAGCGCACAGCGCACCAGATAAGGATTTTCAAATGGGTTTTGGGAAATACGAACCGGAATTGATTGAAAACAAGTGGCAGAAGGAATGGACCGACAAAGGCGCTTTCCATGTGGAAGCAGACGAGTCCCGTCCCAAATACTACGTGCTGGAAATGTTCCCTTACCCTTCCGGCAAAATCCACATGGGCCATGTGCGCAATTACTCCATCGGTGATGTTGTAGCCCGTTATAAACGTATGAAGGGCTTCAACGTACTTCATCCCATGGGCTGGGACGCTTTCGGACTGCCTGCTGAAAACGCCGCCATCAAAAACAACACCCACCCCGCCGAATGGACCTACGCCAACATCGACGACATGCGCACCCAGCTCAAACGTCTGGGTTACTCCTACGACTGGCGTCGCGAACTGGCTACCTGCCATCCCGGCTATTACAGGTGGGAACAGAAATTTTTCCTCAAGTTCCTTGAAAAAGGACTGCTCTACCGCAAAAAATCTCCGGTAAACTGGTGCGAAACCTGCCACACCGTTCTGGCCAACGAACAGGTTGAAGACGGGCTGTGCTGGCGCTGTGACACCCAGGTGGAGCAGAAGGAACTGGCCCAGTGGTTCCTGCGCATCACCGATTACGCCGAGGAACTGCTTGAAAGCCTTAACGAGCTTGAAGGCGGCTGGCCCGAACGCGTAATCACCATGCAGCGCAACTGGATCGGCAAGTCCATCGGTGCGGAACTGGACTTTGAAGTGGAAGAGTCCGGCGACACCATCAGCGTATTCACCACCCGTCCGGACACCCTTTACGGTGCGACCTTCATGTCCCTCGCCGCCGAGCACCCGATGGTTGAAAAACTCATCGAAGGCCGCCCCGAAGCCGACAAAGTCCGCCAGTTCGTCCACAAGGTCACCAACATGGACCGCTTCCAGCGTGCCGCGGACGACCTTGAGAAGGAAGGCGTGTTCACCGGTGCATACTGCATCAACCCGCTCAACGGACTCAAAATGCCCATCTACGTGGCCAACTTCGTACTCATGGGTTATGGAACCGGCGCGGTAATGGCCGTTCCCGCACACGACCAGCGCGACTACGAATTCGCCACCAAGTACAAACTGCCCATGCAGATCGTCATCCAGCCTGAAGGGCAGACCCTTGACCTCGCCGAAATGACCGCAGCCTACTCCGAGCCAGGCGTGCTGGTGAATTCCGCTGAATTCAACGGCATGCCCAATGAGGAAGCCAAAGGCGCAATCGTAGAGTACCTTGGCAAGTCCGGCAAAGGCAAAAAGTCCATCAACTACCGCCTACGCGACTGGAACATCTCCCGTCAGCGTTTCTGGGGTGCTCCCATCCCTGTAATCTACTGCGACGACTGCGGTATCGTTCCCGTTCCTGAAAAGGACCTGCCCGTAGTTCTGCCCGAAGATGCGGTCATGAACGAAGACGGACGTTCCCCGCTGCCCCAGATGGAATCTTTCATCAACGTCACCTGCCCCAAATGCGGCAAGGCGGCGAAGCGTGAAACCGACACCATGGATACCTTCGTGGAATCCTCATGGTATTTCATGCGCTACACCGACGCCCGCAAGGAAGACGAAGCTTTCGACAGCAGAGCCCTCGAATACTGGAGCCCAGTGGACCAGTACATCGGCGGTATCGAACACGCCATCCTGCACCTGCTCTACGCCCGCTTCTTCACCAAGTTGCTGAGAGACGAGGGTTACACCAAAATAGGTGAACCGTTCAAGAACCTGCTCACTCAGGGCATGGTACTCAAGGACGGCGCAAAAATGTCCAAATCCAAAGGCAATGTCGTTGACCCCAACGCAATGATCAACCGTTACGGCGCAGATGCGACCAGACTGTTCATCCTCTTTGCCTCCCCGCCCGAAAAAGACCTTGAATGGTCCGATCAGGGTATCGAAGGAGCTTACCGCTTCCTCAACAGGATCTGGAGACTGGCCGAAGATCTCGACGGCAAACTCTCCCCCGTCGGTGCGTGCGCCAAACCCGCGGCCGAACTTCCTTCCGACGCCAAGAAGTTGCGCCTGAAGGAACATGAAACCGTGCAGCGCGCCAGCCGCGACATGGAGAACAAGTTCCAGTTCAACACCGTAATCGCCGCAACCATGGAGCTGGTCAACGAGATCTATGCCCTCAAGGATGCGCTGGTCGATTCCGAGGACGGACGTTTCGCCCTGTCCTCCGCATTCAGTACCGTGCTTACTGTGCTCTCCCCCATTGCTCCGCACATCTGCGAAGAAATCTGGGCTGCACTGGGCTACAAGGGCTGTATCGCCGAAGTTGCATGGCCTGAATTCGACGAATCCGCCATGGTTACCGACGAAATCCTGATCATCATTCAGGTAAACGGCAAGATGCGCGGAAAGCTGTCCGTACCTGCGGCGGCAACCAAGGAAGAAATCGAAGAGACCGCGCTTGCACACGAAAACGTGACCAAGCACATCGAAGGACAGACCATCAGAAAAGTCATCGTTGTGCCCGGCAAGCTTATAAATATTGTTGCCAACTAGGTTGGCCTGAGGGGATGCCTCCGGTGGCCGGGGAAGGGAAACTTTTAAAAAAGTTTCCCTTCCCCGGACCCCATCCCTTCAAAACCTTTTAACGGGCTTTGCGTCCGTGAACTTTATTTTTCCGTGCAGAGAGAATCGCGTCACAATAAATCTTACCTGCACTCAATTTCTGCAAGTCGTGAGGAGTGAGAACAATGGCTCTTGTTAAATATGTTAAGAAACTGACCCTGCTTCTTTGTCTTGTTTTTGCCGTAGCCGCTTGCGGATACCACAACTCCGCCACCGAACCGAACAGAGTCGGTGAAAAATTTCATGAAATAGCCATCGCCAAAGTGGAAAACCCCACCCTTGAACGCTGGCTTGAACCGCAGCTCAGATCATTGCTTCGCGATGAAATCACCCGCCGCGGACAGCTTGTCTGGGTTGATAAATCCAAGGCCGAAGCGCTGATCAACATCAAAATCATCAGCATTTCCTCGGGAAGCCGCATTCTGGGTAACAAAGATACCACCCTGAAATACGACAAGACCCTGAAAGTCCAGATGCGCGTCACCAGTGCAGCCGACGGAACCCTGCTCTGGAACTCCGGTCCCGTTGAAGTTACCGAATCCTACTACTCAGGTCAGGAAGACGCCACAAACGAGCTCGTAACAGAACTTATCGTCCGCAAGATAGTGGATAAGATGAATCAGGCGTATTAATAAGCAGACATCCGATCTCTGCTTATTTGGAGAACGCAATAGAGTCAGACTATTCAGAACGTATCCCTAAGAAAAGAATATTTCCATTAGGGACTGAATTTAACTGAACACACTGATTATTTTCATCACAAGCACCGGCGAAGCCTTAATAAAAGGTTTTGGGATTCTTAAACCCTTTTGCAAAAGGGTTTAAGCTGCCGGAGGCAAAATAAGTTCGAAAAAAGCGCAAAGCGCATCAAAATCAGCCCCGCAAGGCCGCCGGATGCATGCAGTATCCGTGACGGCTTAAGTAGGTACCAGAATGTCCAGACCCGGTTTCATGTTTCTTATCTGCCCCGATGCTGAACTGCTTCACGCCCGCATTGGAGAGTTGCAGGAGCAGTACAACGCCGGGGACTTCGAAAAAAAAGTTTACTGGGCAGACGAGGAACTTCCCAGACAGTTCTGGGACGACCTCACTTTGCAGACTCTTTTCGGCTCCAGCAAAATTGTCATCCTAAGACGGGCGCACACTTTAAAAGCGGCAGTCTGGGACACTCTGGACAAAACCATCGCATCTCTTGCAGGTTCATCATTTCTATGTCTCTGTCTGGAAGGCAAATGGGAAAGCAAAGGGACTCCGGTTCCGGCTGTCCTCAAGAAACGCAAATGCTGGAAGTTCGCTGAAAAGCAGAAATGGACCTGGCAGTCCGCTGGCCTTGATGAGAAATCACTTTCCGGATTTATCGGCAAATGGGCCAAGAAGAATGGAATCGCCATTGACCGCCCGGTGATGGCAGCTCTTGCAGGAGCCCTTCCACGAGATGCACGCGCAGCAAGGCTGGAACTTGATAAACTGGAACTTGCCGCAGGTAATGGTCGCAAGGTGCTCATGGAGCATGTTGGCCTGATCGCCCACAGCGAGGAAATGGATTTTTTCCAGTTCATGCGTTCCATGTCTGAAGGGGGCGACCCTGTTGAAATCTGGCGCAGGGTTCTAACCAACCACAGCGAAAAAGACTCCATGATCTTCATGCTCACCGCCTCGCTGACCCGTGAAGCCCGCGCACTGTGGATGATGCTGCACGGCGAGGAATCAGCCGTAAGACTCCCCCCCTTTGTAAAAAAGCAGAAGCAGGCTCTGGCCCAGCGTCTGGGCCCTGCCCGCATTGCCCGCATTTTCGACATGGTCCTTGAAGCTGAACTGGGCATCAAGACAGGTCAGCGCAAACCTGAACAGGCGCTGGAACTACTGGTTGCATCCCTGACCAATATGTTCTCTCCCCCCTCCCCCGGCAGGAGATAGTTTTTTCTTCTTTGTAATCTGGACTGAGCCTGCCCCCGATGGTTGCCGGGTCTATTTTCATGCCCGGCAGAAACTGGGATGACCCCACGCTACAAACAGCCAGAGTGTGTAAAACACCGCTTTTTTCATAAAAATCATGTCTTTTTGCCTGAAAAAACCACATATTTATGTTTCATGAGGTTGCGCAGACGGGACTTAATGTTTATTTGTTCCGAACACTGGTGCAACGTCCTGCCGTAGGTCCTGTTGCCTTACATCAAATTTCGCCTCCCCAAGGCAGCTGAACTGTACTACCTGCCGAAGCAGACTTACTATTAATTATGAAGGACAAACCTCATTATCACGGTCACCGTCAGCGTTTGAAAGAACGTCTAGGAAGGGATTCAGCAGGGATGGCCGACTACGAGATCCTTGAGCTGCTGCTGGGGCAGGTGCTGCCGCGAAGGGATACAAAACCCATAGCCAAGGAGCTGCTGGCAAGGTTCGGTTCTCTGGGCGGGGTTTTCAGGGCTCCGCAGGAACAGCTTGAAGAAACAGACGGAATCGGGTCGGGGGTTTTGACTTTTTTTACGCTGATGCGTGAATTTTGGACCAGAATAGCTGAAGAACCCATGCGTACCGGAGAGATTCTTTCCACTCCGGAAGCGGTATGGCACGGAGCAATGGCCCGCATCGGCAATCTGTCCAGAGAAGAATTCTGGATTGCACTGGTCAACAACGGCAATAAGGTGATATATTGGAACAGAATGTCGGAAGGCACGGTCGATAAGACCGCAGTCTACCCCCGCGAAGTGGTGGCACTGGCCCTTCGCCACAATGCAGCCGGGGTTGTTCTGGCCCATAATCATCCCGGAGGAAGCACTGCTCCTTCACAGGATGATCTGGCACTGACCATGGATATAGCTTCGCTGTGCCTGGATATGGGAGTACGCCTTCTGGATCACGTTATTGTGACAGTGGACGGCTTTTACAGCTTCAAAGAAAAGGGACGCTTGTAACAAACCTCAAACTACAGGGAGGTTCCCATGATCAGAAGCTATCATTGTGTTGTTACCGGCAAGGTTCAGGATGTGTTCTTCCGTGCCTGGGTCAACGATCAGGCTGCCTCGCTCAAGCTCGGCGGCTGGGTACGTAATCTCGACGAAAAAAAGGTGGAGGTGCTGCTGCAGGGCGATGAAGTGAACATCGCTGAGATGCGCACCAGACTTATGGTAGGCCCTCCGCTTTCGCAGGTGAAGGACCTCAAGTGCGAGTGGATTGACTACGACACTGAACACAAGGAATTCGCAATCCGTTGAGCATACGGCTCACCGGAAATGAATCAGGAACATTCGCATCTCCTGCCCCGGTCAGGACTGATCCGGGGCGGGAGTGGTTTTTGCTTTTTATATAGGAACCGACAATAACTTTGACCTAAAGGACTTTTCCCTTGAAGAAAAAGAAATCCCCCATCAAGCCGCTGAAACTCGGTAAGAATGACAAAGAAAAGGCCGCAAAACCGGTCAAGAAAAGAATCGCGCATGACAGCGGGAACGATCAGGGACTCAATAAACCCCCGGTATCCCCGCTGAATGTACTGCATGATGCTTCGGATCTACTTGAAGACGCAGCCCAGCTTCACGAGGATGGTCAGCTGGAAATACCCTCCACGCTGCCGGTTCTGGCAGTGCGCGACATTGTGGTATTCAACTACATGATCCTGCCCCTTTTCGTGGGCCGCGAGAAATCCGTGCATGCAGTCGAAGCAGCCATGACCGGCGACCGCTACGTCATGATCCTGACCCAGCAGGATGAAAGCATTGAGAATCCCGGCCATGACGACCTGTACCAGACCGGAACAGTCTGCATGATCATGCGTATGCTCAAGATGCCTGACGGACGCCTCAAGGTGCTTGTACAGGGCGTATCCCGCGCAAAGGTGAAGAGATTCATAGGTTCCGAGCCGTTCCACATTGCCGAAATCGAAACCATCTCCGAGCCGCAGGCCCTGGAACTGGACCCCACACAGGAGGCCCTGATCCGCTCTTCACGTGAACAGAGCGAGAAAATCCTCTCCCTGCGCGGAATATCCTCCACCGACATCATGAGCGTGCTCAACAATGTGGATGATCCGGGACGACTTGCCGACCTCATCGCTTCCAACCTGCGCATGAAGGTCGCTGTGGCCCAGTCCATACTGGAATGCGAGAATCCGGTGGAGAGGCTGACCCTGGTGAACACCCAGCTCACCCAGGAAGTGGAAGTGGCCTCCATGCAGAACAAGATCCAGTCCATGGCAAAGGAAGGCATGGACAAGGCTCAGAAAGATTTCTACCTGCGTGAACAGCTCAAGGCCATCAAGAAGGAACTCGGCGAATCCACCGACGATGCCGAGGAAGCCGAAGAAATGCGTACGGCCATTGATAAGGCCAAGATGCCCAAGGAAGTGCGCAAGGAAGCCGACAAACAGCTGCGTCGTCTTGAAGCGATGCACCCTGAGTCCTCCGAGGCAACGGTTATTCGCACCTACCTCGACTGGCTGGTTGAGCTGCCATGGAACAAGCAGTCCCGCGACCGTCTCGACATTATCGAAGCCAAGAAAATCCTTGATGAGGATCACTACGGACTAGACAAGGTGAAGGAACGCATTCTCGAATACCTGAGCGTGCGCAAGCTCAACCCGTCCATGAAAGGCCCCATTCTCTGCTTTGTGGGCCCTCCGGGTGTAGGTAAAACATCGCTGGGACGTTCCATTGCCAGCAGCCTCAAGCGTAAATTCCACCGCATGTCGCTGGGCGGAATGCGCGATGAAGCCGAAATCCGCGGACACCGCCGCACCTACATCGGCTCCATGCCCGGCAGAATCATTCAGGGCATAAAGCAGTGCGGAACCCGCAACCCGGTCATCATGCTCGACGAAATCGACAAGCTCGGCTCCGATTTCCGCGGCGATCCGTCTTCGGCCCTACTGGAGGTTCTGGACCCGGAACAGAACAACACATTTACCGACCATTACCTGAACGTACCCTTTGACCTGTCCAAGGTGATGTTCATCTGCACGGCAAACGTGCTGGACTCCATTCCCCGTCCTCTGCTGGACCGCATGGAAGTCATCAGAATTCCCGGTTACACCGAGCACGACAAGGTCAATATTGCCAAACGCTACATCCTTGGCCGCCAGTGCACGGAAAACGGGCTCAAGGAAAGCGAAATGATTATGGACGATACGATCGTCGCCAAGATCATCAAGGAATATACCCGAGAGGCAGGACTGCGTAACCTTGAGCGAGAGGTAGGCTCGGTCTGCCGCAAGCTGGCCCGCAAAAAGGCCGAAGGCGAAAAGGGCCCCTTTGAGGTAAATGGAGACAACCTGCACAAATATCTCGGTATTCCCAAGTTTCTTGAAGACGAAAAGGAAACCGTACTGCCCGCAGGCGTGGCTCTGGGACTTGCCTGGACTCCGGTGGGAGGCTCAGTCCTCCATGTCGAGGTGTCCGCAATGCCCGGCAAGGGCAAGCAGCTGCTTACCGGCCAACTCGGCGATGTCATGAAGGAATCCGCACAGGCTGCAGTCTCCTTCGCCCGCCAGCATGCCGAGGAATACGGCATCAGCCCGAAATTCCACGAGGAGCAGGACCTCCACATCCACGTTCCCGACGGAGCCACTCCCAAGGACGGTCCCTCTGCCGGGGTTACACTTGTCACAGCTCTGGTTTCGGCACTGACCGGAACACCGGCTGACCCGGAACTGGCCATGACCGGTGAAATATCCCTGCGCGGACGCGTTCTGCCCGTAGGCGGCATCAAGGAGAAAATCCTCGCCGCGGTATCTCTGGGCATGAAACGGGTGCTTATCCCGGCCCAGAACATGAAAGACCTTGAAGACATACCGCAGGAGCTGCAGGACAAGATCGAAATCACGCCCATTGAGCGCATTGACCAGATCTGGCCTATTGCAAGGACCAAATAGGATTTACTGTACATGGAAATCAGCGCAGCAGACTTTCGGGTTTGCTGCGCTTTTTTGTACCGCCTTGCAAAACAGCCAACCGAACTTATATAGAGGCAAGACATTGCCCCGCCCGGTGTTTTGGGCTATGCAATCTTTCGCAAACAGTATTTCAAAAGCATGGAGTAAATATATATGCCAATTTTCGAATACAAATGCGCTGACTGCGGTGCAGAATTCGAGGAGCTTGTCTTCAAGCGTGACGAGTGCCCTCCCTGCCCCAAATGCAAATCCACCTGTACCGAAAAACTCATGTCCGCCTGTAAATTCAAAACCGGCGGCGGAGCAGCTGACTACGGAGATATGGGATCATCCTCATCATCTTCCTCCGGCAGTTCATGCGCCGGATGCAGCGGCGGCAACTGCGCCTCCTGCGGTTAGTTTCATATAAATTTCAATTCAAACGGCGGAACAATGAGAAAAATTACCATAGCCACCCGCGGTAGCAAACTTGCCCTCTGGCAGGCAGAACACATTTCCGACCTTCTTCGTGAAGAGTATCCCGACATCGAAGTCCAACTGCTCAAGATAAAAACCAAAGGCGACAAGATTCTTGACGTGCCACTGGCTAAAGTAGGCGGTAAGGGACTGTTCGTAAAAGAAATCGAGGAAGCCCTGCTTGAAGGACGTGCTGATCTGGCTGTACACAGCATGAAGGATGTTCCCACCGAACTTCCCGAAGGCCTTGAAGTAGGCATCATTCCTCCGCGCGAGGCTGATACAGACACCCTGCTTTCCGTAAAATACGATTCCATCAAGGATCTGCCCTCCGGAGCGGTTGTGGGAACCAGCAGTCTGCGCCGCCAGTCCCAGTTGCTCGCCCTGCGCGACGATCTCAAGATCGAATCCCTGCGCGGCAACCTCGATACCAGAGTCAACAAACTTCTGAACGGGGAATTCGATGCCATCGTGGTCGCGACTGCCGGCCTGAACAGGCTCGGCCTTTCCGCGCCCAAGAGCGAAGTTCTCGGCCCTCCGACCTTCCTGCCTGCTGTTGCTCAGGGTGCTCTGGGTATTGAATACCGCATCGAGGATACTGAAATCCAGGACATCCTGAGCTTTATCCATGATGAACTCACCGCTCGTCAGGTTCGTGCGGAACGCGGTTTCCTCACCGGCCTCAACGGCGGATGTCAGGTTCCCATTGCAGCATGGTCAGTACTCGAAGGCGACCAGATCAGGCTGACCGGTTTTGTAGCCGATGTTGACGGTTCCAGCCCGATCCGTATGGAAAAGACCGGTCCTGCCGACGACGCATGGAACATCGGCCTTGCACTGGCCGAAGACGTCCTTGCCGCAGGAGCAAAGGAAATCCTCGACCGTGTCTATGACAAGTGCTGATCCAAAGACACTGAAATCCTTCCGGACACTCCCGGGGGTGGGCAAATCAATTGCCCAGGACCTCTGGAATCTGGGCTACCGTTCACTGGACGAGCTTAAGGACGGGGACCCTGACGATATGTACCGGCGGCTGGAAGAACTCGCCGGGCAGCATGTGGACCGCTGCATGCTGTACGTGTTCAGATGTGTCAGCTACTGCCTGAATACGGCCGATCGGGATCCTGAGCTGGAAAAATGGTGGAACTGGAAGGACTGATTTCATACCACAAATCTAAAGCCTGAATCATTGCACAAATGATTCAGGCTTTTTTGTTGGGCAGCTATCTTTAAATTAAAAATAAATTGCAGCCCTAAAGTTTTCCCTCAACCTGTCCGATATGGAAGTTAAACGGAAATATTTTAAAAACAAGCGTAACTCAAATTATGGCTTCCATGGAAGGAGGTATAAGATGACAAGCGGTCACGACCTGAACAAGGTGGCACAGGCCCCCCCTGTAAGGGATGAGCAGAATTTTGCCAATACCATGAAGACCCTGCAGCGCAAGCGGCTGCACAGGCAGGCATACGCCGATCCTGCTATGCACCGGGAGCTGGTCAGGATTGAATCATCACCCATTTACAACGCAAATGCGGAGATAATTCAGTCAGTAACCACAAGCCACGGTTCCGCATAGGGTTAATAAATATTTTTGAGCAGGCATCCTTTCCTCCTCCATAAAGCAAAAGCGCAGGTCAACGAGCGGACCTGCGCTTTTATTGTTATTTGATGCGCTTTGCGCTTTTAACGATCTGATTTCTCCTCCGGTGGCCAAGGGTCCGCGACCCTTTGGAATCCCTATTGGTTTCAGGATACAGCTTGTAGCATTGCTGCATGAAAATCAGACTGTTGTGAAGCACCCTATGAGTAGATCTATCTACTGAAATTATACAATCCGCAACCGTGGCCTTTCCGCATCATAAGGAACAACCTGCCCGATATGTGCGGCAAGATCTCCTTCCGCAAGCAGCATGTCCACGGCCTGCGCAAGCTTTTCTTCCGGTACAGCCAGAACAAGGCCCCCGGATGTCTGGGCATCAAATACCAGATCAGTCCTGATTGAGTCAGCGCCCGGTGCAGTCAGCACCTGCTTGCTGCAATAGTTCCGGTTGGCAAAACTACCCGCAGGGATCATGCCCATGGACGCAAGTTCAATCACATTTTCCATGAAAGGAACCTTATCCAGCCACAGCTCGACGGCAACCCCGGAAGCTTCGACCATTTCCAGAACGTGACCGCCGAGTCCGAACCCGGTTACGTCCGTGGCTCCCTTAAGCCCTAGTTCACGGATGACCTTTCCGCCGCCTTTGTTCAACCTGGAAGCCCAGCGATAGACATCGCGCTCAAACTGTTCCGCTCCGTCCCAGTCCGCCTTTAGCGCGGTGGCCAGCACCCCTGTTCCAAGCGGCTTGGTCAGCAACAGATGGTCCCCGGCACGCAGTCCCTTGTTTGAAGCGAATCCGTCCGGGTCTACCATGCCTGTAACAGACAGTCCGTACTTGATCTCGTCGTCCTCTACACTGTGCCCCCCGGCCAGCACTGCCCCGGCCTCAAGAGTTTTATCCATGCCGCCCTTGAGAATCTCGCGCAGAATCTCCGGGCCCATTTTCTTCATGGGGTAGCAGACGATATTCATCACCGTCCACGGTTCACCGCCCATGGCATAAACATCCGAAAGTGAATTGGCCGCAGCAATCTGGCCGAACCAGTACGGATTGTTCACCACCGGCGTAAAAAAATCCACAGTCTGGACCAAAGCCTTTCCCGCTGGAAATGAGACAATAGCCGAATCTTCATTCCCGCCAAGGCCGGTCAGAAGACGTTCATCATCAACTGCCAGACCATGCAATACCTGCTCCAGGTCCCCCGGAGCTATCT
Source organism: Maridesulfovibrio sp. FT414 (assembly GCF_050916235.1). GTDB lineage: Bacteria > Desulfobacterota > Desulfovibrionia > Desulfovibrionales > Desulfovibrionaceae > Maridesulfovibrio. The sequence continues at coordinate 1,217,200 of NZ_CP104854.1, forward strand.
TTGCAGCTCAACCGGCCGCTTTTACGGTCTTTACCAATTCACTGGGCATGGCCTGTCTCCTTTTATTTTTTACAAAACAATCAAACTCCCCCCCCATCATACATCTCATCAACCCCCGGCATCAACCCCGGCATCGGAAAAGGTTGCCATCTGGTTGTAGACATTGGCTGCAGCGCGCAGCATGAACATGGACAGGGCGGCACCGGAACCTTCACCCAGCCTCATGCCCAGATGCAGCAGCGGTCTGCGTCCGAGGGCCTCGACAACCCTGGCGTATCCCGGTTCTGCCGAAGCGTGTGAAAGCACGCAATATCCGCCCACGGCGGGACACAGAAGCGATGCCGCAGCATAGGCGGCGGTGGATATGAATCCGTCGATGCAGACCATCTGACGATTACCGGCCCCACTGATAATCAGTCCGGCAAGCGCGGCTATTTCGTATCCCCCAAGGGCAGTCAGAATGGTCAGGGGATCACCTGAAGCGACTGCCGAAGAGTTGGCCTCAAGAGCTGCACGGACCACGCCGGTCTTATGAATCACCCCGGCAGCATCGATGCCTCCGCCCGGGCCGGTAATATCCGCCGGATCAAGATCAAAATAGGCGCAGTAAAGGGCCGTAGAGGGAGTCGTATTCGAAACGCCCATCTCCCCGGTCCCAAGGGTCCTTATCCCCTGAGCATGGGCTTCGTCGGCCAGTTCCATGCCCAGAAAAAGAGCGCGAAGACACTGCTCTTCGGTCATGGCAGGACCTTTGGAAATGTTAGCTGTTCCGCATCCTACCCTGCGCTGGATGAGGTTGGGGTGGTCAGGAAAGGGGCCGCCGACACATCCGGCATCAACAACCATCAGCTCCACCCCGGATGTCCGGGCCAGTACGTTGATCCCGGCTCCACCCGTCAGAAAATTCTCAACCATCTGACGGGTTACTTCCTGCGGGAAATAACTGACGTTCTCTGCATTTACACCATGATCACCGGCGATGGTATAGATACAGGCCGGATCGGCCTCGGGAATCCTGCCACCGGAGGCCATGAACATTTTGGTTGCCAGATCCTCAAGCCTGCCGAGACTGCCGAGCGGCTTGGTCAGGTTGTCCAGATGCGCACGGGCCAGCGGTTCAAGGGCCGGGTCGACCTCCTGCACCTTGGAAACAACCTGCTGAAATCTATCCCTTGTAAAATCATTCATTTCATGACTCCTGAACCGCCTTGCAGCCCGGAATAAGTTGAGAGACTGTGGCCGGCTGTGTTATCATGCCAGCCGTAATGAAAAAGAAAATCTGCCTGATCCACGCCAACTGCCAGGGCGAACCTCTTGAAAAGCTGCTCCATCTGAGCCCAATCTTCACTGAGGAATATGAAACCCGGCATATCACAAACTACCTGCGTGAACCGATCCCGGAAGAACTGATTACCGGGTGCGACCTGTTCCTTTATCAATATCTCGGGGAAAACTGGGAAAATCTCGGTTCGGCCTTCCTGTGCTCCTGCCTGAAGGATTCAGCACAATCGATAGCTTTCCCATCCATGTTCTTCAAAAACTACTGGCCGCTTTGGACCAACACCCCCGGATTAGACTTCCCGGATATTTTTCTTGAATCACTGCTTGAACGGGAACTTACCGAATCCCAGATTCTGCACCTGTACCTGAAAACAAGACTGAGTAAGATCTACGACCTAGATGAACTCTGCGCTGCATCCGAGCAACAGGAAAATAAAAAGGAAAGCTTCACTCCCATCAAATACGTGGAGCTGATCAGATCACAATTCAGGCACAGGCGGCTGTTCAACACCGTAAACCATCCGCGTAAGGAACTCATGGTCCACACCGCCGACAACATTCTGGAAATGCTGGGTATGCCCGCACTCCCGGAACAGGCTGTCGCTGACTTCCCGGAAACCTTCCCGGAATTCGAACTGCCCATACATCCGCAGGTGGCCGAGCACCTTGGACTAGAGTTCGGCGGGTCTGACGAAAAATACCACGTCTACGGCGCGGACCTGACCTTTGAAGAATACGTTGTCCGCTACATCAAATGCCGCAGGAACAACATCACAGACTTCATCGGCTTCCTCTACGCCGCCGCTCGACGTTGAAAAACTTCAAAAATCACCAGATATGAATCATAGTGCCTTTGAGGCCCTACCCGTTCAGGTCGGGGGGCCCCATTACAATCATTTCGGCGAGGGTAAGATCGACCTTGGGCATAGTACGGATCTTGTTGCCGAGCAGTCCCATTTCAAGTCCCACAAGTTCCCTGTACAGCGGAGTACGGTCAATGACCGGGACGTTATCCTTATTCTTGGTAATGTCCTGGCACTTGAAACATCCGGGGAATGAAAGCTGGCGTCCGTTGGGCTGCAGCAGGGTGTTGACCACGCCGTGCATACGGCAGATCATCAGCCTGTGCTTGTATACGCCGCAGAGGCCGTTATCGTTAAGGGGGCACATTATCTTGGGCCGCATGCCGTTCTGCAGCATGGCGGAAGCATTACGCACGTAATCATTGGAACGATCTATGTATTCCTGCCGCTTGGCCTCGGGAAGCTTGTTAAGCCCCTGCCAGAGATAAATCCACTCCACATAGGTGTGGTGCTGGAAATAGCTGGTACAGCAATTGTCTTCACAACCTTCGCAGGACAGCCCTATCTTGGCGGAAGTTTCGGCATAGACTGAAGCCATGCGCTCGTACAGGGCATCAAGCTTGCGGAACACGGCCTGTCGGGTCATTTTTTTCATCATATATCCTTAAACTACTTTTCTTTTGATTTAAGCCACTGATAGACCAGTTCGGCGCATTCTTCCGGCGAACACATGTCCGTGTCCACGGCAAAATCAGCGTATCCTTCGTAGAGCGGCATGCGCTCGGCAAAAAGATCTTCAAGTGTCTGACCAGGCATCCGTGCCAGCCCCCGGCCCTCTCCGCCGCCTACACGCTTGAGGCAGGTCTCCAGTCCCATGCGCAGATAGATCACCGGGCCGAGCCCTTTCAGACGCTCCATGGCCTTGGGACCGTAAACGACGCTGCCTCCGGTAGAGACCACAGTGCGCACCACGCCGAGACTTGAAAGGATATACTCCTCAGCCTTACGAAACTCCGGCACACCCAGCCGGTCCACGGTATCCTGCAGCGGACGGCCATAGTAGGACTCGATAACATCGTCGGTATCGATATATTCCCAGCCGAGCTTACCGGCCAGAAGCGGGGCAAGGGTGGATTTACCGGCTCCGGCCATGCCGATCAGCACGACTGAGCAGTCCTCCGAAAAAATTGAATTCCATTCTTCCATAATAATATCTTTATAAGCTTTTTTGCTTAATCGGCAGCATAGCCGACATAACAGACTAGTCCTGAATCAGTACCACCTGATCAATCTCATCGCGCTCACGGACCAGTACGTTTACATGCTGGTTCTCGAAGGTCTTGACTTCCTTGCCAACGTAGTCGGCGCGGATAGGCAGCTCGCGGTGTCCGCGATCAACCAGCACCAGCAGCTCAACCCTGCGCGGGCGACCGAAATCAAGTACGGCCTCAAGGGCGGCACGCACGGTACGGCCGGAAAAAAGCACATCGTCCACAAGAATCACAGATGCCGACTCAATGGCAAAAGGAATTTCTGTGCAGTTGATGCTCGGCTGGCGGGTCAGGTTGGTCCAGTCGTCGCGGTAAAGGTTGATATCGAGTTTTCCGAGGGGTATCTTCCTTCCCAGACGTGCATCAAGAATCTCTTTCAAGCGCTGGGCAAGGTCTGCACCACGCCTCTGGATACCGATGATGGCCAGATTTTCGTCGTCGCCGCGGCGTTCGGTGATTTCCGAAGCAAGACGATCCAGTGTGCGGGCCATGTCTTTTTCCGAAAGGATTATTTTCTGTTCCTGCATTACAAAACCGCTCCTGAAAGAGGTTGATTCTTATTTTCAAAACTGTTCAAATCACGTCATCGGCTTCCTGCCGGAAAACAGCTATAAGAAATGTAACCGGGCAATGCAAGCAACCCGTCAGATAAGGATTCATTATGGAGAGCAAATTCGAAATAAAAGGTATGACCTGCTCTGCATGTTCAGCACGGCTGGAAAGGGTCGTCGGCAACATGGACGGAGTGGATAAGGCCTCGGTCAATCTGGCTTCAGAGACCATGAGCGTTGTTCACAACCCGGAAATTGTATCTGCAGCGGACATTGTTGCCACTGTCCTGATGGCCGGTTTCGGGGCAGAAGAACGCATTGAAGGAACTGAACTTACCCTGCCCGTATCCGGGATGACCTGCTCGGCCTGTTCTTCCAGACTCGAAAGGGTGCTCAATGCGCGCGAGGGAGTTCTGCTGGCGCAAGTGAGCCTTGCCACTGAAACAGCCTCGGTCAAATTCGACCCTGCCCGCACCTCGCTTCGCGAAATACGCACCCTGATAAGTGACGCAGGGTTTGAATCAGGTGAAGTGCAATCCAGTCAGGATGCCAGAAAAAATTTCGAGGAACGCAAAGCCGAAAATGAAGCAAAGCTGGGCCTGAGGAAATACAGGCTGCTGTATGCCCTGTCCTTCACCGTTCCACTGTTGATCATTACTATGGGGCACATGGTGGGCATGCCTCTTCCCGAATTCATAAACCCGCACAGTTCTCCGCTGGGATTCGCTGCCATCCAGTTGATCCTGACCCTGCCCGTGCTCTGGTTCGGGCGGGACTTTTACCTGCACGGATTTCCAAACCTGCTGCGCGGTGCACCGAACATGGACTCGCTGATTGCAGTGGGAACATCGGCAGCCTTCATCTACTCCCTCTGGAACATGATTGAAATCGCTGCCGGTATTGATCCGCAGCTCAAGGCCATGGACCTGTATTTTGAGTCGGCAGCAACAATCATCGCCCTTATTTCGCTGGGCAAATATCAGGAGGTTCGTGCACGGTCCCGCACCTCCGAAGCAATTGAAAAACTCATGGACCTGACCCCGGCACAGGCCATCCTGCTGCTTGACGGAGAACAGGTTGCCACCCCGCTGCAGGAAATAGGCCCCGGAGACTGCATTCTGGTGCGCCCCGGAGACCGGGTAGCCGCTGACGGCAGGATCTACGACGGACATTCCGCCATAGACGAATCCATGCTTACCGGCGAAAGCATACCCGTATCAAAATCACCCGGAGACGATGTTGCCGGAGGCACGGTCAACACCGGCGGCGGAGCCCTCAAGGTCCGCGTGGTCAATGTGGGCGAAAATACCGTGCTCTCACGCATAATCAGGCTGGTACAGGAAGCGCAGGGGTCCAAGGCCCCCATTTCGAGTCTTGCTGACACGGTGAGCTTCTACTTTGTCCCGGCGGTCATGGCTGTGGGCATTGCCGCGGCACTGGGCTGGTTCTTTTTCAGCAGCGAACCGTTCTCCTTTGCCCTGCGCATCTTCATCAGCGTAATGGTCATCGCCTGCCCCTGCGCCATGGGTCTGGCCACCCCCACAGCCATCATGGTCGGGACAGGCCGCGGCGCACAGCTTGGCGTACTGGTAAAATCAGGGGAAGCCCTTGAAGTTACCGGTAAAATTGACACCATGATCTTCGACAAGACCGGAACGCTGACCTACGGACAACCGGAAGTAACGGATGTTTTCACTGCAACGGGACAGGACCGCAACGAACTTCTGGCTCTTGCAGGATCTGCGGAGCAGCAGTCCGAACACCCGCTCGGTAAAGCAGTGGTACGTGCAGCACAAGAACTGAGGCAGCCCCTGCCGGAGACAAGCTCTTTTCAGGCGGTATCCGGACTGGGCATAAGCACCGTTACCGGAGGAAAGACATTGCAGCTCGGCAACCGCAGATTTCTGGAAGATAACCTCTGCTCCGGGCTGGACGATGAGCAGACAGTTGAAGCCGCGCAGAGGTATGCCGAAGCCGGACAGAGCCCGCTGTATATCGCCGTGAACGGAGCTCTGGCGGGAATTCTGGCTGTTGCCGACCGCATTAAGGACGAAGCCCCTGAAACTGTGCGCAGGCTGCATGAACTGGGGGTCAAGACCGTCATGCTCACCGGTGACAACGAAAAGGTTGCCCGTGCAATTGCCGCAAAGGCCGGAATCGACGACGTGATCGCGCAGGTCATGCCCGAAAGCAAGGCCGCTGAGGTCATCAGGGAAAAGGAAAAGGGCCGCAGGGTCGCCATGGTCGGGGACGGCATCAACGATGCTCCGGCACTTGCATCAGCGGATCTGGGCATTGCAATGGGCACAGGAATTGATGTTGCAATTGAGTCGGGTGACGTAGTATTGATGAAAGGCAACTTGAGCGGGGTGCTTACTGCATTGAGTCTCAGCCGGGCAACAGTGCGCAACATCAAGCAGAACCTTTTCTGGGCTTTCGCTTTCAACGTACTGGGAATCCCTGTTGCAGCCGGCCTGCTCCATGTCTTCGGAGGGCCGACCCTTTCGCCTATGTTCGCAGCTGCAGCCATGTCGCTCAGCTCCGTTACCGTGGTTACGAACGCCCTGAGACTGAAACTTTTTAAACCGGAAGACACAATTTGACAGACCTGACCCTCATCTTCCCGCAATGGCAGGGCTCAATCGACAATGAAGCCCTGTACAGCGGAGCCCATGAGCTGGCCGAAAATATTCCCGGGCTGCCTTCACCAAAAGAGGTGGAGGTAGCCCCTTTTTATACCCTGCCCGAACAGCATCCCATTGCCGGAAAGGATGACATTGTAAAACAATTACACCTCGCGAACACGATCCTTGATGCAGAAAATCCTGATCGTATCCTGTTGCTCGGCGGGGACTGCTCAACTGAAGCGGCCCCGGCAACATGGCTGAACCGCAAACACGGCGGTGACATGGCTCTGGTCTGGCTGGATGCCCATCCGGATCTTAATACCCCGGAGACATCACAGTCCGGACGACTTCAGGGAATGGCACTGGCTGTGCTGCTCGGGCTGGGCGGGGAGGAACTCAACGCCGCCCTAGGCACTTCATTCGACTGCAGGCAGGTCTTCAGCGCAGGACAGCGGGTGTTCGACCCGCCGGAACTGGAATACATGTCCGCCAACAAAATATTCATTTCCGGCCCCGGCGAACTGGAACGAGATCCGAGCTGGCTGGCAAAACAGATTAAAAGTGCCGGTTTCACCCGAGTGTACATTCATCTGGACGTGGACGCGGTTAATCCCATGGGATTCCCACACAGCAAACCGAGCCCACCCGCCGGTCTTCTATTCGGCCATCTTCTTAAAGCCATAGAGGAAATCGACAGGGAAGTTGAAATTTGCGGGCTGGGCATCACCGAGTTTCACCCCGGCAATGCACGCGGAATAGAAAAGGCTGCCGAACTTATCAACAAGACTCTGCGCAACTTTCTTAAGGAATAATCTGAAAAATCTGTCACAGATAGACAGCAAATATGTTTCCATTAAAAAGCTGAGACCAACGCACAGTACGTTCGTCTCAGCTTTGTTTACCCTTGAATTCGGTCTATGTCCGTCAACACTGCTGACTGACTCCTGCCCCTGAATCAGGAAAGCTCCCTGATCATATCCTTGACCAGCTTACCACTTGGGGTTCTGGCCTGCGGATTCATATCCACAAGTCCTTTCCAGGCCCTGATTGCAGCAGCCTTGTCCTTGATGTCGTAGTACAGGACTATGCCCTTGTTGAAACGCGCAGTCTCATGTTCCGGCGAAGCAACAATCGCCTTATCGAAATATTCCACCGCCTTCTCTGGATTCCCGTTGCGGCGGTACATGACTCCCAGGTCGGTGAGTACATGAACCTCGTCAGGATCAATGGCCAGCGACTTTGTGTACGCTTCAATAGCCTTTGCATACTGATCGGCATCAAAATAAAGATTTCCGAGTCTGGCCCAGACCTCAGCGGAATCAGGCTGTGTCTCTGCCATCTTTACGGCCTCGTCGATCTGCCCTGCAGGCGAGGCCGTATTAGCGGCGGTCTGGTGCGGTGCGGACGAATCCTTCAGTGCGGGAAGAAATATCGTTCCCAGATACAACCCTACCGCAAGAGCTACAACAACCGCCACAATGGTGCTGTGTCTGTTTCCGCCGGTCTTCGCTGCTTTCTTTTTTGCGGACTTACTTTTCTTAGCCAAACCCTTTTCTCCTTTCCTTCGTCTTGTGCAGAATATTGCCCTTCACAAAAGTGCAACCCTGTGCACCTTTGCACTACATAAACGCAGGCTGTTTCATTTTAACAATATTTATGCCTATATTTTTTACCATTTCGCAACAAATGAACATTCAACAACTGCAAAATTAAATTTGTCACTCATCCAACAGCAACTGTTGTACCAAAGCAATCCAGAGGACAAATGCATGTTGTTTCCACAGTCAAAACACAATACACAACTCGTTATTTGAATTTTCAGCACAATAATGATGTTTTTTTTGAATAAAAAATAAAATTACATAAAAATCTTGCTCATATCTTCACACTTAGGTACGTACCTGTGACAAATATTTTGTAAGGGGTTCAGTCTGCAGACATATTCAGTCTCAGCCTGAAAATGTGGTGTTTTAAAAAAAGGGAATGATTTATGGAATTTTTGAATTCACTTGATGCAATTGTTGGACAGATCGGAGCCTTTGCATGGGGACCGCCCATGCTGGTACTGCTTGTGGGTACCGGCTTCTGGCTCACCTTCACTCTCCGCGGACTGCAGTTCAGTAAACTTTGGTATGCCCTCTATCTGGCGCTGATCAAAAGAAAGGAAGAGACTGACGAGCCCGGTGACATCACCCACTTTCAGGCACTGATGACCGCCCTTTCCGCAACAGTAGGAACCGGTAACATTGCCGGTGTTGCCACCGCCATCGCCATCGGGGGCCCCGGTGCGATGTTCTGGATGTGGGTTACCGGTCTTGTGGGCATGGCCACCAAATACGCTGAAGCTGTTCTGGCCGTTAAATACCGCGAAGTAGATGCGAACGGCGAAATGAGCGGTGGTCCCATGTATTACATCTCCAAGGGCCTGAAAATGCCCTGGCTGGGAACCATCTTCGCTGTGTGTGCTGCCTTTGCTGCCTTCGGTATCGGCAACATGGTTCAGTCCAACTCCGTGGCTGACGCGGTACACGCCACCTACGGCATTTCCCCAATGATCACCGGCCTGACCCTCATGCTGCTCACTGCTGCTGTTATTCTCGGCGGTATCAAAAAAATCGGCCAGGTAACCGGACTGCTGGTTCCGGTAATGATCGTTTTCTACATGGCCGGAGCCATGTACGTAATCCTCGCGAACATCTCCGGTGTTCCCGCTGCCATTGAGCTGATCGTCTCCCAGGCCTTCAACCCCACCGCCGCTGTAGGCGGATTCGCCGGCTCAACCGTAATGCTGGCTATCAGAATGGGCGTTGCCCGCGGTGTATTCTCCAATGAATCCGGTCTCGGCAGTGCTCCTATCGCGGCTGCAGCAGCTCAGACCAAGAGCCCTGTCACCCAGGCGCTGGTATCCATGACCCAGACCTTCATCGACACTATCATCGTGTGCACCATGACCGGTCTGGTTCTCATTCTTACCAACACATGGTCCTGCGGTGAAACCGGCGCGGAACTGACAACCATCGCCTTCTCTGCAGGGGTTCCCGGCGGGGCTCACATCGTTACCATCGGTCTGATCCTCTTCGCCTACTCCACCATCCTCGGCTGGTGCTACTACGGCGAAAAATCCATGGAATACCTGCTTGGCGTAAAGGCTGTAATGCCCTACCGCATTGTATTCATCCTTTTCGTCGGAGTAGGCGCAATGGCAAAGCTCAGCCTTGTATGGAACATCTCCGACACACTCAACGGACTCATGGCCATCCCCAACCTGATCGGCCTGCTGATGCTCTCACCCGTTGTATCTGCTGAAACCCGCAAATACTTCGCTGAAAACAAAGGCGGTGTGTCCACACAGGCTCAGGAAAACTAAGCCCTGACCTTCGCTTATCAAAAAAAGTCCTGCCATCCGAAAGGAGCGGCAGGACTTTTTTTTGGCAATTTTCAGCAACACAGCAAGGCGGTCCACGACTGGGCAGCCATATCCCAGTAGACCATTCTGAATTCCCGGGAACCGGGAACTATCAGCTCTCCCTCAGACGCACTTCAGGTGGACACATGCGAACAAAAAAAAAGGCTGTCCCCGCAGGAACAGCCCTTTACAGATCTCTGCAAAGCCCAATCTACTTGATCAGACTGCGGCGGCAGAACTCTACTGCCTCAGCACGGACATCCCGTCCTTCCGGCCAGTAAAGGTGCATTCTGGTCAGTCCGAAAATGATGGTCATGACCACGGTGGCGTTCTGCTCAACATCGACAGCCTTGATCTCACCCTTCTCAACGCCGAGACGGATGCATTCTTCCAGCACCAGCTCAAGGTTTTTCATGACCACTGCCATAAGACGTTTTGAAGAATCAAGCAGACCGTAGGTGGACAGCATGATCTTCATGTCGACTTCATTCCTTTCGACGAAAGTGAAATACTCACTCATGATCTCTTCCAGAGAACAGTCATTCACATCGAGCTTCTTACGAATTGCTTCAATATAGTATGAGAATTGTTCTTCGAGAGCATCAAGTATGTGCAAAAGAATATCTTCCTTGCTTTCAAAATGCCTGTAGATAGTCCCTTCTGAGATATTCGCGGTCTTGGCCAGATTGGCAGTAGTGGCTTTGTGGAAACCCACCTCTGAAATCATTTCCTTGGCAGTTGCGAGGATGATATCCTTGGTTTTCATTCTGCGGTCTCCCATAGGCGTTCTGAGCGCCTGTTGTCAGTCTTGTTGATGGAAATATCTTAATCAAAAAAATGAGAATATGTAACACTCTTTTCGAACTGTATTTCCTACCCCATGCAAGCACTAAGGTCAACTCGACTAGTTTGACAAAACCCGATAGAAAACTTATTTTGAATAGACAAATCCTATGAGGAGGAAGAAAAAATGGTTGAACTGACCGAAGCTGCACAGAAACAGCTTGAAAACTATTTTGCAGATAAAGATAGAACCCCTATCCGCATTTACCTGGCTACCGGAGGCTGAGCTGGCCCCAGGCTGGCATTGGCTCTGGATGAGCCAAAAGACTCTGATGAAAACTTTGATGTAGAAGGTTTCACCTTCCTTATTGAAAAAGACCTTAACGACCAGGGCAGTCCTTTCAGGGTTGACCTGAGCTACACAGGCTTCGTGATCGACTCCAAAATCGAGCTCGGTGGCGGACAGTGCGGCTCCTGCTCCGGCAGTTGCGGTTAACCACAGTAAGCTTCTGCAAGGACTCGACTGGCACATTTCAAATAAAATAGGTCAGTTGCACACATAGTCCAAATGGACCTTTAAGGCTGTTCCCGGTGGGAACAGCCTTTTTTCATGCAACGCGAACCAAATAGATTTGCATGTGACAGGACGACGGGTTATCCTTGGCTTCGGGAAAAAGAACCAAAGTGGGGTAGTAACAAGTGAAGGGTCGGGAAAGAATTCAAGGCGTATTTTCTGCAAAAACGCTGTCGTACATAGGAACCGGTACGACCAAAAGGCGTACAGAAAATACAACCTACTGGTATGCCGAAGAGCTCGAAAACGGGGTACTTGAAGTTCAGGCCATAAATGAACAGTACCTTCCTTCCGGTCCGCGCGTGGCAGTTGAGATAGAAGCCTTCCTGAACAAGTACCGACCTGAGCCGGAAATGTTTTCAGAGAAAGTCATTCCGGGGATGCACAAACTTGAACAAAGCATCATCCTCGGAGAAAGACACCGCCGCAACCGGGAGCTGTACAGTGCCGAGCATGAATTTGAAAAGGCCATCAGCCTTGATGAAGTCAACGTGCGGGCCAATTTCGGGCTGGGGCTGACCTATCTTGACCGCGGCGACATCAGCATGGCCGACGACATCTTCAGGCGGCTGGTCTGCATAGAGGCAAGCTATGAACAGCAGCACAAGCACCTGTTCAATGAATTCGGAATATCCCTGCGCAAGCACGGCATGCACGAACAGGCCCTTGAGTATTATCACAAAGCGGAAAAGCTTGTGGAGGAAGATGAGAACCTGTGCCTGAACATCGCACGGGTCCATTATGAAATGGGAAGACTTGACGACTGCATAGCTTATCTCAAGAAGGCCCTGTGCCTCAATGAAAAACTGGAAGAAGCCTGTATTTTTCTTGATTTTCTCCACGGCAAGGGCTTTGTGGAAGCCTGCACAATAGAAAACCTTCTTTCACAAAAGTGCACGACCTGAGCTTACCAACTATTTCCAGCGCTGCTGTATCTTTTCCACTGTTCCGTTACGCAGGAGTTTATTATATGCCCTGCTCCACTTTTCCAGAATCTTCGGGTCCGTCCCCTTTGAAAAGGCCAGATACAGGTCTACCCGCTTGAAGGAAAGAACCGGCTTGATCTTTCCGCGCAAAGTCTTGTCCTCATCCATGTAGCCTCGCATCCCTACATCGGAAGAGACCAGCAGCTCAATCCGTTGACGCAAAAGCTTCCTTAAATTTACGGACTGTGAATCCACTACCTGCAAATTGGTAAATCCTTGCTCCTCAAGAAATTTAGCGCGGACATCCTCCCTGTAGACACCAATCCCGTCAACGTTCCTGGCATCATCAAGACTCTTCACGTCGAACCTGTGCCCGGCAAGACCGTAGAAAGTCCAATTGATGCTCATAAGCGGACCTACCCATTCAAACAGGTTCTCACGCTGCGCAGTACGGGCGGTAGGCATCAGGGCAACTCCCGGCATCTGGGTTAAGAGCTTATATCCTCTAGCCCAAGGCACAACCTCAATCGGGGTATGATCACCGATCTCCTTCTGTATGGCCCTGACGATTTCAATTCCAAAGCCCCCAAGTGAACCATCCGTTAAATAATAAGCTGCAGGAGCCGAGATTTCCGTATAAATACGAAAGTCACCGCCCTGAGCGGCCCCGGAGCCGGGAAACAGCAAAGCAGCTGCCAGTGTTGCACAATAAAGAAATCTGGCAATCATATTAACTACGCATCCATTTCCTTTGCCTGTTCTAAGAACACCACACCACAATTATACCCTACCTGTTAAATCCGCTAAAAACAACTCGGCAGGGTATTTTCAAAAGACAAGAAAAAACCCCGACACCTTACGGTGCCGGGGTTCATGCTCATTCTTAGTGCTGAAAGAGGACTAGCTCTTCCACTCATCCATGAAATCTTCCGGTCCAACGACCTTGTAGCCGCGATCACGGATGGCCTTCACTATGGGTTCGGCATCCTCGGTGGCAACACGCACAACAACCATCCTGCGGTTGTCGTGATGGAAAAGTCCGGTGCTGATGATACTGTACTTCATATTGGAAATGATCCCTGCAACCTCGTACAGAACGCCGGTGCGTTCTTCAACGTCAACCACAATACGGCTTCCGCCCTGCTTGAGGCCCATTTCCTCAACCAGCAGCTCCAGCATCTTGTTGCGGTTGATGTAACCGATGAGTTTTTTGTTCTCGTCAACCACTGCAAGGCCGGACAGATTCATCTCGAACATGAGGTCGGCTGCGGCCTCTATTTCGGTCTCGGGGGGGATTGTGGTGATATTCTTGCGCACAACCTCTCGAACGGAGATCTTGCTCATCAGGTAGCTCAGTTCATGTTTGTCCAGCGAGCTGATCACTGACGGCATGGCGGCCCGGACATCTTCCTTGGTGACATAGCCAACGAGGTTATCATTCTCCTTGACCAGAAGCATCCACAACTGATTGTCTTCCAGAATTTTGTCCGCTTCCTTGACCAGAGTATCCGGGGTAACGGTCACAAAGTCCTTGAGCATCTTCAGTCCCACATACATCTACATGTCCTCCAGAGTCCGGAAATTCCGGTGCTTAAATAATATTTTTATCAGAGAATTCCGCAAAGAAAAATCCGGCAGCTATGCAACGCCGCCGAATCCCGCCTGAAAATCACCCCGAAATGCCTGTTAATAAAACGGCACAGAAATAAAACACACCCTTCACATACTCAAGCTTTTAAACACTTGCAAGATATGAAGCTCCTTCATGCAGTTTCAACTGAAGGGTGTAACAACTGTACCAATGCAATATGATAACTGTTTCCACAACACTACTCCCCTGAAACCTTATGGAATTATACACGGAAGCTCCTTGCCCCTGATAATTTTTTGAGTTAGTCCAGATTCCATGCACGAAATGTCAATAGCGCAAAGTATACTTGCAATCATCGAAGAGGAAATGGGGAAGCGTCCCGGTACGACCCTTAAAAAGGTCACTGTGGGCAACGGAGCACTTGCGGGAATTGTTTCCGACGCACTGGTTTTCGGTTGGGAGGCCGTAACACTGGGCACTCACCTTGAGGGCTCGGAACTGGTGGTCAATGAAATACCCATCAAGGTCTGTTGTGGGGGATGCAAAAATGAATTCGTTCCTGAAGACAAACTGTACATGGCCTGCCCGGAATGCGGTCTGGAAATCGGTCATGAAGTGCTTCAGGGAAAAGAACTGCAAATTGAAAGCATCGAGGTCGAGTAACCACTGTCCGAGAACACATCTCGATGTGTAACTGAATTTTTCCGACAGCATGGACTTTTATGCCTTTAAGGATTGTGAAAAAGGAGATCGAAATGGGCAAAATACCCGTGGTACGCAATATTCTGGAAGCAAATGACAGAATTGCCGCAGAACTTAACCAGTTTTTCAAAGAAAAAAACATCCTGTGCCTCAACCTGATGAGTTCTCCGGGTTCCGGCAAAACCAGCCTGCTGGAAAAAACCCTCGCAGACCTTAAAGGCGAGTTCAAGATGGCCGTAATCGAAGGAGATCTCCAGACGGACAACGATGCCCGCCGTGTTGCCGCAACCGGAGCGCAGGCTGTACAGATCAACACTGAAGGCGGCTGCCATCTCAATTCCAGCCAGGTCAAGGAAGCACTTTCCCTGATCGATCTCGAAGGCCTCGATATCCTCTTCGTGGAAAATGTCGGCAACCTGGTCTGCCCCGCTGAATTCAACGTCGGCGAAGACCACAAGATCACCCTGCTGACCGTTACCGAGGGAGATGACAAACCGGAGAAGTATCCCCTCATGTTCCATATTTCATCTGTAATGATCCTCAACAAGATCGACCTGCTTCCCTACGTTGATTTCGATCTTGAAAAAGCCAAGAACCATGCCCGCAAGCTGAACAAGGACATTGAGTTCTTCCCCCTGTCCTGCCGCACCCGCGAAGGACTGGACCATTGGTACGACTGGCTGCGCAAGGCCCGCGCCGAAAAAGCCTAGCCGGATAGAACATTGTGCATTCACGGCCTCCGGCGGCTCTCCGAGGGCCCTGCCGGAGGCCTTTTTTTATCACGCCATCATCCCCCCTTTCAAGATGACAAAGATCGGAGACAGATAGAAGTCTCCCAGAATTCAACCAGGAATGCCGGAGGCAGCAATATATGAAATTTCCCAGCAATCTTCCGTGTTCAGCAGTACTCGACTCCCTCGCCGACGGTGTCTTTACGGTTGACCTGGACTGGAACATCACCTTCTTCAATGAAGCAGCAGCCCGCATTACCGGCGTACCCGCTGAAGAAGCAGTGGGATCCAAATGCTGGGACGTATTCCATTCAAGCCTTTGTGACGGCGAGTGTGCCCTCAAAAACTGCATGCAGGACTGCGGGCGCATCAGCAACAAATCCATCTTCTTCATTCATGCCGATGGGCGGAAGGTTCCGGTTTCCATCAGCGCTTCCCCTCTGGTAGATGCCGACGGCAAACTGCTTGGCGGCGTGGAAAGTTTCAGGGATCTGACCGATATTCAGATCATCCGCCGCGAGGTAGAGGAGTCATGGCGCTTTGAGGACATCATAGGCAAGAGTGCACCGCTGACGAAAGTTTTTTCCATCATGCCGCAGGTAAGCAGAAGCGAAGCCACAGTGCTGCTGCTTGGGGAATCCGGGACCGGAAAGGAACTGTTTGCGCGGGCCATCCACAACCTCAGTGAACGCAAGGATCGCCCCTTCGTGGCAGTAAACTGCGGAGCCCTGCCCGACAACCTGCTTGAGTCGGAACTGTTCGGCTACAAGGAAGGTGCCTTCACCGATGCCCGCAAGGACAAGCCCGGACGCTTTGAACTGGCTGCAGGCGGCACAATCTTTCTGGATGAAATCGGAGACATGCCCGCGAACCTTCAGGTAAAGCTCCTGCGGGTACTGCAGGAAAAGACCTTTGAGCCGCTGGGTGCGGTCGCCAGCATCAAGGCCGACGTAAGGGTCGTGGCCGCCACGAACAGGAATCTTGCCGAACTGGTGGAACAGGGTTCATTCCGGCAGGATCTTTACTACCGATTGAACGTGGTCACTCTGACCCTGCCCCCCCTCAAAGACCGGGTGGAGGACATCCCACTGCTGATCAACCATTTCGTGAGCAGGTTCAACGCCCTGCAGGGTAAGGACATTGACGGGCTGTCAGAAGACGCCCTGCAGATTCTTATGCGCCATCCCTTCCCGGGAAACGTTCGCGAACTTGAAAACATCCTTGAATTCTCCTTTATTCTCTGCCCGTCAGGCTTCATTCAGGTCGAGCATCTGCCTGAATACCTGCAACCCCTTGACCGGCCCCGAAGCGCATCCGAAGATGTTCCCCGCACCATGGAAGAGGTCAAGTGCATCACCGCACGCAAGGCACTTGAACGCAATAACGGTAAAACCATGGCTGCCTGCCGTGAGCTGAACATCTCCAAGGACACCCTGCGCCGTATCATTTCCCGCTGCGGCAAATAAGGCTCACAATTAGCCCGCCCATTCCTTTTTGGGACTTTTTTAAGCCCACATATCATCATACCTGCCACACTTCTTCCAATCAACATATTGTAATAAATTAACATTTATTAACAGGCACGTCCTATGCTTTTATGCTGTCCATGAGAGGACACGAAGAAAGCAAACATAACTCAAAGCTGCTTTGTTTGGCCTGTTACGAAGACAGGCTGGCCTCGGTTTTTGACAATGCACCGGAGCTCAAACTGTTCCGGGTGATAGACAATGAAATTTGCCCCGCAGGTTACCTATCCCTTCCCTCAAAAGACCCAAAGGACAGGACATCCGCCATTAAGACCTGCGGGGCAACGTTTTTAATATGCGGCGCCATATGCGGCTGTACAGTAAACGATCTGGAACAGGCTGGCGTCAGGGTCATTCCCTGGATACGGGGAATGGTTGATGAAATTCTTGAAGCGTTCAAACGGAACCGCCTTGAAGACTATATCATGCCCGGCTGCGGCGGCAGAGTCGGCCATCCGGGCAGATGCAGGCAGGCGGGCCGAGGCTTCAGAAACAATCGGTCAGGAACGGGAGCAGGCCCGCGGGCCGCAATGTCCCTGAGTCCGGGACCAAGGAGAGACTGATATGAAAATCGCGATCAGCTGTCAGGGCAATGATCTGAATTGTGAAGTAGATCCCCGCTTCGGCCGGGCCAAAGGGTTCCTCATCTGCGATACCGAAACAGATGAGTTCCAGTTTGTGGACAATAACCAGAATCTCAATGCAGCTCAGGGTGCTGGCATCCAGTCCGCCCAGAATGTGGCAGCAACCGGCGCAAAGGCCATCATCACCGGCCACGTAGGCCCCAAGGCCTTCACTGCTCTTGAAAAAGGCAGAATCGCTGTGCACCTGGTCAGCGGAGGCACAGTTGCCGATGCGCTGGCCGCTTTCCGCGCAGGCAAACTTGAAACCGCCAGCGAGGCGGACAAACCGGGCCACTGGTAGGAATTTTCGCTTCAGTTCAGTCATGCCTTTTTCTCCTCTCCCGTGTGTGCAGGCATGACTGAACAATCACGAGTGTGCTTCAGGCATTGACAAGACCAGCTCAGGTCTTAGATTACCCTGAACGTTTCAGCAGGGCGAGTTCATGCGGGCCCGCCCGAAAGCTGCCATAAAATGAAACCCCCTCACGTCTTGAGGGGCAGGAGATTTATAGATGAGTGATCATGCTTGCGGAAGCTGCTCTGCTTCCGGTTCCGGATGCTCCTCTCAGGGTTGCAGCCCTGAAGAGATGAAACTGAAAAAGGCCCTCTCCAGAATCAAGCACAAGATTGTGGTTATCTCCGGCAAAGGCGGTGTAGGTAAAAGCACCGTTGCAACAAACATTGCCGTGGCCCTCTCTCTGGCCGGAAAACAGGTCGGTCTGCTTGATGTTGACGTACACGGCCCCAGCATCCCCCGCCTTCTGAGCCTTGAAAACGAAAGACCCCATATCGGTCACGAAATCATCGAACCTATCTCCTGGTCCAGCAACCTCTGGGTCATGTCCCTCGGATTCATGCTGCCCAGCAAGGATGACCCGGTCATCTGGCGCGGTCCGGTAAAAATCGGCATGATCAAGCAGTTCGTGCAGGACGTTGCATGGAACGATCTCGACTTCCTCGTAGTCGACTGCCCCCCCGGAACCGGTGACGAACCTCTTTCCGCTTTGCAGACTCTCGGCAAGGATGCCCATGCAGTAATCGTAACCACCCCGCAGGGTGTTGCCGTAGACGACGTGCGCCGTTCCGTTAACTTCTGCAAGCAGGTCGGCAACCCGGTACTCGGCATTGTCGAGAACATGAGCGGATTCGTCTGCCCCGACTGCGGAAATGTACACAATATTTTCAATACCGGCGGCGGAGAAGAACTGGCAAAGGAAACCGGCGTGAAGTTTCTCGGACGCATTCCGCTCGATCCCGAAGTCGGACGTTCCGGCGACGAAGGTTACCCGATCATCCGTGTTCAGCACGACAGCCCCACCGGAAAGGCACTTAATACCATCATCAAGCCCATGCTGAACCTGACCGAGACCCTTCAGGAAAACAACGATATGCCCAAGGTGGAAGAGCTCTCCACCAAAAACGGCATGGTCAGAATCGCGGTACCCGTGGCAGCAGGCAAGCTCTGCATGCATTTCGGACATTGCGAACAGTTCGCACTTGTGGACGTTGACGTTGCATCAAAGGGAATCGTCTCCATCAACATGGAAACCCCTCCGCCCCATGAACCCGGCGTGCTGCCCAAATGGATTGCCGATCAGGGAGTACAGCTCGTTCTGGCCGGAGGCATGGGCTCCCGTGCCCAGTCCCTCTTCACCGATGCAGGAGTCAAGGTGATCGTCGGCTCTCCCGCAGAAGCTCCTGAAAACGTGGTTGCCAGCTATCTGGCAGGCTCTCTGCAGACCGGGTCCAACACCTGTGACCACTAATACTGCCTTTATGTAAACCTACCTTTACATAGCCTCGATACACAAAAGCGCCCGCCGGGTTAACCCCGCGGGCGCTTTTGCTTCCAATTCATATCAATCAGCCTGACAAAGGGTCAGTCAACAGGGATTATATCCTTCACCACACTATGACCGTCCCGGATGGTGGAAATAATCACATCCTTGTCCGGGTCTCCGTTATTGTTGTAGTCGAATGTTCCGGTCACCCCTTTGAAAGGCGGCATATCGACAAGTCCGGTATGGATTCTGCCCGGCTCTATGGACCCGGCCTCCTCGACTGCGGCAAAGAGGCTCATCATGGCGTCATAGGTCAGTGCGGCCATTTCTGTCGGCTCCCCCCCGGTCTGCTTCCTGTAATCCCGTTCAAATTCAGCTTCCCCTTCAATCGGCAGACCTGGAATCCAGTGATCCGCATAGTAGCTGTTCACAAAAAGACTGTTGCGTTCAAGGTCCACGGGGTCCCACAGGTCTCCGCCAAGAAGCGTGCCCTTGAAACCCATTTTGCGGGCCTGAGCGACCTGCAGCTGAATTTTTTTGGTGTCATTGGGCAGAAAAAGTATCTTTGCACCGGAATCGATTATGGCCTGAAGCTGACGGTAATACTCACGGTCTCCGGCGCTGTACTTCTCATATGCGGAAATGCTTCCGCCCTTGCGCTCGTAGGCCTTCTTGAAATAGCGCGCAAGCTCCGCACTGTAGGGACTCCCCGCGGCGTACAGAATACCGACCGGCTCGCTCCCGAGGTGTTTTACAGCAAACTTGGCCAGAGCCTTGCCCTGTACCTTGTTGATGTATGAGACTCTGAAGGAATACTTGAGGGAAGTAAGTTTCCCGGTCCCGGCCACCGGGGTAATAAATGGAACCCTGTGCGCTTCGCAGACCTGTGCGACCGCAAGGGCAACTTCGCTGCTGGTTCCGCCGACGATGGCTGACACACCGTCCTTTTCAATGAGTCTGGCAGCAACTTTTGAGGCTGTGTCCGCAGTACCGCCGCTGTCCGCAGGATACAACTTGACTTGATAACTATCGCCCCTGACATCAACTCCGCCGGCGGCATTGACTTTGTCCGCTGCATAGCGTGCCGCTGTGATGACGTATGCCCCCTTACGGAAAAGCTCACCACTGGTGACAGCGACAACGCCGACCTTGAATTCGGGCTTCACCGATGATTTTTCACCGGAACAACCACCGGCCCACAAGACAATAACTGTCAGGAGCAGCACTGCTTTTTTTCTGAATGGTGTCATGGAGCGCCTCTTTGCAGCGGACTGGCACAGACATAAAATCAAAGGGCGTCCCCGCAGGAAACGCCCTTGAAAGAATCAGATTCCTGCCATGCAGTCATATAATTCTTCACTGACCTCGATGCGGACAATTCCGTCCTCAATATAGACCCGAATGTTGTTTTCGGGAATGAGGGCCATGTCCATGGCAACGTTAAACCACTTATCCCGAAGTTCTGCGGGATCAGCATCCTTGAGCGGATGACTTTCTGCTACTTTCCAAGCCATTTGATTTCTCCCATTTATATTTGTCCTGCCTCCGGATCAGACCGGAGAATTGATCACTTATTCCTGTAGACCCGGGGGTTGAGCCCGAGCAGGCAGAAAACTTCATAGGTGATGGTGCCCCACCATCCTGCGAGATCATCGGGGCTGATCCGTCCTTCGCCCTCACCACCGAGCAGATAGGCCCGGTCGGCGAAATTAACGCCCTCAACATGGCTGACGTCAACAATGCACAGCTGCATGCAGACCCGCCCCAGTATGGGAGCCCTTTTACCCTTGATGCAGACCTCTCCGGTATTGGAGAGCTGCCTGCTGTAGCCGTCAGCGTAACCGGCGCATACAATGGCTACGGTCATATCCCTTTCTGCCACGTAGGTGCAGCCGTAGCTCACTGCCTGTCCCTTGGTAAGTCTGCGCACAGCGGCTATTCTGGTGCTCACCTGCATTGCGGGGCGAAGACGTTCTCCAAGCCCCTCCCACCGGGTTCCATTGAGCGGATTTGCTCCGTAAAGGGCTATACCGCCCCTCTGAGCTGAGAAATGAACCCTGTCATGGACCAGTATCCCGGCCGAGTTGGCAAGAGAAGCTTCAAGCTCGAATCCGGCTGCGGACAAGGTATCAAGAATATGGGTAAATTTACCCGCCTGCCCGTTCATGTACTCTTCGTAAGCCGGATCATCGGATGTTGCAAGGTGAGAACTCGCCAGAACAGGAATCACATCCGGATTCCCTTTCAGCCAGGACACAAGCTGTTCCAGTTCGTCCAGCGAAAAACCAAGGCGGGACATGCCGGTATCAAACTTCAAGCAAATCCTGACCTTACGGCCCTGCGATGCAACAACCTTTGAAAGCATTTCAAGCTGTTCAAACTCCCCAACAAAAGGAATGATGTCGTATTTAGCAGCATTGAAACAGTCGGTCTCGCTAAGAGGGCCGAGCAACGCGATTATCCGTTTACTGCATCCGCTGTTACGCAGGGACAGGGCCTCTCCTACAGTTCCGACGGCAAAGGTGTCCGCCCCTTCCGCCTCAAGGGCGCGAGAAACTTCAACCAGCCCGTGCCCGTAGGCGTCAGCCTTGACCACGCCGTAAACATTTGACCCTTTTTCCTTGAGAATCCGGTAGTTGTGCCGGATGGCTTCCAAATCCACTTCAACTTCAATGGCATTGTATCCGATAGTCATAACAGGAATCCGTTCGCGAGTGAGAATTACTTGCGTTTGAAGAGTTTTTCCATTTCCAGAGCCGACCAGCTGACCAGAACAGGACGCCCGTGCGGGCAGTAATCCCGTTGCGGGCATTTGACCCAGACTTCAAGCAGGGCGAGAGCCTCATCAAAAGCCAGTGGTTGACGCGCCTTGATGGCCGACTTGCAGGAAAGCATGATCCAGAGATCCTCAAGAGTTCTGGCCTGTCCGTCCACTGCTGCCTTGAGATACTCCCTTGCCTCTCCGGTTTCAAGCCCCGGAGGAATTCCGCGCATGGAAAGTTTGTTTCCCGCCTCAAGTTCCAGCATGAACCCGGCGGCCTGCAGATCCTCCCACATCTCCTGAACCCGCTGGACTTCACTCGGATGCAGGACAAGCTCGAAAGGAATAGCCAGCGGGCGTGAATCACCGCGGGTACGCTGGTTGCGCATATTTTCGTATATTACCCGTTCATGTGCGGCATGCTGATCAAGAAGACCGAGGGAGCCATTGGGAAGCTTCAGCACCAGATAGGTGTCGGTAACCTGTCCCAGATACTCAATTGCAGAGCCCGGCACATAGCGGTCCCCAGAAGGAAGTACAGCCGTCTCAACGCGGCTTGAGGATGCAGGTTCATCCGTTCTGTAAGCCCCGTAATTTTCACGCACATATTCGGCTGCGCCGGATGGCCCTTGAGCAGCATCAGCGCAGTCATTTTTCCATAACGGCTCAGACCGGTGAACCGGAGCAGGCTCATCGTCAGCAAGTGCGGTAAAATCAGTGTTCTTGAATTCATTCCAGCTTGAGAACTTGGCCGCAGGTTCAATGGGCAGGGAGGTCATTTCCGGTTGCGGAGTCCTGCTGGGCACAGGCTGGGGAGCAGGCTTGAATATGTCATCATGCACAGCCGGTCCCTCAACAACACCGAGCTCATAACGCGACAGGGCCTGCGATATACCGTTCCTGATCACGCTGAAAACACTGCTCTCATCCTGAAAGCGGACTTCCATCTTCGCAGGATGCACGTTCACATCAACCAGATGCGGGTCCAGTTCAAGGAACAGCACCGCCTGAGGATATTCCCTTGATATGAGCCTGCCCTTGTAGGCCCCGCGGATCGCACTCAACAGCAGTTTGTCCTGAACCGGACGTCCGTTCACGAACATCACAATCCTGTCGCCGCGCGCCTGTGCCAGCCCCGGAATTCCAGCACAGCCGAACACCTTCATAGGCCCGGCCTCATGCGAAAAATCCAGCATGGATTCACAGATATTGCGCGGCCAGAAAGTAGCCAGCCTCTCCTGCAGACTCTGTCCGGGGGGAAGCCTGAACTGCTCACGACCATTTGCGACAAGGGAAAACCCGGCCTCAAGATTGGCAAGGCTGATCCTGAACAGAACCTGCTGGCAGCGGCGGGCCTCTGTGGATTCGGCCTTTAGGAACTTGAGCCTTGCGGGAACGCTGAAAAAAAGATCCCGGACTTCAACAGAAGTGCCGCCTGGAATGGCCGCCGGACCTTCTTCCACAACCTGACCGCCTTCAACCAGAATGAACCAGCCCTCAGGGCTCTCCTTCCGGCGCGAAGCCATCCTGAAGCGCGAAACCGACCCGATGCTGGGCAGAGCCTCACCACGGAACCCGAAGCTGGTGATCGCTGAAAGATCATCCACATTCGTTATCTTGCTGGTGGCATGGCGGGTGACGGCAAGGCTCAGTTCATCAGCAGCGATACCCATTCCGTTATCGCGAACCGATATGAGCCCCTGCCCTCCGCGTTCTATGATTACATCAACCTGCGTGCTTCCGGCATCCATGGAGTTTTCGACCAGCTCCTTGACCACGCTGGAGGGGCGTTCCACAACTTCACCGGCCGCAATCTGATTGCGCAGGGCTGCCGGGAGTACCTGAATTCTGGGATTGTTCATTTGACTTAAAATTGCTCTATATTCGTAACAGTATTGATTTTAGATGTATTAATATCGGCAAACATGAAATTTCCCGTCCGGTCAGCCTACAACAAGCAAAGGCCCCCGTCTAGAAAGCTATTTACATCCGCAATACACCTTGACTTTGAACCCTAAGTAAGTCTTATTAAAATAAATAACGTTTAACATTTATCTTTGAATATACTTATGACCTATCGCCATATCAAATATACTCACTATTCTGAAGTTCCCCCTAACAGCAAAATATGCATTTACGGAGTGGGACAAGGTGGAACTCTGACCTATGAGATGCTTACATCTCTCCGGCCGGACCTAAACATTGCAGCTTTTGCCGACACATATAAAACAGGTGTTTTTCAGAATATTCCTATTTTAAGTCCTGAAGAACTCTCAAATTACAATAGTTCTTTTGACTTAATTTTAATATGTTCCAGCTACGCTACTGAAATTAGGGATATTCTTGAAGAGAATCAAATAACCAACTACTTTTTTTTCTCTTGGCCAAGACTTCATTCCTGCCAATTTCTCCCCGAAGAACTACAGCACGCGCAAAATAAAATACAAAGAATAGTTGAACACCTTCATTCACAAAATGATAAAGACTTATTTTTGGATCTTGTTGAATTTAGATCCATCAATTCTAAAATCGCGTCTATATATACAGGAACAGAAAATCAGCCTATAATCAATTTAAATGACAGCGAATTTCTTAACAATAAATACCCAAAACACACGTCAGCACGTTATTTTGATTTCACCCTCCTTGAAACAGTACAAAATGTCGTCCAGGGAGGAGTATGTAATGGCCGAGAGGCTGTCTTCATAATCCAGAATTGTCCACAACTAGTAAGAATCTTTGGTTTCGAAGCATTTGGAACATCACTATTAGACAAAAAACACTCCGAAATACTCCTTAACTCGGATAAATTTTTCCCCATAAACAAAGGACTATGGGAAAGCTCAGGGCAGTTTATATTTTCTACCCTAGGAGAAATCATAAACGACTCAAAATCAATTACTGAGGGAACTTCTGTTAAAGTCTGTTCACTGGATAATGAAAGCGCAAAACTTGGGCTAGACAGGTTAGATCTCTTATTTTGTGATATTGAAAATTCAGAGCTACCCATGCTCAAAGGAGCAATCAACCTAATCAAAAAAAGCAGGACACAGCTAGCGATCAGCTTCTACCATTCAAAGCATCAGTTTTTAGACATCCCTTTATTTCTAATAGATAATTTAGAAAACTATATCTTTAAAGTAGGCCACTACGAACCACATATAGGCGACAGCGTATTCTATGCTATCCCAAAAGAAGTTTACTCTGGACACCAAAAATACCTTGAATCTGCTATACAAATTCTCGACAGCTAAAGTCATTGACCCCGGCAAAGCCGGGGTATCTCTCAGAAGATTTAGCTTACTACAGCTCTTCAAAAGGGAGAGCAAACGCTCTCTTACCTAACTAACCATACTTAATAGCCATTCCCCTTAGGACTCATTAGTATGAGTTATACACATGATCTAACATAAATGTCCCCGTTATCCAACGAGCAAGTATGAACATCAATCGTTCTGAATGGAATTTGGGAATGATCAGTATTGATTTTAAGTGTCTTAATATCGGCAAACATGAATTTTGCCGTTCGTTCAGCCTACAACAAGCAAAGGCCCCCGTCTACAATGCAGACGGGGGCCTAAAATGGTGTCAGGATCAGGACAATTCTTAGAACAGGCCCATGCTGATCAGGTTGAAGTTGACGCTGTAGCGTTCATCAACAGTAGTCTTGGAACCGACAAACTCCATGAAGAAACACTGATGGTTCCATCCAAGTGATACGGTCTTCTCAAGGTCAATGTCGGAGTTCAGGTCATTACGGTACTTTCCGCCGAGAACGAATCCATAGGGCAGTTTGGCCTTGAGCCCGTACTCTGCAATCTGCATGTCGCTATCCTGCTGGCGTTTGTACTCATTTATCTTGCGCAGGTAATCATATCCGAACATGATCTCGCCGTATGAATCATGGAAGAATTTCAGAATATTTTCATGCTCGGTGACTTCCCCCATATACGGGGAGACCCAGGTCCGGGACTCAAGGGCCACATAGTCAATCGGTGTGATCAGCACTTCACCCATGAAATCAGAAAACGGCCTGCGCTCGTATTCGCTGAGCTCCACGGAGCGGTTGGCCTCATCAATATCGTAGCCCTGCTCAAGTCTGATTCTCAGGAATTCGAGATAGCTGGTATCCAGATAAGGATTGCCCTCGTCGTCCAGAACAACCGTTCCCTTGCTGCGGTCAAATACGTTTGTCAGCGACAGCACGATGTCGTTCTGTTCGGAAATACGGTCTCGGGAGTCAAAATACGGAAGCTTGGCCTGAGCACTGGAGTCATCCTGCACCCACGAATATTCAAGACGCGGAACAACGTTGTGTTTCATGCGAGTCCAGCTGCTTTCACCGACATTCTCCGTGGTCAGTTCAGGGCCGGCACCGAGATCAAAGACCCGGTAGAAATCAGTAACCGCACTTACACCGGCATCGGCAAGGAAGCGCATCTGGGTTGTATCGCGGCTGACGTCAACACTGGCGTTCTGAAAGGAATCAACCATGTAGGAAGTCGCCCTGAACCCGGCTCTGGGAATGAAGGTGATCCCGGCAGCCCGAACAGGCATTGAAAGCTCGGGACGAAGATCGAAACGTCCACCGGTGGTTCCGTATTCACGCCAGAAATAGTTACCCTGAAACTCGCCCTTCCACTCCAGCGGTGTGTCGAAAAGGTTGCTCTTGAACGCATAGGCGTTAAGCTGCGGCAGTTTCTGAAGCGTCGGATCCTTGGTCGAAGGATTGTTGTCGTTGCGGTAGAGCAGGTTTTCGCTGTACTGGGCCAGACCTGAAATAGAGTAGTTGTCCCAGCTTCTGGCGACAAGTGCGGTACTGGTCCTTGTTGTTGCGTCGACCGTTGCGATATCGCGGCCGAACTGGGAAAGGAAGGCATCGCGGGTCTGTTCGTAACCGTTGATACCGGTCCG
The DNA here is from genome assembly GCF_050916235.1 of Maridesulfovibrio sp. FT414. Lineage (GTDB taxonomy): Bacteria > Desulfobacterota > Desulfovibrionia > Desulfovibrionales > Desulfovibrionaceae > Maridesulfovibrio. The sequence goes on from NZ_CP104854.1 coordinate 1,244,051, forward strand.
GTATTCACGCAGGTAATCCTGGTCGGAAACAAGATCCATGTCCAAAATGGTCTGCCAGTCGGGGTTGCCTACGTAACCGTCATATTTGGAACGTACCCACCACCTGTTGTGGTTGGGCCTGATCAGCCCGTCACCCTGAAATGCATTATCGGCATCCGCAGTATTGTCATAGGCTTTGCCGTCGTACAACCAGTCGGCACGCCACTGTCCCTTGGTGTTTGTATCCTCGGAATGGCGGAAATCAACTCCGGGCCTGAAGCCGCGCTTGGTCAGATATTCGCCGTAGAAGGTTACGTCCGACTCTTCGTTGATGGCCCAGTAATAAGGAATATTGAACCTTCCGCCCAGACGGTCGGAAGTTCCCACTTCGGGGGTAAGCACACCGGACTGACGCTCACGGGCCACCGGGAGTTCCATGTACGGGGTGTACATGACCGGCACGCCCTTTACATCGAACTTGGAATGCCACAGGCGGGCATAACCGTTGATGGTTATGTCGCCCTCACCGGCCTCGAAGGCCCACAGCGGATTGTCTCCGCTACAGGTGGTGACCTTGGCGTCCTTGAAGCTGTAGGTGGCTCCGTTGTGCTTTTCTATGAATTCACTTTCAAAATATACATGGGGCTTGGCAACAAAAACGCGACCCTTCTTGAGCCAGCCGACCATATTATTCAGGTCGAACTCAGCTTCTGCGGCATCGTAGAAATCGCCTTTTACCTGAGCCTGAACGTTGCCGCGCAGGTAGATCCACTTGGTAGCCTGATAAAAGCGGGCAAAATCAGCCTTGATGTAGCTGTCACCGCTGCGCAGGATGACGTTACCGTATGCCTGCAGGTATTCACTGTCGTTTTCAACGACAAGCTTGTCGGCGGAGAACTTCCACTCCTCCCCTTTCTGGACCTCGCCCTTGCCGTTGGTCATGGGCACGTCTATCTGCTGCTGTGCGAAAACAGCACTAGGCAGCAGAAGGAGAAGCAAAACTGTGAATATGGCTAACCTGGATTTCAAAACAACCCGCCCTTTAAATACTGTTCCGTTTATCAAACAAACCGCTAACTTTTAAGGTAAGGATCTTCCTGTGCCAGATAATTCTGCACGTAATCCTTTGCCGCGTCTTCAAGCGGGGTAAACGGCTTGTCATACCCGGCTTCTACCAGTTTATCCATGTTGGCCTGAGTGAAATACTGGTACTTGTCACGTATGGATTCAGGCATTTCAATGTAGCCGATGTTAGGGTCCACGCCCATGGCGGCAAAAACCGAACGGGCCAGCTCATTCCACTCGCGGGCCTGACCGGTTCCGATATTGAAAATTCCGTTCTTGTCGGGGTTCTCAAGGAACCACCACATGACGTCCACGCAGTCCTTGATGTAAACAAAATCGCGACGCTGTCCGCCGTGAGGATATTCAGGCTTGTAGGATTTGAAGAGCTTCATCTCGCCGGTTTCCCCGATCTGCTTGAAAGCCTTGCAGATAACACTCTTCATATCGCCCTTGTGATACTCGTTGGGTCCGAACACGTTGAAAAATTTAAGGCTGACCAGCCTGTCCAGAACCCCGCCGCGCTTGGCCCAGAGGTCGAAAAGCTGCTTGGAGTAGCCGTACATGTTCAGGGGTTTAAGGCGATCTATTCCTTCGTGGTCATCGTTGAAACCGAACTGGCCGTCACCGTAGGTTGCAGCGCTGGAAGCATTGATGAAACGGACACCGTGATTCAGGCAGAAACGACAGAGCATCTGGGTGTAGCGGTAGTTGTTTTCCATAAGGAAATCCGCATCAAGCTCGGTAGTTGAGGAACATGCTCCCATGTGGATGACCGCGTCGGTCTCAAACGGATCATCTCCCTCAAGGATCAGTTTATAGAACTGATTGCGGTGCACGTAGTCTTCGTAACGGAGGTTCACCAGATTCTTCCATTTCTCGGTAGAAGCGAGGTTGTCGACAATAAGAATGTTGTCGATTCCCATCTGGTTAAGCTTCCAAACCATGGCACTGCCGATGAATCCGGCTCCGCCTGTAACGATATACATATATAAATCTCCTGCTTTTTTAGGCAGATAAACAGTTTTTTCAAACTTTTACACAATTCAAGTTGCCGGATGTTACTTATTTTTCAGACATTTTTCAACAGCAATTATTCACATAAACAAGATTACACTGATGTTCTGCAATCACGGGACTTACTTGAACACAATTCGCTGACCAGGATAAGCTCCCTTCAGACACACCACGAGCCTTACAGACACCGATTTACCTCGGATTTACCGTCAAATCAGGCCAATCGAAAGTTTGAACTCAAACAACCTTATGGGCTTGCATTTAGCCCGGCAAGGCAACGCAATACAGACACACTTCATGCATAGTACAAATAATGCTTTGCATTTCACGATATGCGGCAATGCAAAACAGTATCTCATGCTGCAAATAGACTGCACAAGTTTAAAACAGTAATCCCATAACACTGCCGAAGGTTCAGGACAGGCCCAGCACCTAAACCAGAAACGTTCTTTTAAAACTTGATTCCGCCCACGACCATGCTATATTAGTTGATGAAATGGTGTTATTTCGATTTTATCTAGACTTTTTCGAACAAAAGTCATCATACTCCATTTGTATTCAATCGAGCACACTCATAATTTTTAACCGCAATCGAGAACAACATGAGCTACTCCGTAAAAGAAATTCTTCATCTTGAAGTATCTCCGGCTTTAGGCTGCACTGAACCGGTAGCCATTGCTCTGGCAACTGCCGCAGCCGCTTCCGTCATGAAAGACAGGACTCCGGACAAGATCGAAGTATGGGTCGACCCCAACATCTATAAAAACGGTCTTGCGGTAATGATCCCCGGCACCGGGGGGCTGAACGGACTAAACACCGCCGCCGCCCTTGGTGCCCTTTGCGGAGACCCCGCACTGGGCCTTGAAGTCCTTGAACCGCTGGATCAGGCCGGAGTCGAGCGTGCCTGCAGATACAAGGACGCCAATCCGGTACTGGTCAATCTGCTGGACAACCGTCATGGAATTTATGTCCGAGCTCTGCTCACATACGGAAAACAGCACGTTGAGACCATAATTGAGACCGTACACGACAACATCGTCAGCCTGACACTTGACGGCAAGCCAGTCGAAGGCTCATCGCTGGTCAAAGCGGAACAGGCTCATCAGGCGGATGTTTCAAAGCTGGAAGAGTACATAAAAGGTCTGTCCCTTGGGCAGCTTGTAGACATGATCGACGACCTTGACGCAGATGATTTTTCCTTCCTCAAGGAAGGCATTACATACAATATGAGACTTGCAGACTACGGCCTCAAGCACGGCCCCGGACTTGGAGTAGGCATGACTCTGGAAAGACTGGCCCGTCTGAAGATCCTGACCCGCGACATGATTCTTTCGGCCCGGATCATTACCTCGGCGGCATCCGATGCCCGCATGGGCGGAATCAAACTTCCGGCCATGAGCTCCGGCGGTTCAGGAAACCACGGTCTTACCGCAATCCTGCCCATCTACGCAGTCAGTGAATTCGTGGATTGCGACGAGAAAACAATGCTCGAAGCCATTGCCCTCAGCCACCTTGTAACGGCCTATGTAAAAGCCCAGACAGGAAGGCTTTCCGCTGTCTGCGGATGTTCCGTGGCTGCCGGTGCAGGGGCTACAGCGGGCGTTACATATCTGATGGGCGGAACAATTGCGCAGATGGCCGGGGCAATCACCAACCTGACCGAAGATCTGGCCGGAATCATCTGCGACGGGGCAAAATCAGGGTGCGCCCTTAAACTTGCAACCGCCGCAGGAACTGCAGTTCAGGCCGCCCTTTTTGCTGTGCACGGTGTTAACGTTCACTCCACTGACGGCATTATCGGCACTTCTCCAGAACAGACGATGCAGAACATAGGCACTCTCAGCACTCAGGGAATGATTGATACTGACCGCACCATACTGAAAATAATGCTTGAAAAACACTTTGCGAAAGGCAATTGAGTAGAGACTTTGCAAAAAATAATACAAATTTATTGATCACAGGCTAGTAATCCCTTAATTTCATATAAGCACTAAACAGATTTAAAACCGCTAACCCAATTGACTGGAGGAAATACAATATGAATCGTAAGAAACTGTTTTCCGTACTGGCCCTCGCGCTTGCAGCCATTCTTGCCTTCGGCTCCATGGCTTCAGCAGAAACAAGAATCGTTCTCAAGCCGAAAGTGGATGCATTTGCCTACTTCGTAGACACTTCGCCATCCATGGCGCAATCCTACAAATCCACCGGAAACCCCAAAATCGTTTCCGCGCTGAACGCATTGAAAAAGCTTAACAGCGTAGTTCCCGAACTGGGTTACCAGTCCGCGCTCTACACAATGCCCGATTTTGCGACCTATTCACCCAAAAGCACCTTCGACCGTGGCAACATGGCCAAAGGCCTCGCTTCCGTTCCGTCCGATCTGTCTTTCTTCCAGTCCACTCCCATGGGCAGAGGATTTTCCGATCTCGACGGTGTAGTTAACAGCTGGGACGGCAAGTTCGCTGTTATCTTTGTTTCTGACGGCCTTTCCAACACCGGAAGAAACCCCGCTGTTGTAGTATCCGACATGGCCAAGAAGTACGGCGACCGCTTCTGCCTGCACGTAATCAGCGTTGCAGACACCCCGGCCGGCGTGGCAACCCTGAAGCGTCTCGCTTCCCTTACTCCCTGCGGGGTATACGTGGATGCATCCGACCTGGCAGATCAGGCTGTGCTTGATAAGTTTGCACAGGACGTATTCTACACTCAGGAAGAAGAACTTATCGTAGAAGTAGTTGAGGAAGTGGTTATTGCTCCCGCTCCGATTCCGGTTCAGGAGAAGATCGTATTCCGCAACTTCAACTTCGGTTTTGACAAGTACAAAATCACTGACGAAATGATCCCGGCACTGACCGAAGCTGCCGCTCTGCTTGAAGACTACCCCAACCTGAAGGTTCTTGTTGGCGGTCACACCGACTCTTCCGGAGCCGCTGCATACAACCAGGGACTCTCCGAACGCAGAGCCAAGTCTGTAGCCGACTGGCTGGCAGAAAACGGAATTGCCCCGGAACGCCTCATTGTTAAGGGATACGGTGAAGAAAATCCCAAGTATGACAACAACACCAGAGAAGGTCGCCAGCTCAACCGTCGTGTTGAAATCGACGTACAGGACTAGGCTCCGGACAGTGTTTGCAAAATCTCCCTTCCCTGTCTTGTATTAAAGACAAATCAGGAGTAATAATCGGGTGGAAAGGCTTTCCTTTCCACCCGTTTTTATTAATCTGGAGAAACACATGAAATTCGCTTACAGGATAGTTTTCGCTCTACTGTTCATACTCGTGCTGACATCAGCGGCGACAGCCGCAAGTACAACTCCTGCAGCCACAACTGAGGAGCAGGCTGAATTCAGGGCATTTGCCGCAGAATGGGTATCCAAGCTCAACAGAAGCCACATCAAGGGTTTCCACAATATGGAAATTCAGCTTCTGCCCGATGGCAGCTACCTTGCACGCTATCATCACATTGATCCTGCCACTATTTCCTGCCGGGTGAAAAAGACCAGCTCCAGCAAGAAAGGATCGGTCGGACTGCTCAAATACATCGAAACAATTTACGAAAGCACCGGGCTTACTCCTCAGAAAGCTCGCAACAACCCTTTCAAGCCTGTTAAAAGTATCAGAATAACCGAAATTTTCAGCAATACAGGTAAGGGCTGGCGCTAAACAGCAGTCTCCTGCACTCGCCAAAGAAGAGGGGAAAACCATCTGATGTTTCAGGTGGTTTTCCCCTCTTCTTTGATTCTCGTCACAGCAGCATTCTGCATCAAGAATACAGTCAGCGACAACCCTATACCGAACGACCCCGGAATTATCTTCAACAAAACATCAGACATCCCTCAGCTCCCGAGACCTGCCTGCAAATCCATTTTCCTCCAACAATAGAATCCCATTTCATACCTGCTTTCCATTCCTGAGCCATAAAACAAAAACGCCCTGCCGGAAACCGACAGGGCGCTGTGATTAATGGTGCGAATAAAACCTACTTGAAGCGCTCCACAAGATGACTGAGCTTCTTGGCCATATCAGCAACTTCCTGAATACCTGCGTTGGCGTTCTGGATACCATCGGACAGAGCCATGGACAGGTTGTTGATCTCGGTGACGCTATTGTTGATCTCGTCACTGGTAGCGGACTGCTGGGTAGCTGCAGTGGCAATGGTGCGGACCATGTCGGCGATTTTCACGGACTCGGTTACGATCTCGTCCAGAACACCACCGGCACCTTCAGCCATCTGAACGGTTTTTTCGACGCGTCCGCGCACCCCGCTCATTTCCTTTACAACCTCGCTGGTACCCTGCTGAATAAGATTAATGGCACTTTCAACTTCGTTGGTGGCACTCATGGTCTTTTCAGCAAGCTTGCGGACTTCGTCGGCAACAACTGCAAACCCGCGTCCTGCTTCACCGGCCCTTGCTGCCTCAATAGCGGCGTTCAGGGCCAGAAGGTTGGTCTGGTCGGCAATGTCATTGATGACGGACATTACCTGGCCGATATTTTCAGCCCTGACAGAGAGGTCAGCCAGCATATTGGAGAGCTTCTCTGTTGTTTCTGTGACCTTATGGATTTCACTCACCGTGTTGGAGACAACTCCACCGCCGTCACGGGCAACGGAATTGGCGCGTTCAGACGCCTCTGCAGTCTCCCCGGTATTCTGGGCGACCTCAAGGACCGTCGCATTCATTTCTTCCATGGCTGTGGCCACCTGTCCGGTCTGCATGGCGGTGGTATCGACACCGGCAGTCAGCTCGTTCATCTGGTGGGACAGCTCTTCAGTATACTTCAGCAGGTTACGTGAAACCTCGGTAACCTCGTTGGCGACATCGAGAAGAGCGGCCTGCTGCTGTTCAATATGTTTGCGGCTGGCTTCTTCCTCGGTAAGGTCGACCATAACGGCAATGGCTCCGACTGTTTCCTGTTCCGCGTTAAGCAGGGGGCAGACCTGGTAACGCAGAGGGAATTCCACGCCGTCACCACGCTTGTAGCGCAGTAGACCTTCAGGGCAATCACCGGAACTGATAGCCTTGGCAGTAAGAGGAGCTCCATCTTTCATAAAGTAGTTGCCAACGGCAGCTCCGAGAATCTTGTCTTCGGGCTTATTCAGAATACTCTGCATAGGCGCGTTGACGAAATCAATCTTCTGATCCTTATCTGTTACGAACATCGGCACGGTAATGCCGCTCAGTACACCGCGGTTGTAAACCAGCTGGTCCTTGATCTGGCGGGACATCTCCCCGAGATGCTCACCGAGCGAACCGAGCTCGTCAACACTGTCAACTTCGAAGCAGGCATCAAGGTTGCCTTCAATGAATTCATCGGTAGCATTGGATATTTTCATGATACGGTTCACAATTGAACGGCGCATGAAGAACAGCAGTGCGGCAAGCAGGGAAAGCATTCCGCCGAGGGAAAGGGCTGCGGCCTTGAATTGAGATTCATGCAGTGCAGCAAACTGCGGAGAGACATCCTGAACCATCATAAGCGATCCGAGGATGGGCTGCCGTCTGCCGTGGCAGTGATAACAACGTTTTTCGTTCTTGATTGTTTCAACTTCTACAAAGACCTCTCTGCCATTGAGAGTCGTCAGCTTGCCCTCTTTAATAGGCTTCTTGAGGCTCTCTGCGAAAAGAGACATTACTTCAGGATTGTCGAACTTGGCATCAAGATCAGAGCGAATGTCTTTGGTACTGGTGGCGTAGGTGATGTTGCCTTTGTAGTTGGTCAGATAAATTTCTACGTCACTGTAATTTTCGGCAATTGTATCAAATTTCTCAGTTGTGGCCGCGTTATCCCCTTTGGCCATGGGCTCGCGAATGGCAAGCTGAAGCATGTCCGCATATCTATGGGCAGTTTTTCCAATTTCTTCCATCATTGATGTTTTCTGCCAGAAGGAGTTGGCTAGAAACAGAAGGAGAAAAACAGTAGCGGTAAGGAGTGTGGTCAGCACCATGACCTTGTTGCCGAGGGAGTTTCTGATAAAATTCATACGGCCCCCTCTAGTGCGCTCCGCCGAAGATCAGCGGCTTGAAGTTGAAGTTTTCCACTCTTTCGGCATTATGACAGGATTCACATTCTTCAACGGTCATCTTGCGCTTGATCAGCTCTGGATCACCGTCTGCGGCGTGAAGTGACCCAGGACCGTGACACACTTCGCAACCGGCGTCAGCCAGGTGCGGAGTTTCCTGAAAAGAGACGAAACCTCCTGGCTTGCCATAACCTGTGGCATGGCAGGCAAAACACTCATTAAGTTCCTCCGGATCAAGGTCCGAAGCCATAATCTTCACACTCTTGCTGGAATGTGCTTTCTTGGAAAATCTAGTATAATTGCTGTATTCCTGCTCATGACACTCCTTGCAGGCCTCAGAACCGACATACGTTGCGGAATCCGTAATCCCGTAATCAACCACAATGCAGCTCACAGCGAAACACACCAACAGAAGCACCCCGATCCGTAATGTATCCCATCTTCCTCGCATAAGATAACCCCGTTGCTAAATTTAACAACACATTCAGAAAGACCACGCTGCGGCGATTTCAACGTTGGAAACGCTGAACCCGGCTCACCGCAAGCGAAGCAATTCTGATTCCCCATACCGTACTAGGGTTACGCCCTTTTAAAATATATGTGAAGTAAAATTATTAACTTATAGAACACTATTTCATACTACCACAACCAGGCATGTTAGCTCCAACATCATTGTCATCATTCACTGAGCAGGAACAAAATATAATAACGCTGTTCATTATTAAGCTGATACAAATGTTGCAGAACAGAGGTCCGACTTTCCACAGCGTCATGCAAAACAGCAGACAGATTCGAAAATGAACACCCCGGAATGAGCGATCACGCCAACATTGCGCAAAACAGGCTGTTTTCAAAAAAGAGATTATAACCGCCCGCATATGCAGACAAATTTATAGCTAATATTACTTGCAGGAGAGCTGCATCTTCTGGCAGTATACGGCATCTTAAGAATCCATCCTCTGTAATAATCTTTAAGCCAATCTAGACACGAAAGCCTGCTCCACCGGGCTTTAAAGCGGAAAGGCGGCTACTCATTTATGGGAATAGTAAACATTACGAAGTCTTATGACGCCAAGTTTGTAAGACAGGTCGAAGAAGAAAGCGGGCAGAATCTTGAGCTGTGCTACCAGTGCGGCAACTGTACCGCCGGATGTCCGTACACTTTTGCGTATGACATCCCGGTCAGCAGGATAATGCGTCTTGTTCAGGCCGGCCAGAAAGAGACCGTGCTCAAATGCAAATCTCTCTGGCTCTGCGCCACCTGTGAATCCTGTACCACCAGATGCCCGAACAACATTGACGTGGCTCACGTCATGGATGTTCTGCGCCATATGGCGCGCCGAGAGGGTTACGCTCCCGTACCCACGGTAAAGACCTTCTGGGACAGCTTCCTCGACTCAGTCGAAAACAATGGCCGAGTATTTGAAGTAGGCCTACTTGCGGCCTACGTTGCCAAGACAGGAAGATTCTGGACCGATCTTGATCTCGGACCGAAGGTGCTGCCCAAGGGCAAGATGCACTTCAAACCCCACCAGATTCAGGGCAAAGAAGAAATTGCCAAAATCTTCAAACGGTTCAAAGAGGAGTCCGGGAAATGAGTGATTCCTTGAAAATTGCATACTATCCCGGATGTTCCGGAACGGGAACATCCATGGAATATGATATGTCCACCCGCGCCGTCTGCGCCGAGCTGGGCATTACCCTGACCGATATCCCGGACTGGAACTGTTGCGGCTCCACCCCGGCTCACACTGTGGACCACACCCTGTCCAGCGCCCTGTCAGCCCGCAACCTGCAGCTGGTGGAAGCAATGAATATGAATGTTGCGGCCACTCCCTGCCCCAGTTGCCTGACCAACCTAAAGACCGCCGAGCATCGCATGCAGAAGGATGCCATGCGCGAAAAGGTCAACAAGCTGCTGGACAAGCCCTACAACGGCGGTGTGACCACCAAGTCCGTTCTGCAGGTCATGGTTGAAGATCTGGGCATTGACGCCATCAAGGGCAAGACCGTCAAACCGCTCAAGGGACTGAAAGTGGCCGCATATTACGGCTGCATCATGAACCGTCCCCCGGAAGTGATGAACTTTGACGATCCCGAACATCCCATGGCCATGGACAACATCATGGCTGCCATGGGTGCCACCGTGCTGCCCTTCCCCCTCAAGGTGGAATGCTGCGGCGCGTCTTTCGGCATTCCGCGCAAGGATGTGGTCATGAGGCTCTCCGGCAAGCTGCTCGACGCAGCCGACGGCCTCGGTGTCGACGCGCTGGTCACCGCATGCCCCCTTTGCCAGATGAACCTCGACCTGCGTCAGAGCCAGATCAACTCCGCCACCGGGGCACGCCACAAGCTGCCCATCTTCTACTACACCCAGCTCATGGGCCTGGCCCTCGGACTGGATGAGAAGACCCTCGGTATGGACAAGCTCTGCGTGAGCCCCCGCAACGCAATCAATGCCATAGGCAAAGAAGAGAAAAAATAGCGGAAACCCTGCTAAGGAGAAGACTTAAATGAAAATAGGAGTCTTTGTCTGCCATTGCGGGACAAACATCGAAGGTACCGTGGACACCGCTTCAGTAGCGGCTGCCGCACGGGAATTCCCCGGTGTTGTTTTCGCAACAGATACGATGTACGCCTGCTCCGAACCCGGACAGGATGAGATAATTGAAGCGATCAAGGAACATAAACTCGACGGCGTGGTTGTTGCGTCCTGTACTCCCAGAATGCACGAACCCACTTTCCGCAGAACACTGGAAAGAGCCGGCCTGAACCGCTACCTGTTTGAGATGGCCAACATCCGCGAACACGTTTCCTGGATCGGCAAGGACCGTGAGGCCAACACCAACAAGGCCGTAGACCTCGTACGCATGGCCGCAGCCAAGCTTGCCATGAACAAACCCCTCTATTCCAAGTCGTTCGACATGAACAAGAGGGTAATGATCGTGGGCGGCGGTGTAGCCGGTATCCAGGCGGCACTGGACTGTGCCGACGGCGGCCTTCAGGTAATCCTGGTCGAAAAGACCTCCTCCATCGGCGGCAAGATGGCCAAGCTGGACAAGACTTTCCCCACCGTGGACTGTTCCAGCTGTATCCTCGGCCCCCGCATGGTTGACGTTGCCCAGCATCCCAACATCACCCTCTACGCCTGTTCCGAAGTGGAAGAGGTAAACGGTTACGTGGGCAACTTCTCCGTTAAAATCAAACGCAAAGCCACTTACGTAGACTGGACCAAATGCACCGGCTGCGGCATCTGTATGGAAAAATGCCCCAGCAAGAAGACAGACGATCCCTTCAACGAGGAACTGGCCAAAACTACCGCAATCAATATTCCCTTTCCGCAGGCAATCCCCAAGAAAGCGGTTATTGATCCCGAATTCTGCATGAAGATCAAACGGGATAAATGCGGCGTATGTGCCAAGGTCTGTCCTTCCGAGGCAATCGTCTACGATCAGGTTGACGAAATCGTTGTAGAGGACGTGGGTGCTGTTGTTGCAGCCACCGGTTTCGACCTCTTCGACTGGACCGTTTACGGCGAATACGGCGGCGGCAGATACCCCGACGTAATCACCTCCCTGCAGTATGAACGCATGCTCTCCGCTTCCGGCCCCACCGGTGGACACATCAAGCGTCCTTCCGACGGCAAGGAACCCAAGAACGTTGTATTCATCCAGTGCGTAGGTTCCCGTGACAAATCCGTGGGCCGTCCCTACTGCTCCGGTTTCTGCTGCATGTACACAGCCAAACAGGCCATCCTGACCAAGGACCACTGCCCCGAGTCCCAGTCCTATGTATTTTACATGGACATCCGTTCTCCGGGTAAGATGTTCGACGAATTCACCCGCAGGGCCATGGAAGAATACGGCGCACGGTACATCCGCGGCCGCGTGTCCATGATCTACCCGCAGGGCGACAAGCTCGTCGTACGCGGTGCAGATACTCTCATGGGTGATCAGGTTGAAGTGGATGCCGATCTCGTCGTCCTCGCCGTCGGTGCCGAAGCAGCACACGGTGCGACCGACCTGGCCAAGAAACTGCGCATATCCTACGATGCCTACGGTTTCTTCATGGAAGGCCATCCGAAGCTCAAACCTGTCGAGACCAACACCGCCGGTGTATTCCTGGCCGGTTCCTGTCAGGGCCCCAAGGACATCCCGTCCTCCGTTGCCCAGGGCAGTGCTGCCGCAGCCAAGGTTCTGGCCATGTTCTCCAAGGATCAGCTTGAAAGTGACCCCGCGGTTTCCGTGGTTGATATCAAACGCTGCATCGGCTGCGGCAAGTGCATCAGCACCTGTCCCTTCGGAGCTATCAAAGAGGTAGACTTCCGCGGTATGCCCAAGGCAGAGGTTATTGAAACAGTATGTCAGGGCTGCGGCATCTGCACATCCACCTGTCCGCAGGGTGCGATCCAGCTCCAGCACTTTACTGACAACCAGATTCTTGCGGAGGTAAATGCAGTATGCCGGTTCTAGAAGGTAAAGAACTCAGAATCGTCGGTTTTCTCTGCAACTGGTGCTCCTACGGCGGTGCAGACACTGCCGGTGTAGGACGCTTCAATCAGCCGACCGACCTGAGAATTATTAAAGTCCCCTGTTCTGGACGTATAGATCCCCTGTTCATTGTGAAGACACTCATGTCCGGTGCGGACGGAGTTCTGGTATCAGGCTGCCATCCCAACGACTGCCACTACGCCGAGGGCAACTTCTATGCCCGTCGCCGTCTGGAAATGCTCAAGCGGTTCGTTCCCATGCTGGGAATCCATCCGGACCGCTTCGACTACACCTGGGTTTCCGCTTCGGAAGGCCAGCGCTGGCAAGAAGTTGTGACCAAGTTCACCGACCAGGTCCACAAACTCGGCCCGGCCCGCAAGATCGAGGGTCCCGAAGCCGAGGAGACACTCAAATTGCTGGAAGCATCCCTCTAAACGGGGAAAGCTTCACCAAGGAGAAACAGGGTGAAAAATCTCGAAGATCTCAAGAAACAAATCAGGGATGCCCTGCCTGAACTGGATGTGGTCATCGGCTGGTCGGACAGTTTCGACCCGTTGCATGCCACTCCCCATTTCATCCGCAGGGACGAAGATATAGATAAATTGAAAGTGGATGCTCTCTGCGTTCACAACCTTGCCACCTACCTGCCCTCACTCAAGGGCAAGAAGGTCGGTATCGTGGTCAAGGGCTGCGACAGCCGTTCCGTAGTGGAACTGCTGCAGGAAAACCTCATCAAACGCGAAGACGTGACCATCTTCGGTTTCGGCTGCAACGGCGTTGTGGACCAGACCAAGATCCGTCGGGCTGTGGGCGATGTAGGCATGGTTGAAGCGTGTGAGCTGAGCGGTTCCGAAATCAAACTCACCGTTTCCGGCGCGGAGCACAAACTGGCCCTTGGCGATGTACTTGCCGACAAATGCCAGACCTGCCGCTACCCCAATGCCGTGATCTCCAACAACTTCGCCGGAGATGAAGTCAAGGCCACCGCTTCCTTTGAAGACGGCTACAAGGATCTTGAAGCGTTCGAAGCCAAGTCCGAAGACGAAAAGTTCGCCTTCTGGCTCGGTGAAATGGACCGCTGCATCCGCTGTTACGCCTGCCGCAACGCCTGTCCCATGTGCGTCTGCCGCGACCACTGCGTAGCCCAGAGCCGCAGCCCCCACTGGCTGAGCCAGGAAGCACACGTCCGCGACAAGTGGATGTTCCAGGTAATTCACGCATACCATCTGGCCGGTCGCTGCACAGAGTGCGGCGAATGCCAGCGGGCCTGCCCGGTTGATATTCCCATTCTTCTCTTCAAGAAGAAGTTCAACAAGGAAATCAAGGCTGTCTTTGATTACGAGGCAGGTCTTGATCCTCAGGCAACTCCCCCGCTGCAGACCTTCAAAATTGATGAACCTACTATCAAGGAGAAGGAGTGGTAATGGCCATGGTAAAATTCATAAAATCCGACAAAGTATCTGCATGGCTGGAAGAGCTGGGCACCAAGCACGAAGTGCTGGCCCCGCGCACCGAGGGCGATGCCATTGTGTTCAAGCCCTACGATGCCAGGAAAGGTTTCAACATTGAGCGTGAAGCAACCGCCCCTCCCAAGAAGGCGATCTTCCCCCAGAGTGAAACCCTGATGAAGTTCAGCCACCTGAAGGACCTTGAAAACCCTGACAGACAGATCCTGGATCTTGAGGAAACCATTCCCTCATCCTCCTGGGTTGTTTTCGGCGGACGTCCCTGTGATGCCCGCGGTTTCACCATGTTCGACCGTGTCTACCTGAACGGCAAGCATGTTGATGTCTACTACAAGGCCAGACGCGAAAACACCTGCTTCATCACCCTGGCCTGTGCCAAGGGTGAGACCACCTGCTTCTGCAACTGGGTGGGTTCCGGTCCTTCCGACCCCACCGGTTCCGACGTGCTGATGGTTCCCGTTCAGGGCGGCTATCTTCTTGAAGCGGTCAGCGACCGAGGCGAGGCACTGCTCGGAAGCTCACTTCTTGAAGACGGCGGCTCCAAGCAGCCCGAAGCCGAAAAGTTCCGCGCTGATGCAGACCAGTCCATGAGTGACGCTCAGGATCTTTCCAAAGCCCCCGCACAGCTCCTCGCTGCGTTCGATGACATGGGCTTCTGGGAAGAGCAGTCCGCCAAATGTTTGAGCTGCGGCGCATGCACCTACCTCTGCCCCACCTGCTACTGTTTCAACATCACCGACGAAACCGACGGTGTGAAGGGACAGCGCATCAGAAGCTGGGACAACTGCATGTCAAACATGTTCACCCTTGAGGCCAGCGGCCACAACCCCCGTCCTACCAAGGCCCACCGCCTTAAGAACAGGGTCGGCCACAAGTTCAGCTACTATCCGGACCTGCACGGCGGAGTTATCTCCTGCTGCGGTTGCGGACGCTGCATCAAGAGCTGCCCCGTGGGCGTGGACATCAGGCAACTGGTGCTGAACGCGATTGCATACGAAGCGAAGGAGGCGGCAAATGACTAGCAACCCCTATCTTCCGGCAATGGCCACCATTCAGGAGGTCATCCAGGAGACTCCGAATATCATGACCTTCCGGGTTACTCTCAACAACCCGGAGATCAAGGAGAAATTCACCTTCGAACCCGGTCAGGTAGGACAGCTGTCCGCCTTCGGGATCGGTGAATCCACTTTCGTTATCAACTCTTCCCCCACCCGCATGGACTACCTTCAGTTCAGCGTCATGCGTACCGGGGAAGTTACTGAAAAGCTCCACACCCTCAGTGCGGGCGATCAGGTGGGCGTGCGCGCCCCTCTGGGCAACCACTTCCCTTACGAAGACATGAAAGGTAAAGACATCGTCTTCGTAGGCGGTGGTATCGGTATGGCTCCTCTGCGTACCCTGCTCTACTACATGCTGGACAACCGCAAGGACTACGGCAAGATCACCCTGCTCTACGGAGCAAGAACTCCCGTGGACATGGCCTACCAATATGAGCTGCCCGAGTGGCTGGAACGCGATGACCTCGATACGCATCTGACCATTGATGCACCTTACGAGGGCTGGGAGTACAACGTCGGCCTGATCCCCAACGTTCTGCTGGACATCGCACCGTCCCCCAAGAACGCGGTTGCCGTGACCTGCGGCCCTCCGATCATGATCAAGTTCACTGTTCAGGCCCTTGCCAAACTTGGCTTCAAGGACAACCAGATCGTGACTACCCTTGAAAAACGCATGAAGTGCGGTATCGGCATTTGCGGGCGCTGCAACATCGGCACCAGCTACGTATGTCAGGACGGTCCCGTCTACACATACGAGCAGCTGAAACAACTGCCAAACGAAATGTAGTAAAATGTCAGGCCCCACCTTTACAGGTGGGGCCTTTTTTTATTATTCTGAAAGAATGAGAATTCTTTTAGTAGACGACGAACGCATAAACTCCCTCTCTGCATCTAAAATGCTTGAGAAGCATGGACATGAAGTGGTCACTGCCGTGAACGGGGCTCAAGCCCTTGAAATACTGCATGACAACGAATTCGACTGCATACTTATGGATCTGCAAATGCCTGAAATGGACGGTCTGGAAGCTGCCAGACGAATCCGCGACCGCGCTTCTTTCGGAGATAAATCAGACATTCCCATCATCGCCATGACCGGGCACAGCTACGAAGACACCAAAGACGACATGGAAAGAGCCGGGTTGGACCATTATCTTGCCAAGCCTTTTGATCTCCACACGCTCCTGCAGACTCTCGAAAAAGCTACAGCCTAGCCTGATTTTACCGACAGAGACCGCACACCGGGGTGTCCAGGGATTCCTTTTCCTGAAAAACATGACACCACGACAGATCGTAAAAAACTGCGTGAAGGGCTGTTACACAAACTGTGCGGCAGCGTACCCGGAAGACCAGGCCCATTGCAGATTGTACCCGCCCAGCCAGCCGGTCACATCCAGCACTTCCCCTATGAAGTAAAGCCCCGGAAAATTTCGCACTTCCATTGTCTTGGAAGATATTTCAGCTGTATCCACCCCTCCTGCAGCAACTTCGGCCTTGTTGAACCCTTCGGTTCCCTGCGGCTTCACTACCCACGCATGAATACGCTCGGCCAATTCCTGACGTCGGGCTTTGGTCAATTGGCTGACCGGTGTATCGGCATCCCGGTCTTCAAGAAGGAGCCCCACCATCTTGCGGGTGAAGAATCGGGCTAGGAAATTGTTCAGGAGTGTATTTTCCGTCCGGTGCTCCTCAAGAAGCCCGGCAATGTCCTGTCCCGGAAGCAAATCAATTGTCAGAGCAGAGCCTCGCCGCCAGTAGTTTGAAATCTGCAGCACTGCCGGGCCGGAAATGCCCTTGTGCGTGAAAAGCATATCCCCTGTGAATGTCCGCCCTTCGCATTTGATGCTCACCGGCAGGGCATTGCCGCTCAGCTCCTTGCAGAAGCGCCCGTCACGTCCGCCCACAGAAAAGGGAACAAGTGCCGGACGGGAGGGGAGAACCTTCAGCCCATACTGTTCGGCAATGTGGTATCCCAGTGAAGTGGCACCAACCTGCGGCCATGCAGGTGACCCCAGGGCCACGACCAGTGATCCGGCTTCAAAAACCTGCGTCCCGCTGACAACCTGAAAAGGCCCTTTCCCAGTGACCGCCTCAATCTTGCGGTCCAGCAGGATTTCCACCCCGGAACGATGACAGTTTGTCACCAGCAACCCGGCAATGAGCCCCGCTCCATCAAGAGTAAATAGCTGGCCGTCCTCCCGTTCCTCATAAGCGATTCCGGCTTCGGCAATAAATGAAATGAAGTCCCACTGCGTGTGACGGGCAAGCGCCGACTTCACAAAATGCGGGTTGGCGGAAACATAATTCGCCGCGGAAAGGTCCATGTTGGTGAAATTGCATTTGCCGCCCCCGGCCACGCGAATCTTGCGTCCCGCCTTGGGAGAATGGTCAAGCACCAGCACTTTGCGGCCACGCGCAGAGGCGTGCATGGCGCAATACAGCCCCGAGGCTCCAGCACCAAGAATAATTACATCATAGTTTTTTGAATCGTTGCTCATGGGGGTGTTTGTAGGCTGGTTTGGGGTGTGCGTAAAGCAGATAAAGCCCTCCTTATAACTGTTTGCGAATCAAAAACAAATCTCTGAATCTATATTCCATTTCATCCCAAACAATGATAACCACAATACCAGAGATACGGGGCTTTACCATTAAGAAACATTAAGGAACACCAATTTAGCAGCACTTTATGATTAACAAGAATAATTCTGCAATAATTCTACTTGTAATTTTGCTCACGCTGACAGGATGCCAAAAGAATTCTCTTCCATCACTGGCTTTCATGCTGAAAAAGACTGAGCCTGCTCCAAAGGCATACCCGGACTTGAAAATTGCCTTAGTCGATTTTCTACCCCTGCCTGACTCAGCTAAATTCCAGCTTCCGATAAACAGGAAAGTCATGACGTCTGAGTTTCATAGCTCAGAAGATGAGCCGGATTATGGCAAGGGATACTTCATTCCAGAAGAATATCAGGACATTATCCTAAACAATATCAAATCATGGGCCGCTGTAAAAAAAATCAATCTTACTTCTTTTGAAGAATTAAAAGGTATAGAGCCAAAAGAATTCGACCTTGTCATTCTTGGACGAACAATCTCAGCAAAAGTGTCTGACTCGGCGATGATAAAAGTTGAACTCCTGGTGCTTGATGGGAGCGACTTCAGACTTCTCCAGCGCCGCATTATATCCCATGAGGAGTCTAAAAGGCAGTCTGACCCCATCCATACGCCAATACACTTTATAGGCGAACACAACGATAATTTCTGCGTACAGCGCACTCTTCTATCCGTAACAGCTCACCATCTATCAGAAAAAATATTTGCGACAGCGTTTGAAGGCAGAATGTAATGAAACACTCACGACTCCTTTATGTTGTATTGGCACAGCTTATTCTCTTTTTCTCAACTCAGGCCGTGGCTGCGGAAGAATGTGCCTGGAAAAAAGAAGACTCGCTTAGACCGGCAGACTTCCATGCTTTTGTCTCACACTTCAAGGCAAAGAAAAAATACAACAA
Organism: Maridesulfovibrio sp. FT414; assembly: GCF_050916235.1. GTDB lineage: Bacteria > Desulfobacterota > Desulfovibrionia > Desulfovibrionales > Desulfovibrionaceae > Maridesulfovibrio. The sequence goes on from NZ_CP104854.1 coordinate 1,262,653, forward strand.
CCTGACCTCACTGCTGGAGCACGAACTAGCGCTTATAAATAAACGTACAAAAAACAGTGACGATGAGTATGCTGAGATTGAAAGCAGACTTTACATAATGGACGACCTTGCTGAAGTTTACTCGTACGGACTAGTCGACTTCACCAAGGCATCGGAAATGAATAAGGAAGTCAGAGAGATCTACAGCAAAATCAAAAAGAAGGGTTTAAAAGAACTCCCCATTTCATCCTATTTCAACAACTATCGTTTTCTCTATTACACTTTTTATCCGAGCTCCTTTCTCAGCAAATCACAAATGGATTTCGTCTTTCCTGATGATTTTATTGACTCCATACGGGAAGCAGACTTCATGGAACTGGGAAAAAGAATCGAAAAAAGAACGGCTTTCATCAATCAGAAACTTGGAAAAGACCCGCAAAGCGAACTCGCTCCCGATAACTCCGGCCCCCTTGATTACGCGCTATACAACTCCTACGTGAACCTGATTGATTTCTCACCCGAGTATTCAATACTGGAACGAGATTACCTTAAAGCGCAGGCTGCGGCTCCGGCACTTTTCTCCCCCCAGAATGAAAGGGGAAAATTCATCAAAGCCATATTGCAAACCAACAGCACTGCCATGGGGAAATTTCTGAATGTAAGAAAAGAGGATCTTACTCGTTACTGCCAGATGAACTACTGGCTTGTTCTGGCTCAGATGGCCGACAACAAACCTCTGCAAGCGCTTGAACACCATAAGCAACTGCAGAGACTTATAACCGAGCTGGATAATATAATTCTTTCTGACTACAGGAAGACGGAAAGGATACTTAGAGACTTCTATAATAAAGAACTGCTGGAGAAGAATAAGACCCGAGGCAACACGAAATCATTATTATCCGGACTGGCTAAGGTAGGCGTAATATTAGCAAAAGCAGGACTGGTTGTAGCTGCTGCAGCTGGAGATATCGCAATCTCCACCAGTGGACATGCCTCAACGACATTAACAGAAACAGCCATGAAAATTTCTCTCTCCGGCAAAGAGCTTGACTGGGGGGCCGGGGAAGCGGTGAAAAATTCCAACGTGCTATCCCCACTGGACAAACTCGACAGAGACAACCCCGAACAGCTTCAAAAAGCCATGTCTCCCTACGCACTAAAACTGAATCGTTTCCTCAACAAATATGAAATGATCAACTATCTGTCGACTGTGGGAGACGCATACGCTCGTTGCGGATTCAATAACGAAGCTTTCAAACAATACGATGAAGCGATCCGAATAGTTGAGCAACAGCGGGTCACTATTCAGTCCGAGACGGAAAAGGTTAACTATTTCGGTCTGAAGGAAAGGCTCTACGGCAAAGCGGTACAGACCCTGGTCGAGTTGAAGAAACTTGATCAGGCTTTTGAATACATTGAAAGATCCAAATCACGGGCATTCATAGACATAATTGCCGGTAACGAAATCGAGCTCAAGGACCGTACCCAGGAAGCGCTATCCAGAACATATACGACTAACAGCCTTGTCATGGACAGTATATACGGGGCAGGCGACTACAGCCAGGACCAGCTTGAGCTGGTCACAAAAAATTTCAGAGGAATTAAAAGGCTGTCCTCGAACGTAAACGAAAATACGGTCAAAGAAATTTACTCGCTGTCCAATGTAAGTTCAATAAACAGCGAGCAGGCGATTGATCTTATCGAGCCTGGCACCGCCATAATTGAATACTACATTAACGGTGACACCATGACCATAATCACAATAAAAAACACAGGCATAAACTGTATCCAAAAAACAATTAACTATAGCGAACTATGCAGGGATATATCTCAATTCAACAATTCAATTCTCAAAAAGCAATATGGCAAAAGCAACGCCAGAAAGCTTTACGACATACTCATCAAGCCTGTTCAAGTGGAAATCAGCAAAAGTAAAAGGCTTATAATCATCCCACACAAGGCCTTGCACTACCTGCCTTTTCAGGCTCTCCGTTCAAGGCAGGGGTATCTGATCCTCAAGCACTCGATTTCCTACTCTCCAAGCGTAACAGTCCTTTCCATTGTTGAGAGGAAACCTGTTTACCCTGAGGAAGCAGCACTGATAATCGGCAATCCCACCAAGAACCTGCCGTTCGCCGAAGAAGAATCGATCAGCATCGGAAAGATTGTACCGAAGTCCAAAGTAAGTATCGGGAGCAACGGAACCGAAACCATGCTCAAAGAGCAGGCCGGAGAATACAGCATTATTCACATAGCCACTCATGGACTGTTTGACAGTGTTGAACCGATGAACTCAAAACTGCTGTTGAGCCCAGATGACCGAAATGACGGAAGCCTCAGGGCAACAGAACTTTTCAGCTGCCGCTGGAAAGCCTCTCTTGTTACCCTTTCAGCCTGTGAAACCGGCATAAGCAAATACAATCTCGGGGACGAACTGATCGGCCTTCAACGGGCTGTATTCTTTGCCGGGACAAAATCACTGCTGGCATCAGCCTGGAAAGTTGATGACAAATCCACGGGCTATCTGATGAAACAATTCTACAGATACCTTAAAGGAAACCCGAAAGATGTGGCTCTGCAGAAAGCGCAGATAGACACATTGAACAAATATGGACGCCCGTATCACTGGGCCTCCTTCAAACTGATGGGTTCACCGCGTAGAGCCTTTAATCCTGAATACAGGGTAAGGATCAAAACCGTCCCGGCAGAAGCAAACGTTAAAATATACGGAACGTCAAAACGCAATACACCCTATCTCCGTTTACCTGTAGGGGAATATACCATCAATGTATCGAAAAAAGGCTACATCAGCCGCAATGAGACAATCTCCGTATACGATGACAAGAACATAGACATTCGACTGAGGCGTGCTCCGGAACCTGATAAGAAAAAGGGCAAGAAGGCCGCTAAAGGCAGTGACAAACTGGATAAGAAGAGAAAGACCGGTTAAATTTAACGGATATTGTTCTGTGTTAATGCCAAGACGAGTTTCTTCTATTACGAATAAAAAGTGGTGCACACAGAATGCAAAACTATGTCTGCATTCAACAGGTGACCCACTCTACGCAATCAACACTTGCCCATCCCACCAAAGACGGGTATTGAGGGTCCGCAACACGTGATATTATCTTTATAGATAGTAAAGACGAAAACTTACCTTTCATGCTGTCCTGAAAGGAGCCGCAGTAACCATAGCGGCACATCATCCCGATTCAACTGACTATTTCATGCGTCGTACAACGTATGTTCGGGATTTTTTGCGGCATGGAGAGGAATTCATATTTTCCCCAAGGAGAAATATTTATGGCTCTCAGTATCGGAATCGTGGGACTGCCCAATGTCGGCAAGTCCACCCTTTTCAATGCCCTGACCCAGGCCCAGAACGCCGAAAGCGCAAACTACGCCTTCTGCACCATTGAACCCAACAAGGCTGTTGTTCCTGTTCCGGATCCGCGCATCGACAAGCTGGCAGAACTGGTAAAGCCCCAGCGCGTACAGCACTCCACTGTTGACTTTATCGACATCGCAGGCCTGGTGGCCGGAGCAAGCAAAGGCGAAGGTCTCGGCAACAAGTTTCTCGGCAACATCCGTGAAACCCACGCCATCCTCCACGTTGTACGCTGCTTCGACAACGACGACGTTATCCACGTTTCCAACTCTGTCGATCCCATGCGCGACATTGATGTAATCGAAACAGAGCTCATCCTCGCAGACGTGCAGGTGCTGGACAACCGCATCGAGCGCATGAAAAAGCAGATCAAGGGCGACAAATCACTGGGCGCAAAAATTGCCGTAGCCGAGAAGCTCCTTGAGCACCTCAACGAAGGCAATCCCGCAAACACATACGGCGACCTTGAATCCGACATCATGGTCGAACTGCTCCGGGACCTGCGCCTGATCACTGCCAAGAACCTCATCTACTGTGCCAACGTCGACGAAGACGGCCTGACCGAAGACAATGAATACGTGAAAAAGGTCAAGGCCCTCGCCGAAGAGCGCGGTGCTGAATTCGTAAAGATTTCCGCCAAAATGGAAGAGGAACTGGTCGGCCTCGACGACGAGGAGTACAAGGAGTTCCTGAACTCCTACGGTGTTACCGAGTCCGGACTGGCCAAGATCATCCGCACCGGTTTCCACTCCCTCGGCATGATCAGCTACTTCACCGCCGGTGTTAAAGAAGTTCGCGCCTGGACCATCCACAATGGAGACAAAGCTCCCCGTGCAGCTGCAGCAATCCATACCGACTTTGAACGCGGCTTCATCCGTGCCGAAGTAATCGGATACAATGACTACGTCACCCACAAGTCCGAAGCTGCCTGCCGTGCAGCCGGAGTACTGCGCTCCGAAGGAAAGGAATACGTTGTCAAAGACGGCGACGTTATCCACTTCCTGTTCAACGTCTAAAGTGCCTCCGGTAGCTCTCCGAGGGCCAAAAAACCTTTTTTGAAAAAAAGGTTCTCTGGACTCTCCAAAAAACTTTTTCAATAAGCTGTCGCTACATCAGCGGCTGACCGTCATAAAACAAGACCGCAATATCCAGCAGGATATTGCGGTCTTGTTTTTGGCTTGAATACACATTCACGAACCAGCACATTGCATATAAAGACACTATGTTCGACGTTAAAATCAGTAAACTCATACAGCTGAATGCTGTTTAACTTTTTTTATTCAATAACAAATTGTCGTAACCGAGGCGAAGCCTTATTAAAAGGTTTTGGGATTCTTAAACCCTTTTGCAAAAGGATTTACGCCCCCGGGTGGCCGCCAGATGCATCATCTTTTCTTCAAAACAATTACCCCGCCGATAATCAGAAAACACCCGGCCCACTGCTCCATGGTCATATATTCGCCGAGCGCAGGAATAGCTACAAGCGCGGTCATCATCGGTTCGGTGGTCAGCAGAATATTTACAACAGACGGAGAAAGATGTGTCAGGCTGGAATTGATCAGACTCCAACCGGTCATGGACGGCCCAACTGCCAGAATCAGGATCAGGAGCCAGGCTTTGAGGTCCGCACCGGGCATCAGCAGATGTGCCGGGGACGGGGCCGTGCCTGGGATTAAACCGTTGGAAAGAAGGTTGATCACCAGCATGTAAAATGCGGCAAATCCGAATGCATGCATGAGCACGCAGAACGGGTTTATTCCCCGCAGTGCACATTCCCTGCCGAAAAGGCTGTATGCAGAATAGAACACACCGGACAGCAGCCCGAGAAATATTCCCATCGGGGTCAGGGAAAACTCGGAAAGACTCGTTATACCGCAAACCATGGCGCACCCGGCCAGACAGAACACAATGGACGGAAGAATACACAGGGAAGGTCTGTCTCCTCCCATCAACCACTGGGCAAGAACCGTCAGGGGCACGGAGATGTAAACCAGCACCGTTGCCACCCCTGCCCCGTTGAAATAGACCGATCCGCCCCAGATACCGTTCATGCCGGTTAGCACCAGCCCGTACAAGGCAAAAAGGGGAATATTTTTACGCTCGGTCCGCAGCAGATGCGGCTTGAAGATCTTAAGGCCGGCCATAAGGATGGTGCACACAAAGAGATTTCGCCAGAAAGTGACCACCAGAATAGGCTGGGCGTAGTCGACCACAAGTATTTTTATAAATATCCCCACCAGCGAGATCAGCGCGGCCCCGGCAAGGACCTGTGCCACTCCCATTCCGGATGAAGACTTGATATTTACCATCATTTATTCCTTATTGAAGTATGAAGAGCGCAAGATATTGCAGACTTATCCGATTTCAAAGAGGATTCTTCATACCTCCGGCAATTCCCTGTCCTGTCCTGCAGTTTATGCACTTAACAATGGTCATGTTTGACGCACTCGGCCATAGTTGGATAGAGACAGATATGGAAAACACAACCGTTACAGCCTGCGAGGATTACCGATATGTCTAAAACCCTGCTCAGACTTATCACGACCGGCCTGCTTTTCCTGATCGGCGGATTCGTGCTGTTCATGCTGAACCAGATTGCCGGACTGGCGGAGCTGTGCGCAGTGTATTTACCACAGTCGCGGGACTACGTGCTCTTCGGCTTGAGCGGACTGTTTCTGATCATCTGCCTGAGCCCGCTGGTCATGTACCTTTTCCGTCCAGGTCCGCTGATATTGCCGGAAAACCCCACCCCTGCCGAGGAACAGGAATTCATCCGCAGGCTGCGTAAGCGATTGCGGCGCAACAAATATGTGCGGGATGCAGGGTTAAATCTGTCCACCAACGAAGAGCTTGAAACAGCTCTGGACATGCTTGACGAGATCTCGACCAAGAAGATGAAAAGTACTGCCACACGGATTTTCCTGTCCACTGCAATCTCGCAGAACGGGCAGCTGGATTCTTTCATCGTACTGGGAACACTCACCAAGCTGGTCTGGGATATCTCCAAAATATATAATCAGCGCCCGTCTTTCAGGGATATGCTCGCCGTATATGCCAACGTGGCCGGAACTGCCTTCTTTGCCGGGGCAGTGGAAGAACTGGATATTCAGGCCCAGATCGAAGCCATTATGTCACCGGTTCTGGCCGGTTCGGCCCTGAGTATGATTCCGGTGGCAAGCGGCCTGACATCCATCGTAACCGCCTCCATCCTTGACGGTTCCACCAACGCATTTCTTGCCCTGCGCGTAGGCATCATCACCCGCAGCCATTTCAATTTCAGAGCCGACCGCAAATCCCCGGGCTACCGCAGATCAGTACTTCGTGAAGCTGCCGGCATGCTCCTTTCCATTGCCATGGATTCCACCAGAATCATCACTGGAGCATACCTGAAAACCATCACCAGATCCGCAGGAGAAAAAGCAGCCAATGCAGCAAGGAAAGTGGTCGATACCAAAGACAGGGCATTTGAAGTAACCGGAAAGGCCGCACGTTTTTCCGCCGAACAGGTAGGAAAGGTGGCAAGGTTCGCCGGTTTCGGTAACAAGGAGGAGGAAACTCCCCCTTCCCCTGATACGGAATCTGAATCGACGACACGGAAGGCCAAAGACAAGCTGGGCAGACTGAAAAAAATATTCGAAAAAAATAAATAAAAAAAGATGGCCGTCTTTCTGATCAATTGATCTTTTCGTTGTTATTGGCACCCAATTTGAATAACATATTCACAGGTGTCAGAATTAATGCTCGATTTCATGCTCTCATCAACCTGATCAACACGGAAAACTGGCCGCCATGGAACAACACGAACTGCAGCGACTGCGCGAAGCAGCGGCATCGGTCCCCAAACAAAAGAATCTGGCCGTATTTTTCGGCCGGGCCGGAAGCTATTTCATAGACAACGTCAAATATTTCTTCCTGCACTGCGTGCAGCACCAGCCTGAACTCAAGTGCTTTTTCATCACCTTTACCAAAAAGGACGCCGCAGTTCTCAAGGAACAGGGACTTCCGGCCTTGTGGGTAAGCGATCCTGATGCGGCAGGGATCATGGCCAGGGCCGGGCTTGTGGTCAGCGACGACTTCATCTGGAAAGAGCAGCCATCGCTGTGGGCCCTGCTGTCAGAAGCCGTATCCATCCAGCTCTGGCACGGCATACCGCTCAAGGCCATAGGGTTCCCGGAGATAAATTCAGCCGTAAACATGAACCCCGAAAAGGCCGAAAAGCTTACTTTTGCATACTCCGGCTACGATGTGGTTCTTTCCACCTCCCCGTACTTTACGGAGCATGCCTTCGGCCCGGCCTTCCGGGCAAAGCATTTTGTCGAGGCCGGATACCCGCGAAATGATGTCATCATGCGACGCCCGACCAAATACGACATGATCAATGCAGACCGCGACATCTTCGCCGAGATGGTCCGCTTCCGCAAAATGGGCGGTAAGGTGGTATTTTTCATGCCGACCTTCCGGGACAACGGCGGCGGCCCGTTCGAGGACGGGGCCATCAACATCATGCGCCTGTCAGAGTTCTGCCAGCAGCACAACATCCTTTTCGTGTGCAAGTTCCACCCCTGCCTGACCGTCAATCAGGTGGCACTCCCCCCGAATATCCGGATGATCAATTCAAAGAGCGACGCCTACCCGCTGCTCAACCTCTGCGACGTGATGCTGACCGATTATTCATCCATTTACTTCGATTATCTGCTGCTGGACCGGCCAATAATTTTCTATGCTTACGACCTTGAGGATTATGTCACCCGCAACCGGGAACTGCTCTTTGATTTTGATACCATGACTCCCGGCAGAAAAGTGACGAAAGAAGATGATCTCTATACCGCTTTCGAAGAGATCGTGGTAAGAAATATTGATGATTATGCTGAAGACCGGAAAAATTTGAGGGAAATTTCATTCAGCAAGGCGGACGGGCGTGCAGCCTTCCGGCTGGGTGAATACATCGTTTCCAACTACCTTTAACAGCAAGAGGGACAGACCATGAAAGCAATCATTCTCGCAGCAGGAATCGGCAGCAGGCTCAGTCGTCCTTTCCCGAAATCCCTGTCAGTTCTCCCCTACGGGGAAACCATTCTCGGTCGCCAGATCCGCATCATGCGCGAACTTGGAGTGAAGGAAATCATTGTCGTGGTAGGCTTCAAGATGACCCTGATCATGGAGCAATTCCCCGAAGTCTACTACAAGTACAATCCAGATTACTACATCACCAACACCTCCAAGAGTCTGTTCAGGGCGGTTGAACACCTTGATGACGATGTGCTCTGGCTCAACGGCGACGTTGTCTTTGAAAAGCCCGTGCTCAAGGGATTCCTCGGCGAAATCGCCGGAGAGAGCCTTGTCGGCGTAGACCGCAAGAACTGCGGAGAGGAAGAGGTCAAATATCTTCGCGATGATGACGGGTATATTACCGAAATCTCCAAGGAAGTTGTCGGAGCCGAAGGCGAGGCCGTAGGCATCAACTTTGTGGCGAAAAAGGACCTGCCCGCCTTCACCGAAGCTCTGCGCCGCTGTGCCGATCAGGACTACTTTGAAAAAGGCCTTGAGTTCATCATTCAGGACGGAGCCAAAATCAGGCCTGTGGACATCTCCGACCACGCCTGTATCGAAGTCGATTTTGAGGAAGACTGGCAGTCCGCCCAGAAGACCTTCCTGCGCGCTGACCAGTAACATCTAACCTACGGATTTCAGGATTTAATGCAGATAGCGATCATACCGGCCCGGGGAGGCAGCAAGCGCATCCCCGGGAAGAACATAAAACCGTTTTTAGGCAAACCCCTGATTGCCTACGCCATTGAAGCCGCCCTTGAGAGCGGCTTCTTTGATCATGTCATTGTCAGCACGGACAGCGAAGAATATGCCGAGGTCTCCCGGCAATACGGCGCGGAAGTTCCTTTCATGCGTCCGGCTGAACTCGCCGGTGATTTTGTCGCCACCCAGCCTGTCATTGACCATGCCCTTGAGTGGGTCAGAGAGAACAGGGGGCCGATCGAAAGATACTGCCAGTTTTACGCAAACCCCTTCATCACTGCCGGAAACATCCGTGGAGGATTCAGACTTCTTCGTGAAAAGCAGGCGAACTGTGTGCTGGGAGTGGCGGAATTCCCCTACCCCATCCTGAGGGCCTTCAAGCACAACGGGCAGGGCGGGGTCCAATATGCCTTCCCGGAATACGCAGCCAGCAGATCGCAGGATCTCCCGCTGTTTTTCCATGATGCAGCGCAGTTCTACTGGCATGAACTCACCGACCTGCCGAAAGACAGGGAACAGTCCCTGAACCTGCCCTACTTCCTGCCGCGGCATATGGTGGTGGATATTGATACTCCGGAAGACTGGCGGATTGCGGAAAAAATTTATCAGGCATTCATTTAACGAGATGAATAAGTTTCTCTTTTTCTGCGAAGGTTCTCCGGAACGGGGATTCGGTCACGTGGGACGCTGCCTTGCCCTTGCCCATTGCCTGCGCGATGAATTCGGACAGGATTGCGGCTTTGTATTCCGGGGCAGTGCAGTCGCTAGAAGCATAATAGAGAAAGACGGCTTTCCCGTTCATGAAGTTGACGAATTCCACCATTGGCAGTTTTCAAATACGTCTGCCGTAATTCTGGATCTGCTGGTCCCGCTGGATTCAGCATTCTTTGCCCGCGCAAAATCAGCAGGCACAGTTCTGGCGACTCTGGACGACCCCACCTCAAACCGTCTTCAATGCGATCTGGCATTTTATCCCCCTGTACCACAGGTAACCGAGCTGGACTGGACCGGATTTAAAGGAGAACTTTTCCACGACTGGCGGTTCATCCCCCTGCGCCGGGAATTCTCGCAGAACCGGTCGGCATACACGGACCGGGCTGTTCCGCAGTTGCTTGTAAGCATGGGAGGAAGCGACCCTAACAACCTGACATTACTGGTTCTTAAGACACTCAAATCAGTTAATTACGACTGGACTGCAAAAGTTATTGCAGGACCTATGTTCAATGATCTGGACAAAATCACAAATTTGACGCTAGAGCTTGAGGGAAAGGTTCAATTACTCAGCAATGTCGGCAACATGGCAGAGCTGATGTGTGACAGCGATCTGGCTGTAGCGTCTTTCGGAATGACAGCCTATGAACTGGCCGCCTGCGGAATTCCGCAACTGCTGCTCTGCATAAGTGAAGATCACGCGCGCTCGGCATCAGCATTGCATCAGGCCGGAGCAGCAATATCATTAGGCAAATTTAACCGGGTCAGCCCGGATGAAATTTCAAAAGTTTTAGGCCGGGCCATCAACGACAGGGAATTACGCCGGAAAATGTCCGACCGCGCTGCGAAGCTGAACATAGGAAACGGAGCCTCAAACATCGGGGCAATAATCCTGGAAAGAATGGAGCGGAAACTTTGAGCGACAGAAAATGCTGGACAGAACACAGCGGGCAGGTCCTGCACTCCAAGGACGGCTTTGATGTGATCGATTGCGAATGCTGCGGTTTCAAGCACATCATTCCACTGCCCAGTGAAGAAGAGCTGCGCGAAATATACAAACACGACTACCATGTGAAAGACAAACCGCTCATGCTCGAACACCAGCTTGAAGACCGGGAGTGGCTTGATGCCACCAACAATGCCCGGCTTGAAAAACTGGAAGAATTTCTCGGCAGGAAAGGACGCATTCTGGACGTAGGGGCCGGAAACGGTTTTTTCCTGCAGCGTGCAGCTGATCGAGGCTGGGAGGCCAAAGGCGTGGAACCGTCTGACAAGGCCGCTGAATATGCCGGATCACAGGGGCTGGATGTGGACTGCGCGGTCTTTGACCGATCCAGTGCTGCCTCGTTGGGCTTATTCGATGTAATCCATCTGGGTGATGTCATGGAGCACCTGCCTGATCCGGCAGGGATGCTTGAACTCTGTCGGGACACGCTTGCGCCGGGAGGACTCATTGCTGTTGGCGTTCCCAACGAGTACACCCCGGTACAGAAAATCCTGAACAGGGACATGAAGGTGCGCCCATGGTGGGTAGCCCCGCCGCACCACCTGAACTACTTTGACCGCGAATCTCTGGAAAATCTGCTTACCAGAACAGGCTTCTCCCCGATGCACGCAGAAGTATCATTCCCCATGGAACTGTTCCTGCTCATGGGCCGAAACTACCTTGATAACCCGGAACTGGGACGCGAATGCCACGCCATGCGCAAGGAACTTGAAATGAGCCTGACCCGGACCGGCAACAGAAAATTTCTCGACAAATTGTACACCTGCTTTGCCGAAGCAGGCATGGGCCGGACCGTTCTGATGGTGGCCCGCAAGGAAGGATAAATATTCATGAAAAGACTCGAAGGCAAAACAGCTCTGGTCACAGGCGGCGGACGCGGTATTGGCAAGGCCATCTGCCGCAGACTGGCTGAACACGGTGCTGAGGTGATCCTGACCTGGGTCTCCGACAAATCCAGTGCCGAAGAGAATGTTCAAGCCATCCTCGCCACCGGAGGCAAAGCCCGTTGCATTCAACTGGAAGTCAGTGAAGAGGCTTCAGTTAATTCCGTTGTTGCCGATATAGAATCGAAGGAAGGCAAGCTGGACATTCTGGTTAACAATGCGGGGATAAACAACCCGAATGATTTCGATAAGATTACATCTGATGAATGGGACCGCATACTTGGCGTAAACCTCAAGGGACCTTTCCTGTGCACCCAGAAATGCCTTGAACTTCTCAAGAAAGGACAGGGAGCCAGCGTAATCAACCTCGGGTCGGTAAGCGGACAGTACGGAGGGCCCAGAACAGCCCATTACGCTGCCAGCAAGGCAGGCCTCATCTCCTTGGGGCAGGTCATCGCCAGATTCGGTGCGCAGTGGGGAATCCGCTGCAACACTATCGCTGCCGGACTGATCGCCTCGGAAATGGCGGACGCTGGACTCAAAAACCCGGCTGTGCAGAAGGCAGCTGAGAACGTGCTCATGAAACGGTTCGGTTCAACTGACGAAGTAGCTGACGTGGTACTTTACCTGGCTTCTGATGAATCCTCGTACATTACCGCCCAGACTATAAACGTCAACGGCGGTCTGTATTTTTAGGCAGGGCCTATTTATATGTCTCGCCTGAGGTATGCCTCCGGCTGCCAAAGGAGCTAAGCCCCTTTGGAATCCCTAATAGTTTTATGATGTTGATTTATAAATCAGGGAGAGTCCTGAGCCTCCTTTTCAAAGAGTCTTCGGATCTTTGAGAGTTTCCGGAGACGCACCGGCACAGTCCAAACAGGAGAAGAACAAGAAAATGTCAAGATACGCTGAACTTGAGGCATTTGCTGCGGAACTGCGCAAATCCATTATCATAATGAACTGCCATGCCGGGTCCGGCCATCCGGGCGGGTCCCTTTCCTGCGTGGAGATCATAAGCTGGCTCTTTGCCAAAGAAATGAATTTCTGCGTTGAAAACAAGGATGATCCCTGCCGGGACAGATTCATCCTATCCAAAGGGCATTCCTGTCTTTCACTCTATGCAGCTCTTGCCGAGAAAGGTTTCTTTTCCAAGGAAGAATTCAAAACGCTGCGCCATGCAGGGGGAATGCTTCAGGGACACCCGGACCGCATGAAGACTCCAGGCGTTGAGTTCAACTCAGGCTCACTGGGACAGGGCTTTTCATTCGCGCTGGGCTGCGCTCTGGGGGCTAAACGAGCAGGCCGCAGTTGCCGCACATACGCGCTGCTTGGCGACGGGGAATTGAACGAGGGACAAATCTGGGAAGGCTGCATGTTCGGAGCCCACTACAACCTCGACAACTTTGTTGCCATTGTTGATTACAACAAACTGCAGAGCGACGACCTGAACACCAGAATTACCGCGATCGAGCCAATGAATGACAAATTCAGAGCCTTCGGCTGGCATGTTATCGAAATAGACGGCCACGATTTCCGCGAAATTGAGAACGCATTCAACCGGGCAAGGGCCATGGCCGGAAAGCCGACTGTAATCATTGCCCACACAGTAAAAGGTAAGGGAGTTTCCTACATGGAAAACGTGCCCAAATGGCACGGCAGTCTCTGCCCTACCGGAGAAGACCGCAAATGTGCCCTGCGTGAATGCGGATGCGAGGAGCTTATCTAATGGAAAATATGAGAGATGCTTTCGGCAAGGTACTTACCGAGCTTGCTGCCAGCCGTGACGATTTCGTTGTCCTTGATGCCGATGTAGCCGGAGGAACCGGAACCTACCATTTTCGTCAGGCTTACCCGGACCGTTTCATCCAGTGCGGCATTGCGGAACAGAACATGTTTTCCATGGCCGCAGGTCTTGCGGAATCAGAAGTGATTCCCATTGTGACCTGCTACGCTGTCTTCGCTTCCATGCGCGCCATCGAACAGGCCCGCAACTCCATCGCCTACCCTGAATTCAACGTCAAGATCGCAGCCAGCCATCTTGGGGTTGATGTCGGCCCCGACGGAGCTTCGCATCAGGCTCTTGAAGACATTGCCATTTACCGCAGTATACCGCGCATGACTGTAGTCTCCCCCGCTGATCCTGTTGAGTTGAAGGCAATCATGCCATATCTGCTGGATACCCCAGGTCCTCTATACCTGCGCACAGGACGCAGCCCGCTGCCCAATGTCTTCGATACGGATACAGTTTTTGAGCCCGGCAAGGCCAATGTCCTGCACGAAGGCGAAGACGCAACCATCATGGCTGTCGGGGTCATGGTTCACCGGGCACTTGAAGCAGCCATACAACTCGCCAAAGAAGGTATTTTCTGCAGAGTGCTGAACATGTCCTGGCTTAAACCCATGGATGAGGAAGCTGTTGTAAAAGCCGCGCGTGAAACCGGTGCCATCGTGACCTGTGAAGACCACAACAAGTATGGCGGACTCGGAGGAGCCGTGATGGAAATAGTCTGCGAGAACCATCCGGTTCCAGTGGAGCGGGTGGCGATTAATGACATTTTCGGCGCGTCAGGAGAGCCGGAAGATCTGGCCAGAGCATATGGACTTATGCCTGAGGATATTGCTGAAGCGGTCCGCAAGGTCATTAAACGCAAGGCTTAAACAGTGTGGTAGGAAATGCCTCTGGCGCCCTGCTGAGGCATCCTTGGAATGGCATCAAGGTCAAAAGCTCTGAATTCGAAACAACACTGCATGAAAAAAACAAGACTGCTCATAATAGGCACGGCCCAACAGCAATATATCAAAAGTTATATTGCCAAGGTTGACCGGGAGACGACCGAAATCCACCTTCTGGTTCCGGAAAGGGACAGAAACGTCTATCCGTCAGAAAAAACGACGTACTTCAACGGAACATTTCATCCGCTTTTCACACCGCTTCTAAAGTGCATGCTCTCATTCCGACCTGATGAAGCAGTCATTGTATGTGGAATGATTTATGACCATGACAATGTTGTCCGTGCGGTGAACTTTTATTCATGCTTCTGGAACCTGCAACTGAACATCGCTGTCAGGGAAAACAATTATGATGCCGCGCCTACCCTAAGACCGAGTCCAACAATGGAAATTCTGAAATGGGTTGGACTGGGCATCATTGCCATAGCAATCAAAGCATTTCGGCCGCTAATAACTATCAGGGTTGGCGAAATTTACTCCTCTAGACTCGGCCATCTGGCAATGGAATGCGAGATCTACCTTTCCGAACGGGACACAGGACGTTATCGCAACTGTCTTGATCTTTTTTATTTCAAGGACGGCAGGGTTGCCAATAAAACTCTGGCTGACTTGTATTGTAGGCAAATGAAGATCTCCCCGAAATATTCTCTCATCCTCGATGCCATAAGACGAAACAACCTGACCAATAACCACGAAATAATCCTCAATACCCGTAGGGTGGCTTCTGTGCGTGATGTTGAATGCGTAATGCAGCTAACGGACAACCATCTGGAATTCAACAACGCTGAACGCGCTAAAGGACTAGCAGGGGTAACAGATCTCGGCCTTTCTTCGGTAAAGCCTCACGTGTGCCTGTTCGGAAGGGACCCGGCCTATCTTGGAACTAAGAACCCAGAACACCACGATGCCGATATGCAGGAAGTCCGGGACATGAACATCAACAACCTTAAACCATGCGCCGAGTTCCTGCTTGACGAAGGATACAACGTTCTGCGAATGGGCTGCGAAGTCAAAGCCCCCCTTGAAATAATGAGAGATGGCTTCATGGATTACTCTACCAGCGGAAAAAGGAGTGATTTCATGGATGTCTACCTGACGGCAACCTGCAAATTCTTCGTCGGGATACAAAGCGGACTCATGCATGTACCTATGGTTTTCAGAATACCTTGTGTCAGTGTTAATGTCGTCCGCCTTGAAATAATTCATTTCTGCTCTCCTGAAGACCTGGCTATATTCAAACTGCTCTGGTCCAAATCCAAAAAACGAATTCTCACGGTTAAGGAACAACTGGAATCAGGGATAAGTCGTTGGCGAGTGGAACAATTTGCCAACTCCGACATTGAGGTTATCGACAACACTGAAGATGAAATCCTTGAAGCAACAAAGGAAATGCACGCAAGGGTAAACGGGAAGTGGACTACGAATGAAGAAGACATGGAACTCCAGAAGAGGTTTCACTCCCTCTTCAAGCCTTCATATCTGAATACAAAATTTGTCACTCCGGTAAGCACATATTTCCTGCGCAAGCACGAAAAGGAACTGTTTTAAGCAAACGAGGTAAAATGCATACTCCAACTATTCTGATTCAGGCGTCATCAAGGGCATGGAGCGGAGCACCGGACTGGTGCATGAACGAAATAGACGGCCATCCGGTGGTAGCAATGACCATCAGGCGGGCTCTGGAAAAATTTCCGGAAGCCGACATAAGAGTCATCGCGCCCGAGTTTGACCGGGGTGGAAGGCTTAATGATGTTCCGGCAATGTTTCCTGAAAGCAAAGTCAGCATATTTTACGGTCATGATGAAAGTCCCCTTCAACGCATGATCAACGCAATCTGGGACAAGGAAGACAGCACAAGATTCATCAGGGTTGACGGCCTGCATTTCGGATGGCTTCCTGAGCATGCGGAGCTGATGCTTGATCTCGCCGAAAAAAACGGTCTGGACTGCGTGAAAATGCCTGACGATTTTCCCATTCAGCTGACAGCGGATGTATACCGGCTGGGTGCATTGAAGAAAATGTCTTCGATGCTTGAAGAAAATGGGAATTGCAGCGTGTATAAAGTGCATCCCAAATTTTATATGTTCAAGCACGAAACAGAATTCAGCACCAGCAGGCTGAATGAATTTCCTCCTGTTGACGACCACTGGCTGCAGACATGCAGAGAAACAGCCAAAGGAGTCTACACGGCAGAAAGAATGGAAGCAGGCAGGGAAAAAAGCATCAAGGCCGGAGATCAACTGACCTTCCATTATGAACTGGCACTTGATTACATTGAGAAGGGTTGCAACGTACTGGATTGTGCCTGCGGACCCGGCTACGGAGCCCGCATTCTGGCCCAAAAGGCCGGACAGGTCATTGCCGCCGACCTTGACCTTGAAACAGTGCGTAAGGCCTCCTCCGGAAAATATTTTGACAACATATCCTTCCAGACTGCCAACGCTACCGACCTTGATTTCGCAGAGGGTAAATTCGATGCCGTAACGAGCTTCGAAACGGTTGAACATGTCGACCCGGCATCATATTTCAAAGAAATGCATCGGGTAATCAAGCCCGGAGGACAACTTATCCTGAGTACCCCCCAGAACAGTCTGGGGCATATTCCGGTCAATTCCCAGCACCTGCGCGAATTCTCCCTTGAAGAAATCATCGCTCTCTGCTCGGAGAACTTCGAAGTGGAAAAAGTGATCGGGATTAAACAGGGCCGAATTATTTTCCCGGATGACCCCAAGGGCCAGAATACATTTATAGTCTGCCGCAAGGCGGAGTAAACGTGAAGAAAACCCTGATAATGATCGGAGCCGGGCTGGAAACAGTCCCGGCTATCCAAAGGGCTGTGGAACTGGGAGCCCATGTAGTTGCAATGGATCTCAACCCGCACGCCCCGGGATTCAAATACGCCCATGAGTCTGTAATCGGCTGTGTCTATACACCGGATAAAGCCGTTGCCGCTCTCAACGAGTGGGCGGCAAAGGGAGGCAGGCCGGACGGAGTCATGTGCGCAGCGGTTGATGCCCCGCACACGGTAGCGGCTGTTGCCGATCATTTCGGACTCAAGGCTGTAAGCCGTGAAACTGCGGCCCTGGCCACTGACAAACTGGCTATGAAGGACCGCTTCAGGGAGGCCGGTATTCCGATTCCCTGGTACAGGGAAATCTTCAGTGCAGCAGAATTTTATGAACTCCTGCAGGAACGGCAGGAAACCCTCGTAATAAAACCGGTGGACAGTCGCGGGGCGCGCGGAGTCCTGCGAGTTGTTCATAGGGCAGCGAATATGCCGTCTCCAGAATGGGCTTTTGAACATTCCAGAAAAGAATCACCCACCGGCCGGGTTATGGTTGAGAGCTATCTCGACGGTCCCCAGATCAGTACCGAAGGATTCGTGGTTGAGGGAAAGGCCTATACACCGGGATTCTCCGACCGTAACTATGAATTTCTTGAACGCTTTGCCCCGCATATTATCGAAAACGGCGGACAGCTTCCGTCATTTTTACCGGCGGAAACCAGCCAGGCCGTAAAGGAACTCTCCGGTCGTGCAGCCATAGCTCTAGGCATTGAACACGGTGTCGCCAAAGGCGATATGGTTGTACACAAAGGCAAGCCTTACGTTATTGAAATGGCCGCCCGGCTTTCCGGCGGATATTTCTGTTCCCATGAAATCCCATGGAACACCGGTGTCGATTTCGTGGGCATAGCCATACGGCTGGCCCTTGGAGAGACCCCAAGCCCGGATGAAATGACCCCCAAATTCCAGAAAGGAGTGGCCCAGCGATACCTTTTCCCGGATAAAGGCAGGGTCGTGTCCATCAATGGGGTCGAAGAAGCCCGCAAAATTGAAGGGATTCGCATGGTCGAAATCCGCACGGAAATCGGTGCTGAAATATCTGCCGCCACCAGCCACCCGGCTAGGTCAGGAGTGGTTATGGGTGTTGCAGAAACCATGGAAAAGGCTGTTGAAAACGTTGAAAAAGCCGTTAAATGCATCAGAATAATTACCGAATAGCACGATGAAACTTTTCGCAATATTTCATCTCAATCTCATGTTCTCCTCCATTCCAGAAGAGGACCGCAGAACAGTGATAGACCGCTGTTACCGTCCACTGTTGCGCATCTGCGAAGAGGACAACATTCCGCTGGGAATTGAGGCAAGCGGCATAACTCTGGAGATGATTCAGGATCTAGCACCGGAATGGATCGATCATTTTAAAGTGCTACTGGAGAATAGCAAAGCTGAACTTATAGGCAGCGGTTACGGACAAATAATAGGACCGCTTGTTCCAGCCTCAGTAAACAGTGCTAATTTCAGGCTGGGCATGAAAACATATGAACGGATTCTGGGACAAATCCCCCGAATTGCGCTGGTCAATGAGCAGGCCTGGTCTGCCGGACTGGTTGAGCACTATATTGAATCCGGCTATGAAGGAGTGTTCATGGATTATGACAATCCGGCCCGTTTTTTTAACTGGCCTGAGCACATCCAGCATCTGCCTCAACGAGCCCTTGGGGCTGATGGCGAATCAATTCCCATGCTCTGGAGCAGGTCAATGGTGTTCCAGAAACTGCAGCGTTTTGCTCACGGGGAAATAGAGCTGCCTGAATATATCGATTACATAGAAAACCTCGGCAAAAAAGATGGATGGCTGGCAATTTACGGAAACGATGCTGAAATTTTTGATTACCGTCCGGGAAGATATAAAACGGAAGCGGTTTTTGGGAGTAAAAGTGAATGGGAAATAATGTCCCAGGCCTTTTCCGCCCTGAAACAACATGGACACTCTTTTCATTTACCTGCTGAGGCCCTTTCCGATATTGATCTGCCGGGAGCCGGAACTCCTCTTTCGCTGTGCAGTGCAGAACAGCCTGTACCGGTCAAAAAGCAGAATAAATACAACCTGACCCGCTGGGCGGTGAGTGGACGTAAAGATTTCATCATGAACTCGCTCTGCCGGGCCGTAGCTGCAAAACTTGAAAAAATGGAGCCATCACAAACTACGGAAGAACTGTGGCGCGAACTCTGCTTCTGCTGGTCCAGCGATCTTCGTACCCACATTACAGAAGAAAGATTTCGCGATGCAGAGAACAGGCTGGCAAGTCTGGCTGATGCAGTAGGGGGGATTGTCCACCAGCCTTCTTTTGAGATCTCAGGACAGCGGGTTGAGCTGAACGGACGCTTCATATCTGTGAACGTGGGGAACACCTCGGTGGTACTTAACACTGCAAAAGGGTTGGCCATTCACTCCGCGGCATTCGCCGCCCATAATGGAAAACCTTCGTTTGGTACCCTAGAGCACGGATACTTCAATGACATCGGTCTTGGGGCAGACTTTTTCTCCGGTCACCTTATACTTGAAGGTCCGGGAAACCCAAAGGAAACAGATTTATCTCGCGTAGAACCATTCAGAGATGAAAATGCAGAGTATGTGCAGATTTCTGCAACCATCGACATACAACAGGGACGGATAGACAAAGCTGTCAGAATTTACAAAGACAAACAGCAGATAGACGTGCTCTACGCCTTCAGGCTTAAACAGAAACCGGAAGGCTACATCAGGCTTGGGCATATTACACTGCTCACAGCCAACCATGACCGCGAATCTCTATTCTATGCGGCATCCAGCGGCGGACAGCAGGAACATTTTTCACTGGCAGACAGATCGTTCGATCATAGCAATAATGTTTCTTTTCTGGTATCTTCCTCCCAAGCAACAGGGATGACCGACTCCAAACTGGTCATAGGGGGGAAAAATACAGCTCTTGAAATCAGTCCGCTGAATCCTGAGCATGCATATATTGCAATGATTACTTGCCGACAAGCCGCCCCATCTCCATTTGTCAGGGTGGCTTTTTCCATGCAGGAGCTTGATGAAACCTGCAGGAAAACTATGTTTGGGCACGAACAGTTTATTTTTTCTACCGGCTTCAGTATAAAGCCGCACCCAAAGGCAACAGACTATGTTCAATGACAAATCGATTCTTATCACCGGCGGAACCGGATCATTCGGGCAGAAACTGGTCGAGACCATCCTCACCAGATATCGTCCCAAAAGGCTTGTCATTTTCAGCAGGGATGAGCTTAAGCAGCATGAGATGCAGCTCAAATTCCCTCCACGGGATTATCCGTGCCTGCGTTTCTTTCTCGGAGATGTTCGAGATCCAAAACGCCTTTGCCGCGCCTTCAACAAAATTGACGTAGTCTTCCATGCGGCAGCACTGAAACAAGTCCCGGCGTGCGAGTACAACCCCTTTGAAGCGGTAAAAACCAATATTCTGGGAGCCCAAAATATCGTTGAGGCTGCCATTGACCGGGGTGTTTCGAAAGTCATAGTACTCAGCACGGACAAAGCAGCCAACCCGGTAAATCTCTACGGCGCAACCAAGCTTTGCTCGGATAAGCTTTTCATTAACGGCAACAGCTATGCTGGAACGGACGGTACACGGTTTGCTGTTGTCCGCTACGGTAACGTTCTGGGCAGCAGAGGAAGTGTCGTCCCGCGGTTTCTTAAAGCAAGGGAAGAAGGCGTTGTTCGCATCACCAATCCGGATATGACCCGTTTCTGGATTACCCTTGACGGGGCTATCGACTTTGTCATCAACAGCCTTGAAGTCATGCAGGGCGGAGAAATCTTCATTCCAAAACTCCCCAGCATGAGTATTGGAAACATGGCGGAAGCCCTTTGCCCGGATTGCAGATGGGATGTAACAGGGATACGCCCCGGCGAAAAGATGCACGAGGTTATGGTTCCTCTGAATGAGGCCCACAACACCTACGAGTATGACAAATACTATGTAATAATGCCTCCCTATCAATTTTTTGAACGGGCCAAACCTCTCTGCTCCGGCTGCAAGGTACCAATCGATTTTGAATACAGTTCCGATACAAACACACAGTGGCTGAGCAAGGACGATCTGCTAAAACTGGTGTCCAGCAAATGATCCCTTACGGCAGACACATCATAGATGATGAAGACATCGCGGAAGTCGTCAAGGTTCTCAAATCAGACTGGCTGACCACAGGGCCGGCGGTTAAACAGTTTGAGAATGCCGTAGCCGCATATACAGGTGCGAAAGAAGCTGTAGCTGTATCCAACGGAACCGCCGCTCTTCACGCAGTAATGCATGCCCTGGGCATTAAAGAAGGCGACGAGGTGATCGTTCCGCCCATTACCTTTGCAGCATCAGCAAACTGCGTTGTCTATACAGGCGGCACCCCTGTCTTTGCAGATGTAGAGGAAGACACTCTGCTTCTTGACCCAAAGGAAGTAGAGAAAAAAATCACCCCTGCAACCAAAGCGGTTATTGCTGTTGACTATGCCGGACAGACCTGTGACTACGACAGGCTCCGGGAAGTCTGCCAAAAGCATGAGATTGTTCTTGTGGGGGATTGCTGTCATGCCATCGGGGCCAGAGACGAACATGGCAGAACCGCAGGGACAATAGCCGACATCTCCGTCTTCAGCTTCCATCCGGTAAAGCACATTACTACCGGAGAGGGAGGCATGGTTCTGACTGATGACGCAGACCTTGCCCATAAAATCCGCACGTTCCGCAACCATGGTATAAACTTGGACGCATCGGCACGTTCACAGAAATGCACCTGGATATACGAAATGCAGGAGCTGGGCTTCAACTATCGCATCACAGATATTCAGTGCGCACTGGGAATCAGCCAGCTCAAAAAGCTTGACCTTTTTTTAAAATCCAGACGGGCTCTTGCATCGCAATATGATGAATTTTTTGCGTATACGCCTGAAATAGATCCTCTGATGACTAAATGCGGGGTTGAACACGCCTATCATCTGTATGTTGTCAGAATCCCGGCCGAAAAACGAGAAAAGGTTTTCGAGCGCATGCGGGAAAAAGGAATTGGCGTAAATGTTCATTACATACCTGTTCATTACCATCCATACTATCGCCAAACCTTCGCTACGTCTGAAGGTTTCTGCCCTGTTGCTGAAGCAGCATACGAAAGGCTGCTGACACTGCCGCTCCACCCGGCCATGAATGCTGATGACGTTAATTTCATTGCCAAAAAACTGATTGAGGCTTTGAAGGAATCGTAAATGTCCAAATCCCGGCCACGTTTTTCAATAAATATTCTCGACACAAAACGCATCACTCCAACCAGTTGGGATGGCTACCAATCTTTTCCGACAATAACAATAGTCGGCAAAGACCTGCTTGTAGGCTTCAGGAGAGCAGTCAATATCAGTCCGGACCTCCGACAGGTGATGGACCACGGAATGGCAGGAGACATCTACACCACCCGCTCAAGGGATGGAGGCTGGACATTCGACGAGCCGGAGCTGGTGATCAGTCATGAGACGCAACAGACCAACGAGCACGATGCGCTGCTAACTGCGTTGGACAGCCAACGAGTCGCCCTCATAACCCGCACACACAGCTCAACTCTTCGCGAGAACTACTTCTCGCTGTCGACGGATGGAGGAAGGACCTTTCCGACGCGAAAAGTCCTTGCAGTTCCCCCTGGGGAATGGGCTTCTTTCGGACACCTTATTTCGTCAAAGGATGGCAGGAATTTTATAGGATCATTCTACAATGGTCCCGGCTGTGGAACCTTTTACATTGATCCTGAAACACTAGAGATATCCAATCAGACCTATATATTTCACAATGTGGAAAAGTTTCGACTTAACGAAACATCGCTGGTGAGACTTGAGTCGGGAAGGATTCTTGCCATGATCAGGCAGCAGCCAGTCTACGAAGGAATATTTCAAGCATACTCCGATGATGATGGCCTTACATGGAGCACACCAAAGCCAGTAGGACTATACGGAGAAGCTCCATCGCTTCTTCTGCTGCCTGATGGCCGTATCCTGATGATCTACCGGGGAATGGTCCGTAAAAGCCCAAAATGCAGGGTGGCACTGTCCATTTCTGAAAACGACGGAGAAACCTGGAGTTGGCCTCAAACCCTCTCCTGGTATAAGGGCGGACGGTTTCACGGGGGATATGGCGACTTGACTGTTAACTCCGAGGGACAGGTTATTGCTGTCTATTATATTTCAAAAAAACGAGAGGCTCCGGTAGTGGAGCTGGCGGTGCTGAAAATCATCAAGATTTCAGCCCAATAGAATTTGGAGCGAGAGATGTTCAAAACACTGCTTGACGACACAAAATGCGAGGATGATGGCTCTTTTTACTTTTTTTTTGCAACCACAAGATGGAGCAATATTCCTAGGCGTAGAAAATGCTCGTTTACAAACGTAGACGCGACGACGTTCAGTGCTATACAGAAAATACAATTAAAGAACTATATCGATGGTATAACTATCGTATTGGATAGCGATACCTATCCAAATTACAAAATATGGATTGATCAAATCCAACGTTATCTTGCTTATGTATACTGCAAGTACATTCTTTTTCCGCAAAAATCAGCCACAATACCTGACCTGATTCAAGCTCGGAAGTCCAGTCCGTCCATTCTGATTCCACGTGAGCTTCAAAGAGCTCAGAATATACCGACTTATTTAAAATATCCCCTTTGTGACAAACTTGAAGCGGCCGGTATTCAAAAACCAGTAACCATAATTTTGCCAGGACCATCTCTCAACGAATGCGTAAGCCTTTTGCCTGAAATCAGGGAAAAGACACTCATTGTATGTGTCCCCAGATCAATCGACTTCTGTAGAAAGAATGGAGTTGAACCGGATTTTGTTATCAACCTGGACACAGCCCCAAGAATGAAACTGCTTTTAAGAAATGGGTCTCCAATGACATCAACGTATCTTGTCGCGTTGTCACCAGGACCAATTGCTGAAGTCGAAAGTCATTATAAGGGAATATTCTTCATGGATAGTTTTGATCCAGGAATTCTCAAAAACGATTACCGCCTCAGGGAATCATGGTTGAGTTGCGCTATAGCAGCCTTGGGTTTTGCAGAATTGATTAAAGCCCCCAAGGTCTTCATTCTAGGAGCAGACCACTCATGGAAGGGTGAAATGTCACCGGCGAATGCATACTGGAATGGAAATGACGGAGCACTGAATGAAGCTAAATATGACCAGACACGCCCGGTACTGGTAGAAAATTTATATGACAAGCCCAACCCACATGGCAATGCTGATTTCAGTTCATTTTTGTTGGCTGACAGGAACGGGAATTACGTTAACACATATTTTCATTACTTTGCTACAAGCGTTGAGCTTGAATACACTGCCATAGATATTTCGCACAAACACAATACTGAGTTTTATCTACTTAGAGAAAATGGAATTCTCCCTAAAAATATTTTTAAAACAGGAGGGATACGTGAACTGACCAAATTACCACCGATAGACAGACTTGCAATTTCTGCAATCACAAGCTTAGCAGCTGGGGAAAAAGAAATTATTGATTTTGAAAAGCTAATACTTGGACTGAAAAAACAAGCTGAAACACTCAGAAAAGAAATCTCTATCATGCAATTTCAATACTGCGAAGGAAATGTTGAACACCTATTAAAGCATCCTTATGTAGAATCACTGAGAACATCTTCGAAACAAAACAAATTTAATGTTTTTGAGATTGATACGCTTACTCAAGCTGAAATAAACAAGTTAACCGTAGCTACGACAATAAGAGTATGCAACATCTGGTTTAATCATTGTGAAGCAGCAATCAGGATCTGTAGATTCCACAAGGCAATCACATCAAAAGAGAACATAATACTTTGGTGTGCTTCCATAAAAGATGGAGAAGAGTTATACCAAAAACTTGAATCACGACACGGATCCTTTGATTACTTGCTATTTTGCCTAAACGATCACTCAATACAATTGGCTAACAGTTCAGAACTTCATAAATTTGCTAGGAACCCCGGCATGATGACATTCTTGGCCAACAGTTTTAAAGACAAAGAAAACATACAGGTGACTTCCCGCCTTACAACTACAAATTTTGATGAGTTAATATCGTGCGCAGATCCTGAAACTATCATACGATCAAACGAACTCTTAAACTAACTTCTAGTCGTAAATCATTTATAATTTTAGTCGACCATGTTTTTGTATAAACTTATGAACTATAAAAACTCACCCCCTTTAGAATACAATGTTTAATTATATCTACACTGGAGAATTTAAAATCGGAATAAAAAAATACCGGATACGGATATCAAGTCCAATCCCCTCACCCCATCCCCCGGCACATCACAACGTAGACGATAAATTTAATTTAGTCCCATCAGCCTGAATAAAAAAGAGTCAACGCCTAATTCTGACAATTAGGTCCAAAAAAAGACTCCACCTGCAAAATGATTTCTTGCACAAATAGTTCAGACACAGCTAGTACAACTTTTAATGGGAGTTCAAACTTCAACACGGCACTTTCCAAAGCGAAAACCTCTATGCCGTCAACTACTTCTCCGTGCATAGCTGCATTGTTATCAATAAAACAGATACAATCTTCCATATTAGGCAATTTACCAGCTTTACGCAGAACCTTATAATATCCAGAACAGCCCCAAACTGCGAATTTTCCGAACTGCCCTGAAGAAAGAGTCTCTTTTACCTCCCAAGAAGGAAGGATCCTAACGCCATCATTTTCTATAGAGATATAACCGAAAACATGATCCCATCCTCTTGAATTAAAGAATAGTCCTCTTTCCTTAATCTTATAGAATATCTCAAAAGCAATTGCGAATCGGTTAAAAACAAGCATGTTTGCTATAAAAATATAGGCATCTTCATGTTTATCGAGAATGCTTTCGACTGTCAGCCCGGTTCTCCCGACCAACCCCATGCTTGTCACATATCCACAAAAACATTTTTCTAAAAAATCACTTGAAAAATTAAACGAATTAATATCCTCGTCTGCGTCACAGCTTATAAAACACTTGGCAGGATTCTCTCCATTGCTCAAGGCACTATATTCACTATATTCGACATACCTCAACCCATTCTTACTAATCTCCATACAAACTAAATTATGAGAATTTGACCTAGTAAATGATCGAGATGATGTCATCATCCTTTGAAGCTCTTCAAAAATACTTCCTTGCTCTCCAGTATATCCTTTTAATGCTCGCTGATAGTAGTGTATCTTTTCATATCCTGATGGTAAAAAGAAAACGGTATCAAAAAAATCTTTTTCAGAGACTGGAAGTGCTTCTAGCATATGTCTCTCTACACAATACCAGTCTGGCAATGATTCTCCTTTAACTATGGTATTTATATTTTCAAATATATAATTAGCCGTACAACCTATATTTAGATATATTTTATCTCTCAAACTAGATAACGAGACTTCATATTTACCGTAATTTTCCAAAACATCTTTTAGGGCCCATTCCAGTTGCTCTAATGAATATACAATCCATCCGAATTCAGACTTAGTTGGTTTTTTACGATAGCCATAAAACTGACACTGAATGTGTGGACGTAATGTGGCAAAACTATAGGTGTAGGCTGTTGTAGAAGAATCAGTCACAAGCAAAAATGCCCTAGCAAAAACTGAGGCTGATTCAAAATTTGTATTTAGGAAAACATTTTCAATTCCTAATTCTTCAAATAAGATTTTACTATCTTGTAATGATCTACTGTGAGGATACGGACTATATATTATTTTATCTTTAAAGAAATAATTTGAAAGACAGGAAATTATATTTTTAACATCTGTTGCACACATTGAACTTTCAATCGCATCAACTTGTGCGAAAAAGACTGAATCTGGACATACGTTTTCTTGAGACACTGAAGTCAACAGCAAGTCAAGGGAAGGGTAGCCTCCAGGGATAATAACTGCCTCCCTTGAAGGGAGGTGTAAGTGTTCAGGTATGGTAGAAAGCATCAAGCGGAAATCATATTTAGAAAAATTGCGAATATTCACATTCCCCAAAATGAGATAATGACATCCCGCTAGAAACTCCATTTGGGCTGCATACGCCCACGGGTCGCTATTATCATAATCTACAACATGAAATGAATGGGGCACCGCAATAACTTTTGCTGCTTTTGGAGGATGAGTACATCTATCTTGAGTAAACAATACATCAACGTCATCGCAAGAAGCCATCTCTTCCGCACGAATAAACCGAACTTCTCCGATTTGCTTTATGTTAGAATATTCAACATCATTGTATATACAAAAAAAAATGACTCGATAATTCCTCCTCTTGGCCTCAAGAGCAAATGGCTGTAACCTTTTTAAACTCCGACTTGTGTTTATATTAATACCTATAACCATCGTAGTAGCTCCAAGTCAGCACGAATAACAGTCACTAATAAAATCAATTACAATTTGAACGGCATCGTCTATCGATGTACTCGAAGTATCAATTGCCAAGTCATAGCTGTCTGGAGCCTTATACTCAGAATTGTAGCCAACAAGCGTGTCAATCTCTCCCCGGCGTGCCATTAAGTACAACCCCTTCGGATCGCGCTGTGCACAAATTTCGATTGGACATGATAGATAACAAATAACAACCCTAGGCACTAGTTCTAAGACAAGGCTACGTGCAGAATCTTCAGCAGTTAACGCAGAAACAACTACAGAAACATTTGCCTCTTGAGCTTTTTTTAACACAAATAAACACGCATTAACGACTCTCAATCTTTCATCTGGAGAGAAACCCATCTCTTTTCCAAAAAGAGCACGGACTTCATCACCATCAACATGTAATGTAGGACACCCATAAGCATTTAATTTACGAACCAATTTTTTAGCAACCGTTGTTTTTCCTGCTGAAGTTGGTCCCATTATCCACAAAGCGAAAGGGGCTAGAATCATTACATCTCCAATATTTCAGTCAGTGAAGTATTACTCGTCCACCTTTGGCACAATTTACACATTGAACTTGCCATCTCTACAACTTTGTCGGGGTATTTGCCTGTAGCAGTTTCAGCTGCAAGAACAAGTCCGTCTGCCCCCATAAGTATGGTACTTACGATATCGTTCAACTCGGCACGAGTTGGGACTTCGCTCTCAACCATACTTTCTAGCAGGTTTGTAGCTACAAAAATGGGCTTCCCATGCAAACGGCACATTGAAATGATTCTACGCTGCAAAAAAGGTATTTTTTCTAACGAAATAGACTTAGACAGATCCCCTCTATCAATAAGGAGTTCATCCGAAGCAGAAATTATATCAACAATATTTTTTAAACCGGAAAGACTTTCAATTTTAGATATAACTACTGAGTTATTACCAACTATAGATCTCACTTGTTCTACATCGCGGCCATTTCCCGCAAAAGATAAAGCATAATGTTTAATTCCGAGGGTCATTCCCAATTCAAAAGCCCTCCGATCTCCTTCTTGAATAGCCTCCATAGACAGTTCCCTATTAAGAGAAACCGCTTTCCTACTTTTTACCAAACCCGACTTTAGTACTACGGCTGTAAACCCTGCTTCACATTCGCCAATAATCTCGAAAGAAACAAGATCAAAATCAACGTGGAGGATATCACCGATGCGAAATTTTTTTGCAATCCCATTAGGCTTAAATGATATATTAGCACTGTCACCGACTACTTCGGAAAAATGTATTTTTACAACTGATCCTTTATGATAGAAGACTTGATCACCCACCATATTCTGGTTGCGAACTTGAGCTCCTTCACTGTCGAGACAAATAGGGATATCACAATTATCACGGATCATTTTTACTGCTGTTTTAATCTCGTCAAACGCGATATGTGATAGATTAAGCCTGAAAATATACACATCACTTTTAGCAATTCTTCTTATCATTTCAGGATAAAGAGAGGAAGGACCCAATGTCACTAGTAGCTTTTTCATCAAATATACCACCTTTTTTACGACGAATGAATCATAAAAAGCCTAAGTTTAGGCACCACGAGACTAGTAGCACCAAAGATATTGATTAATACCAATTGACATCTCAATATAAACACGGAACCTATACTTCCACTGAATAATTTTAGATCAACAACAACGAATACCACATAAAATACACACCATGTAAAATCATCAGCGTACAATTAAATATAAAAAAACAATCATATCCTTTCATATAAATAACAGCATATCTACAATACATAGAGATGTAGATCATGCCAGCAACGCATTATACTTGAGTAAAAATTTAATTCAGTCCCATCAACATAAATATTTCCCGTTCTACCACGGCAACATCTTCAAGTTTAGCATCCCACAAGTGACTATGCATGCCACAGTGAAGCAGAAGATTCGATTTGAAAATATCGTGCTGCAACATTGACGTATTACTCTTAGCCCATTCAGCTATAATGTTCAGTGTAAGGGAGTTTTCTCTGCCAAGCCCTCCAGACCCCATTTCCCCAGGACTAAACTCAAAATAAGAAAACTCGGAAGAATCCGTTATTAAATAAGTATTTTCCATACTAAGAAAAGAATCTGAGAACAAGGAACTATCAATCACAGTATCTACTTTTGCCTGAACAGCATCAGCCCTTACTGCAAAAGGATGCCATTGAAAACTCTTCAGGATAAGCCCTTCACCAGGAACATTCCAGACCAAACCGCAAGACATTGGACTCTTCCTAGACCCATCCCAGGAAACAGCATCTACTTGAGGATGTAGGTGGTTCAAGCCAAAACGCACCAGTGCAGCTGAATCGACTTTGATAACCTCCCCGGAACCGAATTCGTTATGAAACTCCCCCAACCCGGTTTCTTTAACAAGCCTTACGGAGTTACCGAGAACAGCTTTATACCCTTCTAAAAACTTCTCGTAGATAAGCTTCAGGCCTCCATTCGAAATGACGATATCTGGGCATAAAAAGACTACGGTTGCCCCCTCCCTTTTACTGATTTGAAGTTCGAGAGTGTGGCACAAAGCCATCAGCGTATAATTGTTAATCATGTCATCAACAGCTGAATCAGAAAAAACAAAAATTCGAACCGAACAAAGCGACGAAAGGAGTTCAAACGACCTACTGTTTTTAAGAGTAGAAACGTCACTTTCAGGCACATAAATATCAAAATTCACGTCTGCGTTCTTTGCGATGTATGGCAGGTTATTATCTGCAAGAATACACGGCAAAGCCGTATCTAAGAACATAATAACGTATTCACGACCCCAAACAGGCATAGTGATATTGAATCTTTCCTTTTCCCCGCAACCTGATTTCCTTATTCTTTGTTCAACACAAGCCGGATTCAGCCCTAATTTTCCCAGAACGGAACTATAAACTTCATTTGAAAACTCATTTATACACATATAATTTATCCCTGTCAGATAACATCCAACGCAATGGTGTATCCTGAAAATTTATTAATGCAGACTTAACGACAGACTATGCAAACACGACTAATTACGAATAAATGAGACATACTGTTGTCCACGCCCGAAAAACGTTGTAAACAACCTGAAGTCATGTTTCCCACCATCGTTGACAATAGCCTTAAGCGCACTTCTGTAATCAGAAAAAACATCTGGATATATAGCATTAAGGCTTTTCAAATTGATGCCAATGAACTTTGTAAGATCACAAACTTTAACAATGGATTTTAAATCATGATGACGCATAAAATTTTCTACTTCATCATATACTGCAGTGCAAAGATCAATTAATTCTGTATTCAGCAAAACATCTCTTTTTGGGTACACAAATCTATAATCGACAAGATTATGAACATTGTTGAGATACTGATCCAAGGCGATATCATTCACCCTCCCTGCTTCTTTACCGTGCAGGGTCTTAAACCATCTCCAATCACAAATAAAGCTAGGGGATGAATTATATACGTAGAACGACTCTCTTAAACTCTCTACAGCATCTTTAATTGAGAATAGTGGACCATAAAAGGGTTGCAACATATTGTCTTTTATCCAGTCCTCATGAGATCTGGTCATTCCTTCCAAGCTATTGAGGTGATCTTTCCAAATGGGAACAAGGTTTCGGACGTTGTCTTGGAGACTGCCATTTTGAATACTCATACACCTCGAAACAAATCTTCGCAGAACCTCGCTCAGGCACGAGACATAGTCCAGACATGTAATAACAACAATCCCGCCAACAGTAGCGAACGAAGCTACATGTTTTAAAAATGAAACAGGTTCAACCTGAGTAGGAATGACCCCCTCGCAAAGCACAAGATCGAATTTTTCTGCAGAACAGAACTCTTCTATATAAGATTCAATAAGGGTAATTGATTGCCCACTAGCTCTTTTTGCGAACAATTTATTCACTTCTGCAATACCTGTTGGATTACCATCAACAAGCACATACCGTGAGGGACTCAAAGAGCTTGTAAACAATGCGTTGTGCCCACTACCGGGACCGAATTCAATTACCCGCCTCCCTTTAACAAAAAGGCTCGGGATGCCAAGGGTTCTGTATAGTGAATTTCTAATTTCAAAATGCCTGTTAAGATCTGATAGATCCTGCGCCACAGGCGAAATCATATTCTCAGAATAATACCCCACAAAAGGACGAGGTTTCTGCATCCTACTCCCTACCTTACCAAACAGAACTTTATAATCTAACCGCGAGCACTATAACAACTATCGTTACAACTCCGCGCTCCACGAACACCAGATGCTTCGCCTTCACCCTGAAGGACATGTCAATTACATCGACAAACAGCTGCACCTAGGCCACTACCGACCGAAGCAGCGAAGCCACTCTCCGCTTCATTTCCCTGACAGGGATGACATAGGTAATGGGGCAATTCAAGCACAAGGGATCATTGATTTTTCCACTCAACAACTGTCTACGCAAATCAAGGTACTTAGAATTGTTCATTATCAATTCCAATGAACAAATTTCATCAACACGTCCCATCACCTCTCCGCGAATACAGCACGAAAACACATTTCCATCCGGCATAACATACGCTGAATTCCAAGGATAAAGACAGGCCCGAGTTTCATCTGCACCAGGTATCGTCGCGGCATGCCTGAAGATTCTGCCATTACCTTGAATGTTATCCATTGGTTCAGATAGCGCTACTGGAGACAACGAAAGACTGACTTCAACACCATGATCATTTTGCACCCTTTCAATCGTAGATTTATTTTCAACAATATCATCCCACGATGGCAACAAGCTCATACGCACGCCATGTTTCTGTGCAAGGCCCTTAGCAAGCTCAACCGCTCTGACCGCATTAACAAAATCAACACCATGCAAACTTAGAATACTATTTATGTCTAGATTCCTGTCATCAAAATAAACCAGATCATTGCACCCCAACTCCTTCACTCCATTTGACACTGCAAAGGCTACCAGATCTGGGAGAAAGGGAACCACTTTGTCGGTAAGCGTACACATCCACTGGAAAGGGGGTGGAGTCCGCCCCGAGGAAATCGCGGCAGCTCTAATCTTATGCATATTGACAATCATTCTCCCCAAATTTGCTGGAGGTCTAATTTCCTTCAACAAGGCCGGGTCGGTAACGTCAATACTCATTTGAATGTGGTCAAATCTACTCAACGCCTCAATTTCTCTGCTCGACAACGACATGTTTAGGTTAGAACAAATATCGAGACTGACTCCGTGATCCAAAAGCTCCTCAGCATAAATGACCCAATCTCTATTAATCAGGGTCTCCCCGTAAAACCCTAAACACGCACTAGCTACACCTCGAGTCTTAATATCATCCACAATTTTTCTGATTAGATGACTATCCATGTCTATGCCAGCACTCTTATTCCAGTGCTGTGGGCAATAAGTACAGCTCAAGTTGCACTTCGAAGTCATTTGAAAACTGATGGAATCCAATACGGGCAAAGGATAATTCAAATCATGATCAGCAATATCTTTTGCAAAGGTATGAACAGAGTTATCATCTATTGCTCGGAGCACTCGTGTTGTAAAGTTTTTGGCTTCAGACCTGATTTTGTACCAACTCTGTGAAAGGGAGTCTGTATGATAGCAGAATTCCTGACAATACATTTTACGTTCAAAAACATCAGTATGCTCTCTTGCCCAAGCAGCAACAGCTTCTTCCCCGGCGCCAGCAAGATACACTCGCTCCGCTTCAGCAGGAGCGGAAAGCCCCATGACCATAATATCATCAGAATCATTAACAATGCACATACTGTCTAGATCATGGACAAGTGGACCTAAGAGGCCGTAATCAATCGACTTGTCAAAATCCAAACATTCATCAACTTTAAGCATTAAGGGGTGTCTATGAAAATAATGAGCGACAATACCGTCATTTGAAACCCGCCAGAACATTCGCGAAGGCCACGAACTGACTCCGTCCAATGAAGCAAAACAGTCTTCGTCATTCTTATGTAAATTTGCAATTGCAAGTTTACACAATTCTCTCGATGGGAATGAAACCGGGGTATCTGCAGCACAATCCAGTCGAGTTGAAATTTCCTTTAATACCTTACTTCTGTCCGCGATCAACCCACCTACCAATACAGCCTTACAACCATCATATGACTTACTGTAGAGATACTCAAAGGTGCCCTCTGAAAAAATTACGTCCGGAGCTAAAATGACTAGCCTTGCACCATCCAAAACAGCACTTCGTAATGCATGTTTGTGGCACCTAGTCATGGATTCATACTTATCAACAGATTTAAAGCAGTTTTCTGGGACCATATATGCTCTAAAATCAACGTACGTAAGTAGCAGATCGAAATATCTGCTTCTTTTAATCCGGTCCCATCCGTCCAGGGTCGTATAAAGAACAAACAATGCGCGTCTATCTCGACTCAAACTCCCTATATTTCTGTCCCCTATGATGGTTTGCAGTACATAATTTATGTATAGATCAACATACTCCTGTCCCCACACAACGGTTATAACATTAAATAACATCCCTTTTTTATAATCATCTTCTACATCAAGAGAGACAGAATCACACGCAAATGAATCAAAATTTGATATATCAAAAGAAATTTGATGATAGACGGATACAAAATCATTATCATTCTCAAACTTTGACAAATTAGAGCTTAACAATTCATATGCTCTATTTTTCATCCCAAGCTTTGTGCAGATTTCGGCAAACTTTAAAATATCTTTTTTGGACGGGTCAGATAGACGAAAACTCTCCTCATACAGTTCATATGAGTCATTAAATTTTCTCTTAGCGTATGCCAGCTCAGCAAGAAGTCCATATGCACAGGCATTATTCAAATCTTCATTGAGAACCTGCCTGCAAAGGACTTCTGCTTCAATAAACTTATCATTACTTAACAATTCAGCTGCACTTGCAAGCTTTTCTGCAATATTCATAAACACTCCATAAATATTAACCACTATTTCATTTCAGCATACAGAATACTTATAGAACAAAAGCAGTCGGTTGATCATATTGAAATGGCAATTCACTTCCACATTAAATATACGCAAAGTTTATTTTGCAAAAGATACATTCACGAATAAAACTCATGGAATAATGAACTCAACATTAGGCAAAGACGGTGACAATCTCTTAACAATCTTATTGGCAACATCAGTGCTAAATCCCATTACGACGATTGCCCCATCAGGAATTTCCGAAGGAGCAATTATCGGACTACCTAAATGCGAATGCCCCCACCGTTTACTGTCTTCTTCAACAAAAAAAGAAATCTTTTCCCCCAAAACTCCGGCCAACCAGCTTCCTGCATTTGCCGTTCCGAAGACCCCGATTTCTGCTGACGAATCAATCAGACGAATTTTTCGTACAAAATCATCAAGCCAAAGCAATACGGAATTAAACATATCCAACTGATATTTAACATCGATGCGACGCTGAGAAGTTTGCCCCACTTCTGCTATATAACCTATCTCCTTAGCAACCCAGCCCTCCGTGGACACAACAGGTAGGAGCCCACTGCGCACTATTGCCGCAGCAAGCAAATCGGGGCTAAAATGAGAACAATGGTCGCAAGTAATAAGGTCAAATGGATTCTTCTGATATGAAACTGTTTGGATTAAGGCCTTCCCGCCAAGAGCAAGAAGTTTTTTTATTTTTTTTAACGCTGGGATTGGTTCAACAAGATGCTCTATGACGTGAGTCATTAGTATCAAGTCAAACTTGAAATCAATTTGCCCTAGATCACAAGAAAACACTTCTCTTACCCCCGAAAGACCCGAGAAATCAGCTTCACGGATAGCTTGTTCATGGCCATAGAGATCCCATTCAGGTCTTCTAAGCAAA
The DNA here is from genome assembly GCF_050916235.1 of Maridesulfovibrio sp. FT414. Taxonomy (GTDB): domain Bacteria; phylum Desulfobacterota; class Desulfovibrionia; order Desulfovibrionales; family Desulfovibrionaceae; genus Maridesulfovibrio. Next base: position 1,298,155 of record NZ_CP104854.1, read on the forward strand.
AACTGTTGCAAAAGATTACCGTTGCCACAACCGACATCCAGTACTTTGCCATGGTCAGGTAGCTGAAGTTCATTCAGGAGATTATCTAAAAGGACCCCAAAACGAGAGGTTGCTATCCCTGATTCAGAAAAAACCAACGACTCATTCCCTGCACCTAGTGGAAACATTTCATAGTTAGCGTATATATCGCTTATATCCTTAAGCCAGTCTGCTGAGACATCTTTCTGACAGTGCCCACAGGCCCTACAGAACACAAACGTCCCATTCCGAGGCCAAGGTTTACAATCAGACGTAACCCCAGGAAAAGAAGAGAACTTGTCTAAATAGTGCAGTCGATCACTACCACAGATCAAACACGAATCCATACACAATCTCACTCTGTCTAAATTGACAACACCTTGGATATTAACTCCTTAACAGGTGGGAACACATAACCAATTGCATCTTCTAAGCTTTTAGCATCAAGTGATGAATGATTTGAAAAGTATAACTCTTTTATGTCTCTGCAGGATACGGCCTTCACTAACGTGCTTTCACGATTCATTGCTTTGCACAGCAAGGTGGCAAAATCGTAATAACTTATTTCCTCAGGTCCAGAACAATGAAATAAACCGCCTGCCCCCTCTTCCATCAACCGAACGGACGCACAACCAGCATCTTCTAAAAGAACTGGTGCTAAGGTCAAATCAGTAAAGGCTTTAATCTCTCTACAACAATTAATGTCTTCAAGCCATTTACTAAGCAGTCCAGTATAGGCTCCAAGTAGTTTTGAAAACCTAACAATGACAGAGCGCTCCTGTTGCTTTTTTAAGTATGACTCAACTTCTACTTTCTGCTTCCCGTAAGTAGTAATAGGAGACACGTTATGTTCTGGGGAGACAAAAGGAGTGTCTCCGTTAAAGACGGCTGTACTTGAAGGGAAAAAAAACTTTGCCCCTCGACTCATCATTTCATCAGCTAGATCAATTGTGTTGACCACATTAACTTTATAGGCATCTATACTTTCCTCACACTGTCTGTATCCTGAAATTGCTGCTGCACCAACAACCCAGTCACAATCTGGAAGGGCTCTAACCGCAGAGAGATCTCTCATGTCTAAATAGTACTCAGAACCTCTCTTACGCGAAGTCTGGAACACGATATGAGAACGCAATCTTGCCGCTTCAGCTATTGCCATTCCCAACATCCCATCACCAACAACCAGAATCTTCACAGTGGTATTCCCCTAAACAAAGGGCAAATGCTCCGGATCAGCCCCAATATATTCATGAATCATAATATTTTTCCCGTTTGAAACACAATGATGGTTACAATCCCGAGAAGGCTTGATTGTAAAAAATTTTTCCTGTCCGTCAAACCAAAAATCTTTAAACCGTTGCTCCCTGATGGAGCCTAATACCCCGCAATCCAAGTTGTAGGCCTTGTCCTGGCAGGAGTAAACCCGCTGATCGGCTGCAATAATTGGGAGAATCTGTTGATAAGGACACCAGTCATAATTTTTGCTAAATTTCTCATCTAAATGGTGATATGAATCAAACACCTCAAAATTGTCATCGGCGAGTTCCTCCACCGCACGCTGTGTCTGATTCTTAATCTTTTCAAAAACAGGCTGATGATAAACGTTATTTTCACTCCCTTCGTTGCTTACCACACAAGCAGAGAACTTCACGCTGTTAACGCCTATATCTTTAAGACGCTGCCCCATTTCAAAAACGTGATCGGCATTATCCCGATTAATAATATAGCTGACCCCCAGGAAACATGGTCCGTCCAATTTCTGGAAATTTTCAATATTTTGCATCACCCTGCCGAACTCGTCTTCAGATACGCCCCTGAATTTAGCATAACTGGGACCATCCCACCCATCCATGGACACACGAATCCAAGTTCCCCTGTGAGCAAACACTTCTGCGGCTTCCCCCTTCAACAGTCCTCCGTTGGAAAGGGACGCAATGCTGATTCCCCCATCAGCCAGAGATCTGGCTGTCTCGGCAAGGTGCGGGTAACAAAAGGGCTCACCGCCACCGCTAAAGGTTACTGCCTTAACTCCCATGTCAATGCAGTCCTCAACAATTTCGGCCATCTTCGAAGCCGGGATCCTGTCTTTTATGTCCATGTCCTGCCCGAGCTGCAGGTTGGAGGCACGGTAAGCGCAATAGGAACAGCTGTGGTTGCAAATATTAGTCGGTTTTATACGTATATGGATCGGAGCCTTAACCTCCCCACTTCCAAGCGGTAAAGAATCCAGTTTTTCCTGATAATGAAAGATTTTCAAACTGGTGTAGAGCAGCATTGTAACCCCTGTGTCCTGATTGTTTTATTCGAAATAAATTAATTCGTAATCGCCAGTGTAACCGAACTCTTTAAAAACCCACTCCCATTCTTCCTTGTCAAAAAACGACTCGCAGGTAAGTGCCCAACATTGCAGATTAAACTGCTCCTGTTCATTACGATAACTTTCGGTACACATGTACTTGTTTTTCCCAACACGCTCCATCTCGACGAGAGCCTTCTTGAGATCAAAAATTCGTAAATTATGCAGAGTATTAACCGAAATAACCAGATCAAAAGCATTATCTTCAAACGGTAAACAATCTTCAGCCCGATGGACGAAAAGCCTGTCCCGGATCTCTTCTTTTGCAGCAGCCAGCCCATGTCTGGAAATATCAAAACCGCACACATCCATGCCCAGCAAATACAGTTCATACAGCAAGTAGGCTTTACCGCAGCCTACATCCAAGATCCTGGCTCCTTTCTGCAGACCGTAATGATCAATCAATCCATAAGCCATTGGCGTCCAATAGCCTGGGCGATAGCTATAACCGCCATATCCATAACGCCTGTGACCATCCCAATAATCGAACTCATACTCCTTGGCCTTAAGCATGCATTCGACCTTGTTATCCATCATACGCGGCAGGTATTCTCGGCAGGTACTTTTATGTAAGGGTGTAATAAGGTTAAGCAGTTGTCCCATAAGCTCTCCTTAACAATATTTACGGCAGCAGAAGACCGCAAGCCAATAAAATCACGACCTCTGCGGGACTCACACATGGATGAATCTGTCCACGTCCAAACATAAAAACATGTTTAAAACTTTTTTTAGCGGCTTCCTTCAAAATATTATCGAGCCCTGCATTGCTTCCTCCTGCCACAACTACACCGTCCGGATGAATGAGGCTGGCCGAGTCCCTGAAAAAGGACTCCCACTGGGCTCCATCTTTTCTGGCATCTGGGTCAAAGCAAACAATTCCAGCATATTTTTCAGATGAGACAGCATCATCAAATCCCAAAAAACGAATCTTTTCAAAATCCCAGTTGGCTGCAATCATTTCAGAATTGTCTCCTTCCTTCAACACAGCGTGAACCCCTTGAACTTCGCAAGCCACGGTCCACCCGCCCAGGCCCTCAAGGTGGTCGTAAACAAGCACAGTCCCACGGTTGCCAATCATTTTTCCTGCAAATTTATACCAGGAAACCTGCCACATCAGAGAATATGGGGCAGATAGAAATGCATCTGAAAGACCAGGACTCAACGGTTTATGATCATTTCCGAATTCCTTGACCAACTCAGCCCAGCTTTCCTCTGGATTATTGAACCTCTCGTCTGACATATTACTCGAGTTCCTTCTTTGAACACCCAACTGCAAACAAATAATGTGACATCGGATAATAACCGGTATGCACAACTTCATCATTCATGGAAAAAATGAATACAGTACGGAAATACCTTTCCAAAGTAGACTTTAGGCGCTTAGCATCGAACATATTAACATGCCCTTTCTGGCTTTCAGGCGAGGCATACGGAGTGCTGGTTACATTAGGGGTTCCAATAACACAGACTCCGTCCTCAGACATATTTTCATATATTGCCTTAAAGAACCTGGCTTCATCCTCACCGGCCAATATATGCTCAATGACATCCAGACTGACCACTCCTGCGAAGTTATTGCCTTTCAAATCTAAAAAATTGCGATTTTCAAAACGCACTTCCGGGTTGGAAAAATTCCGAACAGCTGTTTCGACAGCCGGAGTATCGAGATCCAGCCCCAGATATTTCTTTCGATTCCGATGAAGCATGGAGGCCCCAATACCTTCACTGCACCCCAGCTCCAAAATATCGCAACAATCTTCGGTCATCTGTGCAGCAAAAGCATATCGAGCGTAAATAAAAGCCAGTCGTTTTGGGTCCTTCCTGAGGTTATGCGCCATATGTGGAGAAAGGCGTATCTGTCTATCGTCAGCCATATATTTCCTCACGCTGCTCCGTTCCAGACTAACGATCAAGTAGATCCATAACTGTAGCAGCTATATTTTCCGCAGTTATCCCGGCGGCAGCCAGGTGCTCAAGTTGAGTTCCATAATTAAAAGAGAAAGAATCAGGCAGCCCTATTCTCTTGAACCTCAACGGCTTTTCCAGACAGGCTTCTGCAAGAATTTCAGCGACAGAGCCACCCAGTCCTCCCAGTACGGTATTCTCCTCAACACATACAACGCAGGAAGCCTCTTTAGCTCTATGAAGAATAGCCTCAACATCAAGTGGTTTTACTGTGGGCACATGAAGGACAGCGGTATCAACTCCCTGAGCAGCCAAAATATCTCCAGCCTTCTTCATGGCTCCAAGCGTAATGCCACACCCGAGAATCAGTGCATCCGTTCCTTCTCGGTAACTATAGGCTTTCCCTATTTCGAACGTTGTTTCTTCGGTCACAATAGGGTCATACCCCTTGGCAAGCCGGATAAATATGGGTCCCTGATGATCCAGAGTCGTAGGCATAAAACGGACCATTTCCTCAGCGTCAGCGAGCGAAACGACCGTAAGATTCGGGATCACCCTCAGAATGGATAGGTCTTCTGTAGCCCAATGGGTGGGTCCCAGAGGAGCGTATACCATCCCTCCGCCATTGCCTATGAACCTGACGTTAAGGTTATGCAGGCAGGCATCGAGCACAATCTGCTCATAACAACGACGGGTCAGAAAACTCTGAATGGTATTAACATAAACGACCTTCCCCTCATGCGCCATTCCACTTGCCATACCCACGGCGTGCCCTTCGGCTATAGCTTCCATGAAAAAACGGTCCGGCATCTCCTTCATATAATTGCAAAGAGTCCCTGCCCCAAGGTCGGAACCGATGAAAACAACCCGTTCATCCTTTTTTGCAAGCTCGTAGACCTGCTCAAGACAAGCTTTACGCATCATATTCCTCGATTGCTTTGATCATGCTCTCATATTCTTCTACCGACATCTTGGTCTTATGATGCCACGAAGGATTACCTTCGGCGAAAGGAATCCCTTTCCCTTTGACCGTATGGCTGATAATCGCAGACGGTTTACCTATTTCAAACGGTAAGGAGGAAAAGGCTTCTTCCAACTCCGACACACTGTGACCATCCACTTCACGAACCGCGAAACCAAAGCTTTTCCACTTATCGGCAAATGGTTCCAGCCCAGAAACAAGTTCTGTGCAACCGTAAGACTGCAGTTTGTTATAATCGACAATGGCAGTAAGCGAATCAAGTTTCTGCTTGGAAGCACTCATAGCAGCCTCCCAAACGGAGCCCTCCCCGCATTCTCCATCACCAAGAACAGCAAAAACCCTGCTTGAAGACTTGTTAACCCTCAGTGCTGCAGCGGATCCAACCGCAAATGACAACCCGTGTCCAAGGCTGCCTGTCGCAAATTCCACGCCAGGAGTTTTGGCAGTTGGATGCCCACCGACCAGTCCATCATAACAACAAAAACTGAACAAATCCTTGTCCGAGATAAAGCCTTTGTCCTCAAGCATTACATAAAGAGCGAGGCAACCATGCCCCTTGCTGAGAATAAAACGATCACGTTCCTCCATGGCCGGATTGTAAGGATCATATTTTAGTACCGAGTCATAAAGGACACGCAAGGTCTCCACCAGCGACATGGACGGCCCGATATGCCCGCGTCCCGCATTGTACAGAACATCTACAATTCTCTTTCTGAGTAACTTTGACCTCTGATCCAAAGTCGGCCTCCTGCCCAGCTTACTGAGCCATATTTATTTTTCTAGTGACTCGACCCACCCGTTCCTCAGGGAACAGCACACCGAATATTTCCTTGTCTTTGCTGAGAAACCTTTGTGCCTTGGTAAGTTGCCGTCGTCTCATATCCTGATCCGTTTCTTCAGAGCCTGAAGCAAAACGACGCCTGTTCAGGGCATCGTTGAAAAATTCATTAAGAAGAATCAGACACCACTTCAGCCGGAACAAAGGCAGAAAAACCTTGAAGCGTTCTTCAAAATCCTCATCAGTGGCAAAAATTTTCTTCATTCCTTCGTAAAACTCGCGCACTTCATTATCACTGAGAGTCATGGCAGGGTGGAGTAGAAAATCCGAGGTGGCCTTAACCGGGTCATCCCAGCCGAAATATTCAAAATCGAGGAAAACAAGTCTACCGTCATCTCTCTCAAGTACGTTATGAAATCCGAAATCAGAAGGACTCAAAGTGCGTTTTTCATGGGGCAGCTTTTCATCCCACCTTTCGCCCAAAAAGGTCTCTTTTGCAGCCTTGAAGCTTTCCCCAAAGTCAACAGAAAATCGACCGTCTAGAAATTTGTGCATTTCCGCAAAAAGCTCATCCGAATTCGGAAGACGGTCCAGTTTTTCCTTCCTCTGTAGAATATTCCCGACCAGATCAGACGGGGAGAGGCAAGCCTCTGCAGCAAGGCCGACATCCAACGCACCATTCCCTGCTGAGTGAACCTTTAACTCATTTATGAAATCAAGCAGTTCAGCCACCTCATGACCTTTACGTCCTAAAATACGCTTACCGTCCAAAAATGAATAAACTCCGCCCTGCAATTCATGATCACA